>NZ_JAUSXF010000001.1:1976325-2635101 GCF_030816475.1 Arthrobacter pascens | reverse complement strand
GAAGCAGCATCGGAGTTCCGCGACATTTTCGGTGCGGAGAACTACTTCTGTGAACTCATGGATCACGGCCTGGACATCGAGCGGCGGGTCACGGGGGACCTGCTGCGGCTCGCCAAGGAACTCAAGCTGCCCCTGGTGGCAACCAATGACCTGCACTACACGCACGAGCACGATGCGAAGGCGCACGAGGCCCTGCTGGCCATCCAGTCGGGTTCCACCCTGCTGGAACCCACTTACGACAACGGCGGCTCCCGTTTCGCGTTCTCCGGCAGCGGCTACTACCTCAAGTCGCCGCAGGAGATGCGGGAGCTGTTCCGGGACCACCCGGACGCCTGCGACAACACACTGCTGATCGCCGAGCGCTGCGAAGTTTCCTTCAACACCGGGGCCAACTACATGCCGCGCTTCCCTTGCCCGCCGGGCGAGGACGAAACCTCCTGGCTGGTCAAGGAAGTGGCCGCGGGGCTGGAGTACCGTTACCCGGGCGGTGTCCCGGACAAAGTCCGCACCCAGGCCGACTACGAGCTCGAAGTCATCACCTCGATGGGATTCCCCGGGTACTTCCTCGTGGTGGCCGACTTCATCAACTGGGCGAAGAACAACGGCATCCGCGTCGGACCCGGACGCGGCTCCGGTGCGGGCTCCATGGTGGCCTATGCCATGCGCATTACGGACCTTGATCCGCTGCACCACGGACTGATCTTCGAGCGGTTCCTCAACCCGGACCGCGTCTCCATGCCCGACTTCGACGTCGACTTCGATGACCGGCGCAGGTCCGAGGTGATCGACTACGTGACCCGCAAATACGGCGACGAGCGCGTGGCCATGATCGTCACCTACGGCACCATCAAGACCAAACAGGCGCTGAAAGACTCCTCGCGTGTGCTTGGTTACCCGTTCAGCATGGGCGAGCAGCTGACCAAGGCGCTCCCTCCGGCTGTAATGGCCAAGGACATTCCGCTGGCCGACATCCAGAACAAGGACTCCAAGCGCTACAGCGAGGCCGGTGACTTCCGCCAGCTGATCAGTACCGATCCCGAGGCTGCCAAGGTCTTTGAAACGGCGCTGGGCATCGAAGGACTGAAACGCCAGTGGGGTGTCCACGCCGCCGGCGTGATCATGTCATCGGACCCCATCATCGATGTCATCCCCATCATGCGGCGCATCCAGGACGGGCAGGTCATCACCCAGTTTGATTACCCCACCTGCGAGGGACTGGGCCTGATCAAGATGGACTTCCTGGGCCTGCGGAACCTGACGATCATTTCCGACGCCCTCGAAAACATCCAGCTCAACCGCGGCCACGAACTGGATTTGGACAGCCTCCCGCTCGACGACGCCGCCTCCTATGAACTCCTGGCCCGGGGCGATACACTCGGCGTGTTCCAGCTCGACGGCGGACCCATGCGGTCCCTGCTCAAGCTGATGAAGCCTGACAACTTTGAAGACATCTCCGCCGTCCTCGCGCTTTACCGGCCAGGTCCCATGGGCGCCAACGCCCACACCGACTACGCGCTGCGCAAGAACGGGATCCAGGAGGTCATCCCGATCCACCCGGAGCTGAAGGAACCGCTCGCCGAAATCCTCGGCGGAACCTACGGCCTGATCGTGTACCAGGAACAGGTCATGGCCGTTGCGCAGAAGCTCGCCGGCTATTCCCTCGGCCAGGCAGACATCCTCCGCCGCGCCATGGGCAAAAAGAAGAAATCAGAGCTGGACAAGCAGTTCGCCGGCTTCTCCCAGGGCATGCAGGACAACGGCTACTCCATGGAGGCCGTCAAGACTCTCTGGGACATCCTGCTGCCATTCTCCGACTACGCGTTCAACAAAGCCCATTCGGCCGCCTACGGCGTCATTTCGTACTGGACCGCGTACCTGAAGGCCCACTACGCCCCGGAGTACATGGCAGCGCTGCTGACATCGGTGGGCGACGACAAGGACAAGTCCGCGATTTACCTCAACGAGTGCCGGCGGATGGGCATTACGGTGCTCCCGCCGGACGTCAACGAATCCTCGCTGAACTTTACGCCGGTGGGGAACGACATCCGCTTCGGCATGGGTGCCATCCGAAACGTCGGTTCCAACGTGGTCCAGGCATTGGTGGCTGCCCGGGATAGCGGGGGAGCCTACACGTCATTCAAGGACTTCCTGATGAAAGTCCCGGCAGTGGTCTGCAACAAACGGACCATTGAATCCCTCATCAAGGCAGGGGCCTTCGACTCCCTCAACCACCACCGCCGCGCCCTGGTGATGATCCATGAAGAGGCCATCGATTCGGTCATCACCCTCAAGCGCAACGAGGCGATCGGCCAGTTCGATCTCTTCGCCGGATTCGAGGAGGCCGAGTCCGAGGCGTCCCTGAGCATCGAGATCCCGGACCTGCCGGAATGGGAGAAAAAGGACAAGCTGTCCTTTGAGCGGGACATGCTGGGCCTGTACGTCTCGGACCATCCGCTCCAGGGCCTTGAAGGCCTGCTCAGCCAGCATGCAGATCAGACCATCACCTCCGTCATCGGCGAGGACGGACCCAACGATGGCGCCATCATCACCATCGCCGGGATGATCACCTCACTGAGCCGCCGGATCGCCAAGGCAAGCGGCAACGCCTACGCCCGGGCAGAGGTGGAGGACCTGGGCGGCTCAATGGAGGTGATGTTCTTCGGCCAGGTTTACGGGCCGATCGCCTCGGTGCTGGCAGAGGACCTGATCGTGGTGGTCAAGGGCCGTCTGCAAAAGCGCGACGACGGCGCCATCACCCTGAACTGCATGGAGCTGTCCGTCCCGGACATCAGTGACAGCCTAAACGCTCCCGTGGTCATCACGATGCAGACGCATAAGGCCACCGAGGCGGTAGTGACCGAGCTGGGCGACGTGCTGCGGACCCACCGCGGCAACTCAGAGGTTCGGCTGCAGCTGCAGGGCGACACCAGGATGGAGGTTATGGGCCTGCCCGTCCACCTCAGGGTCAACCCCAGCCCCTCGCTCTTCGGCGACCTCAAGGTGCTCCTCGGCCCTACCTGCCTGGACAACTGAGGACAACCTGGACAGCTGAGGACAACCTGGACACTGAGGATAGGGAGTTCGCGGGGGCTGGATTTCCCGGGCTAGATTTCGTAATCCAGCGGGACAGGCTGGCCGTAGCCGCCGGAATGGTAGAGGAGGGGCGAACCGTCCTCGCCCACCTGCCCGTCCACGACCTCAACGACCACAACGGCATTGTTCTCGAAAGACAGGCGCATCTGGATCTTGCCGATCAGCCAGCCCGCCACATCCTTGAGGATGGGCACATCATGCGGGCCCAGCTCCCAGTGGTCCCCGCCGAACCGGTTCTTGGTCCGGGCGAAGCGCTCGGCCAGCTCCTGGTTTTCCAGGCCCAGCATGTGGACCCCGATATGGGTCGTGTTGGCCACCGCCGGCCAGGAGCTGGAACTGCGTGCCATGTTGAAGGTAAAACGCGGGGGCTGCGCTGACAGGGACGCCACGGACGTGGCGGTAAAGCCGTAAGGCTCGCCCTGGTAGTTCACGGTGATGATGGCCACGCCGGCAGCGTGGCGGCGGAACATCTCCTTGAACGTCAGCTCATAATGCTCGCGGTCGGCGGTCACGGTCTACGGACTCCCTGATGTCATCGAATGGTGGATCCCCTTCAAGGGTATGGCGCCCTTGTGGTGCAGCGGAATCCGTTGACCCGCCACGTCCTCTGATTGAGGAGCCTGAACATTTGTTAAGGTTTGTTTCATGACACCACGCACCCGCCGTCGTTCCTTTCCGATGCAATGGACAGTGTTTGCTGCCGCTGCGGGGGCAGGAATTCCGGTCGGACTGCTTTGGTGGCTGCTGGCTCCGGGCGGCCTGAACCTCCTCACCCGGGATCCGTCGCTGGCGGCCGGGACGAATCCGCAGGTCTGGCTGCCCCGTGATCTCACCCTTGCGGGGCTGTTCATTCTGGCCGGCTGCCTGCTGGCGGTGTTCCTGACGGACAAAACCGGCAGGTTTCAGCGACGGGAGCTGATGTTTGGTCTTTCCGGCGCCCTCGCGGGGGCCCTGCTGGCGTGGCAGACGGGCGTCCTGGCAGCCGGGTTGTGGGGTGCAGAAGCAGATACCTCGGCCAGCGCCAGCGTCGCCTTTTCACTGCGGTCGGCATCCGTGCTGCTGCTCTGGCCTGGCGCCACGGCCACAGCCATCTTCATCCTCAGCGTGCTCAATCTCTCCAAGCAGGGGCCGGAACGCGCAGACAGGTACACCGGCAGTGACCCCTTCACCGGAAGCGCAGCGCCGGACGCGTAAAATGTACCGGTGACCATTTCTCCTGAGTTCCCTGCCGCCGCAGCCGTCAGTTTCCGCACCGTCGATCTTCGGGGCAAGGGCCTGACGCTCGCCGGACTGCGGGCGGCCGTTCCCCGGGCGCAGCACCAGACCGTGGCAGATGCCGAGCAGCGCGTCCTGGACATCATCACCGACGTCCGCCAGCGTGGCTTTGCCGCCCTCAGCGACCTTGCCATGCGCTTCGACGGCGTGGACCAGGATCACCCCCGCGTCCCGGCAGATGCCCTGGCCCGGGCTTTGGATGAACTCGACCCCGCAGTGCGCAGCGCCCTTGAAGAGTCCATCAGCCGTGCCCGGCGTTTCGCTGACGCGCAGCGCCCCCGGAACGTCGACGTCGAACTCGGTGACGGCGCAGTGGTCAGCCAGAACTGGGTGCCTGTTGCGCGCGTCGGACTGTACGTCCCCGGCGGACTGGCCGTTTACCCGTCGTCGGTAATCATGAACGTGGTTCCGGCTCTCGCAGCAGGCGTTCAGTCCATCGCCCTTGCTTCGCCGCCGCAGAAGGATTTCGAGGGGCTGCCTCACCCCACCATCCTCGCGGCTGCCGCCCTCCTGGGTATCGAGGAGGTGTATGCCATTGGCGGCGCACAGGCCATCGCCGCCTTCGCCTACGGGGCGGAGGCCACTGATGCAGGGCCTGCGCTGGAGCCGGTTGACGTTGTCACGGGTCCTGGAAACATCTTCGTTGCCACAGCGAAGCGCCTCGTCAAAGGCGTCGTCGGAATCGATTCCGAGGCGGGCACCACGGAAATCGCCATCCTGGCTGACTCCTCCGCGAAGCCGGCGCTGGTGGCTGCTGACCTGATCAGCCAGGCCGAGCACGACCCGAAAGCTGCCTCCGTACTGATCACCGACTCCGAGGAGCTTGCCGCTGCTGTCAGGACCGAGCTGGACCGCCTGGCTGCTGGAACGAAGCACTCCCAGCGCGTTTTTGAGGCACTCTCCGGACCCCAGTCCGGCGTGGTCCTGGTGGAGGACCTGGAGCAGGGAATCGCGGCCTGCGACGCTTACGCCGCCGAGCACCTGGAGATCATGACCCGGGATGCCGCCGCTGTAGCCGCCCGGATCCGCAACGCCGGGGCCATTTTCGTCGGTGACTACAGCCCAGTCAGCCTGGGGGATTACTGCGCGGGATCCAACCACGTGCTGCCCACCAGCGGCACCGCGGCGTTTTCCTCGGGGCTGAATGTGAGCACCTTCCTGCGTGCCATCCAGGTGGTCAATTACAGCAGGGCAGCCCTCGAGGAAGTCAGCAGGCACATCGTGAGCCTGGCCGGGGCGGAGGACCTTCCCGCCCACGGCGAGGCAGTGACGGCCCGCTTCGGGGAGCCTGCCAGCCAGTAGGAACGTGCGCCTGAAACCACTACATGTAGTAATTACAGGATTGTTATTCAGCTACATCTGGTCGTAGACTTGTAGCCGAGGACCGGCCGCAGCGCCACCGGACCCGAGAGAGGGGATGCCATGTACTGTCCGTTCTGCCGCAATCCCGACTCCCGCGTGGTGGACAGCCGCATGGCTGACGATGGCTCAGCCATCAGGCGCCGCAGGCAGTGCCCCGAATGCGGCCGTCGCTTCACCACGGTGGAAACCACCAGCCTCTCGGTGATCAAGCGCTCCGGCGTGGGAGAGCCTTTCAGCCGCAGCAAAGTCATTAACGGCGTCCGCAAGGCCTGCCAGGGCCGGCCTGTCAGTGAGGACGATCTCGCGCTCCTCGCCCAGGAGGTCGAAGAACAGATCCGGGCGTCAGGGGCAGCGGAAATCGACGCCCACGAAGTGGGCCTGGCCATTCTGGGACCGCTGCAGAAACTGGACAAAGTAGCGTACCTCCGCTTCGCCAGCGTGTACCAGGCCTTCGAATCCCTCGAGGATTTCGAGACCGCCATTTCGCTCCTCCGGCACGAGTCCGAAGAGGAAGCCAAGGAACTCATCGGCGTGGGCGACGAAGCCTCAAAGAACGCAAAGAGCTCCGAAAAGACTCCCCTGTAAACTCCGGTGGTGGCAGCGGAGGGGAAGCCGCGGCCACCACCGGCACCACCAACGCTCATCGCGGTACGGTTCCGCCTACCGGCCGCCTGAGACGGGCAGCACAGCACCCGTAACATATCCCGCCTCGCCGGATATCAGCCACATCACGGCTGCCGCCACCTCGTCCGGCTCTGCCCCGCGTCCCATCGGAATGGTTGGATTCAGCCGCTCCATCCTGTCCGGCATGCCCGCCGCTGCATGCAGTCCCGTGTTGGTGCTGCCCGGAGCCACGCAGTTGACGCGGATGCCCTGGGCTGCAACTTCGGCGGCCAGCCCGACGGTCAGGACGTCGACGGCGCCCTTGGACGCGGCATAATGCGCCCAGGTGCCGGGTGAACCCGCCTTGGTCGCCGTGGAGGAGATGTTGACAATGGAGCCTCCGCTGCCATGCCCGTCGTCGCCGAGCCTGCGGACAGCCTCCTGGCAGACGTAGATCAGGCCTGACACATTGACTTCCATGACCCGCCGCACAGTGTCGGCCGGAACGTCAGCCAGCCTGCCGATCAGGTTCCCGGTGATGCCGGCGTTGTTGACGACGGCGGAAAGCTGCCCCAGCCGGGCCGCGTCGTCGAACATTGCCTTGACTGCTGCGGGATCGCTGACGTCCGCCTGGACGGCGGCGGCCGTCCCGCCGTCGGCAATAATCCCGCGCACCACCGACATGGCACCGTCAGCGTCTGCTGAATAGTTCACGACGACGGCGTACCCGGCCCGTGAGGCGCGGCGGGCAATCGCGGCGCCTATACCGCGGCTGGCACCGGTGACGATCATGACTCCGGATGGGGCCGCTTGGGAAGTAGTCAACTTCTATTTATGCAGCTTGTGCTTGATGGCGATTTCCAGGGCCGCACCGACGATCCCTGCTTCGTTCTTCAGTTCCGCCGGCACGATGGGCGTGCGGAGCTTGAGCCTGGGCAGGTACTCGTCGGCACGCTTCGAGATGCCGCCACCCACGATAAAGAGCTCCGGGGAGAACAGGAATTCGACGTGTGAGAAGTAGCGCTGGAGGAGCACGCTGTACTCCTCCCAGCTCAGGCCGTCACGCTCCCGCGCCACCGCGGATGCCTTGCTTTCGGCGTCAAAGCCGTCGATCTCCAGGTGGCCCAGCTCGGCGTTGGGAACCAGGCGGCCGTCGAAGATGAAGGCGGAACCGATCCCAGTGCCGAGGGTGATCACCAGGACCGTCCCGTCAACGCCCTCACCGGCACCGTAGCGGGCTTCGGCAAGACCTGCAGCATCGGCGTCGTTGATGACCTCGACAGGCCGGCCCAGCCGGGCCGTGAGCAGGCCATCGATGTCAGTCTCCATCCAGCCCTTGTCCACATTGGCCGCCGAGTGGACCACGCCGTGCTGGATGATTCCGGGGAACGTCACACCGACGGGCGAATCCGGCGCCGGAGCCTCGGGACGGGCGGAAAGCTCCGCCACGACCTGCGCCACGACTTCCGCCACGGCCACTGGTGTGGCGGGCTGCGGTGTGGGCACCCGGAACCGTTCGCCCACGAGCTTGCCCTTTTTCAGGTCGACAATGCCGCCCTTGATTCCCGTGCCGCCGATGTCAATGCCGATCAGCGGTGCGTGCTTGTGCGACTTCTCGTCCTTCTTGGCCAATGTTGTTCCGTTCGTGGCAGTGGGCGGGCAGGGCAGGTCGGCCGGGGGCGGCTGACCGGGTTCAGCTGATGGTCAGGGCAGGGTCAGGATTTCGGCGCCGGCGTCGGTCACCAGCAGGGTGTGCTCAAACTGGGCGGTCCGCTTGCGGTCACGGGTGACCACCGTCCAGTCGTCGGACCACATATCCCACTCCACCGTCCCGAGCGTCAGCATGGGCTCGATAGTGAAAACCATGCCTGCTTCGATCACGGTGTTGTAAGCCGGTGCCGCATCGTAGTGCGGGATGATGAGCCCCGTGTGGAAAGCTTCGCCCACCCCATGGCCGGTGAAGTCCCGCACCACACCGTACCCGAAACGCTTGGCGTAGGACTCGATGGCGCGGCCGATCACATTGATTTCCCGGCCGGGCGCCACCGCCTTGATAGCCCTGTTGAGGGATTCCCGGGTGCGTTCCACGAGCAGGCGGGATTGTTCGTCGACGTCGCCCACCAGGAAGGTGTAGTTGGTATCGCCATGCACTCCGTTGATGAAGGCAGTGATGTCGATATTGATGATGTCCCCGTCCTGGACAACTGTGCTGTCGGGGATGCCGTGGCAGATCACTTCATTCAGGGAAGAGCACAGGGATTTGGGGAACCCGCGGTAGCCCAGGGTGGAGGGGTAGGCCTTGTGGTCGAGGAGGAAGTCGTGGCCGACCCTGTCCAGCTGGTCCGTGGTCACGCCCGGCAGGATGTGCTTTCCGACCTCAACGATCGCCTGTGCGGCAATCCTGCTGGCGATCCGGATCTTCTCGATGGTCTCGGCCGATTTGACCTCGGAGCCGGTGAATTTGGCCGGGCCGGGCTTGCCCACGTACTCGGGTCGGGGGATGGATGCCGGAACTGGGAGCTGCGGGCTGACGGTTCCCGGGGTGAGGGTGCCGGTGGGTGCAGTCGAGGCGAGGGAAGGCATAGATTGATCATATAAGGCACTTCAGAAACGAGGGACAACGATGACTGAGTACTGGTACAACGTGAACACCCACGAGGTGGAAGAGGACGCCATGTCGGACTGGAGTCAGCTCATCGGTCCCTATAAGACGCGGGAAGAGGCCGAGCACGCCCTGGAGAAGGTCCGGGCCCGCAACGAGGCCTGGGAAAAGGGCGAGGACGACTAGAGGTAGTCCTGCTCCAGGTCGAGCCGATCCTGGTCGTTCTGGTCTGGGTCGTGCTCTAGAAGGAGTGCTCGGGCCCGGGAAACTGGCCTGACCGGACGTCGTCGGCGTAGGCCTTCGCGGCGTCGCTGAGGGTGGTGCGGAGGTCGGCGTACTGCTTGACGAATTTCGCCATCCGGCCGCCCCGCAGGCCGGCCATGTCCTGCCAGACCAGTACCTGTCCGGTGGTGGCGTTGCCGGCCCCGATGCCGATGGTTGGAACGCTGACGGCCGCGTCCACAGCAGCGGCCGTGTCTGCCGGAACCATTTCCATCAGCACGCAGAACGCCCCTGCCTTTGCCAGTGCGACGGCGTCGTCAATCAGGCGCTGCGCGTCATCGCCGCGCCCCTGAACGCGGTA
Source organism: Arthrobacter pascens (assembly GCF_030816475.1). Classification (NCBI taxonomy): domain Bacteria; kingdom Bacillati; phylum Actinomycetota; class Actinomycetes; order Micrococcales; family Micrococcaceae; genus Arthrobacter; species Arthrobacter pascens. The sequence continues at coordinate 2,625,583 of NZ_JAUSXF010000001.1, read as the reverse complement.
GCCGCCCAGCGCGTGCTCGCTTTGCGGGGTGAAACCGATATGGGCCATCACCGGGATGCCGGCCTGGACCATGGCACGGACTGTCTCGGCGTAGAACTTGCCACCCTCGATCTTGACCCCGTGGACCAGCCCTTCCTTGAGGAAACGGACGCCGGTTGCAACACCCTGCTCGGCCGATACTTCGTAGCTGCCGAACGGCAGGTCTGCCACGACCAGGGCCCGCTTGGCGGACCGGGCGACAGCCCGGCAGAGCGGAAGGAGCTCATCCACCGTCACCGGCAGGCTGGTGTCGTTGCCGAAGACGTTGTTGGACGCTGAGTCGCCGATCAGCAGCACCTCGATGCCGGCCTGGTCGAAGATCTCCGCGGTGTACTGCTCGTAGGCGGTCAGCATCGCGAAACGGGTGCCGTCCGTCTTGGCCTGCTGGAGGTGGTGGATACGGACTTTGGGCGCCGGCCTGGCGGCCGTTTCCGACGACGGCGACTGCAGCCCCGCAGGTCCGTTGCCGTAGGGTGCGGGTACTTCTGCGGACGCGCGTGAGTCAGAGCTATTGCTTGAGGCCATGGCTAGAGCGTAATGCGGTACCCGGCGTGCGAGCTACCGGCTGCAGGCCCGGACGTCGGTGATTCGCGTCATATTCCAGTGCCCCGCAAGCCCCGTCAGGCCGGCCTTCCGCCGGTGCCGGGCCGTTCTTGAGCCCGGCAACCGTGTAAACGGTGTGTTACGCGGGGTGCCTGCTCCCGCATTGGTGGCAATTGCTTAGTAAAGTGATGGTGAACTGCTGCCGGCTTCCTCCACTGCGGACCGGGGCATGTACGTTGACCCGGAGAAGAGGCCACCATGGACCGCCAACAAGAGTTTGTCCTGCGCACAATTGAAGAGCGCGACGTGCGGTTTGTACGTTTGTGGTTCACCGACGTCGTCGGGTCGCTCAAGTCGGTGGCGCTGGCCCCGGCGGAGGTTGAAGGTGCGTTCGAAGAAGGCCTCGGCTTTGACGGCTCCGCCATTGAAGGACTCGCGCGGGTCTTCGAATCCGACATGCTCGCCCAGCCGGACCCTTCCACCTTCCAGATCCTGCCCTGGCGCGGTGAAACCGAGCAGACGTCGAGGATGTTCTGCGACATCCTGACCCCGGACGGAGAACCGTCAGCGGCTGATCCCCGCAATGTCCTCAAGCGCACGCTGGCGAAGGCCGCGGACATGGGCTTCACCTGCTACACGCATCCTGAAATCGAGTTCTACCTCCTCAAGTCCCAGGAACCCGGGCCTGACGGTTCGCCTGTTCCGGTGGACGAGGGCGGCTATTTTGACCACGTCCCCGGCGGCGTGGCACAGGACTTCCGCCGCACGGCCGTGACCATGCTGGAATCGGTGGGGATTTCGGTGGAGTTCAGCCACCATGAGGCAGGTCCGGGCCAGAACGAGATCGACCTCCGCTACGCGGACGCCCTGCAGACAGCGGACAACATCATGACGTTCCGCACGGTCATCAAGGAAGTCGCCCTGCAGCAGGGTACATACGCCACGTTCATGCCCAAGCCCTTCACGGCCCATCCGGGCTCCGGGATGCACACGCATTTCTCGTTGTTCGAGGGCGACACGAATGCGTTCTATGAGGCAGGCGCTGAGTACCAGCTGTCCAAAACGGCCCGGCAGTTCATCGCCGGCGTCCTCAAGCATGCGCCTGAGTTCACCGCGGTGACCAACCAGTTCGTCAACTCCTACAAGCGCCTCTGGGGCGGCGGGGAGGCCCCGAGCTACCTCAGCTGGGGACACAACAACCGCTCGGCGCTGGTCAGGGTGCCGTTGTACAAGCCGGGCAAGGGGCAGTCGGCGCGTATCGAATACCGGGGCATCGATTCCGCGGCCAACCCCTACCTCGCCTACGCCGTCCTGCTGGGCGCGGGGCTGAAGGGTATCGAGGAGGGCTACGAATTGCCCGCCGCCGCAGAGGATGATGTCTGGTCATTGAGTTCGGCCGAGCGCCGCGCCATGGGCCACGACCCCCTGCCCGCCAGCCTCCACGACGCCATCCGGTCCATGGAGGAGTCAGAACTCCTGCCCCAGATCCTTGGCGAGCAGGTCTTCGAGCACTTCCTGCGCAACAAGCGCGCCGAGTGGCAGGACTACCGGCTCCAGGTGACGCCCTACGAGCTGCAGCGCAACCTGGGCATCCTCTAGGGTGCGGCGATGAGCCTTGCCCGCCGCCTCATCTCGGCCGGCTTCAGCGACCTGGAGAAGGGCGAGCGGTTCCTGGCTGCCCCCGAGCTGGACGGCCTGGACCAGGACAGGCTCTTTGCCGGCCTCCAGATGGCCGCCAACCCCGACACTGCCCTCCAGTCGCTGGTGCGGCTGATTGAAAAACATCCGGACCTGCGAAAGCTGGCAGCGGCGGACCCCGAAACCAGCGAGCCGCTCTATCGGGTGCTGGGAGCGTCGGAGGCCTTGGGGGAGTTCCTCATCCGGCATCCGGAGCACCTGGACGCCTTTGAGGTCACAGCAAGCCCTGAACCCCTCCAGGCCGATCCGGAAGAGCTCCGCGCCGCCCTCCTGAAGTCCGTCCGGGCCGACCCGCGGTCTGCCCGGCCTGTTGCCGGAATCTCTGGAACCGAGGCCTACGCAGGGCTACGGACGGCATACCGGCGGGGAGTGGTGGATCTCGCCGTCAAGGACCTGTGCGCCGCCGACCCGCTGGACTTCATGCCCGCAGTCGGGGCCGAACTCGCAGACCTTGCCGGCGCCGCCATCGAAGCTGCGCTGGCGGTGTCCCGCGCTGAGGCCGCCGAGACTTTTGGCGCCGAGGACGTGGCAGACGTGGGACTTGCCGTCATCGGCATGGGAAAATGCGGGGCGCGGGAGCTGAACTATATTTCCGACGTCGACGTCATTTACGTCATCGAGTCCGGTGAGTTGGACGACGCACGGGCCAGCACCATTGGGACGGCGCTGGCCACGGGGATCTCGCGGGCCATTTCATCCATTGCGAGGGAGCCCGGTCTGTGGGAAGTCGACGCCAACCTGCGGCCCGAAGGCAAATCAGGCCCGCTGGTGCGTACCCTGCCCTCGCACGAAATGTACTATGCACGTTGGGCCGAGAGCTGGGAGTTCCAGGCACTCCTGAAGGCACGAACCATCGCCGGGGATCTTGCCCTGGGCCAGCGCTACGAGAAGGCGGTGGCACCGCTGATCTGGAGCTCCGCCGGCAGGGACGGTTTTGTTGAGTCGGTCCAGGCCATGCGGCGGAGGGTGACCGAGCACATCCCGGCGGCGGAGGAGCAACGGCAGATCAAACTCGGCCGCGGCGGCCTCCGCGATGTGGAATTCACCGTCCAGCTGCTCCAGTTGGTCCACGGGAAATCCGACGAAGCCCTCCGTTGCCGGGACACTACGTCAGCCATTGCGGCTTTGTCGGCGGGTGGCTACATCGGCCGGTCCGACGCCGCCGGATTCGACCATGCCTACCGCTACCTGAGGCTGCTGGAGCACCGGATCCAGCTGTTCCAGCTTCGACGGACGCACCTGATGCCTGTCAGCGAGGCAGCGCTGCGCTCCCTGGCCAAGGCCGTCCTCGGACCGTTCTCCAGCGAGCGGCCACCTGCTGACGCCCTCCTGGCCGACTGGCGGAGGACCAAGCGTTCCGTCCGCGAGCTGCATGAGCGCATCTTCTACCGTCCCCTGCTCAACACTGCGGCCAAGCTCAGCAGCGAGGATGCACGCCTCACACCCGAGGCCGCCCAGGGCCGCCTCGCAGCGCTGGGCTACCGCGATCCGCAGGGCGCGATGCGCCATATTGAGGCCCTCACTGCCGGTGTCAGCCGGCGGGCAGCCCTGCAGCGCCAGCTGTTGCCCATCCTGCTGGACTGGCTCGCCGAAGGCGTAGATCCCGACGCCGGACTGCTGGCCTTCCGCCGGGTCAGCGAGACCCTGGGCACCACGCACTGGTATCTCGGCATGCTCAGGGATTCCAAGGCGGCGGCCGAGCGGCTGTGCCATGTCCTCTCCAACTCACGGCTGATAGCTGACCTGTTGGAGGTTTCACCGGAATCGGTGAAGTGGCTCGGACATGACAGGGATCTCGCGCCGCTGAGCCTCGAGGCACAGTGGCAGGAGATCACCTCCAAGATGTCCCGGCACGCCGATCCGGAGAGCGCCATGCGGCTGATCCGGCTGATCCGCCGGCGGGAGATCCTCAGGGTCGCCATCGCCGATTCGGCAGGACTGCTGGGGCAGGACCAGGTGGGGGCTGCGCTTGCCGACAACGACCAGGCCGCCGTGCTCGGCGCCCTGCGCGTGGCCGAGGGCATCGTCTCCGCGAGGGGACCGCTCAAGACGGCTGTGCTGGTGGTGGCGATGGGGCGCCAGGGCGGCAGGGAGATCGGCTACGGCTCGGACGCTGACGTGATGTACGTCCATCGTGCACTGCCCGGCTTTACTGAAGAGGAAGCCAAGGAACAGGCTGCCCGGATTGTGGCCAAAGTCTCCAGCCTGCTCACCCAGCCGCTCAAGCCGGCGATCCAGGCGGAGCGGGTCCTCCAGATGGATGCCGACCTGCGCCCGGAAGGCAAAAGCGGAGCCATGGTCCGCTCACTCGATTCCTTCGCGGAGTACTACCGCCGATGGTCCCTCATCTGGGAAGCGCAGGCACTGTTGCGGGCACGTCCGATGGCCGGAGACGACCGGCTTGCCCATGACTTCCTCGAGCTCATCAACCCCATCAGGTACCCGGAATCCATTTCGGACCAGGACGTGCGTGAAATCCGGAGGGTCAAGGCAAGGGTTGAAGCGGAACGGCTGCCCCGCGGCGCAGATCCCGCCCGGCACCTGAAGCTGGGACGCGGGGGACTGAGCGACGTCGAATGGCTGGTACAGCTCCTCCAGCTCCAACACGCAGGCAAACACGCCGAATTGAGGACCACCTCCACGGTGGAGGCGCTTGAGGCGGCAGCCTCGCTGAACCTTCTCGCCGGCGACGACGCCCGGCTCCTGGCGGAAGCGTGGCGGCTTGCCAGCAGGATCAGGTCAGCCAATGTCATTTGGAGCGGCAGGGCTTCGGACCTGTTGCCCTCCTCCAGGCGGGACCTGGAGGCCGTTGCCCGCTGGTGCGGCTACGAACCTGGCGGTGCGGCCGCTCTGGAAGAGGATTACCTCCGTCTCAGCAGGCGTGCCCGGGCCGTCTTTGAGAAGAGGTTCTACGGTCACTAGCTCCCGGCTGGGAATGCGCGGGGGCGGCTGACAGCTGCCGCGGGCCGGTGCTACGTTGGGCCCATGGCTACGCAAATCTACCTGAACCTGCCCGTTAAGGACCTCAAGCGGTCCGTGGACTTTTTCACCGCGCTCGGATTCTCCTTCAATCCGGATTTCACTGACGAGAACGCCACCTGCATGATCATTAACGACAACGCCTTCGTCATGCTCCTCGTCGAGGGCTTCTTCAAGACCTTCACATCCAAGGACGTGGCAGATGCCACCGGCTCGACCGAGGCCATCATGGCTTTCTCGGTTGACAGCCGGGAAGCCGTGGATGAGACGGTCCGGAAGGCCCTGGCCGCCGGCGGAACGCCCTCCCAGGAAGTCCAGGACTACGGCTTCATGTACAACCACAGCTTCCAGGACCCTGATGGCCATCTGTGGGAGGTCATGTGGATGGATCCCGCAGGGCCGCCGGCTGACGGAGCAGCTCCGGCCGGCTCCGAACCATCCGCCAGCTGAACCGGGTGGACACGTCCGTCTGGCTGATTCCGCTGGACGACCTTGAACCTGATGCCTGTGCCATCCAGCTCGGCGCTGTTGCCTGCCTGGAACTCGCCCCGGGCCAGGACGACTTTGTGGGCGATCCGTTGCGCATGGCGCTGGCCGGCCTGGCGGAGCAGGCGCGGCGCCCGTATGTCATCGAGGCCGGCGGGCAAGCGGTGGGCGTGCTCACGCTCCAATCCGGTGCAGCGCGCCTGGCAGGGTGGACTGACGACGACTCGGCGTGGCTGCTGCGAGGCTTCCTGATCGACCGGCGGCAGCAGGGCAAGGGGCTGGGCTCCCTGGCCGCGGCAGCTGCCGTGGAGGCCGCCGCAAAGCTGAGCGTCCGCCGCGGAACCCCCGAGGCCGGCGTCGTTCTTTCCGTGAACGAGCGTAACCCCGCCGGCCTCGCCGCCTACCACCGTGCCGGGTTTGTCGATTACGGGGCATACCTCGGCGGCAGTTCGGGCCCGCAGCGGACCATGTTCCGCCGTTTTTTGCCCGTGAATTCCCGCAAGGGCATTGCCTAGCGCTCCACATTGTTCGATCATGTGGATTGGCAGTGTTCTTCAAACCTTGTTGGGGGGAAGGCTTGAAACAGTCTTCGTCTCGGGGAGCACCTGTCAGGGGGCTGGCTCCCGGTCTCAGCACGTCTGGAGTCAGCCTCCACCTGCGCCCCAAAGCCAGCCGAGACAAAAAAGAGTCCGGAGGGACCGCCATGATGGCAGCCTCTCCGGACTCTTTGTCGGGCTAAAACCAGTTCAGCCCGGGGATGGCGCTAGACGCCGTAGTAGAGCTCGAACTCGTAAGGGTTCGGGCGCAGCGACAGCGGACGGATCTCGTTCTCGTACTTGTACTCGATCCAGGTGTCGATCAGGTCCTGCGTGAAGACGCCGCCGGCCTGCAGGAACTCGTTGTCCTCTTCCAGTGCGGTCAGCGCTTCCTCGAGGCTGCCCGGAGCCTTGGGGATGTCCTTGGCTTCCTCGGCGGGGAGCTCGTAGAGGTCCTTGTCGATCGGAGCCGGGGGTTCGATGCGGTTGCGGATGCCGTCGATGCCGGCCATCAGCTGGGCAGCGAACGCCAGGTACGGGTTGGAGGAGGGGTCCGGAGCGCGGAACTCGATGCGCTTGGCCTTCGGGTTGGTGCCCGTGATGGGGATGCGGATACCGGCGGAGCGGTTGCCCTGCGAGTAGACCATGTTGACCGGAGCTTCGAAGCCCTTGACCAGGCGGCGGTAGGAGTTCACCGTCGGGTTGGTGAAGGCCAGCACTGCGGAGGCGTGCTTCAGCAGCCCGCCGATGTACCAGCGGGCGGTGTCGGACAGGCCGGCATAACCCTTTTCGTCGTAGAACAGGGGCTCGCCGCCGTTCCACAGCGACTGGTGGCAGTGCATGCCGGAGCCGTTGTCAGCGAAGATGGGCTTCGGCATGAAGGTCACGGACTTGCCCCAGGCATCGGCCGTGTTCTTGACGACGTACTTGAACTTCTGCAGGTCGTCGGCCGCGTGGGTCAGCGTGGTGAACTTGTAGTTGATTTCAGCCTGACCGGCGGAGCCTACCTCGTGGTGGCTGCGCTCGACCTCCAAGCCGGCCAAGTCCAGGGCGACACACATGGCGTCACGCAGGTCGGCCTGCTTGTCAGTGGGGGAAACCGGGAAGTAACCGCCCTTGACGGGGGTCTTGTAGCCGAGGTTTCCGCCTTCTTCTTCACGGCCGGTGTTCCAGTGCGCTTCTTCGGAGTCGATCTTGTAGAAGCTGCCCTGCGGGGAGGACTGGTACTGGACGTTGTCGAAGACGAAGAATTCTGCTTCAGGAGCGAAGAACGCGGTGTCTGCGATGCCGGTCGAAGCCAGGTAGGCCTCAGCCTTTTCGGCAACGCCGCGCGGGTCGCGGTGGTAGGGGTCCCCGGTGCGGGGATTCACGATGGAGAAGTTCAGCGCAAGGGTCTTCTCCATGCGGAAGGTGTCCAGGAATGCGGTGGTGACGTCCGGGATTAGCTGCATGTCAGATTCGGCGATGCCCTGGAAGCCGCGGATGGAGGACCCGTCGAAAAGCTGGCCGTTGACGAAGAAGTCCGCGTCAACGCTCTTGGCGGGCACGTTGAAGTGCTGCTGGACGCCCGGAAGGTCGGTGAAGCGGATATCGACGAATTTAATATCTTCGTCCTTGATGAACTTGAGGACTTCGTCCGCAGTCGTGAACATCTATGCTCCTTACGCATATGTAAATATCTGGCTGGAAGCCATCTGATCCAGCGCAATCGGAAAAGCAGGGAAACGCAGCGTTTCCCTGCTTTGAAGGATTGCTTGAAACTGCTACCACCCTATGGATCCGGCATTTCCCGTCCGTGTCCACATTGTTTCGGGGAGGTTACAGAAAGCCCTGATATGCAACGCTATCGAAAGTCCAGATGGTGGTCTAACGGGTTCCACAGTGTGAACCTCCGTGAGTCGCTAAGCTTGGACGGTGGTAGACCGTAAAGACATTGGCTCCTGGCTCACCGGACCTGATACTTCAGGCATTTCCAAATACCCGGGAGAGCGGTTGGGGCTGCCCGAGTCCGGCCCGGGCTCGATCGCCAGGGCGGGACGCCGCCTCATCGCGATCATTATCGACTGGGGCATTGCCCTGCTGATCAGCAACTTCGCGTTCGCCGGTGACTCCTGGGCCACGTTGGGCATCTTCGCGGCGGAACAGATCCTGCTGGTGGGAACCCTTGGCTACAGCATCGGTCACAGGGTAGCGGGCATCCACGTTGTCCGGCTGGGCGGCGGCGCTCCGGGTCCGCTGGCCGGCCTGGTGAGGGCACTGCTGCTGTGCCTCGTGGTTCCCGCGGTGATCTTCGATCCGGACCACCGCGGCCTGCATGACAAGGCGATGAATACCGTCCTCGTCAGGATGTAGCCGTACCCGCCCATGACGGCTCCAGTGGCTCCCGCCGTCGTCGGAACGCTCCACGCTGTCCGAAGGCTCCCCGGTGGCGGAGTCCTACACTCCGGCGGCCTCGCGGGCCCGGGCCGGGCTTTGTCCTGCTTCCTGGAGGTGTCCGCGCTTGCCGGCCCAGCGTTCAAATGCCAGCGTCGCGAACGGGAACACCGCCGACAGGCCCGCAAACAGCGCCACGGCCAAGGGCCAGCGCTGAAGCCTCCACAAAGCCATAGCAGCGATCCCGTAGCCGATGAACAGTGCCCCATGGATGGGCCCGGCGATCTGCACCCCGAGCTCGCCCGTTCCTGCGATCCACTTGAAGTACATGCCGGTCAGCAGCGCGGCCCAGCTGAAGGCCTCGGCAATGGCGAGCATGCGGAACGCACGGATCACGGCTGTCTTAAGAGGGATCTTCACGTTATGCTCTCCGATCTGAAACCTGCTGGCAGGGCGGATTGTGCCCAAACGAAAACGCCCCGGTGGCCGGCCGTGGCCGGAACCGGGGCGGTTCCAATGTTTCTAGCGTCCGCGGTTTGGACGTGCTTTGTAGGGGTCGATGCCCTTGGGGATGGGGAGGCGGGTGCCGAGTGAGGAGATCCGCTTGGATACAGCGCTCACTTCCATTTTGGTGAGTTCATTCTTCAGCTTGCCCATCTTCTTCGCCACCTGGCTGATGGGGACCTGGCCCTCGCCACGGCCGCTTTCGATCACATGAATAGTGACGTTGGGGAGGATCCGGGCGAGCCGCTTGCGTTCGGCATCAACCAGGGGCCTGACCCGGTGGCTGGGACCTTCGCTGACCAGCACGACGCCCGGGCGGCCAATGGCTCGGAATACAGCGTCCTGGGTGCGGGGATTTACCGCCACGGGCTGATCCTCGGTGATCCATCCGCGCTTAAGTGTGCCCAGGGCAGCTCCCGAGGCGCCTGGCTGGTTCTCGATCTGGGCGAAGGCGGCGCGTTCAGCCCGCCGGGAAAGGATCAGGGTGGCGCCGAGCAGGCCCAGCGGGATGCCGATGATCAGGCCGGTGACCCAGTTTTCGAGCCAGAACCCCACCAGGAAGCTGACAGCCACCACGCCCAGGAACACCAGCAGCATCAGCCACGGAACCATGGGATCGTGCCGGCGGGTCATGTTGAAGACCTCGCCGATCTGCTTCAGCCTGCTGGGCTTTTTGGCCTTTGCTTCTTTCGGCTTCCGCGAGAAGAGGCCACGCTTCGGGGCGTCAGTGGGCGCGGAAGCATTGTTGCTGGAATCAGGGGATTTCGCCATAGTGCCTTAATTCTACGTGACTAATGCCTGCGGGCCGGACGCCGGCGGTGGTCCTCCGCCGGCCCCCGGGCACAATAATTGCCTGGTCAGGAATGCGCAGCGAGCAGCGAACTGGCTTCCTGGCGGGTGCTGCCCGAACTCTCGATGTGGGCAAGCTCGGCGGGAATTTCCCAGCCCTTTTTCCGCATTGCGGTGGCCCAGAGGCGGCCCGCGCGGTATGAGGAACGAACCAGCGGCCCGCTCATGACGCCCAGGAAGCCGATATCGTCCGCTTCCTGCTGCAGGTCCACGAACTCCTGCGGCTTGACCCAGCGGTCCACCGGCAGGTGCCGTTCTGAGGGGCGGAGGTACTGGGTGATGGTGATCAGGTCGCAGCCGGCCTCGTGCAGGTCACGCAGCGCTTCGGAGATTTCCTCGCGGGTTTCACCCATGCCCAGGATCAGGTTGGACTTGGTGACCATGCCCAGGTTCCGTCCCTGGGTGATGACATCGAGCGAGCGGTCGTAGCGGAAGGCCGGACGGATGCGCTTGAAAATCCTTGGCACGGTCTCCACGTTGTGGGCGAACACCTCCGGCTTGGAGTCGCAGATCGCCTCGATGTGTTCCGGTTTCCCGGAGAAGTCCGGAATCAGGAGTTCGACGCCGGTACCCGGGTTCAGTTCATGGATCTTGCGGACCGTTTCGGCGTAGAGCCAGACGCCCTCATCGGCCAGGTCGTCACGGGCGACGCCGGTCACGGTGGCGTAGCGCAGCTGCATGGCCTGGACGGAGCGGGCAACCTTGGTCGGTTCGAACATGTCCACCGGTGAGGGTTTCCCGGTATCGATCTGGCAGAAGTCGCAACGCCTGGTGCATTCGGAGCCGCCGATCAGGAAGGTCGCTTCCTTGTCCTCCCAGCATTCGAAGATGTTGGGGCAGCCTGCCTCCTCACACACGGTGTGGAGGCCTTCCTTCTTGACCAGGTTCTTGAGCTGGACGAATTCGGGACCCATCTGGACCTTGGCCTTGATCCAGTCCGGTTTACGCTCCACCGGTGTGGCCGCATTGCGCTGTTCGATGCGCAGCATCTTCCGGCCTTCTGGTGCCAGTGTCACAGTAGAGCTCCTTCGGGGCTTGAAACCAGTGCTTCTTCGTGCTTGCGGAATTCTTCTATGACCCGGTCGGCGATATCGCCCGGGGCGATGTTTCGTCCCGCTTCGATCGACATCGTGGTGATACCGGCGTCGGTGATGCCACAGGCGATGATTTGGGCGTAGGGCGCCAGATCATTGTTGCAGTTGATCGCGATCCCGTGCATTGTGACCCCGTCCAGGACACGGATGCCGATCGCACCGATCTTCCGGTCAGGGCCTTTGCTGTCCGCCTTGATCCACACTCCGGCGCGTCCTTTGACGCGCTCCGCGGGGATGCCGTAATCGGCCATCACGGCGATCATGATGGCTTCGAGCCGTTCGACGTAGTCGCGGATGCCCGACCGGTTTTTCAGCTTGAGGATCGGATAGGCGATCAGCTGGCCGGGACCGTGCCACGTCAGCTTGCCGCCGCGGTCCACTGGCACGACGGGTGTGCCGTCCAGGGGTCGCTCGTGCTCTTCTGTGAGCTTGCCGGCCGTAAAGACAGCAGCGTGTTCAAGGATCAGGACTGTGCTGGGCGCCTCGGCTGCGACGACTTTGCCATGGAGTTCGCGCTGGGTGTCCCAGCCCTTCATGTAATCAACGAAATCCGGGGCAAGACCCAGCGTGGAAAACTCAAGAGTCATGCGATCCAGCTTAGACCCCGGCCGCCGTTGGTTCCGATTAAGTGTCTAACCTCTCACCCGCTTCCTTTCCCCGGTGACCGGGATGCGGAGCTGCCTGTGGATAACTTCTGCAGCGCCGTCAGGATTCCGCTAGACATGTCCCATGGATGATTTGACGATCCCTCAGTTGTCCGGCTACACGGTTGTCCGCTGCCTGGGCCGCGGCGGGAGTTCCACTGTCTGGCTTGTCACGGAAGAGAGGACCGGACGCAAATTTGCCCTGAAATGCCTCCGGACGCGGCCCGGGAAGGAGGGCGGCCCTGGGGATGGCTCCGGAGCGGAGGCGCTCCGGAGGGAAATCAGGATTCTGTCTGCCCTCGATCACCCGCACCTCATCAGGGCACACGACGCCGTACGCGTGGCCGGCGGCGCAGGTGCGCCGGACAGCCCGGACGGTGCAGGCACTACAAGTTCAGCCGTTACGGCTGAGGGGCTGGGCCTGTTGGTGGAGTATGCGTCCGGGGGCTCCCTGGGCCAGTTGGTGGCCAGCCGCGGCAGGCTGAGCATCGGGGAGACAGTCACGGTGCTGACCCCCATCGCCCAGGTGCTCGGTTATCTGCACGGCCAGGGTGTCACACACTCCGATGTCTCGCCGGGCAACGTGCTTTTCACCGGCCACGGCAAGCCCGTGCTGGCCGACGTCGGCATTTCAAGGTTGGTAGGGGACGCGCTGGCAGTCCCCGACGACGGCACGGCCGGGTTCGTGGATCCCTCGCCCGTGGACACGGTGCGGGCCGGGCTGCAGCCCGAGCGCGACGTGTATGCGGTGGCGGCACTGGGCTGGTACTGCCTGACGGGGGAACCACCCGGGCGGACGCTGGACAGGCCGCCGCTGCCCCTCCTCCGGCCGGAGGTCCCGGGTGACCTCGCCGCAGCACTGGAGGCCGGCCTCAACGAGGACCGGAGGCTCCGGCCCACCGCCGTCGAACTGGCGGCGGCGGTCTACCGCAGCGCCCCACCGCTCCCCGTTGACCTGGCGGGATCTGTCCACCCGACTGTCATTCCCGAACTGCTGACCCGGCGGCGGCCTCCGGAACGTTCCGGCGGCGCTGTCCGGGGGAGCCTGGGAGCGTGGAGGCGTCGGATTTCAACGTCACGATGGTCAGGCCTTCTTCGTGCACCCCAGGTCATGCCCTTTCCCCTCGCCCCCTTCCCCGTCGATGGCTTTCCCCTCGATCCCTACCCCGTCGATCGCAAGACGCAGGCCCTGCCGGAACCTGGTGAAAGGACGGGAGCTCCCCGCGTTCAGGGAAAGCATGCCGGAAGGGCGCCTCGTGCGACCGAACCGCGCAGGGGCGGGGGCCGTGGACGGGGAACCGCCGGGCTGGCGGCAGGAGCCGTTACTGTCATTGCCGTTTCCACCTGGGCCGCCGGTGCCTTTGGCCCCGCCGGACCATGGCCCGCCACCTCCTGGGAAGGCAGAGGCGGACAGGAACAGGCGCGTGCTGCGGCGGACGCCGGGACGGACTCAGGGCCGGATCCCGGAATCCCGGACCAGGTGAATGCCCGGATTGCGTCAGGGGATCCCGCCGAAGCGGTGCAGGGCCTGGCTTGGATCCGCTCGTATGCCTTCAGCTCGGGCCGGACCGCGCTCCTGGACCAGGTAAATGCCCCCGGTTCCCCGGCTGCCGCCGCCGATGAACGGATCGCCGCCCGGCTCCGGGAATCCGGCCATGTCCTGGCCGGATTCACCAGTACGCTTTCCAACGTGGTGGTCAGGCCGGAAAGCCCGCCCGGCGGGGCCGTTGTGGCCGTCACCTCGGCAACATCGTCCTATCAGGAACTGGATCAGGCGGGGAACGTTGTCGCTTCGGGTCCGCCAGGAGAAGGGCAGGAGCTCCGGCTGGTGCTGGTCCGGCACGACGGTCGATGGCGCATCACGGAGATTCTCGCGGGCCGGTGAGCCAGCCGGGCTCCGGGTCAGTCCTTTGCGGCCACCCAGGCTGCCGCCTGGGAGAGCGACGGGTGCCGCCACCTGAATCCCGCTTCCGACAGGAGCCCAGGCTCCATCCGCTGGCTGGGCAACAACAGTTCGTCGGCGAGCTTCCCCATCACGAGGCGCAGGGCAAAGGCAGGGACGCGAAGAACGCCTGGCCGGTGCAGGGCGGCTGCCAGCGCCGCCATCAGCGAATTAACGTCCGCTTCCTCAGGGGCGCAGACGTTGACGGGTCCCTGCAGGCCGGAGGTCAGCAGAAACGTAAACGCAGCCGTGACGTCCGGAAGGGTGATCCAGGGCCAATACTGCGTGCCGTGGCCCAGCGGGCCGCCCAGCCCGAGCCGGAGCAGCGGGAGAAGCCGGCCCATCGCGCCGCCGGACCGGCTGAGGACTACCCCCGTACGCGGGGTCACCACACGGACACCGGACGGTGCCTCATGCGCCGCGGCCTCCCACTCCACACAGAGGCGGGAAAGAACGCCCGACCCCGAGGAGGAATCTTCCCGAAGCCGCGCAGTACCCGCGTCGCCGTAATATCCGGAGGCGGACTGGCTGAGGAACATTGATGGGGGATTATCGAGTTTGCCCATGGCGCTGGTCAGGGTGCGGGTGGCGGCCAGCCGGGTAGTGAAGAGTTCGTCGATACGGCGTCGGGTCCAGGGGCGGTCCCCGATGCCGGCCCCGGAAAGGTTGATCACGGCGTCGGCAGCTGCAAGGACGTGCGGGTCCAGGCTGCCGGCTGCGGGATCCCAGCGGACTTCGGATGCCGCCCTCGGCGCGCGGCGGACCAGCGCCACCACGTCATGCCCGGCATGGCGCAAGGCCGCAGACACGTCGGTCCCGATCAGCCCTGAGGCGCCGGCAATGACTATTCGCATGATCCATCTCACCACACCCGGCACCAGCCGGAGCCTCCCTCAGGGCTTACCGGAGTTGACTTATGATCGAACGATGACCTCTTCGAGCTACTTCCGATTCCCGCATGTCCACGGCGATCTGGTCACCTTCGTGGCCGAGGACGACGTCTGGATCGCTCCCCTCAGCGGCGGCCGCGCCTGGCGTATTTCCTCCCTCCAGCTCCCCGCCCGCAACCCGCGCTTCACTCCTGACGGCAAGCGGCTCGTCTGGACGGTTGTCCAGGGGACGGCGCCGGAAGTGGTGACGGCGGAAGTGGACGGCGGCGGGTACCGGCAACTGACGTACTTCGGCCACAGCAGTACCCGGGTCAAGGGCTTCACCGCCGGCGGAGCCGTGGTGGTCACGAGCGCGTTCCGCCAGGCTGAAAGCCGCCACACCTACGCCTACAGCGTGCCGGTCGACGGCGGCTGGGCTGAGGAGCTGCCTTTCGGACCGGTGGAATCCCTGGCGTTCGGCCCCGAAATCGGCGACGAGCGCCCGGTGGTGGTTGGCAGCGTGCTTTCGCGCGAACCCGCCTGGTGGAAGCGTTACCGCGGCGGCACCGCCGGCAAGCTTTGGATTGACTCCGACGGCAACGGCGAATTTGAGCGCCTGGTTCCGGAGCTGGACGGAAACCTTGCCGATCCCATGTGGGTGGACGGACGGATCGCCTTCCTGTCTGACCACGAAGGGTACGGCAACGTCTATTCAGTGCTGCCCGGCGGCGGCGACCTCCGCCGGCACACCGACCACGAGGACTTCTACGTCCGGCACGCGGCCACCGACGGCCAGCGGGTCATCTTCGAATCCGCAGGCGAGCTCTGGGTCCTCCATGACCTTGCCTCCGAGGCCGTACGGCTGGAGATCTCACTGGGCTCGGCCTCCCAGTCACGGCGTCCCGGGCTGCTGAAGGTGTCACAGCATCTCGGCGCAGTGGTGCCGGACGCCAGCGGGTCCGCCAGCACGGTCGAGGCCCACGGAACGATCCACTGGATCAGGCACAAGGATGGCCCGTCCCGCATCGTAGAGGCCACGCCGGGAGTCCGCGCCCGGCTTCCGCGACCGCTCGACGGCGGACGGATCGCCTACATCGCCGACCACGACGGCGTGGAAGCGCTTTACATCAAGGAGATTGCGGCATCGGTCTCCGGCGCTGCAGCTGCTGCTGCCACGGCATCCCGTGCGACCCTCCAGCCCGGACCGCATGAATCAGCGGCATCTGAAGAAGCCGGAGTACAACTGCCCCGCCCGGTTCCGGCCACCGGATCTGCCGTCCAGGCAGCCGGCGTCGTGATCGCCGTCGCTGATGACCCGCAGGCCGATGTTGCCCCCGGCACGGCCTCCTCCCCGGCGGAGATGACGGGAACTCCTGGCGCCACCCGTATCGACTTTCCGAAGCCCGCACGCGCCAGTGCCATGGAAGCGAGCCCGGACGGCCGGTGGCTTGCCCTCGGAACGTCCTTCGGCGACGTCTATTTCGCCGACACAGCCACTGGCAAGCTATCCGTGATTGCCAGCATCGGCGAGGGCACCATCGCGGAGCTGGCGTGGTCGGCGGACTCCCGGTGGCTGGCCTGGTCCGAGCCTGTGACGTCCTTTGGCTCACGCAGCAGGCTGCGCCTGGCCAACGTCACGGATCCCGACGGCGGTGTTGTGGACATCACCGACGGCCGCTTCTGCGACAAGTCACCCAGCTTCACGCCCGACGGAAAGTTCCTGGCTTTCCTGTCCAACCGAAGTTTCGATCCGGTCTACGACGGGCACTCCTTCGACCTCTCTTTCCCCAGCCCCATCAAGCCCTACCTCGTGGCACTGGCCGCCGACACGCCGTCGCCCTTTGGCCCCGGGGTTGACCTGGAGACAGGCAGCATCACCGACGAAAAGGGCCTGGAGGACAATGTTTCACCGGTCCGCGTTGACCCGGACGGGCTGGCGCACCGCGTCATCGGAGTCCCCGTGCCCCAGGGCAACTACACCTCCCTGAAGTCCGCAGAGGGCGCTCTGCTGTGGCTGGACTGGGCACTGGCCGGCGTCACCGGCGACGGGAAAGCAACCCAGGACGACAAGGATTCCCGGCCCAGTCTTGTCCGGTTCGACCTTGCAAGGCGCAAGCCTTCCACGCTGGTGGAGGCACTGGACAGCTACCGGCTCTCCGGCGACGGCAAAAAGGTGGTCCTGATCGACGACAAGCAGGTGTGCGTGGTCCCCTCCGGCGCCAAAGCTGATGAAGACGCCGGACAGCTGGTCAAGGTGGATCTGGGCCGGATCAGGGTGATGATGGACCCGCTCAGTGTCTGGGGCCAGGCCTTTGACGAAGCCTGGCGCCTGCAGCGTGATTTCTTCTGGGCAGAAGACATGGCCGGCCAGGACTGGGAGTCCATCCACAAGAGGTACCGGCCCCTCGTGGACCGCCTGGGGTCACACGATGACCTGGTGGACCTGCTGTGGGAGCTCCATGGCGAGCTGGGGACCTCGCACGCCTACGTCAAGCCCGCACCGGTTACGGAAAACGGCAGCAACGGACAGGGCAGGCTGGGCGCTGACCTTGTCTTTACGGCGGGCGGCTGGGAGATCACGCGCATCCTCGCGGGGGAATCCTCCGATCCCCTGGCAACGTCGCCGCTGACCCGTCCCGGCGCGGCAGCCAAAGCCGGCGACATCCTGCTGGCCATCGACGGCGTCGAGCTGTCCGAAACCGTGACTCCTGCCATGCAGCTGGTGGGCGCTGCCGGCCGGGCCGTCGAACTCACGCTCAGCAACGGGCCGGGCCACGGCAGTGCCGCCGGGATTCAGCGCCGCATCGCGGTCATCCCGGCCAAGGACGAGGAACGCCTGCGCTATCAGGAGTGGGTTGCCTCAAACCGGCGGATTGTCCGTGAAGCGTCGGGAGGAAGCTTCGGATACCTGCACATCCCGGACATGATGGCCAACGGCTGGGCGCAGCTGCACCGGGACCTGGACACCGAGACCGCCCTTGACGGTCTGATCGTTGACGTCCGGCGAAACCGTGGCGGACACACGTCCCAGCTCGTGGCGGAACTGATCGGCCGCAAGGTCACCGGCTGGAGCATGCCGCGCGGGGAACGCCCGCGGACCTACCCCCATCACGCCCCGAGGGGCCCAGTGATCATCCTCGCCGATGAATTTGCCGGATCCGACGGCGACATCATTACCCAGGTATCGAAGCTGCGCGGGATCGGCCCGGTCATCGGCACGCGCACCTGGGGCGGCGTGGTGGGCATCGATAACCGGTTCTCGCTCGCCGACGGTACGGGTGTGACACAGCCCAGGTACGCCACGTGGTTCGGCGGGGGCGTGGGGTGGAGCGTTGAGAACCACGGCGTTGACCCGGACATCGAGGTCACCTACCCGCCTCACGCCTATGCTGCAGGGCGGGACCCGCAGCTGGAATACGGGATCGGGGCGCTCAAGGAAATGGTCCAGGAACTGCCCACGGACAGACCGCCTGTCCGTGAGGGCTACCGCCGCCTTCGCCCTGCTCCGCTCCCTGCCCGCCGGAACGACGGCTAAGGACAGCACGGGGGAGCATCAGAACAGGCCCCGTCCCTCCCGGTATCTCGGGAGGGACGGGGCCTGCGTTGTTTCTACCGCATAGTTTCTACAGCATTGCTTCTACGGGGCCAGCCGGACCCGCGTGCTGCTGCCGGCGTCAGGATTCCAGCGTGGCTTCCAGGGTGATGTCGATGCTGGCCAGGGCACCGGAGACAGGGCAGCCAACCTTGGCCTCGCCTGCGATCTTCTGGAATTCCTCTTCGGAAATACCCGGTATCCGGGCGGTCACGGTCAGGTGGCTTCCCGTGATTCCCGTGCCCGGCACGAACGTCACGTCGGCCTTGGTGCGGACTTCCTCCGGGGTGTGACCTGCCTTCGCCAGCTCGTTGCTGAAGGCCATGGAGAAACACGCGGAGTGGGCTGCTGCGATGAGCTCCTCCGGGCTGGTTTTGCCGTTGGCCGCTTCAGTACGTGCCTTCCACGTGACCTCGAAAGTGCCGAGGCCTGAGCTGGCCAGGCTGGTGGTTCCTGAACCCTCCGTGAGGTTGCCGTTCCATACTGCGTTTGCTGAACGTGTTGCTGCCATGTCCACTCCTCAATGTCGATTCGAACCGGGGCAGGCCGCTGCCTCGTCCCCGCCGGTTCCCATCCTAGGGATTCCGCTGCACGCATGCACGGGGTGTCCGCTGAGAGTGGATTGTGACCGTGCCGGGCACCGGTCCCTGCCAGCTCGAATCAGTTCCAGAGCGTCGCGATCGCCACGTTAAGGAGCGCGAGGCCGCCGACGCTGTGGGCGAGGCCGGTGCTGATGTCCTCGCCCTTCTTGTATTTGCGCGATCCGATCACGGCCAGGACGGCGACTGCGGCGCCGACGGCGAACTTGATGCCCAGCTTGGCGTAGTTGGGATCGCTGTTCGGCATCAGGGGCAGCAGGCCCATCATGGCGATGCCGGTGATCAGCTGGAGGAAGGCACCGTCGCGCTGGCGCGGGTGGACGGTGGGTTTCTTCATGTTGCCGATCCAGATGCCCACGATCATGGCTGCGCCGACGATGTGCAGGAACAGCAGGATGTCAAAAAGGATTTTCATGCCTCAAGCTTAGCCAGAACGTTCTACGTCCTGTAGCAAAACCACGGATCAAAAAGAGCCCAAAAAAGGGGCAGGTTCCGGTGGATTCTCACCGGAGCCTGCCCCGCCGTCGTTCCCGGGCTGCTGCCGTAACCGGCGGCAGCCCGCCGACGTTCCTGGCTAGAGCCCCAGGTCGGCCTCGAAGGCGCCCTCTTCAAGGCGGGCCTTCAGCGTCTGCAGGAAGCGGCCGGCATCGGCGCCATCCACCAGGCGGTGGTCGTACGTGAGGGACAGATACATCATGGAGCGGATGGCGATCGAGTCGTCACCGTTCTCGTCCGCTACTACCACCGGGCGCTTGACGATCGAACCGGTGCCCAGGATGCCCACCTGCGGCTGGTTGATGATCGGGGTGTCGAACAGGGCGCCGACCGATCCGATGTTGGTGATGCTGAAGGTTCCGCCGGACAGCTCGTCAGGGCCGATCTTGCCGTCGCGGGTGCGGCCGGCGACGTCGGCGATCTTGCCGGCCAGGCCGGCCAGGTTCAGGTTGCCGGCATCGTTGATGACCGGAACCAGGAGACCCTTGTCCGTGTCCACGGCGATCGCCAGGTGCTCGGCGTTGTGGTACGTGATCTCCTGCTTGTCTTCGTCATAGGCAGCGTTGAGCTTGGGGTGCTGCTTCAGTGCCTCGGCCACGGCCTTGGCAATGAACGGAAGGAACGTGAGCTTGACACCGTTCTGGGCCTGGAACGAGTTCTTGGCCTTCAGCCGCAGCTTGGCGACCTTGGTCATATCCACTTCGTGCACCTGCGTGAGCTGGGTGGAGATCTCGAGGGACTCGCGCATGCGCCGGGCGATGACCTGGCGGATCCGCGGGGCCTTCTGAACGGTGCCGCGCAGGGAGGAAGCGGCCGGGCCCGCTGCTGCCGGCTTTGCCGGTGCGGCGGCAGTGGCTGCCGGGGCTGCTGGGGCTGCGGCCGGAGCGGCGTTCGCCTCGGCTGCCGCGAGGACGTCCTGCTTGCGGATACGGCCGCCCACGCCGGTGCCGGTCAAGGCGGAGATGTCCACGCCCTGCTGGTTGGCGAGCTTGCGGACCAGCGGAGTGACATAGCCGGATTCTGCGGACCCGTTGGAAGCTGCCGCAGGCTGTGAAGGCTGCGAAACTGCGGGCTGAGAAGCTACAGGGGCGGGTGCTGCGGCCGGAGCAGGCGCAGCAGCAGGTGCCGGAGCTTCGGCCTTTGGAGCTTCGGCTGCTTTCGGTGCCTCGGCAGGAGCCGGGGCTTCAGTCTTCTGTTCGGCTGCCGGAGCGGGCTGCGCGGGTGCAGCTGCTGCGGCGGGGGCGGCTGCCCCGGAACCGATGACGGCGAGGACAGAGCCGACTTCGGCGGTTTCGTCTTCGTTGACCCGGATCTCCTGCAGCGTTCCGGCTACCGGGGACGGGATCTCGGTGTCGACCTTGTCGGTTGATACCTCCAGCAGCGGCTCGTCCACGTCTACGCTGTCACCCACGGCCTTGAGCCAGCGGGTGACGGTGCCTTCCGTGACGCTTTCGCCAAGTGCCGGCAGGGTGACCTCGTGGCTTTCGCCGTCGGACGCTGCAGGTGCCTGCGCGGCAGGTGCCGGCTCGGCTGCAGGGGCTGCTTCAGCGGGTGCGGCAGGGGCCTCTTCAGCCGGAGCCGAGGGGGCTTCTTCGGCCGGGGCCGCTGCCTCGGGGGCGGCCTCAGGTGCTGAACCGCCACCGGAACCGTCACCAATGCGGACCAGGGGAGCGCCCACTTCGGCGGTCTCGTCCTCGGCGACGAGGATTTCTTCGATCACGCCGGCTATCGGAGAGGGGATTTCAGTGTCTACTTTGTCGGTGGAAACCTCGAGCAGCGGCTCGTCCACTTCTACCCGGTCACCTACCTGCTTGAGCCAGCGGGTGACGGTTCCTTCGGTGACGCTCTCACCGAGGGCGGGCAAGTTAACGGATTCAGACATGTCGTCCCCGTTCTCCTTATTGATCTTTAGTGCGGATGATTGCTGCCTTGTTGAGCTTAGTGCACCCGGCAGATCGTGCCGGGTGCACCAAACTCTGATGTCTTGCGGTAATGCTGGGCCGGAAAATTAGCCGTGGAGGGCTTTGCCGGCGAGTGCCAGGTGGGCTTCGCCCAGGGCCTCGTTCTGCGTGGGGTGCGCGTGGACCAGCTGGGCCACGTCCTCCGGGTAGGCTTCCCAGTTCACGATGAGCTGGGCTTCACCAATCTGCTCGCCCATGCGGGATCCGATCATGTGGACGCCCACGACGGGGCCGTCCTTCTGGCGGACCAGCTTGACCAGGCCGCCGGTGCCCAGGATGGAGCTCTTGCCGTTGCCGGCGAGGTTGTATTCCTGGATCTGGATCTGGTCGTCGCCGAACTTCTCCTTGGCAGCTTTCTCCGTGTAGCCCACGGTCGCGATTTCGGGCTCGCAGTAGGTGACCTTGGGGATGTTGACGTCCTCAACGATGACGGGCTTGAGGCCCGCGATCTCCTCGGCCACGAAAATGCCCTGCTGGTAGCCGCGGTGGGCCAGCTGCACGCCGGGAACGATGTCGCCCACGGCGTAGATGTTGCCCACGCCGGTGTGCAGGCGCTCGTTGGTAATCACGAAGCCGCGGTCGATGGTCACGCCGGCCTCTTCGTAGCCGAGGTTGGCAGTCACGGGACCGCGGCCCACAGCGACCAGGAGGAGCTCGGCGTCGAACGTCTGGCCGTCCACCAGGGTGACCTTGACTCCGGAGTCGTTCTGCTCGACACCCTGGAAGAAAATGCCGGTGGAGAACTTGATGCCGCGCTTCTTGAAGGCGCGTTCGAGGTTCTTGACGATGGCGGTGTCCTCGTTGGGCACGAGGGAGGGCAGGCCCTCGACGATGGTGACGTCCACGCCGAAGGACTTCCAGACCGAAGCGAATTCAACGCCGATGACGCCGCCGCCGAGCACAATGGCGCTCTTGGGGATGTAGTCCATGGTGAGGGCTTCGTCAGAGGTGATGACGCGGCCGCCGATTTCCAGGCCCGGAAGCGAGCGGGAGTAGGACCCGGTGGCGAGGACGATGTTCTTGCCCTTGTAGGCGGTGCCGTTCACCACAACGGTGTCGGTGCCCTGGAGCTTGCCTTCACCTTCGATGACGGTGATGCCCTTGGACTTGATGAGTCCCTGGAGGCCCTTGAACTTGCCGGCGACAATTCCGTCTTTGTAGGCATTGACGGCGTTGATGTCGATGCCGTCGAGGGTGACGTTCACGCCATATTTGGCGGAGTCACGGGCGTGGTCGGCCAGTTCGGCCGAGTGCAGCAGGGCCTTGGTGGGGATACAGCCGTTGTGGAGGCACGTGCCACCGAGCTTGCCCTTCTCCACGAGGCCCACGGTGAAGCCAAGCTGAACGGCCCGCAGGGCGGTGGCGTATCCGCCGCTGCCGCCACCGAGTACCAGGATGTCGAATTCTTGCGCAGTTGCCTGATCGGCCACTTAAACGCTCCCTCGCGTGAACGATGACACGAGCGTGTACGCATCATCTGGTCTTCGAACTTGTACTGCCGAGATTATGCCAGCAGGCAGGTTCTCTTTCATTTGTGACTACCGGGTTCACCTTAGCGAACCACTTATCCATGCTCCACCTTGCAACCATGTTTTGTGGAGCGCTTGTGTCCAGTGTCACGCGGGTATGTGTCAAAGGGATCACCTTTGCTGTCACAATGCCGCGGAACGCCTCAGCACCGGTTCAGACGGCAGCAGCGATGAGGTCTTCGGCGTAGGCCACCAGAGTCCGGACCGTGCAGCCCGTGCCCTGTTTATGGGTGTAGCCGTACGGGTTGCCGTTATTGAAGGACGGACCTGCGATGTCGATGTGGGCCCACGGAATCTGTTCGCCGTCCTTGTCCTTCCCGACGAACTCGCGCAGGAACACCGCCGCGGTCATCATGCCGCCGTGGCGTTCGCCGATGTTTGCCAGATCCGCCACCTGGGAATCGAGGCTGGGCCGCAGCTCTTCGGGCAACGGCATGGGCCACACCAGCTCACCCGCACGGTCAGCGGCCGCCTTGAGGGGTCCCGTGACGCTGTCCGAGCCCATGACGCCGGCGGTGCGGTTGCCGAGGGCAATAAGCTGCGCACCGGTAAGGGTGGCAACGTCGATGATGGCGTCGGGGTATTCCTGGCTGGCCGCGACGATGCCGTCGGCCATGACCAGGCGGCCTTCGGCATCGGTGTTCAGGACCTCAACGGTCTTGCCGCCGAACATGGTGAGGACATCCGCGGGCCGGGATGCCGCACCGGATGGCATGTTTTCGGCGATGCAGAGCCAGGCGGTGGCCTTGACGGGCAGGCCGAGGCCGGCGAGCGCCAGGACGGTGTTAAGCACGACGGCGGCGCCCGCCATGTCGCTTTTCATGTCACCCATGCCGAGGGCCGGCTTGATGGAGATGCCGCCGGTGTCGAAGGTGATGCCCTTGCCCACCAGTGCGATCTTTGCCGTCGCCTTGGCGGGGGAGTACTCCACCTTGACGAGGCGGGGCTGGCGGGTGGATCCCTTGCCCACGCCCATGATGCCGCCGAAGCCCTCCTTTTCCAGGCGCTTTTCATCCCAGACTGTGACCTTGACCGGCAGCCCTTTGGACAGTTCCTTGGCTGCGTCGGCGAAAGACTCGGGGTAGAGGTGGCTCGGTGGCTGGTTCACCAGCGACCGAGTGGCGTTGACGGCCTTGCCGATCAGGCCCGCACGCGTCAGGGCGGAACGGAGTTCCTTGTCTCCCGCGACCTCGGTGAGGATCACGGCATGGCGCACCGGGTCCTTCAGTCCGTCCTTCGACGTCCGGTACTCGGTGAAGGCATAGGAGCCCAGGGCGGCTCCTTCGGCGACCGCAGCGACGTCGGCGATCCCCGCCGTCGGAAGTGCAATGACCACTGTGGGGAGGCCTGCAAGCTGCCGGACGGCCGAACCCGCGGCCCGGCGGAGGGCCTCCCGGTCAAGCGGACTGCCCGGTGCAACCTTGCCGACGCCCGCCAGGACAAGCACGCCCGCGCCGGTCTCGGGAAGGCCGGGGAGCCGGACGATCTGGTCAGCGGCTCCGGTGACGCCGAGGACCTTCAGGGAGCCGGCCAATGCCTCGGCGGACTTCGCCGTGAGCGGGTTCTCGAGAAGGACGGGACCGTCAGGTCCCTGTCCCACACCGATGACTACGGCGTCACTGGCGGCCTTCTTCAGGTCACGGGCGAGGGTACTAAGGTTGATTTCAGTATTCTTGACCACGGGGTCAGTCCTCAATTCTCGAAAGTTCGTTCGGGCAGGAATGCATGTTCCGCGCTCTGCCATGGAAGCCGGGTGCCGTCGGCTTGGGACGTCGCCGGATGTCTGCGAAGCCTGAATTATGCCGGGCAGTTCAGGCCAGTTCCGATCGTAGCCCGTAGGGGCGGTGGCAGCGGAATCCTCTGAGAGCCGCGCCACGTCGGCTGCCGGAATGCCCGGGCGCCCGGCGGTGTTGTACAAGGTATCCATCTGAAACCACGAAAGGAACTTGCCGTGCTTGAGCGGATTTCCGGCTCCCTGCTGGACCCGGACGCGCTGTATGCGAGCAACCCGGCGCTGTTCAACAGCCCGGCGCTCCGCGGGCTGAACCTGGTGATGGGTTTTACCGGATTTGCTGATGCCGGGCACGTTGTGAAGCAAATTAATGCTGAGCTGCTGGACACCCTTGACCCGGAGCCGGTGGCGGTCTTCGACGCCGACCAGCTGATTGACTACAGGTCCCGGAGGCCCCACGTCTCTTTCGTGGAGGACCACCTCCAGGACTACCAGGAGCCCCGGCTGGCGCTGTACCGGCTGACGGACGGACTGGGCAGTCCGTTCCTCCTGCTGGCCGGCTTTGAACCTGACCTGCAATGGGAGAGGTTCGCCCGCGCCGTCGTCGGCATCGTCGAAAAGCTGGACGTGAACCTCGTGACCTGGATCCATTCGATCCCCATGCCGGTTCCCCATACCCGGCCCGTGGGCGTTACCGTCCACGGCAACAGGCCCGAACTGATCGAGGGGATCTCGGTGTGGAAGCCCACCGTGGAGGTTCCCGCCGCCGTTGGCCACATCCTTGAACTGCGGCTGGTAGAAGCCGGGCGTAACGTGGCGGGGTATGTGATCCACGTGCCGCACTACCTGGCCGAAGCAGAATACCCCACAGCGGCAGTGGCAGGACTTGAGTACCTGGGCGCCGCCACGTCGCTGATGCTGCCCACGGACAGGCTCCGGGAAGCCGGCCGGGAAGTGGGCCGCCAGATCGCCGAGCAGATCGAGGCTTCCGAAGACGTGCAGCAGGTCGTGTCGCGGCTCGAATCGCGGTATGACGAAAAGGCTGAAGGGACCGTCCGCCGCTCACTCCTGGCAGATGAAAACGACCAGCTGCCCAACGGGGACGCGCTGGGTGCGGCCGTGGAGGCCTACCTGGCCCGGGAGAACCGCGCGCAGTAGCAGGCCTTTGGGCTGTCCGGATGCTGTCCGTCCGGCAGCCCGGCTGACTCGCTCCCGGCAGCCACTGACGCGCGGTCCCGGCATAATAAGGGAGTGACTGCACCCCGTGCCTGGCTGATCTGGACCATCGGAATCTTCGCGTACCTTGTGGCGGTCTCGCAGCGCACATCCTTTGGCGTCGTGGGACTTGAGGCGACCGAGAGGTTCCACGCCGGTGCGTCCGCGATCTCTTTCTTCACGGTGCTGCAGCTCCTGGTTTACGCCGGGCTGCAGATCCCGGTAGGCCTCCTGGTGGACAGGTTCGGCTCGCGGGCGATGATCGCCGGCGGCGCGGTCCTGATGGGCCTCGGCCAGCTCCAGCTGGCGTTCGCGGACGCCATCCCCGGCGGGATTGCCGGACGGGTGCTCGTAGGGGCCGGGGATGCCATGACCTTCATTTCCGTGATCCGGCTTATCCCGCTGTGGTTTGCGCCCGTTCGCGTACCGCTGGTCACCCAGCTGACTGGCATGTCCGGGCAGCTGGGGCAGCTTTTCAGCGTGGTGCCCTTTGCCTTTGTCCTCCATTCCTACGGCTGGACGCCGGGATTCCTGATGCTCGCCGGCATGTCCGGACTCGCCGTCGTGCTCGTCCTGGTGCTTCTGCAGGATCACCCTCCGGCGGTGCCCAGGCCCCAGGCGCAGCAGGGCCTGCGGGCCACCGGTGCTTCCCTCGCCCGGGCATGGCGCCAGCCGGGGACCAGGCTGGGACTGTGGAGCCACTTCACCATCCAGTTCAGCGGGACAGTTTTTGCCATGACATGGGGCTACCCCTTCCTGATCTCCGCGCAGGGCCTGGACGCGACGACGGTCGCGGCCCTGATGGCGCTGTACGTTGCTTCTGCCATGGCCGTTGGCCCGTTCATCGGCCGGTTTGTCTCCCGGCACCCGCTGCGCCGCTCCACCATGGTCCTGCTCATCGCCGCAGCCACAGCTGCTGCCTGGGCGGCGGTGCTGCTGATACCGGGCCGTTCCCCGCTCTGGCTCCTGGCAGGGCTCGTGATGGTCCTGGCCATCGGCGGTCCCGGCTCCATGATCGGCTTCGACTTTGCCCGGACGTTCAATCCCGCACACAGAATCGGTACCGCAACCGGCATAGTCAACGTGGGCGGATTCATTGCCGCCCTGATAGCGATTTTCCTGATCGGGCTGGTGCTGGACATCCTGAAGGCAACAGGCTTCTCGAACGGAGTGCTCTACGGTCTGGAACCGTTCCGGATCGCCCTGAGCGTCCAGTTCCTGCTCCTGGGGTTCGGGGTCGGCGCCATACTGGTCTGCCGCCGCAAGGTCCGCCGTCAAATGGCGGCGCAGGGCGTTGTCGTCCCGCCGCTGCTGACTGCCCTTTCCCGCCAGCGGCGTGCGAACCTGGCCGAGCGCCGGCAGGGTTCCCCGGCCGGGGATGACTGACACTGTTCCTCCACAATTGACATGGCGGAAGTTTCCATGGCTCCGGGTCCGGCTGGCCCCAAAGCTGGAGGCATGACACTTCCACAACACCTGACAGTCCGTGGCCCCGAAGACATCCTCGGGTTCATCCCGCATTCCCTGGGGTACTGGCCGGCCGACAGCCTGGTGGCCATGACCCTGCACGGCAAACGGCTGGGAGCAACCCTCCGGCTTGACCTGCCCGGACCGGAAAAGCTCGCGGATCCTCGCCACTACGCCCGCAGCGTCCGCGATTACCTGCTGGCTGACCAGGGCTCCGACGCCGCCCTGCTGGTGTTCTTCACCAACGACGGCTGGACGGACCTGCCCCGGACCTACACCGGGCTGCTGGCCGCGCTGCAGGCTGTCCTGGGCACCGCGGGGATGCCGGTCCGCGAGGCGTGGTACGTGGGGGATTCCTACTGGCGCGACGCCTACTGTACCGATCCCTCCTGCTGTCCGCTGCCCGGCCGGCCCATCGATGACATCCGCGACAGCATGCTTAACGCCGAGATGGTGTTCCGCGGCAGCAGCGTGGGTCCGGCGCCGGATGATCAAACACAGCCGGCCCGATCCGTTTCCGCCGAAGACACGGCAGCGATGCTGGCAGCGGAGGCGGCCTGGTCCACCGACCTGGAACCGCGGCGGCGGAGCAGGGCACAGTTCAACGCGCTGCTGGCGTTCTGGGAAGGGCTGATCGCAGCCCCGCAGGGTAACGCCCTCTCCTGTGATCCGCTGCCGGACGATGCGCCGGCCGGCGGCAGCCTGTCCGGTGATGCGTTCCCGAGTCAACTGCCGCCGGATCTTGCACTCCCGGCACCTTCCCAGGCCTTCCTACGCGCCTCCCTCCAGGTGCCGGCATGGCGGGACGCCGTCCTCGTCATGGCCGCCGCGGGCTTTCCGGCCGCCCTGGCAGGCGCGGAACAGTTCGGGATTTTCGATGCCGGATGCGTACTTGCTCCGGTCGTCCCGCCAGCCATCGCCCAGCCAGCTGCCGCCCTGCCAGCTGCCGGCCTGCCAGGTACCGGCCTTATTGTGCCGCCGGTTTCGCTGCCTGATTCCGTTCCTGATGGCGCATCTGGCGTGCCCGGCTACGGCGAGGTCCTGCTGGGACTGGAGCCGGACATGCCGGACTGGAGCCGGCTGCACCGCCTCGACCGTGTCCTGGAACAGTTGTCGCTGTGGGGCGGCCAAGCGGCCGCAGCCGCCCTAACCGGGCGGGGATGGATCAGCTGGTGCCGGGGACGCGGATCCTATGCCGCCGCTTTCCTTGGCAAGGCGCTGGAGGAGGAAGAGGGCTACCGGCTGGCCGAGCTCATGCTCGAATTGCTCAGGCGCGGGACACTCTGCGGGTGGGCGGCGCGGAAGGATGCCGCCTGGCGGAAGTTCGACTCGGACGCCGCCTGGGGCTGAGGGCCCGTACCGCTTTCCCGCGGCTGCCTCCGATCCCACTGCGGGCAGACCCCGATGAGGTCCTGTTTGGGAAAACCGTGAGACAATAGATGCCGAGACCCGGTTGGGTCCGTGTATCAAGTGCATGTAATGGCTCCTTTTGCGGGAACATTACAGCCGCCCCGGCAGTTCTATTTTGTAGACTCTGCCGGCCGTGGTTGCACCTGATGTTCATCACGGACTTGACAGGGTCATAGTGGTGTTGCCCGTATGGTGATTCCACAGACCGCCGCTAGAAAGGTTTTCTGTGACCCCGTCTTCCATGAAGAAGGAACCCGCCGCCCTGGACGACTCGTCCCCCGAGGAGAAGCAGGCTGCAACGAACGCCAAGCGAGCAGCCACGCGGGCAGCCAACAAAGCCGTCAAGGATGCCACCGCCGGTGCTACCGACGTGGACGGCAAGCCTGAACCCAAGAAGCGCGGGCCCAAGCCTGGCGCCAAGGCCGCCGCCGAAGCCGCCGATAAGTCCGCAGCCGGGGGCGCCGACTCCGACGACGAGGATGACATCGAAGAAGATCTTGACGACATCATCCTCGATGGTGCGGACGTCGGCGACGACGGCGACGCCGCCAAGGCGGAATCGGCAGCCACGGGCAAGGGTTTTGTCTACTCGGACGCCGACGACGACGACGCCCCCGTTCAGCAGGTCATGTCCGCCGGGGCCACTGCCGACCCCGTCAAGGACTACCTGAAGCAGATCGGCAAGGTGGCGCTGCTCAATGCGGAGCAGGAAGTGGACCTTGCGCTCCGGATTGAAGCCGGCCTCTTCGCCGAGGAGAAGATCAACGCGGACGACGGCTCCATGGATCCGAAGTTCAAGCGCGAGCTCGAATTCGTCATCCACGACGGCAAGCGCGCCAAGAACCACCTGCTGGAGGCCAACCTGCGCTTGGTGGTCTCCCTGGCCAAGCGCTACACCGGTCGCGGCATGCTCTTCCTGGACCTTATCCAGGAAGGCAACCTGGGCCTGATCCGTGCTGTGGAGAAATTCGATTACACCAAGGGCTTCAAGTTCTCCACGTACGCCACCTGGTGGATCCGCCAGGCCATCACCCGCGCCATGGCGGACCAGGCTCGCACCATCCGTATCCCGGTTCACATGGTTGAGGTCATCAACAAGCTGGCACGCGTCCAGCGGCAGATGCTCCAGGACCTCGGCCGGGAGCCCACGCCCGAGGAGCTGGCACTTGAACTGGACATGACCCCGGAGAAGGTGGTGGAAGTCCAGAAGTACGGCCGCGAGCCTATTTCGCTGCACACCCCGCTCGGTGAGGACGGCGACTCTGAGTTCGGCGACCTGATCGAGGATTCCGAGGCCGTCGTCCCGGCCGACGCCGTGAGCTTCACCCTGCTCCAGGAGCAGCTGCACTCTGTCCTTGACACACTCTCCGAGCGTGAAGCAGGCGTGGTGGCCATGCGGTTCGGCCTCACCGACGGGCAGCCGAAGACTTTAGACGAAATCGGCAAGGTCTACGGTGTTACCCGGGAACGCATCCGCCAGATCGAATCCAAGACGATGTCCAAGCTCCGCCACCCGTCGCGGTCGCAGGTGCTCAGGGACTATCTGGACTAGGGACGGCAGCACCCGGTACGGGGCCACGCCTCCGCCCATGATCCTTGGATGACGGGCGCGGGCGTGACCCCGCTGGGGTGTAGCCCGTTGTTGTTGGCAGCCGGTTAAACAGGTCAGGACCCCTCCGAAAGGAGGGGTCCTGATCTTTGCTTGCTGAACTATTACGCCTGGTGGGACTTGGACGCGGTGGCTAGTCGATTTCTACGGTCGCCTTCTCGTGAAGCCGGCCCGTCTCGTCGTGCCAGTCGGAGCTCAAGGGCTTGAGTGTTGCCTCGACCGCACGGGCATGGTGGCCGCAGAAGAGCAGCTCACCGCCGGAGGACTCGAGAACAACACGGACATATGCCTGGGCTCCGCAACGATCGCACCGGTCCAGTGCGTTAAGCGTGCGGTCCGCTACTGCTGTTGTCATTTCGGCCTCCTTAGTAGATCTGTACCTCTATATAACCAGCATTAGTAACAAATCCCGCGCAAGGATAGGGCAAGTTCGCTGTCCGCGTATCCGCAAGAATGCATCAAGGCCTGCTCGTCGCATCACGGAATCATAACGTCCCGGCTGGCCTGCCCGGTCCAAAGTGTGGCAGAGCGGCGCCTCATCCACGGCCGACTAGGCTAGGAAGAGCGTCCCTGCCGTTCGTTGTCCGTCACTGAAGGAGTTCACCACCCGTGGCACCAAGTTCTGATTACACCGCCCGGCACCTGTCGGTCCTGGAAGGCCTTGAAGCCGTCCGCAAGCGTCCGGGCATGTACATCGGTTCCACCGACTCCCGCGGTCTCATGCACTGCCTCTGGGAAATCATCGACAACTCGGTGGACGAGGCCCTGGCAGGTTTCGGCCATGACATCAGGATCATCCTGCACGCGGACAACTCGGTGGAGATCCACGACGACGGCCGCGGCATCCCCGTGGACATGGAACCGAAGACGGGCCTCACCGGTGTGGAGGTGGTGTTCACCAAACTCCACGCCGGCGGAAAGTTCGGCGGGGGATCGTACACGGCCTCCGGTGGTCTGCACGGAGTGGGAGCCTCCGTCGTCAACGCCCTGTCCTCGCGGCTGGACGTGGAGGTTGACCGCGGCAGCAAGACCTACAAGATGTCGTTCCGCCGGGGTGAGCCGGGCCGGTTCCTGGACCAGGGCAGCAGGGTGGACCCCGCGGCAACCTTTGCGCCGTTCGTGGACGGTTCAGTGCTCGACGTCGTGGGCAAAGCCAAGCGAGGCGTCACCGGCACCCGGATCCGCTACTGGGCGGACCGCCAGATTTTCACCCCCGACGCCAAATTCTCCTACGACGAGCTGGCAGCACGGGCACGGCAGACCTCGTTCCTGGTGCCGGGGCTCAAACTCACGGTCCGTGATGAGCGCCGGCTCGCCGGGACGCCCGGGGAAGCAGGCACGCATGAAGAAGTGTTCCATCATGACGGCGGCATCTCGGAGTTCGTCGATTTCCTCGCCGCCGATCCCGCCGTTACCGACACCTGGCGCCTGCACGGATCGGGAAAGTTCAAGGAAACAGTTCCCGTGCTCGACGAACGCGGCCACAGCCAGCTCGCCGAGGTGGAGCGCGACTGCGAGGTGGACGTGGCCCTGCGCTGGGGCATCGGCTACGACAGCACTGTCCGCAGCTTCGTCAACATCATTTCCACGCCCAAGGGCGGAACCCACCAGTCAGGTTTCGAGCAGGCGCTCGTCAAGACGTTCCGGAAGGCGGTGGAGAACAACGCCCGCAAGCTCAAAGCCGGAAACGACAAAATCGAGAAGGATGACATCTTCGCAGGCCTCACCGCCGTCCTGACAGTGCGGCTGGCCGAGCCGCAGTTCGAAGGCCAGACGAAGGAAATCCTGGGCACCTCCGCCGTCCGGGCCATCGTGGCCAAGGTGGTGGAGCACGAGATCAACGCGAAGCTCAACTCCGCCAACCGAAACGACAAGGCACAGTCGGCCCTGCTGCTCGAAAAAATCGTCAGCGAGATGAAATCCCGGATCTCGGCCCGTGTCCACAAGGAAACACAGCGCCGCAAGAACGCCCTGGAAACCTCATCCATGCCCACCAAGCTCGCAGACTGCCGCACGGACGACGTCGAACGTTCTGAACTGTTTATTGTGGAAGGTGACTCGGCGCTCGGAACGGCGAAACTGGCGCGCTCCTCAGACTTCCAGGCCCTGCTTCCCATCCGCGGCAAGATACTCAACGTGCAGAAGGCCTCCGTGGGCGACATGCTCTCCAACGCCGAATGCGCGGCGCTGATCCAGGTGGTGGGCGCAGGTTCCGGCCGCAGCTTCGACCTTGCTGCCGCGAGGTACGGCAAAGTCATCCTCATGACCGACGCCGACGTCGACGGCGCCCACATCCGCACCCTGCTGCTCACCCTGTTCTTCCGGTACATGCGGCCAATGATCGATGAAGGCCGGGTCTTCGCCGCTGTCCCGCCGCTGCACCGGGTTGAAGTGGTCAACGCCGGGCAGAAAGCCAACGAGATGATCTACACCTACTCGGAGGCGGAACTGCACGTGCTCCTGTCCAGGCTGGCCAAGGAGGGCAAACGCTACAAGGAACCCATCCAGCGCTATAAGGGCCTCGGCGAGATGGACGCGGAGCAGCTGGCGGAAACCACCATGGATCCGCGGCACCGGACGCTTCGCAAAGTGGGGATCGAGAACGCCAAGCAGGCCGAGGATACCTTTGACCTGCTGATGGGATCGGATGTGGCTCCGCGCAAGGATTTCATCATCGCCGGGGCATCGAGCCTTGACAGAGAGCGCATCGACGCCTGACCAAGTGCGGGGGGACTGACCCTGCCGTGCGGCCGGGAAGTCAGTACAACCGGGAAGTCAGCCCGGCCGGGAAAATCAGTCCAGCAGGCCCGGGACGATCAACAGCGCAGTGGGAAGGGCCAGGAGCAGGACACAGCCGGCCAGCACTGCACCGCGGGCGGCAGCGGACAGCTGCGGCCGGGGTGACAGCAGCCGGCTGACCCGGGAAACGGTGGTGCGCGCGGAATCAGCGCCGGCCACTCCGGCCGCCGCCTCGAGTCCAGAGAGTGGAAGCCCGGTCCGGCCACCCGGCAGGGCTTCAGCGTCGACGGGAGCCCCGCCTCCTGCCGAGCCGCTGGCCACAATCGCAATGGCCTTGATGAGCGTCGCCTTGCTCGCGGTCCTGAGGGCGACATCATCGGCCAGCATCTCGATGAGCGAGTTCACCGCTTCCTGGGCGAGGCGCGTCGTGGGAAGCCAGGGGAGTGCCTGGCGCCAGGCGGCGAAGGCCCACAGCAGCAGATGATGGCGCTGGCTGAGATGGGCATTCTCGTGGATCAGGACCGCCCGGAGTTCAGCGGGCTCGAGGGCGGCCATGAGTCCGTCGGAGAGGACGGTGACTGAGCGGGCTCCGCCCGGAAGGCAGTACGCCACCGGTGAGTCGTGGCTGATGACCACGGTTCCGGCTCCTTCGTTGGACGGCGAGGCAAGCAACGCCAGGAGTTCGCGGTGCCGCCGCCGCTGCCTCTCGATCCTGTAGTAGGTGAGCAGCAGCGTGAAGACAAGGTGCGCTGTCAGCAGCGCCGCGGCTGAGAGGGCAAAGAGGTGCCAAAAGCCCAGCTCGGTGGTGGGGGCATTGAACAGAACCATCTCCGCCAGCGCACGGAGGCCGGCGATCAGGTTGTCCCCGACCGGCTCCAGCCCGTACACCAGCATGGCGCCGATCATGGACAGCCCGCCGGCAAGCGCAATGGCCTGCCACAGGAGCATTGCCATGAAGGGGGACCGCGCCGGCCACTGGGCGCGTGAGAGGAAGACGGGAACCGGCCACGCCAGGACTATCGCAAGGACCGCCAGCAGATACGAGGTCCAGAACATGGTGGGCTAGATGTGGCCAAGCAGTTTGCGCAGCGTTTCGGCTTCACTTTCCGTCACGGACCCGATGAACCGGGCCAGCACGGCTTCGCGGTCCGGAGCTGATCCCAGCACCTCATGCATGAGCTCTGCCGTATGGTCTTCCCGGCTGGAGACTGCCTGGTAGCGGTGCGGCCGGGTGCCGCGTTCGCGCTCCACGAGGCCCTTCTTTTCGAGGCGTGAGAGCACGGTGAGCACGGTGGTGACCGCCAGTTCCTTGCCTTCGTGTCCTGCTGTGCCCCCGTGGGCCTCGGTGCTCCGTGCCAGCTGGTCGCGGAGGGTGTTCGCGGTGGCCGCTTCCTGGCCCGCCCAGAGCAGGTCCATTACTGCCCGTTCCAGTTCACCGAGACTAGCCATTGACATACTTCCTTAGATTCCCCGCACCGGCAGGCCTCACAGCCGCGGTGACCACAACACGAACGCTACAACTACAGAACCAATTTACCCCGTTTCCGCGGCAGTTTCTACGTGAGGTAGAACAATCGGCGCGCCGCAGCCTTGTAAGGACGACTTTTGGGTGGAACTGTTGGTTTACAGTGCCCGCCGCATTGTTCTACACTCGGTAGAAGTCAAAGTTCTACGGTACGTAGAAATGTTGAACCCGCCAACAGTAGGGACTGCCTTGGACGCCTTGGAAATCGCACGCTGGCAATTCGGCATCACCACCGTCTACCACTTCATGATGGTTCCGCTGACCATTGGACTGGGCCTGGTAGTGGCCGTCATCCAGACCGCGTGGCACCGGACCGGGAACCCCGAGTACCTTCGCATGACGAAGTTCTGGGGCAAGCTGTTCCTGATCAACTTCATCATGGGCGTCGCCACCGGCATCGTCCAGGAGTTCCAGTTCGGCATGGCCTGGAGCGAGTACAGCCGGTTCGTGGGCGATGTTTTCGGGGCGCCACTGGCGCTTGAAGCACTGCTGGCCTTCTTCGTCGAGTCAACGTTCCTTGGCCTGTGGATCTTCGGCTGGAAGCAGCTCAAGCCGGCCGTGCACCTGGCCTGCCTGTGGATCGCCGTGGTGGGATCCTTGTTCTCCGCCTACTTCATCATCGTGGCCAACAGCTGGATGCAGCATCCCGTGGGGGTGCAAATGGTCAACGGCAGGCCGGTGATGACGGATGCCTGGGCGGTCTTCACCAACAACACAGCCCTGGTCGCCGTTCCCCACACCCTGTTCGGAGCGCTGGCAGTGGCCGGCGGCTTCCTGCTGGGCATCGCCTGGTACCACCTATGGCGCAGGCGGCGCGACGGCGTCGACACCGTGGATGCCGACGGCAAGGTCATCGCCGGAGAGGCGGACATTCCCGGCCGCGACCGGACCGACCACCAAGTCTGGATCCGCTCCCTCCGGATCGGCGCCGTCGTCGCGATGATCTCCTTCGCCGGAACCGCCATCACCGGCGACGCGCAGGGAAAGCTGATGTTCCAGCAGCAGCCCATGAAGATGGCCGCCGCGGAGGCAGCGTGCCACGACGGCACGGGCTTCTCCGTCCTGAGCGTGGGCAATGTCGGCTCACAGAACTGCGATGACGTCGTCGCGGTGATTGAGGTTCCGGGGATACTGTCCTTCCTGGCCAAGGGCGATTTCAACACCGAGGTCAAGGGCGTGAACAGCCTCCAGGCCCAGTACAAGGCGGACTACGGAACAAAGCTCCCGGACAACCCGATATACGGCGACCGCGCAGGCCAGGAGATCCAGTACGTTCCGGTCATGGAAGTCACCTACTGGGGATTCCGCATGATGATCGGTTTCGGCGGCCTCGCCGCGCTGGCCGCCCTCATCGCCCTCTGGATGACCAGGAAGGGGACGGTACCTGAATCACGCTGGCTGATGCGGCTTGCCGTCTTTGGCATCCTGGCACCTTTCGGTGCAAACGCCGCCGGCTGGATTTTCACGGAAATGGGCCGCCAGCCCTTTGTCGTCGCGCCCAACCCGGACATGAACGGCATCGACCAGGTGTTCATGTTCACCGCTGCCGCTGTCTCGCCGGGGGTCTCGGCCGGCGAAATCCTCACCTCGCTGCTGGTACTGACGTCCGTCTACGCTGTGCTCCTGGTGGTGGAGGTCAAGCTCCTGGTCAAGTACATCCGCGGCGGAGTCATATCCGCGATGCCGGAACTGGTCCACGCCTCCGTTGACGAAAACGAGGACGCGACGCCGGGCCCCGGGGGACCGGGCACCGGAAAGCCCGCCGACGACGTCCTGGCATTCGCCTACTAAGAAGAGCAGAGGATATTGGACATGGAACTGCTGCCCACCATCTGGTTCATTGCCATCGCTGTGCTGTGGACCGGCTATCTCTTCCTTGAGGGCTTCGACCTCGGTGTGGGGATGCTGATGAAGCTCTTCGCCCGGAACAACACCGAACGCCGGGTGCTGCTGAACACCATCGGTCCCGTCTGGGACGGCAACGAGGTGTGGCTCCTGACCGCCGCGGGGGCAACGTTCGCGGCTTTCCCGCTCTGGTACGCCTCGTTGTTCTCCGGCCTGTACCTGCCGCTGCTGCTGGTGCTCGTGGCCCTCATCTTCCGTGCGGTGGCCTTCGAATACCGCGGCAAGGTGGACACCGAGAGCTGGCGCGCCCGCTGGGACTGGGCCATTGCCCTGGGCTCCCTCGTTGCCGCCTTCGGCGTGGGCGCCGCCCTCGCACTGACCACCACTGGACTGCCGCTGAATGCCAACGGCGACCGCGAAGGCGGCCCGTTCTCGTGGTTCAGCGGCTATGCAGTGGTCGGTGGACTGGCCGTGGCCGGGTTCTCGCTCCTTCACGCGCTGGCGTTCCTGGCATTGAAGACCGACGGCGACATCCGCCACCGGGCCCGCCGCTGGTTCGTCCGGCTGCTTCCGCTGCTGCTGCTCCCCATGGCAGGCTGGGCCCTCAGCATCCAGCTCCTGGATGGCAAGCCCTGGACCTGGGCACTCGCAGCACTTGCCGTCCTGGCCGCCTCGGCGGCCTGGATGCTGGCCCGCCAAGGCGCCGAGGGGAGGGCTTTCATGGCGCTGGGAGGATTCCTGCTGCTCGGCAGTGCCTCCATCTTCGGGGCCGTATTCCCGGTGGTGCTGCCCTCCACGCTCAATCCCGCGTTCGACCTCACCATCTCCAACGCCTCCTCGTCCGACTACACCCTGGGCCTGATGAGCATCGTGGCCGCGGTAGGCCTGCCGCTGGTCATCGCCTACCAGGCCTGGACGTACTGGGTGTTCCGGCGCCGCGTCAGTGCCAGCCACATCCCGGAGGCGCACAGCTTCCTGCCGGCCGTTGCCGCCAAGGCCTTCACCACGAAGGGCTGACCGCCGTGCGCCCGCAGGTCCCGGCCGGACCCGCCACCCGCTCAGCCGTCTATTGGCTTGGCCTCCTGGCGGCCCTGAAGGCCCTGTCCCTCGTCCTGATGGGCCAGGCTGTCGCGTCCATGCTGGCAGGGTTGGCCACGGCTGACCCCGCCTGGCCCGACCAGCTTGGCTGGGGACTGGCAGGCGTTGCCCTCAGGTCGGCCACCGTCTGGGCCCAGGGAATCGCTGCACGGCGGGCTGCATTGGGAATCAAAGAGGAACTCCGCTCCGGCCTGCTGGACTACGCACTCCGGAACGGTGCACGGGGCACGGGTCCGGCGGATGGCGGGCTCGCAGTGCTGGCCACCCGCGGCCTGGACGCGCTGGACAGTTACTACACCCAGTTCCTTCCCGCGCTGGTGAACTGCGCGGCCATTCCGCTGCTGCTTGGGGCGCGGATCCTGTTCGCCGACTGGGTCAGCGCCCTCGTCATCGTCCTCACGGTTCCGCTTGTTCCGCTGTTCATGGTTCTGATCGGCCGCTACACACAGGAGAACGTCCAGGAGGCGCAGGCCACCCTTGGCCGGTTGTCCGCCCACATGCTGGAGCTGGCCAAGGGTCTGCCCGTCCTGGTCGGCCTCGGGCGTGCCACGGCGCAGCGCAAGGCACTGGAGGAAATCTCGCAGCAGTACCGGTCCAAAACCATGGCCACCCTGCGCACCGCCTTCCTGTCAGCGCTGGCGCTTGAGCTGATCGCGACGATTTCCGTGGCCGTGGTGGCGGTCTTCATCGGCGTACGCCTGGTGCACGGCGAGATGGCGCTGGAGGCCGGTCTCCTGGCTTTGATCCTGGCTCCGGACTGCTACCTGCCCCTCCGTGAACTCGGGACCGCGCACCACGCGAGCGATGACGGCAGGGCTGCGCTCGCCGAGACCAGGGCAGTCACGAACGCGCCGGAACCGCAGGCGCTGTCCGGCGGCGACGGAACGCCGGACAATGCGGTAGCGGACGACGGCGGCCCCCGGCTTTCCGCGACCTCCGCCGGAGTGACTGTCACGGAGCTGACCGTCACCTTTCCCGGGCGGTCTGTTCCCGCCGTCGGGCCCATTGCTTTCACAGCGCCGCATGGCGAAATCACTGCCCTGGACGGTCCCAGCGGGGCCGGCAAGAGCACCGTCCTGGGCGTCCTGGCCGGAACCGTGGGGAACGGTGCCGGAACGTCCGTCACGGGCCGGATCTCGGGCCTCAACCGCGGCGCTGTCGCCTGGGTGCCGCAGCATCCGGTCATGGTCGCGGATACCGTCCTGGATGAGGTCCTGCTTTATCTGACGGCCGGAACAGAGACTGCCGGAACAGAGACGACAGAGGCCTCTGCCAAAACTGCCGAGGCCGATGCCCGGCTGTGCCTGTCCGAAGCCGCTGCCGGGCATCTTGCGGGAAAGCACCCGGCCGAACTGAGTCCGGGCGAGCTGCGCCGCGTGGCCCTGGCGCGGGGCCTTGCACGAATCAGGGCAGGGGCAACGGTGCTCCTTCTCGATGAACCCACCGCGCACCTGGATGGAGCATCGGCGGCGAAGGTGCAGCAGGCAATCCTTGCCCTCCGCGGACGCGTCACGGTCATCCTGGTGGCACACGACGCCCAGACCCGTGCGCTGGCCGACCACTTGGTTCCCGTCTCTCCCCGGGGCCTTACGCGGCCAGAGCCCCAGCCTGAGGCATACGTTGCTAGCCACGCCATGACGGAGGAGGCTTCGCCGCCTCGGATCGAGCCGGCGTCGAACGGGTCCGTCGAAGAGGAGCAGCGGCACGCCCCGACTTTCCGTCTCCTGGCCCGGCTGCTCGCACCGGTTGCCGGACGTTTCTCCGGAGCCGCCGTGGTGGGGATCCTGGCGGCCATATTCGCCGTCGCCCTGTCCGGACTGTCCGGTTGGCTCATCATCAGGGCTGCCGAGCAGCCCCCGATCCTCTACCTGCTCACCGCGATCGTCGGGGTCCGCTTCTTCGGGATCGGGCGTGCAGTCCTCCGCTACTGGGAACGGCTCCTGCTGCATGACTCCGTTTTCGCTGCCCTGACCAGGCTGCGGGGCACGCTCTGGGAAGCATTGAGCCGGCGCGCGCTGTCGCTCCGGCGGCTGCTGCAGGGCGGCAACGTCCTGGGCACGGTGATTGACGACGTCGACACAGTCCGTGACCTGCTCCCGCGCGTGGTCCTGCCGCCGCTGACAGCCGTGGCCGTTGCCGTAGGGGCACTGGCGGGCACAGCTGTGCTGGTTCCGGCGGCCTTTCCGGCCATCGCTGCTGCCGCGGCTGTGAGCGTGCTCGTGGCCCCGGCCGCCGCCCTGTGGGGCGACAGGATGTCCGCCGCCGCTGAACAGAACCTGCGGTCCCGGGTCCTCCGCAGCGCATCTGCGGCACTCGACGCGCGGGCGGAGCTTCACGCGAACGGCGTCGCCCGCGCCGTCCTCACCGGGCTGCAAAGGCAGGACCGTGCCGCCACCGGGGCTGCGCAACGCTCCGCCTGGGCGGAGGGCCTCGGCCAGGCCATCACCACCGCGGCCTGCGGAACGGCCGCCCTGGCCAGCGCTGTGCTGGCGGCGCCGCAGGTGATCGGCGGTGCCCTTCCGCCCGCCACCGCCGCCGTTATTGTCCTGCTCCAGCTGGCGCTCGTTGAACCCTATGCGGCCATGACGACGGCGGTGCGCCAGTTTCCGGCTCTCCGGACAGTGCTGCGCCGGATTACGGAATCGGGAGTGCTGGGAGACGGAACGTCCGGCAGGAGCCGTTCTGCTGATCCGCAGGGGGACGGGTTACAGGATGTCCCGGCCCGCGCGGGCGGGGCCCCGGGCGTCGAGCTGACGAATGCCGGGGCGGCATGGCCTGGCGGCACAGCGGTGTTTTCTGACGTGTCCGCGGAAGCCGCCCCCGGTCGCTGGCTGGCTGTCACGGGTCCGTCCGGTGGCGGGAAATCCACGTTGCTTTCTGTCCTGCTTGGTTTCCTTCCCGCGTCCGGCGGCAGTGTACGGGTCACGGGTACCGCTGCCTGGTGTCCGCAGGAGGCCCATCTCTTCGACTCCACGCTCCGGGGCAACCTTCTTCTCGGACGCCCCGGACCAGCGACGGCCGAGTCCCCTGACCGGCAGCTGGAAGCGGCGGTGGCCGCCGTCGGACTCAGCGGACTGGTGTCGCGGCTGCCTGCAGGGCTGGACACCCGGATCGGACCGGGGGGATCCTTCCTCAGCGGAGGCGAACGCCAACGCCTGGCAGTCGCCCGGACCCTGATGACCGGAGCGGAAGTGATCCTGCTCGATGAACCAACAGCCCATCTGGACGCCGAGGCAGGCCGCGCCATGCTTGCGGACCTCCGGGCCGGGCTGAAAGACCGCACGGTGGTGCTGGTGACGCACAATCCGGATGACATCGACCCGGACGACGCCCGGCTGGAACTCCCGGGAGCCTCGGAGCGTCGGGAAGCTGCCCTGGCAGCGGGATGATGCTCCCCGGCCGGCTCATCTCCTGCGCGTTCCTAGAGTGGCCGTCCCGCGACTGGCGATCCGGCAACTAGCCATCAGGCAACTAGCCGTCCACAGTCTAGCCATCCACGTCGTGGAGGTGGTGGACGACGTCGTGCAGGAAATACTGTGCCAGCGTCAGGACTGTGAATTCGGAGCCGTTGCTCCGCAGTCCCTTCCGTCCCCACTCCGCCTCGCGGGTACCGGCAAACGACTCCGCGACCTGCATGCCTTCGGCGGTCAGCTCGGCGCTGACCACGGCCGGATCGGCGTTGGCATAGCCCTTTTCGGTAGCTGTCAGGTCCTGGTCCCAGTTCTCAAACCGGGCCCCGTCACTGTCCAGCATGAGGTTCAGTCGCTGGTCAAAGACACTGAAGACATCGCGGACGTGGCAGGCGTACTCCAAAGCTGACCAGGTGTCCTCGTCCGGACGCTCGGCAACGTCAGGCCGCCGGAGGACTGCCCGCCAGCGCGGGAGCAGGTTCTGCACAGTCCTCGCCACCGTCGCAGGGGTAGCGGTGGAGGAGTCAAACGAGCACTGGGGGCACTGCCGGGAAAGCACCCACGTCCAGTCTTTTTCATCAGGAACGATTGGCATGGCAGCAGTCTAGGCCGGATCCGGCGGGGCCTGATCCAGCCACGCCATGGCAGGTCCCACCACCTCCACGGGCTGGGACAGCGGAATGCCGGAGCCGTCGCGCCTTCCGTGCTCCTGCGGCAGGGACCGGGCGACGCCGGCGAGCGATGACGCCTTCGCCGGACCGTGTCCGGCCCAGGCCAGCAACAGCGTGTCCTCGCCCTTGAGGAACCTGTGCGCGCGGACGCCTGCCGTGGCACGGCCTTTGGCAGGGTATTCGGAGAACGCCGTCACTTTCGCGGTTCCCGGGGCTGTCCCGGGCAGGGCGCCGGTGGTGCCTGCGATGGTGACCACCACGGCGGCGTCGTCCTCTGGCTTCACGGCGCTGAAGAAGAGCACCTGGTCGTCATCGGACAGCTTGATGCCTGCCATGCCGCCGGCAGTCCGGCCTTGCGGCCGGACCTGGGCAGCGCCGAACCTGAGCAGCTGCGCCTGCCGGGTCAGAAACACCAGATCAGTGTCCTCGGAACCGGCCGGGGCCACGCCCACCACCGAGTCCTTGTCTTTGAGGGCGATGATTTCCCAGTCCTCGCGGTTCAGCGGATAGTCGGGTTGCACGCGCTTGACCACACCCTGCGCGGTTCCGATGGCCAGGACCTCATCAAGCGGGGCAAACGCGACGAGCGATTCGCCTTTCAGCAGTGTGATGAAATCCTTCGCCGGGACGCCGCCGGCAAGGTTGGGCAGACCTGACATCGGGGGCAGCACCGGCATGTCCATCACCTGCAGGCGCAACATGCGCCCCTGGGACGTGACGCCGGCGATTTCCCCGCGCGCGGAGGTCCTCACCACTGACAGGAAGACGTCGTGCTTTGACCGGGGGCCGGACTCGGCAAGGGCCTCCTGGTTGGAGGTGCGCGCCACCTGGCCGGATGCCGTCAGGATCGCCCAGCAGGGATCGTCGGCGATCTCCAGCGCCAGCGGGGCGGCCTTGCCCTTGCCGTTGGACGCCGCCAGCGCAGCTGCCACGGTGGGAGAGACAGCTTCCGATTCCAGCAGCACGGTACGGCGCGGGGTGCCGTACTTTTCGGCAATCTCGCCCAGCTCATCGGATACGAGCTCGCGCAGCCGCTGCTCCGATCCAAGGATCGCCTCAAGCTCCGCGATCTCGCGGCGCAGCTCATCCTGTTCCTTCTCCAGCTCGATCCGCGAGTACTTGGTCAGCTGGCGGAGCCGGAGTTCCAGGATGTAGTTCGCCTGGATCTCCGAGAGGTCGTAAATGGACATCAGCCGAACCCGGGCGGCGGCAGCTTCGTCGGAGGAACGGATGATCTGGATGACCTCGTCAATGTCCACGATGGCAATGAGGAGGCCCTCCACGAGGTGAAGGCGGTCCTTCTTCCTGCCCAGCCGGAAGGCGGTCCGGCGCCGCACGACGTCGATCCTGTGGCCCACGTAGACGGAGAGCAGCTCCACCAGCCCCAGGGTCTGC
Source organism: Arthrobacter pascens (assembly GCF_030816475.1). NCBI lineage: Bacteria > Bacillati > Actinomycetota > Actinomycetes > Micrococcales > Micrococcaceae > Arthrobacter > Arthrobacter pascens. Next base: position 2,582,735 of record NZ_JAUSXF010000001.1, on the reverse strand, counting down.
GGCTGCCCGTCCACCAGCGTCACATTGTTGATACCGAAGGAGTCTTCCATGGGGGAGTAGCGGTAGAGCTGCTGGAGCACGGCATTAGGGTTGAACCCGTTCTTGAGTTCGATGACCAGACGCAGGCCGTGCTTGCGGTCGGTCAGGTCAACGATGTCGCTGATGCCTGTCAGCTTTTTGCCGTTGACGGCGTCCTTGATTTTCTCGATGACCTTTTCCGGCCCCACCATGTACGGCAGTTCCGTGACCACGAGGCCTGTGCGGCGGGCCGAAAGCTGCTCGACCTCCACCTTCGCCCGGGTCTTGAACGAGCCGCGTCCGGTGGCATAGGCATCGCGGATCCCGTCCAGCCCCACAATGCGTCCGCCTGTGGGCAGGTCGGGTCCCGGAACGAACCGCATGAGGTCATCGAGCGTCGCGTCCGGATGGGCAATCAGGTGCCGGGCGGCGGAGATGACCTCGACCAGATTGTGGGGGGCCATATTGGTGGCCATTCCGACGGCGATGCCCGTGGCCCCGTTGACCAGCAGGTTGGGGAAGGCTGCCGGGAGCACATCGGGCTGGGTCAGCTGGTTGTCGTAGTTCGGGACAAAGTCCACCACGTCTTCGTCAAGGTGGTCGGTGAGCGTCAGCGCGGCAGCCGCCAGGCGGGCCTCGGTGTAGCGGGGAGCCGCCGGGCCGTCGTCGAGCGATCCGAAGTTGCCGTGCCCGTCAATGAGCGGCAGCCGCAGCGAAAAGTCCTGGGCCATGCGGACCAGGGCATCGTAGATCGCCGTGTCTCCGTGGGGGTGGAGCTTGCCCATCACCTCGCCCACCACCCGGGCACTCTTGACGTGGCCGCGGTCCGGGCGCAAGCCCATCTCGCTCATCATGTAGAGAATGCGGCGCTGGACCGGCTTGAGGCCGTCCCGGGCATCTGGCAGCGCCCGGGAGTAGATCACCGAGTAGGCATACTCCAGGAAGGAGCCTTCCATCTCGGACGTGACGTCGATGTCCACGATGTTCTCGGTGTAATCCTGGCTGGAATCCACTGCGGGGGCTGGACTTTGGCGGCGGGCCATGGGGCTGGTAAATCCTTCTGGGGGTACTGGTGTCAGCGCTGGGGGTGTGCTGCGGGAGTTTTTGACTAGGCTAAGCCTATGGTGGATCGGCCCGGGGACAGCTTATATCCGGAACATTGGGAGGCCGATGTCGTCCTCAGGGACGGCGGAACCGCCCACCTGAGGCCGATCCGGCCCGCGGATGCTGACGCCGTCCAGGCCTTCCACACAGGACAGTCGCAGAATTCAATCTACATGCGCTTCTTTGCGTTCAAGGCCAGGCTGTCCAGCAAGGAACTCAAGCGCTTCACCGAAGTGGACCACAAGGACCGGGTGGCCTTCGTGATCACCATCGGCGGTGAAATCATTGGTATCGGCCGTTACGACAGGCTTGATGATCCCGAAGAGGCGGAGGTCGCCTTCAACATCGCAGATGCCCACCAGGGCCGTGGCCTCGGTTCGATCCTCCTGGAACACCTGGCCGCCGCCGCCCATGAAAACGGGATCCGCCGGTTCAGCGCCGAGGTGCTGCCCGAGAACCGGAAAATGCTCATGGTGTTCTCCGACGCCGGGTATGACGTCAAACGCCACTTCGACGACGGCGTGGTCAGCCTGGAGTTCGACATCGATCCCACGGAGAAATCCCGCGCCGTCATGGAATCGCGCGAGCACCGCGCAGAGGCGAGGAGCGTGCGTGACCTGCTGGCGCCGTCGTCCGTGGCTGTCATCGGTGCCAGCCGCAGCTGGGGGACCGTCGGCTACCAGCTGCTGGAGCACATCGTTGAAGGAGGCTTCCCGGGTCCCGTCTATGCCATCAACCCGGAGGCCCTGGAGCTCGCGGGGATGCTGTCCTTTGCCCGGCTCTCCGACGTTCCCGAGCCGGTCCAGCTGGCCGTCATTGCAGTCCCGTACGAGGAAGTTTCCACCGTGGCGGACGACTGCGCCGCGGCGGGAGTAAAGGGAATGGTGATCGTCTCGGCAGGGTTCGCGGACGACGGCGAACGCGGCCTCGCGCGCCAGCGGGACCTGGTCCGGAAGGCGCGTGCCAACGGCATGCGGGTCATCGGGCCGGCCTCACTTGGCATCCTCAACGCCCATCCCGAGGTGTCATTGAACGCGTCAATGGCGCCCACGTTGCCGCCGCGCGGGGGCCTGGGGCTTTTCAGCCAGTCCGCGGCGATCGGCGTTTCCCTCTACGCCGCATCCAGCCGGCGCAGGCTGGGGTTATCCACCTTCCTCTCCGCCGGAAACAGGGCAGATGTATCGGGCAATGACATGATGCAGTTCTGGGAGGACGACGCCGACACCACCGCGGTGGGGCTCTACCTGGAGTCGATCGGGAACCCCCGCAAGTTTTCCCGTCTCGCGCGGCGGCTTGCCCGCACCAAACCGGTGATCGTTGCCAAGTCGGAGTCGATGGGGCTGCGGCTGCCGCCGGGCCACGCTGTCCGGACCACGCAGGCGCCTGCCGGCGCCCTGGATGCCATGATGCGCCAGGCCGGCGTGATCCGGGTGGAGACCGTCGAACAGCTGGCGGACGTGGCCCAGATCGTGTCAGGCCAGCCCCTGCCTGCGGGCCCGGACCTGGCCGTCTTCAGTAATTCCCTGGCGCTCGGCAAGGTGGTGGCGGACAGCGCCTCCGCGCACGGCCTGGGGGTTGAGCGGGTGGTCACCGATGTGGATCTCGACGCCGGCATGTCCCTCGCGCTGCCGGCCCTGCGCGCCAGTCTCCGGGCAGTGCTCGCGTCGGACACCGTCCACGCCATGGTGGCGGCGCTGCTTCCGGCCAGGGGCCTGACAGTGGAGAAGATCGCCGAAGTCCTGGCGGAATGCTCCGCTGAAGCCGGTAAACCGGTGGTGGCAGCCTTCACGGGCATCCTGGACCCGTCGGTTTATGTCGAGGGCATGGTCGGCGAGGACCAGCCGGTCCCGTGTTTCTCCAACGCCGGAGCGGCCGTGGCCGCGCTCGCGGCGGTCGTCAGGTATGCGGAGTGGCTCGCGCGTGACCAGGGCCATTTTGCGGAACCGGCCGGCTGCCACCCCGAACGTGCGCGGGTCCAGCTTGACGGGCTGCTCCGCGACGTCCACGGGGAGCAGCTCATGCAGCTGGATACGGATGCCGCGGCGTCGCTCCTGGGGCACTATGGCATCAACGTGCTGCCATCCGTGGGCTTCGACACTGCGGAGCAGGCAGTTGACGCCGCGGACAGGCTGGGCTGGCCTGTGGCGTTGAAAACCACCGAACCGTCCCTCCGCCACCGGCTCGACCTTGGCGGCGTGCGCCTGGACATCGAGGACCCTGACTCCCTGCGCCGGAACATCGTCCAGATGCGGCGGGCGCTGTCGCCATACGGTTCGCCGTCCCTGGAAGTGCAGTCCATGGCGCCCGTCGGGCAGGCCTGCACCTTCCGGGCCATTGAGGATCCGCTTCTTGGGCCGGTGGTCTCATTCGGGCTGGCCGGTGATGCCGTCAACCTGCTGGACGACTGGGCGCACCGGGTGCCGCCGCTCTCAGCGGCCGACGTCAAGGACTTCATCCGCGCTCCGCGGGCCGCACGGAAGCTCTTTGGCTACCAGGGCCTGCCTGCCGTGGACGTTGCCGCCCTGGAGGAGCTCGCCGGCAGGATGGCATGGATGAAGGACAACCATCCGGAGATAGCGCTGGTGGAATTCAACCCCGTGCTGTGCGGAACCCGGGGCGTGGCCATCCTCGCGGCGGACGTCCGGATCGGGAACCCGGCACACCGCACGGACAGTGCCAGGCGCGCCATGCTGGGCTAGCGGCAGTTAGCATGTCCCCGGCCGATCTGTGAAAATGGGGGAATGAGCTCACAGCCTCCCACGCCGGTGCCCCCAACGCCCGGCAATGACAGCCAGGCAGTCCGCCTCCACAGCTCACACAGCCACAGCGCGCAGGGCCAGAGCCTGGACGGCGCGCTGCAGCAGGCAGGCTTCTACCCCCGGCTTGTGGCCGACGTGGTTGACGATGCCCTGGATGGCCGCGACTGCGTCGCCCATCTGGTGCACCTGGAGACACACTTTGACCGGGCCGAAGTGCGTCGCCACATTACGGTTCTGGTCCTGACGTCGGACATGCTGGTGATCACCCACGTGGACGACCAGCAGCTCGACGAAGCGGGCGAACAGATCGTCGCCCAAATCTCCACCGAGTCGGTGCCCGTCGCCCAGATCCGCTCGGTTGTACTCAGCTACATGTACGCCCAGCCGCAGAATTACAAACCCTCCGACCCCGTCCGGGAGCTCACCCTGGCCATCGCGTGGTCCGGCGGCCAAAGGCTGGACATGGGACCGGCCAGCTGCGGCGATCCTCAGTGCGAGGCGGACCACGGCTACAGCGGCACCATTGCCCAGGAGGACATCGTCCTGCGCATCAGCGCCGAGGCGGACGGCCTCCAGGCAGTCCAGGACGCCAAACTCTTCGCCCGCGCCCTCCGCGCAGTGAACACCGGATCGACCGCTCCCGTGCTGCATGCGGGGCAGACGCTCCAGCCCCGCCCCCGCGCCGGCGTGTTCGGAAACCGCCTGAGCCGCGGACACCAGCAGCGCTAAATGCCGGAGCAAGGAAAAACCATCACTGCAGTGCCGCCTGACAGAAACCCGCTGACGGTGAACCTGCCGCCGGCCCCTGCCTTCGGCCAGCGGTCCATCGCCGAGGTGCTGACCAGCGCGGCGGCGAGCCTGGGAGTGGAGGGCTTCGTCAACACCCTTGGGCTTCCCAGGGCTTCTCGTGTCTGCGTTGTCGTGGCAGACGGGCTGGGCCGGAGCCTGCTGAAGCAGAAGTCGGCCCATACACCGTTCCTGCGCTCCGTCATGCAGGCAGGGCAGGGTGAGGTCCCTGTATGGCTCGACTCCACGTTTCCCTCCACAACTGCGGCGGCGCTCGCAAGTTTCGGCACGGGACTGGTGCCCGGCCAGCACGGCCTGGTGGGTTTCGACGTCCTGGACCCGGACCAGGACAAGGTGGTCAACATGCTGGGCAACTGGGATGCCGGAGTGGATCCCCTGGCCTGGCAGCCATTTCCCACGGTGCTCGAACGGGCCGCCGCATGGGTTGATGTGACCACTGTCAGCCTCCCGCAATTCGGCAACTCGCCCATGACCCGGGCGGCGCTGCGCGGCGGGCGCTTCATCTCCGCCACGACAGCCCATGCACGCACCGCCGCTGCAGCCGAAGCCATGGCAGCCAATTCGCCGTCACTGATGTACTTCTACGTCAACGAACTGGATAAGGCCGGCCACCGTTACGGATGCCAGTCCGAACAGTGGGAACACCAGCTTGAAGAACTCGACGCCACCGTCAGGCGGCTCAACGCCTCGCTTCCGGCCGGAACAGTGGTGCTGCTCACCGCGGACCACGGCATGCTTGATGTTCCTGAGCAGCAGAGGATTGATTTCGCGGAGGATCCGGCGCTCATCGACGGGGTGCGGCACACGGCGGGGGAGCCCCGGATGGTCCACCTCTACCTTGAAGACGCAACGGATGCCGCCGGCCGTGAGCGCCTGCTGGACGCCTGGCGGGCCCGCTTTGGCGAGAGGGTCTGGGCCTTTACCCGGGAGGAGGCCCTGGCCGGAGGGCTTTTCGGGCCGCTGCGCCCCGCCGTCGGGCCCCGCATCGGCGACGTGATGATCGCGGCGAGGGACACCCTGGCCCTGTATGACACCCGCCGCGTGCGGCCGACGGCGATGGAGGTAGTGGGCCAGCACGGATCACTGACCAAGGCCGAACGCGAAGTCCCGCTGCTGTGCTTCAGGGCGGAAGGCAGGAAGACCGGACGTGGCTGAGCTGGTGTTCTTCTCGGGAACCATGGACTGCGGAAAGTCCACGCTGGCATTGCAGATGGACTACAACCACCGTGCCAGGGGACGGGGCGGCGTACGGTTCAGCCGCAACGACCGCGCCGGCGGTTCCAGGATATCGAGCCGGCTGGGCCTGGAAACTGATGCCGTGGAAGTTGTGGACGGCATGGATTTCTGGGATGAGGTGGTCAACCGGCGCACGCGGGGCCAGCGGGTGGACTACCTGATCTGTGATGAGGCACAGTTCTATTCCCCGGAACAGGTGGAGCAGCTGGCCAGGGTGGTGGATGAGATCGACGTCGACGTTTTCGCTTTCGGAATCACCGCGGACTTCCGGACGCGGCTTTTTCCCGGCTCGCAGCGGCTGATCGAACTTGCCGACCGGGTCCAGGTGCTCCAGGTTGAAGCGCTGTGCTGGTGCGGGCGCCGGGCCACACAGAACGCCCGTACGGTCGATGGCGTGATGGTCATCGAAGGTGCCCAGGTGGTGGTCGGAGACGTGGACATGGCCGTCGACCAGACCGCCGCCGGGGGCGAGGGGCATGAGCCGGTGGTGGGCTACGAAACCCTCTGCCGCCGCCACTACATGCGGCGTGTGACCGCACACGGTGCCAACCTGATGGCGCAGCAGGACCAGCTCCTGCCTTTTGAGGTGGATGCCTGCCTGTGGCGTGGCTCCGGCGGGACCACGGGCTAGGGTCAGTCGCCCCTGGTCCCGAACACGATTTCATCCCAGGTGGGAATGCTCGAGCGCTTGGGCCTGGCCGGCTGCCGTTCCGGCACGTCGGCATCGCGCTCATTGCGTGCGCCGGAGGCATTGTCGTCAGCGGCCGGCGGCCGGGCCGTGCGCCTCTGGCCGCCGCCCAGCAGCTCGTCAAGGCCAACACTCGGCGGCGTGTTTCCTGTCTCCGGGCGGGCCGGGTCCTTTCCAGGGGCCACGTCTTTCCCGGGGGCAATGTCACCCTGTGTTGCAGTGTCATTCGGAGGGGCTTTGGCATTCGAAGAGGCAGTGTCATGTGAAGTGGCAGTGGGGGAGGCCGGGCGGAGCGGGGACGCCACAATGGTGATCTCCCGTGTATCGGTACTGACGCCGTCGTGCAGTTTAAGCGTGTCATCCGGGAATTCCCTGTGCGGCGGGATGAGGCTCAGCCGTGACAGCATCGATGGCCTGCCCTCGCGCCTGCGGGTGAGCGGATCCGCCGGGGCGGCCGGCGTTTCCTGGCCGGTACCGGCCGCGCCTGCCGGTGCAGTCTCGCGGTGTTCCGGTTCGGCGGGGACTTCCGATGGCCTGGGATGCGCCGCCGGGACGCCGTGGGTCAACAGAAGGGCAAGAGCATCGTCAGCGTCCTCGTCAACGCCGAGGCGCTGGCCGCGACGGGCTCGGAGCATGTCCAGGAGCCCGTCGGCATCCTTGCCCGGGTGCGGTGAGGCGGGTCCGGATGAGTGGCGGGCTGCTGCCGCGTCCGCATCCGTTTCAAAGTCGAAGGGCCGGTCCGATACGGCCGCAAGGCGGCGCGCCGGCACCGGCCCGTCCAGCGGCTCCAACTCACTGAGCTGCTGGGCCCAGCGGTTGGCATTCTGCAAGGACTTGCGTGCGGGGCTGAACGTCCAGAGTGCAGGCGGTTCCTCACCGATGCCGGATGTGCCCCCGGACTTCGCTTCGAAACGCGCGGCAACTGTCCAGCTGCCATCCGGACGCCGCCAGGAATCCCATTCCACCGAAGAGGGTTCAATGCCGTACGCCGAAAGCCGGTGGGCCACCATGTCATTCAGTGACGCAGGATTGTCACCAAAGACCGAGCGGTAGGTGTCGTGGCCGGGCGACGGTGAAGCCACCTCCAATTTCCGCGCCTGCTGGGCAACGTACTCCCGTTCGGCAAGGACCGGGCCCTCGTAGCGTTCGACCTTTGCCAGGGGCAGCCCGGAAAGCTCAGCCACATCCGCGGCGGTGGCGCCGCTGCGGATCCTCGACTGGATGTCCCGCGGGGACATGGGAACGGGAGCGGCCGCCGCCGCTCCTTTAACCGGAGGCCGGCTGGCCGCCCGCAGTGCTTCATCGATCGGCAGCCGGAACATCTCGCCGCCGGCACCGCTCAACAGGAGATGCGCTCCGTCGTCGTGCACGCCTACAAGCCGTAGATCCTGCATACAAATCCTCCACCCTGGCATTACTATCAATCGAAACTCTGCCACCCGGCGAGACGTTTTTGGGTTAGGAGCAAGGGCGCGCCGCGATATTCCGGGGCCCTTTCGGGCCTTGGGCCCGGGCCCTGGAGCGAATTGCCCGGCCACGGCGGAGAAGGCCAGCGTTTGGCTCTGGATTTTGGCTTCTGCTTGCGGAATGATGTGCCCCACGCGGGCACAAACGCGAGGTGCCGGGCGTTATCAAGGGTGATGCACCCGGGAATGGACAGGAGTGGGGTTAAGGGGAAATGGCCACCGACTACGATGCGCCGAGAAAGTCCGAAGAAGACCTCAACGAGGATTCGCTGGAGGAGCTGAAGTCGCGGCGGTCGGATAAGCCCACCGCTGTGGTGGAAGAGGACGAAAGCGATCTGGCTGCAGGCTTCGAGCTTCCGGGAGCAGATCTGTCAGGTGAGGAACTCCTCGTCCTGGTTGTCCCGCCGCAGGCTGATGAATTCACGTGTTCGTCCTGCTTCCTGGTCAGGCACCGTTCCCAGATCGCTCGCGAAAAGGACGGACGGTTCTATTGCAAGGAATGCGAAGGCTGATCAGGCCCGGTCGGAGGACAGGGCAGCCGTGAGCTCGTCAGGGCGCCTGGAGGAAGCCAGCCAATAGGGAGTGCGGTCGGACGGGTCAGTGATCTCTATCTTGACGACAGGATCTATCCATCCCCTGATGCAGAGGTAGGCCAGCCCGTTCAGGCGGGTACCGCGTTCCGCGGTTGCCTCCCTGCCACGGAACTGCTGGACGGTTCCGACGAACCTCCGTTCGATGGTGGCGCGGCCCACCGTGAGCGAATCCCCGGTGACAGTGATGGCGGGCGTGGAGAGCACCAGCAGAACAGCCATGACCGCGAAGAGCACTCCGGCCGCGGTGTATCCCGCGGGCATGCTGATCGGTGCGAACACCAGGATCCCGGCGCCGGCGATGCCGGCTGCAATAACCCAGACTCCCACGGTGGGCCACAGCTTTTCCCTGAAAATCACGGTGGCAGCGGCGGAAGGAGTCTCGGGAACAGGCGCGGTGGAGCTTGATTCGGGCATGCCCCCAGCTTTCCACCTTTCCGTGGCTATTTCATCTTGGGTCGGGGGAGGCCGGTCTGGGCTGAATTTGTTCGCGGGCGTTAGAGTGAGTGACTGTGACTGATGAACTTGCCACTGTTGAAACTGCTCCGGACGGGGCACCGCCGGCCACTGTGTCCGGCAACGAGGAAGCCTATGGGGCACCGACCCTGCAGGTCCAGCTGAAGATGCTTGATCCGGGGCTGGAGGCTCCGTCCTACGCCCACCCGGGCGACGCGGGCGCGGACCTGCGGGCCCGTGAGGATGTGGTGCTGCAGCCCGGAGAGCGGAAGCTCGTACCCACCGGTGTTGCCATTGCATTGCCGGACGGCTATGTAGCGCTGATCCACCCGCGTTCAGGACTTGCCACCAAGCAGGGGCTGACCATTGTCAATGCACCCGGGACAGTGGACGCGGGATATCGTGGGGAGATTTCGGTGACCCTGCTGAATACCGACGCCCGCCATGCCATCGAGCTGCGGCGCGGCGATAGAATTGCACAGATGGTGATCCAGCGGGTGGAGTACGCCCGGTTTGTCCCCGTCAACGAATTGAGCGGGTCGGTGCGCGGTGCTGGGGGATTCGGCTCCACCGGCGGATTCGCTGCCCCGAACCCCTGAACCCGCCCGCGGCGGGCCATTACCGGCTTCGGTGACGACGACGTGTGGCGGGACCTCCGGGCCGGCCAGGCATATTTACAACTAAGGAGACGACCCCCCATGGTTTTTGGGCTCGGCAGGAAAGCCAAGAAGGATCAAGTTGCCGGAGCGGAAGATTCCGGGGCACTGGAGGATCTGACAGATTCCGGGCAGGGCACGGCAACAATTGCCGGCCCCCGGGCTTCAGGGCCATTCGATGTCTCCGAAATCTCCAGCCGTGACGGCTACGTTGATCTTGGCGCACTGCTGGTTGCCCCCAGCGAGGGACTCCAGTTGAGGCTTGAAGTGGAGGAAGCCACCCAGCGTGTGGTGGCCGTGACGATGGATCTGGACGGCTCAAGCCTGCAGCTGCAGGCCTTCGCCGCACCCAAGTCCGAGGGCCTGTGGGATGAGATCAGGGAGCAGATCGGACAGTCCGTGGGCAGCCAGGGCGGCCAGGTCGAAGAAGTCCAGGGCGTGTACGGACCCGAGCTCATCGCCAAGCTGCCCGCCGGCGCCTCCGACGGAAGCCAGGGCTACCGCGTCGCCCGCTTCATCGGAGTGGATGGCCCGCGCTGGTTCCTGCGCGGGGTCCTGGGCGGCGCCGCAGCAATGGACCGTGAGGCCGCAGCTCCACTGGAGGCCCTTTTCCGCCAGATCGTGGTGATCCGGGGAGACAGCCCGATGCCGCCCCGGGACCTGCTGCAGCTTCGCCTTCCCAAGGACGCCACCGTCACTCCGCCGCCCGGCGCCCCTGACTTCCAGGAGCCCGAACGAGGCCCGGAGATCACCCAGATTGGCTGATTCCCCGTACGGGCCGGGCCCTTCCGGCAACCACGGCGTGCCGGTCAGCCTGCTGCCGGAAAAGGGCCGCGCCCTGTGCCACGGGCAGATCGAATCGGTCACGTACATGCCGGCAGACCAGACGGCAGCGTTTTCCGCCATGGTGACCGATCTCGAAAGCGAGCGGGCCGCCCCCCGGGCAGCCTCCGGACGGCGCAGCAGGCTGCGGGTTGTCTGGCTGGGGCGCCGACGGGTTCCAGGCATCGACGCCGGGAGCGAAATCCGGCTTGAGGGTATGGTCACCCAAAGCCACGGTATGCCCACGATGTTCAATCCACGCTACGAGATACTGTCCCGCCAGGAGAACCTATGACCTCGCCCCAGCAGCCCGAGCCGGCCTCCGGGACTCCCCGGCACGAGCCGGAGCCTTCCACCATGGCCGGACTCGCGGAGGGTTACGCGGCGAAGGCGGGGCTTCACCGGACCCATGACGGCCGGGTCGACGTGCTCCGGAGCGCCGGCGGCATCCAGGGCATTGCGGAGAGCGTCCTTCCCGGCCTGGTTTTCCTGATCGCTTTCACGCTCACGCAGGACCTGACGCCGTCACTAGTGGCTGCCCTGGCTTCGGCTGCCGTGTTTACGGTGGTCCGGTTGGTGCAGCGGCGCCCGCTGACCCAGGCTCTCGCCGGCGTAGTGGGTGTGGGGATCTCTGCGTGGCTGGCGAACACCACGGGAAAAGCCGAGGATTTCTACCTGCCCGGGTTCATCACCAACGCAGCCTATATCCTTGCCATGGTCATTTCGATCGCCGTCAAATGGCCGGTGGCCGGGCTGCTGTTCGGCTTCATCCGCAACGAAGGCATTGAATGGCGCAAGGATCCTGTGCGTGTGAAGGCTTACCGCCTCGGCACCTGGATCATCGTCGCCGTCCTGGGCCTCCGGCTCGTGGTCCAGGTCCCCCTGTACCTGATGGGCACGGACGGGCTGGCGGCTCTGGCCACTATGCGGCTCATTATGGGAGCCCCGCTGTACATCCTTGGCATCTGGATTGCCTGGCTTGTCACGCGGCCTGCTCCGGCCGCAGACGCAGATCAGCCGTCGAATCCGTCACCCTCGGCCACCTGAGCGTCAACAGACTGGAGCCCCTCGGGGTGTCCGGCCTGGTCCGCGGCTTCTACCTGCTCCGGCGACAGGAGGCTGCGGAGTTCATCCTCCCGCTGCGATGGTAGTGACGAAGAACAGCTCGTCGCCGCCGTCGATCACGTCATCCCGGCTGGGTGTAATGGGCGCGTGGTCGCGCAGGATCGCCACCAGGGTGGAGTCCTCGGGCCACTGGATCTCACCCACCGTCAGGCCGATGGCATGGGAGTCATGGGGGACGGTGAACTCCACGATGGAGGACACCCCGGTCTGAAGCGTGAGCAGCCGCACCAGGTCGCCGATCTCCACAGCCTCCTCCACCAGGGCGGTCATGAGCTGCGGGGTGTTGACGGCTACGTCCACGCCCCAGGAGTCGTTGAACATCCAGTCGTTCTTGGGATTGTTGACACGGCCCACGGTGCGGCCCACGCCGAATTCGGTTTTGGCCAGGAGGGAGACCACCAGGTTCACTTTGTCGTCGCCGGTGGCTGAGACTACGACGTCGGCGTCCTCCACCTTGGCCCCCTGCAGGGTGCTGAGTTCGCAGGCATCGCCCACCAGCCAGTGAGCCCCGCGGAGCCCGCTGCGGCCGATGACTTCGGGTTTAAGATCGATGAGCAGGATTTCATGTTTGTGGGACAGCAGCTCCCTGGCGATCGATGACCCGACGCTGCCGGCGCCGACGATAACAACTTTCACTGCGACTCCTTGACGGGTGCTTTGGCCAGGACCTGGCTGACCTGGGAACTGCGGTCCACCGGCAGCATGGCGTGCACGGTATCGCCGTCCTGATAGGCGGTCCCGGCGTCGGGAAGCATGCCTTCACCGAAACGCGTGAGGTACGCCACCCGGACGTCTGCGGCCTTTTCGATCTCGCCGATCCGGCGGCCGATCCAGCCGGCGTCGAGGTCCAGTTCGGCGAGCACCAGGCGGCCGGAAGGTTCACGGAAATCACCGGCAAGGTGCTGTTCCGGAAGGATACGGCGCAGGACCTGGTCGGCGCTCCAGCGGACCGCGGCGACGGTGGGGATGCCCAGCCGCTGGTAGATCTCGGCCCGGCCGGGATCATAGATCCTGGCAACGACATGCGGGACGTGGAAGGTCTCGCGTGCCACGCGGGTGGCCAGGATATTGGAGTTGTCACCACTGGAAACGGCGGCGAAGGCGTAGGCATCGGCAACTCCGGCCTGCATCAGGGTGTCCCGGTCAAAGCCCACCCCGGTCACTTTCCGGCCGGTGAACCCCTGGCGCAGCCGGCGGAACGCACGGTCGTCCTGGTCGATGATGGCTACGGAATGGCCGGCGTCCTCCAGTGTGTGTGCCAGTGTCGCCCCCACCCTGCCACATCCCATGATCACGAAATGCGCCACCCGTATCTCCTCAACTTTCCCAGCCCGTTGCTGCTGTTAGAACTCTACCGGCACTGCGGCGCTTAGAGCGGCCGGCCCCCCGTCATGACATAGCCCGCCTTCCGTCATGACATAGCCAGCGATTCAGACTAGCTTTGTGGGGTGTTGACAATACTGAATGCCGTGAAGCGGGTGCTGGTGGGCAGGCCCTTCAGGAACGACCGGCTGGCCCATACGCTGCTTCCGAAGCGCATCGCCCTGCCCGTTTTCGCCTCGGACGCACTGTCCTCGGTGGCCTACGCTCCGGATGAAATCCTCCTGACGCTTGCCCTTGCCGGGGTCAGTGCCGTGGCGCTCTCCCCCTGGGTGGGGCTCGCCGTGATGGTGGTGCTCCTAACCGTGGTCGCGTCATACCGGCAGAACGTGCATGCGTATCCTTCGGGCGGAGGCGACTATGAGATCGCCAACGTGAATCTGGGCAAGTTCGCCGGACTGACAGTCGCGGCGGCGCTCCTGGTGGACTACGTCCTCACGGTGGCTGTATCGATGTCCTCGGCCGCGGCGTACCTGACCACTGCCGTGCCTTCCCTGCATGGCAAGCAGGCCACCATCGCCACTATCGGCGTCGTAGTCCTGGCCCTGGTCAACCTTCGGGGCATCAAGGAAGCCGGCAGCGTTTTCGCCGTCCCCACCTACATCTTCATGGCCTCGATCCTGGGCATGACGGCCGTGGGCGTCTACCAGGCGGCCACGGGGCAACTGGGGGAGGCGCCGTCGGCCGGGTTTACGATCGTTCCGGCGCCTGGCTTCGACCAGGGGCTGGTGGGGCTGGCGGGCGCGTTCCTGCTGCTTCGGGCGTTCTCGTCGGGCGCCGCGGCCCTCACCGGCGTGGAGGCCATCAGCAACGGTGTGCCCAACTTCAAGGTGCCCAAGAGCAAGAACGCCGCCACCACTCTGCTGCTCCTGGGCGTCATCGGTGCCGCCATGCTGGCAGGCATCATCTATTTGGCCAACGCCACCAAGGTCCACATTGTGCTGGACCCGGCCAAGGAGTTCCTCCTGGACGGCAAGCCGCTTCCGGAGGACTACATCCAGAATCCGGCCATCAGCCAGATCGCGCAGACCATCTTCGGACCGGGGTCCATCCCGTTCTACATCGTGGTTGCGGCTACCGGCGTGATCCTGGTGTTTGCCTCCAACACGGCCTTCAACGGCTTCCCGGTGCTCGGCTCCATCCTGGCGCAGGACGGCTACCTTCCCCGCCAGCTGCGCACCAGGGGGGACAGGCTGGCGTACAGCAACGGCGTACTGGCCCTCGCCGCCGGTGCCCTGGTGCTCATCATCGCATTCAACGCCGACGTCACGAAGCTGATCCAGCTGTACATCGTGGGCGTCTTCATCTCCTTCACCATGAGCCAGCTCGGCATGGTCAGGCACTGGGGCAGGCAGCTAAAGCTGGCCAAGGACACGTCGGTCCGGCTCAGGATGGCCAAGTCCCGGACCATCAACAGCATAGGCTTCGGCATGACCGGCCTTGTGCTGGTCATCGTCCTGATCACCAAATTCGAGCAGGGAGCCTGGATCGCCCTGCTGGCCATGTTCGTGCTGTTCCTGATCATGTGGAGCATCCGGGCACACTACGACAACGTGGCCAAGGAGCTGGCCGTGGATGAGGACTCCTCGCCGCGTGCACTGCCGTCCAGGGTGCACGCCGTCCTCCTGGTCTCCCACGTCCGCAAGCCCGTCCTCCGCGCGTTGGCTTACGCCCGGGCCTCGCGGCCGTCACGGCTGGACGCCGTCACGGTGGACATCAACGCAGAGGAGACCGCTCACACGGTGGCGGACTGGGAGAAGCTGGAGATTCCCGTACCGCTCACCGTCCTGGCGAGCCCGTACCGGGAGACGGTCACCCCCATCATGGAATACGTGAAGAACATGCGGCGTGATTCTCCCCGCGACCTCATCGTGGTCTATATCCCGGAGTACGTGGTGGGCAAATGGTGGGAACAGCTGGTCCACAACCAGACCGCGCTGCGCATCAAGACCCGGCTGCACTTCGAACCCGGCGTGATGGTGGCCAGCGTCCCGTGGCAGCTCAAGTCGTCCGAAGAAGCGAAGAACCTGCAGGATATTTCATGAACCCCAAGACCCAGGCTGCTCCCCGCCCGGCCGCTGAGGCCGCCAAAGAACTGGTGCTCGACGTCGGTCCGGTGGCCCACGGCGGCCACTGCGTGGCCCGTCACGAAGGCAGGGTGATCTTCATCCGGCATGGCATTCCCGGCGAGAAAGTCCGCGCCAGGCTGACGGAGGCGGGGGAGACCGCCAAGTTCTGGCGTGCCGATGTGGTGGAGGTGCTGGATGCCTCGCCGGACCGGGTTGAGCACTTCTGGCACCTTGCCGACTCGGCGCGCGCATGGTCGCACGGCCACCCGCCGGTCGGTGGAGCGGAATTCGGCCACATCAGGCTTGCGCGGCAGCGCGCCCTCAAAGCAGCGGTGCTGGCAGAACAGCTTAAGCGGCTCGCCGGCGTCGAACTCTTTCCCGGGTCGGAAAACATGGGGGAATACCAGTCGGAGGGCGCGGCGGGCCTCGTGGAGGCGGTGGGTGAGGATCCGCAGGGCACAGAGGGAAAGCACGACGCCGAACGCGGGCTGCGGTGGCGGACGCGCGCCAGCTTCTCGGTCACCCCGGGCGGCAAGGTGGGCATGCACGCCCACCGCTCCGACCACATCATCCCCGTCCGGGACATGCCCCTTGCCGTGGACGGGATCAACCGGCTGCGCCTGTGGGATATGGACCTGCAGGGCATCGACCGGGTGGAGGTGGCGGCGCCCGCCAACGGTACGCGTCCCCTCGTGCTCCTCGCGCCGGCGCCGGGCACCAAGGCCAAACGGCTGGCCGCCATCGTCGCGCAGCTCCCGGATGACGTCTCCGTTGCCAGCTTCGACCCGCTCAAGGACGCGACCCTGCCGCTGCGCGGCCGGACCTGGGTCCAGGAGTCCGCCGCAGGACATGACTACCGCATCACCGGCGCCGGCTTCTGGCAGATCCACCGCGACGCGCCCGGAACGCTTGTGGGGGCCGTCACAGAATTCCTCCATGACGGAGGCTTCCTCGGGCCAGGCTCCGTCGTAGCGGACCTCTACGCCGGGGCCGGCCTGTTCACCGCGCCGCTGGCCGACGCGGTGGGGGAAACCGGCTCTGTCCTGTCGGTGGAAGGCGCACCGGGAACCAGCCGGGACGCCCGCAAGAACCTGCACGGCGCACCGCAAGTGGAGATCGTCCAGGGCCGGGTTGAGCGGGTACTCCGCCAGAAACCGCGGAATTTTGACGCACTGGTACTGGACCCGCCCCGGGCAGGTGCGGGAAAGGCCGTGGTTAGCCAGCTCGTCTCTGCGCATCCCCGCGCCATCGCCTACGTGTCGTGCGATCCGGCGTCATTTGCACGTGACGTTGGTTACTTTCAGCAGGAAGGATGGTCCCTGGCCGGCCTGCGGGCGTTTGATCTGTATCCGCACACCCACCATCTGGAGGCCGTCGCATTGCTGACACCCCGCCGGTGATGCTGTGACTATTTGCACTAGTATGGCGGTAGTAGTCCCACGTCGCGCTCCGTATTCACGGCGGCCACCTGCAATTCTTCGGGCCTGCACTAATTAGGACTTCCTAACTAGCAAGCGGTCTACCGCGCGACAAAGATGAAACTGTTGCGAGAGGAGTCCTGCGATGAGCACTGTGGACAGCTTCGGTTCAAAAGGCAAACTTAATGTAGCCGGAACCGAATACGAGATTTTCCGGTTGAACTCCGTTGAAGGTGCAGAAAACCTTCCGTTCAGCCTCAAGGTATTGCTAGAAAACCTGTTGAGGACCGAGGACGGCGCAAATATCACCGCCGATCACGTCCGCGCCTTGGCAGGCTGGGACCCCAACGCCCAGCCCGATACAGAAATCCAGTTCACACCTGCACGCGTGATCATGCAGGACTTCACCGGCGTACCCTGCGTGGTTGACCTGGCGACGATGCGTGAAGCGGTCAAGGAACTGGGCGGAGACCCCAAGCGGGTCAACCCCCTTGCGCCGGCGGAAATGGTCATTGACCACTCCGTGCAGATCGACGCCTTCGGTAACTCCGGCGCGCTGGAGCGCAACATGGAGATCGAATACCAGCGCAACGGTGAGCGGTACCAGTTCCTCCGTTGGGGCCAGACCGCGTTTGACGACTTCAAGGTGGTCCCGCCGGGAACCGGCATCGTCCACCAGGTCAACATCGAGTACCTGGCCCGCACCGTCATGACCCGTGAAGTGGATGGCGCTCTCCGTGCCTACCCCGACACCTGCGTCGGCACCGACTCCCACACCACCATGGTCAACGGCCTGGGCGTGCTCGGCTGGGGCGTCGGCGGCATCGAAGCCGAGGCAGCCATGCTGGGCCAGCCCGTCTCCATGCTGATTCCGCGGGTCGTGGGCTTCAAGCTGACGGGGTCCATCCCGGCCGGGGCGACCGCCACCGACGTGGTGCTGACCATCACTGAACAGCTCCGCAAGCACGGCGTCGTGGGCAAGTTCGTGGAGTTCTACGGCGAAGGCGTCGCTGCCGTGCCGCTGGCCAACCGCGCCACCATCGGCAACATGAGCCCGGAGTTCGGTTCGACCGCCGCCATGTTCCCGATCGACGACGTCACCCTTGATTACCTGCGCCTCACCGGCCGGTCAGACGAGAACGTCGCCCTCGTGGAGGCTTACGCCAAGGAACAGGGCCTCTGGCACGATCCTTCCCACGAGATCAAGTTCTCGGAGTACCTCGAGCTGGATCTGTCCACGGTGGTCCCCTCCATCTCGGGCCCGAAGCGTCCCCAGGACCGGATCGTGCTCACCGAGGCCAAAGACGAGTTCCGTCACGACCTGCTCAACTACGTCTCCCACCAGGCCGACGCCGGCACCGTGGACGAGTCGCTGGAGGAGTCCTTCCCGGCCTCTGACGCGCCGTCGTTCACCCAGCCCGACTCGCACGTGACGGACACGGACCGCATTCCGCCGATCTACTCCGCAGCTCACGGTGCGGCCGGCCGGATTTCGAACGCCGTCAACGTCAAGACCGAGGACGGCCGCGAGTTCGAACTGGACCACGGTGCGGTGGCGATCGCCTCCATCACGTCCTGCACCAACACGTCCAACCCCTCGGTGATGCTGGCGGCCGCGCTGCTGGCCCGCAACGCCGTCGACAAGGGCCTGACGTCCAAGCCGTGGGTCAAGACCTCCGTGGCTCCGGGCTCCAAGGTTGTCACCGACTACTACGAAAAGTCCGGCCTGACCCCGTACCTGGAGAAGCTCGGCTTCTACATTGTGGGCTATGGCTGTGCCACCTGCATCGGCAACTCGGGCCCGCTCGACGCCGAAATCTCCGAGGCCGTCCAGGCCAACGACCTTTCCGTCGCTGCTGTGCTCTCCGGTAACCGCAACTTCGAAGGCCGGATCAACCCGGATGTGAAGATGAACTACCTGGCCTCCCCGCCGCTGGTCATCGCCTACGCCCTGGCCGGCTCCATGGACTTCGACTTCGAGACCGACTCCCTCGGCCGGGACGAGGCCGGGAATGATGTGTTCCTGAGGGACATCTGGCCGAACCCGGTCGAGGTCCAGCAGGTCATCGACTCCTCGATTGACAAGGAAATGTTCGCCCGCGGCTACGAGGGCGTCTTCGACGGCGACGACCGCTGGAAGGCGCTCGACACTCCCGCCGGGGACACCTTCGCCTGGGACCCGAACTCCACGTACGTCCGCAAGCCCCCGTACTTCGAGGGCATGAAGGCCCAGCCGGAGCCGGTCAAGGATATCTCGGGCGCCCGCGTGCTGCTCAAGCTCGGCGATTCGGTCACCACCGACCACATCTCCCCGGCCGGTTCCTTCAAGTCCGACACCCCCGCGGGCCAGTACCTCCTGGCCAACGGAGTGGAGCGCAAGGACTTCAACTCCTACGGCTCCCGCCGTGGCAACCACGAAGTCATGATCCGTGGCACCTTCGCCAACATCCGCATCAAGAACCAGCTCCTGGACGGTGTCGAGGGTGGCTTCACCCGCGACTTCAGCCAGGCTGACGGCCCGCAGGCCTACGTCTACGACGCCGCGCAGAACTACCAGGCAGCCGGCACTCCGCTGGTGGTCCTGGCAGGCAAGGAATACGGGTCCGGGTCATCACGTGACTGGGCAGCCAAGGGCACCGCGCTCCTGGGTGTGAAGGCCGTCATCGCCGAAAGCTACGAGCGTATCCACCGCTCCAATCTGATCGGCATGGGCGTCCTTCCGCTGCAGTACCCGGCCGGCCAGTCCGCAGCAACCCTGGGCCTTACCGGCACCGAGGTGTTCGCGGTGGAAGGCGTCACGGCCCTGAACGCGGGCAGCACGCCCAAGACCCTCAAGGTCACTGCAACGGCTGAGGACGGCACGTCGACGTCGTTCGACGCAGTGCTCCGCATCGATACCCCGGGTGAAGCGGATTACTACCGCAACGGCGGCATCCTGCAGTATGTCCTGCGCCAGATCTCGGCGAACTAGCGGTTTTCTGAACCCAGCAGCACCCTTTCGAAGCCCCGGCCGGTCATCGACCAGCCGGGGCTTCGGCTGTGCGGTAAGTCTGGTCCTGCGGACCGAGGCGTTAGAGTTAATAGGCACGTCCACCACCCGAAGGAGGGGTCATTGGGAATCTTGGACACCATCCGGAATCCGCAGGACCTGAACGAGTTGTCACAAAGCCAGTTGGAGCAGCTGGCTGTTGAGATCAGGAGTTTCCTGATCACGAACGTCTCACAGACGGGTGGACACCTCGGCCCCAACCTCGGCGTCGTGGAACTGACGCTCGCCGTGCACCGCATCTTTGATTCCCCCCGGGACAGCATCATTTTCGACACCGGGCACCAGTCCTACGTCCACAAGCTCGTGACCGGCCGCCAGGACTTCAGCACCCTGCGCCAGCAGGGCGGGATGTCCGGCTACCCGTCCCGGGCAGAATCCGAACACGACATCGTGGAAAGCTCGCATGCGTCCTCGTCGCTGTCCTGGGCGGACGGCATCTCCAGGGCCCGGCAGCTCACCGGCGAGGGTGACCGCCACGTCGTCGCGGTCGTCGGGGACGGCGCGCTGACCGGCGGGATGGCCTGGGAGGCCATCAACAACATTGCCGCGGATAAGCGGCGCCGCGTGGTGATCGTGGTCAACGACAACGGGCGGTCCTATGCGCCCACGGTCGGCGGTTTCGCGGACTACCTGGCCTCCCTGCGGCCTACCATCGACTCCTTCCGCGCCGCGCCCGCCTATGAGGGCACCCTGGACTGGTGGAAGCGGAAGCTCCAGGATGGCGGTCCGATCGGGCAGTTCACCTACAAGAGCCTGCATGCCATGAAGAAGGGCATCAAGGACTGGTGGGCCCCGCAGGGAATGTTCGAAGACCTCGGCATGAAGTACATCGGTCCTGTTGACGGCCATAACCTCCAGGCAATGGAGCATGCCCTGTCCACCGCCAGGAACTATGCCGGCCCCGTCATTGTCCACGCCATGACCGAAAAAGGGCACGGGTATCCGCCGGCGCGGGCCCATGAGGCAGACCAGTTCCACGCTGTCGGAATTATCGATCCCGAGACCGGCGAACCGACAGGTTCCGCCGGCGCCCAGTCCTGGACCTCGGTCTTTGCTGACGAGATTGCAGCGATCGCCGATGAACGGGAAGACATCGTCGGCATCACTGGAGCCATGCTGATTCCCGTGGGCCTGCATAAATTTGCTGCCGCCCACCCGGACCGCGTCTTCGACGTCGGCATCGCGGAGCAGCATGCCCTGACGTCGGCCGCGGGGATGGCCTTCGGCGGGCTGCACCCGGTGGTTGCGGTCTACGCCACCTTCCTGAACCGTGCCTTCGACCAGCTGCTGATGGATGTCGCGCTGCACCGGGCCGGCGTCACCATCGTGCTGGACAGGGCCGGCGTGACCGGCCCGGACGGCGCAAGCCACCACGGCATGTGGGACATGTCCATGGTCCAGATCGTGCCGGGGCTCCACCTCGCTGCGCCCCGGGACGCGACGCGGTTGCGTGAGGAACTCCGCGAGGCCGTGGCGATCAGGGACGCCCCCAGCGTGGTGCGGTATTCGAAGGGGACCGTGGGAGCCGAAGTGGAGGCCACCGAACGGTTGAGCGACGGCGTGGATGTGCTCGCCCGCAGGCCGTCCGGATCCAGCGAGAACGATGTCCTGATCGTCAGCGTGGGCGCCATGTCCGAACTCGCCCTGGACGTCGCCAACAGGCTGGGAGCCCAAGGCATCAGCAGCACGGTGGTGGACCCGCGGTGGGTGCTCCCCGTACGGCGCTCCATCGTTGCCCTGGCGTCCCATCACCGGTTGGTGGTCTGCATCGAAGACGGCGTCCGCGCCGGCGGCGTGGGTTCGCGGATCCGTCAGGAAATGCGTGGTGCAGGGGTGGACACTGCCCTGAACGAAGTGGGCCTGCCTGCGGAGTTCCTTGACCACGGCACCCGGAGCCAGGTGCTGGAACGTGTCGGCCTCACCGCGCAGCAGATAACGCACGACGTCGTAGCGCAGGTCCTGGGGACCAAGGTCCCCTTCGCGCGTCCCCTGCCCGGGCAGCAACATCCCACCACCGGAAGTCTGCCGATCCTGTGACGGAATCGGACCCCCTGACATATCCGGGAACTGTGCGCGAGCAGGAGACCGCGGCCGTGCTTGACCGGGCACCTGCCGGCCTGGAACCGGGGCATCTGGTCGTCGCGCGGAACAGGAAGTGGAACGGAAAAGCCCACTGGGTGGTGCCTGGACGCTACCTCGGCGAAGACCGGCACGGCTGGTGGATTTTCCAGGGAAGCAACGAGTTCTGCTCGCGGCCCGGAGCCGCCTTCTACACCGAGTCCGACGCCGTGCTGCTGGTACCGCGATCCGGCGACTGGGTGGCCACCTTCTATGACGACGCCCACCCCGGCGGAGTCCGGATCTACGTTGACCTGGCCGTCGCCCACGAATGGAACGCGATCCGGCCCACAGTTACCGAGTTCCATGTGATCGACATGGACCTGGACGTGGTCCGCACCGCCGGCCGGGGAGTGTTCATCGACGACGAAGACGAGTTCGCCGAGCACCGCATCGCCATGAATTACCCGGCCCGCCTGGCCCAATCCCTCCAGGCGGCCGCGGACCAGCTTTATCAGGCCGTCAAGGCACAGCAGGCACCCTTCGACGGCACCGACCTCGAATGGTTCACGAAGGGACGCGCATGAGCGGGATCATCAGGGTTTACAAACGCGATGAAGAAGGAGTGCTGCACTTCCGCGAGGGCTGGTTCGATGAGGACTACAGCCAGTTCGTCATGAACTACGGCGTGGTGGGGCACCAAAGCAAAACCGAAGAGACGGACGTCCCCGACGCCGAGGCAGCCGAGGGGCTCATGGATGCCTTCGCCGCCCAGTGCGCTGAGGACGGGTATGCGGAGATCCCCGACGACGAGCAGTTCTGGGTGGTGGCCCAGTTCGCACTCAAAACCAAGGATGGAACGGATCGGGACCGCTACCTGGAGGAGAAGGCAAAGGACGCCCTCATCAGCCACCTGGCCTGGCGCGGGCTGGGCACCGTGGAACGGACGGAGTTTAGCGACTACAAGCTCAACATCGTCTGCCTCTGCCCCGAAGTCAACAAAGCCGTCAACGCGATCAAGGTCTGCAGCCGCGGAGAGGACCTGGACTTCACCAAGCTCAGCATCGGCGCCGCACCGTATAGCGAACCTGACAATTTCAAACTCAAGCACTCCGCCAAGCCTGCCTCCAGCTTCAGCCTCTAGGGTGGTTCCATGACTGAATACCGACGACTGGGAAACTCCGGACTGGCGGTCTCCGTGGTGGGGCTGGGTTGCAACAACCTTGGCCGTCCCAAAACGGCGACCGAATCCCAGGAGGGAACTGACGCCGTCGTGCACGCCGCACTGGATGCCGGAGTCACCCTCTTCGACGTTGCGGACTCGTACGGACGCGAGCCCGGGTTGAGTGAAACGATGCTTGGCAAAGCCCTCGCCGGAAGGCGTGATGAGGCGGTGGTGGCCACCAAGTTCGGGATGGACATGCGCGGCGCCAACGGCCCCGACTTCGGGGCCAGGGGCTCGCGCCGCTACATTATCCGGGCCGCGGAAGCTTCGCTGCGCCGGCTGGGAACTGACTGGATCGACCTCTACCAGTTCCATACGCCGGACCCGCAGACCCCGATCGATGAGACATTGTCCGCGCTGGACGACCTGGTCAGCAGCGGGAAGGTCCGCTACATCGGGCACTCCAACCGGGCCGGCTGGCAGATTGCCGAGGCCGAATTCGTGGCGCGCGCATCTGGGCTGACACGGTTTGTTTCAGCCCAGAACCACTACAACCTCCTGGACCGGCGGGCGGAGCTGGAGGTCATCCCGGCGGCCGAGGCCTACGGCATTGGACTGCTGCCCTACTTTCCGCTTGCCAACGGGCTCCTGACCGGGAAATACTCGCGGGACACGGCCCCCGCCGGATCACGGCTCAGCCATACCAGGACCAACCTGGTCCACGATGCTGACTGGGACCAACTCGAAAAGTTCAGCGCCTTCGCAGCCGAGCGGAACCTCTCCGAAATCCAGGTCGCGTTCTCCTGGCTGGCGGCCCAGCCGTCGGTCAGCAGCGTGATCGCCGGCGCTACGCGGCCTGAGCAGATCCGGACGAACGCGGCGGCGGTGTCCTGGATACCCGAGGCGGAAGAGCTGGCGGAGCTGGATTCGATTTTTCCCAGGGTCCCCAAAGTCGCACTGTTCTAGCGGAGGCCGGGAATGACAAGACTCCTCCTGGACGTGGACACCGGGATCGATGATGCCCTGGCACTGGCCTATCTGGCATCGCTGCCGGACGTCGAGTTCGTGGCCGTGACGGCGTCCGCCGGCAACGTGGACGTCCATCAGGTGGCACGGAATACCCTGGCCATGCTGGAGCTGTGCGGGCGTCGTGGCGTGGAGGTGGCCGTCGGGGCGGAAGCTCCCCTGGAAATTCCGCTGATCACCACTCCGGAGACCCACGGTCCCCAGGGCCTGGGCCACGCCGTCCTTCCCGCGCCGTCCGGATCCGTTTCCCGGCGAAATGCCGCGGATGCGTGGGTGAAGGCCGCCCGTGCCAGCCCGGGGGAGCTGATCGCCCTGATAACGGCCCCGCTGACGAACTTTGCCCTCGCGATCCGCAGGGAACCCCGGCTGCCTGAGCTCCTGGGCAAGGTGGTCATCATGGGTGGCAGCTTCTATCACCAGGGGAACACGACGCCCCTCGCCGAATGGAACACACACGTTGATCCGCATGCCGCGAAGGAAGTCTATGCGGCCTACCGCGGGCTGCCCGCGGACCGCCTGCCCATCGTCTGTTCCCTGGACACGACCGAGCGGATCGAGCTGCGGCCCGAGCATGTGCGCCTGCTGGCGGCGGAGGCCGGTTGTGCAGTGGAGGAACTCGTGCTCCCCGAGCAGCCCGAAGGCCTGCGCAGCCACTCCGACAACCCGCTGATCCGGCACCTGTCGGACGCCCTCAGGTTCTACTTCGAATTCCACCGGCACTACGACCAGGGCTACCTGGCCCACGTCCACGACTACTTCGCGGCCGGGGTTGCGGCCGGTACCCTCGAGTACTCCACCCGGCTGGCTACCGTGGACGTCGAGACCGAATCGCCGTTGCTCGCGGGGACCCACAGTGGCTGACTACCGCAACCTGTGGGGCCATCCGCACAATGCCCGGATCGTCTCGGACAACAACCCCGGCGCTGCATTCGATGAGCTCGTGAAGTCTGTTGGCGGCCTGGCACGGAGGTTGGCCGAAGGGGATGTCCGGCAGACTCCCAGCCGGTAAACTGGTGTGCGGTCCGGGGGAGCGGAAACGCTGGCCCGGGATTCTGCCGAGGTGACATAGGCAGTTGCATGCACGCCCTGAACCTTCCCGGCTGCGGAGCCAGAACCTTCAAAGGAAACATCATGTCATCCTCATCCCTGACACTGCCCGAAGCCGGCCAGGCCGCCTCGCGAAACCGCCGCATCCTGGAGATTCTGGGCGCTGCCGCCATCGCCGGTACCTATATCTTCCTGGTCCTCACGCAGCCAACGGACATTGCCAACGGTCCGGCGAGCTTTTCGGCCCTTGTCGCACTGGGCGGGTTCCTGCTCGGTGCAGTGCTCCTGATCCTTGCCGTACTGCCCGTGTTGCCCACATCCACCCTGGTCCTCATCCCGGTGGCCCTGGTCCTGAACGTGGTCCTTGGCCAGGTCATGGGCAGCACCGGATTGCCGTTCTACTTCGACGCTATCGGTACTGTCCTGATAGCCGTCCTGGCCGGACCCGCCGCAGGCGCCGCGACCGGCGCGCTGAGCAGCATTGTCTGGTCGTTCTTCAATCCCACGGTCCTGCCTTTCGCGGCGGGTGCCGCCCTGATCGGCTTCCTGGCTGGACTGGCCGCCCGTGGCGGCCTGTTCCGCCGCTTCTACCTTGCCCCCGTCGCCGGCTTCATCACCGGGATCCTCGCCGGCGTCGTCTCCGCCCCGGTTGCCGCGTTCGTCTTCGGCGGCACCTCCGGCCTCGGCACGGGTGCGATCGTCAGCGCCTTCCGCGCCATGGGCGACACGCTTCTGGCGGCGATCACCAAGCAGGCGCTGATCTCGGACCCCATGGACAAGGCAATCGTCTTCGCGGTCGCCGCGCTGCTGGTTTACGCCCTCCCGCGCCGGACCACCTTCCAGTTCCCCTTCGTGCGCCGCTTCCGGGTACTCGCAGGGAAGGCGCCGGCCACGCCCGCCGCCTGACTCCCTGCAGTGCGCCTCCACCCCTTCACCGCACTCACAGCGGCAACATGCACCGCGGTGACCACGACGGCGGCAGCGAGCTGGCCCCTGTCCCTTGCCGTGGCCATCGCCGCCTCCGTCCTGGCGGCGCGGGCACGGGTGGCAGGAAAGGTGCTGTCCGCGGCTGCGGTGATAGTTGTTCCCCTGTGCCTGTCGCTCCTGCTGCTGCACGGGCTCTTCTTTCCCGAAGGCCGGACAGTCCTGGCCGAGTGGGGGCCGGCCCGGGTCACCGCCGAAGGCCTGGAGTTCGCCCTGGACCTGGGTTCAAGAACGTCTGCCTGCGTCCTGGTCCTGCTCCTGTTCTCCTTCACCGTCAGCGTTCCTGACCTGGTGTCCGCCCTGGCGTCCCGCAGCGCCGTCCCGCCGCAGTTCGGCTTCGTGCTGGCCTCCACGCTGACGCTGGTCCCTGCGATCGTCGCGCGACTGGACCGGATCCGGCAGGCCCAGGAGGCACGTGGGCTGCTGTTGCGGGGCGGCCTGCTGTCCCGAATCGCTGCCCTGCGGCTGCAGATGGTGCCGCTGGTCATGGGGCTGATCGACGACGCCGGCATTCGCGCCCAGGCGCTCGACGCCCGGGGCTTCGGCGGCCCTGGACCCCGCACCAGCTACCGGCAGGTTGAGGATCCGCCCCGGCAGCGGCTCTTCCGCGCGGGTGCCCTGATCCTGGCAGCCGCGGCTGTCGTCCTCCGCCTGCTGGCTTCCTGGCCGGCAGCGTTGTCAGCATGACGGCAGCGACAGGTACGGTCCTGCGGGCGGGGATTGACGAGTTCACCTATCACGGAGGGACGGCACCTGTGCTGCGCGGCGTCGGACTTGGGATCGCTCCGGGGAGCCTGTCGGCCGTCCTGGGCGGCTCCGGGAGCGGCAAGTCGACGCTGGGCAAGCTGCTGGCCGGCTGGCTGCGCCCCGGCCACTCCGGGATGCTCCGCGGGGACCTGGAGCTTGGCGGGACGCACCTGGAATTCCGGGGTTCCCCCGCTGATCCGCGGATCAACCCTGCGGAATGGTCCCGGCGGGTCGAGTTTGTCCCGCAGGACGCGGCGGCCATGCTGTCGACAGTGCGCTCCACGGTCGCGGAGGAGCTGGCCTTCGGCTTGGAAAACCGGGGGATGCCACGGCAGGACATGTTTGGCGCGGTGGCCCGCGCAGCAGCCAGCGTGGGACTCTCAGGACTGCTGGACAGGGATCCGGCAACGCTCTCCGGCGGGGAACTGAGGCGGCTGGCCGTGGGCTGCGCGGTCATCACGGCGCCGGAGGTCCTGGTCCTCGATGAACCGCTGGCCTCGCTGGACGCGGCGGGCGCCGCGCAGATTTCCGATCTCATTCGGAGCCTCGTCAGCGGAGGTTCCGCGGTCGTCGTCCTGGGGCAGGTGGTGGACAGGCTGGCCCTGGAGGCAGGGCACTGGATGATCCTCGACGGCGGCACGGCAACTGCCGCCGGACGGCCGGCCCAGGTCATGGGATCGGCGGAGCTGGAGGCCTCGGGGGTGCGGTTTTCGGATCCAGCCGTTTCGGCGGTCCCTGCCCGTCCGGCCGGGACTGCCCCGGCCACCCGCAACGGGCCGGCGATCCTGGAATTGAGGGGAGTGGGATTCCGCTACCCCGCGGCTTCGCGCCCGGGGCCCTCTCCAGGAGATGTACTGCAGGATCTGGACTTCAGCCTCCGGGCCGGAGAGATTGTGGCCATCACCGGACCGAACGGGGCCGGCAAGTCAACGCTCCTGCGTCTCCTGATCGGGCTGCTCCGGCCCTCGTCAGGAGAGGTGCGGGTAGCCGGAAGCAGCATCGCCGGGGCGCCTGTGGGGCGGGTGGCGGCTTCGGTGGGACTCCTGTTCCAGCACCCGCGGGATCAGCTCTTTGAACGGACGGCGCTGCGGGAAGTGCGTTTCGGACTCCGTCCGCGATTCGGGCCCGAAGCCGCCACTTCCCGGGCCCTTGCCGCTCTTGACGACGTCGGCCTGTCCGTCGCTGCCTCCATCCACCCGGCGGACCTGCCGGCCTCACAGCAGCGCCTCCTCGCCCTGGCCACCGTCCTGGCGCGCGATCCTGCGGTACTTGCGCTGGATGAGCCGACCGTCGGACTGGACCGGCACGGTGTCGAGCGCCTGGGGCAGGTGGTCGGACAGGCGGCGGTGCGCGGGACCGGCGTCGTGTTCGTCACGCACGACGCCGGCTATGCCCGGGGAGCCGCGCACCGGGTCCTGGAGTTCGACGCCGGCCGGCTGCGGGAGGTTTAGCCCACACAGGCGGTGACCCACTGAACAGCCCGTTCCTTTGGATCAATGCCGCAATGCGGGTTCCCGGTCGGTTCCGTCGTTTTCCCTGACCGACGCGGATGCCCGGGGCGCATCAAGGGATTTGGTGAGGTTGCTGCTGTGATCGGTGCTGCCCGGGCTTGTCAGGCAGAATGGGGGTATGTGCGGCAGATACGTCATGGCCAAAGCCTCAGGGGACCTTCTGAGTCATTTTGACGCTAAGGAGGTGGAGGGGACTCCGCCCCCGCCGAGCTGGAACGTGGCGCCCACCCAGGACGTGCCGATTATTGCGGAGCGGCTCGATGAAGGGGCTATCGACCGGCACCTGCTCGTCGCCCGCTGGGGCCTGGTGCCGTCCTGGGCCAAGGACGTGAAGATCGGTTCGAAGCTGATCAATGCCCGCAGCGAGTCGATCCTGGACAAGCCCGCCTTCCGCAAGGCCGCCGTGAAGCGCCGCGCCCTCATCCCGGCCGAGGGGTATTACGAGTGGCAAAAGACAGACGACGGCAAGAAGATCCCGAACTACCTGTACTCGGAGAATGAGGACCTCCTGGCCTTCGCGGGCCTGTACGAGTTCTGGCCGGACCCGTCGGTGCCGGAGGATGACCCGGGCCGCTGGCTGCTCAGCTGCACCGTCCTGACCACCACGGCCCACGATTCCCTGGGCCATGTACACGACCGCTGCCCTGTCATCATCCCGCCGGACATGTATTCGGACTGGCTCGATCCGGGCATCACCAACAAAGACGACGTGCAAAAGCTCCTGAAGGCCGTCCCCGAACCTGTGCTCACGCCGAGGATAGTCACTGACCGGGTGAACAGCGTCCGGAACAACGGTCCGGAGCTTGTGGAGCCGGCCAGCGGGCGTCCGGACTAGAGTCATAAACGCTGGGGGATCGGAACAAAAGCGCCACCGTCATACCGGCCAGCCAACGGGGATCTGCTGAAAAGGCAACCGATGGGCGTGCTCCCACCATATTCCCGGCATGCGCTCAGGTCCGGCTACTACGGTCCAGCCATGACCTCAAAAACCCTTGTTATCAACCTGGGCCTGGGCGCCGTCATTCTGGCCCTCGGCGCAGGCACCTACCTTTCCGCCTCGGCCGCAAGTTCAACCACTCCAGCCGCGGCCTCCCGGACTGTTGCGGTGAGCAAGGCAACCATCGCCTCGGTGGCTACCGCAACCGGGAATGTTGCCCCGGCAACGACAACAGTGGTGAACGCCCAGAACTGCACCGGCCCTATCGTGTCGGTCAGCGCCGCGCTCGGCCAGCAGGTGACGGCCGGCCAGCAATTGCTGTCCATCGATCCCACGAACGCGCAAAACGCCCTGAACGTGGCCCAGGCACAGCTTGACTCGGTGTCGGCCCAGGCCAATCAGCAGCAGGTCTCCGCCGCCGGCCAAGTGTCCACCGCGAGCCAGGGCCTGGCCAACGCCCAGCAGTCCGCGGCCCTGGACAGCTCCCAGCAGGCTGCCGCCGTCGCTGCCGCCCAGAAGGCCGTGGACGCGGACAACGCTGCCGTGGCCGCCGCGCAGGGGCAGCCGGCTCCGGACCCGAAGCCGGCCAACTGGGTGGACCCGGTCGTTTCCGCCCAGAACCAGCTCGCGAAGGACCAGGCGGCCCTGAGCCAGGCGCAGAACCAGGCGGCGTCGACCCAGCTCAAAGACAAACAGCAGGTCTCCTCGGCCACAACCACCCTCGGCAACGCACAGAACGCACGGGCGGCCGCGGGCGGAACAAATATCACCAGCGCCCAGCTCGCAGTCGAAACGGCCAAGACCAACCTGGCCGCCTGCACCCTGAACTCACCGGTCGCCGGAACCATCACAGCAGTCAGTGCCACTGTGGGCGCACTGACCGGATCTTCCGGAGCCGGGTCCGCCGGCTCGGCCAGCTCCGGAACCGCCGGGTCCGGCGGTTCCGCCACCGGACCCGGTTCCGCAGCGTCCTCCGCCGCCGCCTCGTCGTCGTCCAGTGGACTGGTGACCATCAGCGACACGGCGCACCTCCAGGTCGTCGCAGGCTTTTCCGAATCCGACGTCACCAACATGAAGACCGATCAGGCGGCCCAGTTCACCTTTCCGGCCCTGACCACGGACGCCGCCGCCGCGCCCGTCACGGGCAAGGTGGTTTCGATCGCCCAGACCTCCAGCACCACCAACGGCGTCGTGACCTACCCCGTCACCGTGTCAATTGACAACCCGCCCGCCGCTTTGCGGCTCGGCCAAAGCGCCAGCATCACTGTCACCACTGCCACAGCTGACAACGCGCTGGTGGTACCGAGCCTCGCGGTGACAACAAGCGGGACGCGCCAGACCGTCAACGTGGTCAAGGACGGGGTCACGACGCCGAAACAGGTCACCACCGGCATCAGCGCCAACGGACGCACGCAGGTCCTCACAGGCCTCTCCGAAGGAGACCAGATCGAGCTCCCGGCCATCTCGGCCACGCTGCAGACCGGCACAGGCACCACTGCCGGCGGCGGCTTCGGCGGCGGCGCATTCGGTGGCGCCAACCGTGGCGGCGGCGCACGGACGGGCGGTCAGTAAGCCATGGCGGCGGTGATCGAACTGTCCGGGGTCAGCAAGGTCTACGGCAAGGGAGAGGCGGAAGTCCGCGCGCTCGACGGCGTGGACATTACGATCGAGCGCGGCGACTTCGTGGCCATTATCGGAGCCTCCGGCTCCGGGAAGTCCACCATGATGAACATCATCGGCTGCCTGGACGCACCCACGGCGGGGAGCTACCTGCTGGACGGAATCAACACGGTGGAGCTCGACGAGTATCAGCAGGCACAGATCCGGAACCGGAAGATCGGGTTCGTCTTCCAGAACTTCAACCTGATCTCGCGCACCAAAGCGGTGGACAACGTGGCGATGCCGCTCGCCTATGCCGGCGTAAGCCGGCAGGAGCGGCAAGCCCGGGCCCTGGAGATGCTGGATGCGGTCGGCCTGTCCAGCAGGGCAGACCACCGGCCGTCCCAGCTTTCCGGAGGCCAGCAACAGCGGGTGGCCATCGCACGGGCGCTCGTCACCAATCCGGTCCTGCTGCTGGCGGATGAACCGACGGGGGCACTGGATTCGCGGGCGTCAGCGGAGATCCTGGACCTCTTTGACCGGCTCCATCACTCCGGGCGCACCATCATCATGATTACCCATGAGATGGACGTAGCAGAGCGGGCGGGACGCGTCGTGCGGATGCAGGACGGCCTGATCGTCTCCGACGAACGCCAACAGCCGCTCGGCGGCCTGACCCTGGCCGTGGCACAGTGAACGTCCTGGAATCCGCCCGGTTCGCCCTCTCCGGGGTGGCAGCCAACAAGATGCGCTCAGTGCTGACCACCCTGGGAATCCTGATCGGTATTGCAGCGGTCATCATCCTGCTCGCGGTCGGCGCGGGAACCAGCAACAACATCAAGGCCCAGATCGGCAAGCTTGGTACCAACGTCCTGACGGTGAGCCGTTCGACATCGGTAGGAGGCCGTGCGGGTGCCGGTTCCCAGCCGGGGGCGAACCGGACCCGCAGCACCAACCTCACGCTCGATGACGAACATTCGCTCACCGACCCCGTGCTCGCACCTGACGTGGCCCGGACAGCCCCCATCGTCCAGGCGCAGGGCGTGACGGCAACCTTCAGCAACGCCACACATTCGGTTGCCAGCTTCCTGGGCACCACCCCCGCCTACTTCGACATCAGCGACAGCACAGCGGCCTCAGGAAAACTCTTCACCGATGCGGACCAGCAGGCAGCCAACCCGGTCGCGGTCATCGGCAATACCGTCGCCGCAGACCTGTTCGGGACCGCCACCGGATCCGCCGTCGGCCAGACCATCCAGCTGAACGGACAGAACTTCACGGTTGCCGCGGTCCTGAGCGTCAAGGGATCATCGGGGCTGAACGATCCTGATGACATCGTGGTGGTCCCGCTGGCCGTGGCACAGAACAAGTTCACCGGGTACTCCCCGACACTGGCCTCGATCACCGTTCAGGCTGCCTCAGCCGACGTCATGAACCAGGCCCAGAACGAGGTCCAGATGATCCTGGACGCCCGCCACAAAGTGGACGCCAGCAACCGCGACTACCAGGTCCGAAACCAGGCCCAGATCCTCACCACCGCCACCAACACCACGCAGACACTGACAATCCTGCTCGGCGCTGTGGCGGCCATCAGCCTGCTCGTCGGCGGCATCGGCGTCATGAACATCATGCTGGTTACAGTGACCGAGCGCACACGCGAAATCGGCATCCGCAAGGCCATCGGGGCTTCGCGGGGCAGCATCGTCGCCCAGTTCCTGATCGAGTCGCTCATCATTTCAATCATTGGCGGTATCGCCGGAATCGTGATCGGCTTCGCCGGCAGTGCCTTCCCTGTCCTCGGCGTCCAGCCCGAGGTCCAGCCCTGGACCGTCTGGGTCTCGCTGGCCGTGTCCGCCTTCATCGGGCTGGTCTTCGGCGTCTATCCAGCCAACAAGGCCGCCAAATTGCGGCCCATCGATGCCCTCCGCTACGAATAGGACTTCCCTCATGAGTTTCTTACCAGGCAGCACACACACGCCCCGCGGCCGCCGCGACGCCGGACAACCCGCCAACACCGAAGCATTGCCTACGGCGGATCCTTCAGCGCACCAGGAGTGGACAACAGGAACAGGGGAGGCCGACGACGTCGACACGGGCAACGCTTTTGCCGCCACTGCCTTTGACGACGAGCAGCCATCCTTCAAGGTTGATCCGTTGCCGGCTCCGACGGAGGAGGAACCCTTCGTACCGAAAAGCAGGTACGTCATGGGGCGCTCTACCAAGATCATGGCCTGCATTCTGATGGTCGCCGCCGGCGTGTTCGCCGGCTCGGCCATGCAAAAGCAGGTCGACGCCGGAACCCGCGGAGCCAGGTCCAACTTTGCCAATTTCCAAGGGAGCGGCGCCGGAGGCGGCGCAGGGGCGCAGACGTCCGGCCAGGGTCGCCGCAACGGAGGCTCCGGAGCAGCAGGAGCGGGAAACGGAAGCTCCGGAGCAACAGGAGCGGGGAACGGAAGCCCCGGGACAACAGGAGCCGGGACAGGGGCAACGGCTGCGCCGACGGCGGGCACTCCTTAGGAGCGTCCGCCGTCGGCACGGTCGTGGTCAGGCGCGGGAAGCGACTCCGGGGGGCAGGAACCGCTTGCCGTTAACGCGCTCGGACGCCCCCGTCCGGTCCAGGTAGGGCGTGATGCCGCCCAGGAACATCGGCCATCCCGCACCCAGAATCATGCAGAGGTCGATGTCCTCGGGCCCCGCCACTACGCCTTCATCCAGCATCAGCCCGATTTCCTCGGCCAAGGCGTCCTGGGTGCGTCGGAGCACCTCCTCGGCGGTGGACGGGGACGTGCCGAAGGACATGAGCGACAACGTCGATTCCGGGATCTCCCGTGAGCCGTCGTCGGCAGGCACCCACAGGGCAGTGACGCCGTTATCGATCAGTTTCTGCAGGTTGGCGGAGACCGTGAAGCGATCGCCGAAGGCGGCGTGCAAAGATTCCTGAACGTGCTGCGCCACCGGCAGGCCGACCATGGCGCCCAGGGTGAAGGGCGTCATGGGCAGGCCCATGGGGCGCAGCGCATTGTCCGCGACCTCGGCGGGGGTTCCTTCATCGAAGGCTGCGGTGACTTCACTCATGAGCCGCAGGAGGATCCTGTTGACGACAAAGGCGGCAGCATCCTTGACCAGCACCCCGGTCTTCTTCAGTCCCTTGGCCAGCTCAAAGGCGGTGGCCAGCACGGCGTCGTCCGTTTTCGGAGCACGGACGATCTCCAGCAGCGGCATGACTGCCACCGGGTTGAAGAAGTGGAAGCCCACCAGCCGTTCCGGATGCTGAAGATCCTCGGCCATGGCCGTCACGGACAGCGACGAGGTGTTGGTGGCGAGGATGCATTCAGCGGACACGATGGCCTCAACCTCGGCGAACACCTGCTTCTTGACGTTCAGCTCTTCGAAGACCGCCTCGATCACAAAGTCGGCGTCCGCGAAGGCGTCCTTGGAGACCGAACCCGTCACCAGGGCTCTCGTGCGGTTGGCGGCATCCTGGCTGATCCGCTTCTTGCCCAGGAGCTTGTCCACCTCTGTCTGGACGTAGCCCACACCCTTGTCCACGCGCGCCTGGTCGATGTCAGTCATAACCACCGGCACCTTGAGCTGCCGGGCGAACAGGAGGGCCAGTTGGCTGGCCATCAGCCCGGCGCCAACCACTCCCACCTTCGTCACGGGGCGGGCAAGCTTCCGGTCAGGAGCGCCGGCGGGCCGCTTGGACCGCTTTTGCACGAGGTCCAGGAAGGCGTAGACGGTGGCGCGGAATTCGTCCGTCTGCATCAGTCCGGCGAGGGTCTCGCACTCGAGCTCCCTTGATTCAGCCTGCGTCATGGTGCGATTAGCTTCGAGGATGTCCAGGACCTTGGCCGGCGCCGGCGACGCATTGGACGTCTTGGCTTCCACGAAGGCGCGCCCGGCCGCGATTGCGCCGGCCCAGCGTTCTGCGGCGGCGGGCAGGGAAGGATCGACGGCGTTGGGCCGCTCGGGCACCACGTCGCCGGAGATGACTTTCGCGGCCCAGGCCAGGGACTGCTCGACGAAGTCTGCAGGTTCGAACACGGCATCGGCAATGCCCAGGTCGAATGCCTGCGGTCCGGTCAGGGTGCGGTTGTTTGTCAGCGGGTTTTCGATCATCACCCGGACGGCATTCTCCGGACCGATCAGCCGCGGCAGGATGTAAACCCCGCCCCAGCCGGGGACCAGGCCGATGAAAGCCTCCGGCAGCCCCAGCGCGCCGGCCCCGGTCGATACAGTCCGGAAGGTGGACTGCAAGGCGATCTCCAGGCCGCCGCCCAGGGCCACGCCGTTGATGAAGGCAAAGCTGGGCACCCCGAGGTTGGCCAGTGTGGCGTATACGTCATGGCCGAGTTGGGCCATCCAGAGCCCGTGCTCCCGGTTGTCCAGCGACTTTACGGCTGAGAGGTCCGCGCCCGCCACCAGGTAATACGGCTTGCCGGTGACGCCCACGCCCACGATTTCCCCGCGTGCGGCGCGTTCCCTCAGGCGTTCCAATACGGTGCCGAGCTCAACCAGCGTATTCGGACCCAGAGTGGTGGGCTTGGAGTGGTCCAGGCCGTTGTCCAGCGTGATCAGGGCGAAAACGCCGGGACTGGGCTTTCCCTTAGGGGCCGGGAGTTGGATGTCCTGGACGTAGGAGTGGGTCACGGTCTCGTCAGGGAAGAGTCCGGCGAGCTTGTTGAAGTCTGCGGCGCTCATGCTGCGGCTCCTTCTGTGGCTGATTCAGTAATGGACCCGGTGGTGGTGCCGTAGCCGGGGTGGTGCGGGTTTTCCCAAATGACTGTTGCCCCCATGCCGAGGCCGATGCACATGGTGGTGATGCCGTACCGCACCGAGGGATCCTCTTCGAACTGCCGGGCCAGCTGGTTCATCAGCCGTACGCCGGAGGACGCCAGCGGGTGGCCCACGGCAATGGCGCCACCGTACCGGTTGACGCGCGGATCGTCGTCGGGAATGCCGAAGTGGTCCAGGAAGCTCAGCACCTGCACGGCGAAGGCTTCGTTGATTTCGAACAGGCCGATGTCCTCGATTCCCAGGCCTGCATTTTTCAGGGCCTTCTCGGTGGCGGGCACGGGGCCGATTCCCATCACCTCGGGTTCGACGCCTGCGTACGCGTAGCTGACCAGCCGCATCTTGACGGGAAGCCCCAGCTCGGCCGCGGCTTCAGAGGAGGCGAGTACGGCTGCCGTGGCGCCGTCGTTCAGGCCTGCGGCGTTGCCGGCAGTGACCCGGCCATGGGCACGGAAGGGAGTACGAAGGGCGGCGAGATCCTCCAGGCTGGTGCCGGGACGGGGCGGCTCGTCCACGGTATTCAGAGTCCAGCCCTGCCCCGGCTTGAGGGTGGCTACCGGGACGAGGTCCGGCTGGATCTGCCCTTTGCCGTAGGCCGCGGCCAGTTTGTCCTGCGAGGCGACGGCGTATGCGTCCGCGCGTTCCTTGGTGATGTCCGGAAAACGGTCATGCAGGTTCTCGGCCGTGTTTCCCATGTTCAGCGCGGCAGGGTCTACCAGGCGCTCGGACATGAAGCGCGGATTGGGGTCGGCTCCCGAACCCATCGGGTGGTTGCCCATATGTTCCACGCCGCCGGCAATGACGACGTCGTAGGCTCCGAATCCGATTCCGCTGGCCGTGGTGGTGACGGCAGTCATGGCTCCGGCGCACATGCGGTCGATCGCAAATCCCGGAACGGTGCGGGGGAGCCCGGCCAGCAGGGCGGCGGTGCGTCCCAGGGTCAGGCCCTGGTCGCCGGTCTGGGTGGTGGCGGCCACGGCTACTTCGTCGATCCGCGCGGGGGGCAACGACGGGTTGCGGCGCAGGAGTTCGCGGATGCACTTGACCATCAGGTCATCGGCGCGGGTTCCGGCGTAGATGCCTTTTTCCCCGGCCCGGCCGAACGGCGTGCGGACGCCGTCGACAAAAACGACGTCGCGGACAGTGCGCTGGTTTCCGCTGCTGTGTATTCCGCTGCTGTGGGGTTGGGTCACGTGTAACTCCTCATCGAGACGTTGGCGCCGGTCAGCGGCCAAGGGCAGCAATGATCCGGACGGCAGTGAACGCAATGTTACTCGTCAGTAACTTAGCGTGCAAGGTCTCGCGTTTTTGTCCGGGATGAGGGTGCTAAGGCCGGCTGGCCGCGCTTCGATTTCAGTCGCTAGCCACCACCGCTGCCGCCTTGGGCTCACGGGGCTCCTTGGGCGGCAGCGGCTGGGGATTCAGGAACGCCTGCGTGATGAGCGGGGCGACGATCCCGACCTGCCACTCACGGGCACCGAGTGCACGAAGGTCGCCCGCCACGGCAGCTTCGCTGATCTCTGCAGGCGGTCGCCAGGCCACCCGCCTCAAGTAGTCCGGGGTGAGGAGGTTCTCCAGGGGCAGGTTCAGCTGCTCGGCCTTTTCCTGCAGGATGGGCCGGGCAGTTGCGAGCCGTGCGGCCGCCTCGGGATCACGGTCCGCCCAGACGCGGGGCGGGGGAGGCGCGTTGGTGGGCAGGTGCAGCGGAGGAAGGTCCTCAAGGTCCCTTGCTGTGGCGATGCAGCGCAGCCAGCGTGGTGCCTCGCGCTGCGCCGCCCGGCCGTGGAAGCCCTTGGTGCCCAGCAGTTGGGGCACAGTAGACGGCATGACTTTGGCGGCGGCCACCAGGGAGGAATCGGGAATGAGCCTTCCCGGAGCCACGTCCCGCTTCTGGGCGAGGGAATCGCGCTCCAGCCACATCTCGCGGACGGCTGCCAGCTGCCGGCGGTCCCGGATCTGGTGGAGGCCCGACGTCTTGCGCCAGGGATCAATCCGGGGAGGGGCCACGCCGGCTGCCAGGATGGCGGCGAACTCCTGCTCTGCGAACTCCAGCTTGCCGTCCGCCTCCAGCAGTTCGATGAGTTCTTCGCGCAGTTCGGTCAGGACTTCCACGTCCAGCGCGGCGTAGCGCAGCCAGGGCTCCGGCAGGGGGCGGGTGGACCAGTCGGCGGCTGAATGTTCCTTGGCCAGGCCGAATCCCAGCAGCTGTTCAATGACGGCGGCCAGGCCGACGCGCGGCAGGCCTGCGAGCCTGGCGGCCAATTCGGTGTCAAACAGTTTGTCCGGCCACATGCCCAGCTCCAAGAGGCAGGGCAGGTCCTGGCTGGCCGCGTGCAGGATCCACTCCACTCCCTTGAGCGCATCGTTGATGATTGCCAGGTCCTCGAAGGGCTCAGGGTCGATCAGCCAGGTTCCGGCGCCTTCGCGGCGGATCTGGACCAGGAAGGCGCGCTGGCCATAGCGGAAACCTGAGGCGCGCTCGGCGTCCACCCCGGCCGGCCCTGTTCCGGCGGCGATGGCGGCTGCGCATCTCTCCAGCCCGGACTGCGTCTGGATGACAAGAGGCACGCCGTCGCGGGGTGCATCGAGGTCAATGATTTGGGGGATGGGGCTGTCGAAGCCCTCCACCGTGATGTGGGTAGTGGTTTCAGCAGCCGGAGCGCCGGCTGTGGTGTTATCCGGAATGTGAGGGGTCATGGTGTCTTCAGTTTACCGACAACGGAGTGTCAGGCTGCTTTTAGTTCCGGCGGCGCGGAAGGGCGGACACGCCGTCGGGAAGCGGAGGGAGCCCGGCGAACGTACACACCATGTCCGACCACGCTTCCAGATGTGCTGTGACATCCGACGACGCGGGCGTCCAGGAGGCGCGCAGTTCGATGTCGATCGACGCCGGCCTGTCGGCCAGGGTTCCGAAGCTCTCGGAGAGGACCCTCGTGGCCGTGCCGCCCGCCGCCCGGTAGGGGGCCTTGTGGTTCTCGAGCGCCTCCACGAGCCACGTCCATGCCACCGTGCCGAGCATTTCGTCGTTGCCCATTTCCGGTTCCAGCTGCGCACGGATATAGGTCACGATGCGGAACTCGCCGTCCCAGACGGCGGAACCGTCTGGATCATGGAGCAGGATGAAACGGCCCGTGGCCAGCTCGGTGTCGCCGTCGTCGTCTGTTCCGGAGGCAGCGGCAAGCGCCATGGCTGCCGGGCCGTGAACTGGAGTGGGCGCACTGCCGGGGCCGGGCGCCATGACTTCGGCACCGAGCGCCACCGCGTACGGCGCCAGCCGTGCCGGAGCCGGAATTTCCGCCAGGTGCAGTTCACCGCGGCACCGGGCTTTCCTGAGGGTTCCCAAAGCGTGCAGAAACTCCGGGGGAACCTGGGCGAGTGCGTTCACCTTCGCAGGTTACGCAACCGCAGCGGGGCGGGAGCGCAGGCTCGCCGTCAAAGCGTCCATGCTAACTGGCCGTTTTGGCTGCATGGTGGGCAGCCATCTCCCGGCGGATCGCGGCAACAAAAGCATCAATATCGTCCTCACTCGTGTCGAAGGAACACATCCAGCGGACTTCCCGCGCCGCCTCATCCCAGTCGTAGAAGCGGAAGGACTCCCGCAGCCTGTCTGCCACGCCCTTGGGGAGGACGGCAAACACGCCGTTGGATTCCGTCTTCTGCGTGGGCTCCACGCCGTCGATCGTGTCCACGGCCGCGCGGAGTCGGGTGGCCATGGCGTTGGCGTGGGACGCCGAACGGAGCCACAGGCCGCCCTCCAGCAGCGCGATGAACTGGGCTGAAAGAAACCGCATCTTGGAAGCGAGCTGCATGTTCATCTTCCGCAGGTACACCAGGCCGGAGGCCGCTTCGGGGTTGAGAGCCACAACCACTTCGCCGAAAAGCAGTCCGTTCTTGGTGCCGCCGAAGGACAGGATGTCCACACCGGCGTCGCGCGTGAAAGCCCTCAGCGGCACTTGCAGGTGCGCCGCGGCATTGGCCAGCCGGGCACCGTCCATGTGGAGCTTCATGCCCTTGGCATGGACATGGTCCGCAATGGCGCGCACCTCCTCAGGCGTGTAGCACGTGCCCAGTTCGGTGGTCTGGGTAATCGAGACGGCCAATGGCTGGGCGCGGTGCTCATCACCCCATCCCCACGCCTCGCGGTCAATGAGGTCGGGTGTCAGTTTGCCGTCAGGCGTGGGGACGCTGAGGAGCTTGATTCCGCCGATCCGCTCGGGGGCGCCGTTCTCGTCCATGTTGATGTGGGCAGTGGACGCACACACCACGGCACCCCAGCGCGGAAGCAGGGACTGCAGGGACAGGACGTTGGCGCCCGTCCCGTTGAACACCGGGAAGCACTCGATGCCTGATCCGAAGTGTTCCTCCATCAGTTGCTGGAGGCGTGCGGTGTAGTCGTCCTCGCCGTAAGAGACCTGGTGGCCCCCGTTCGCTGCCGCCAGTGCCGCCAGGACCTCAGGGTGGACGCCGGAGTAGTTGTCCGAGGCGAACCCCCGGACGGCTGCGTCATGGAGCCGGACCGCGGAGAGATCGGCAAGTGCTCCGGCTGTGTTTATTGCGGTTGTCATTGCTTTGCTCACGCTTTCAGTCTAGGGAGGTCAGGGGGTCAGCAGCAGGCGCTCGCCGTTCAGCCCGGCTGCCGGACTGCTGAACAGGCCGACGACGGCGGCGGCCAGGTCCCGGACGTCGGTGGCGCCCGGAAAAGTCCGTTCCGGGTGCCGCTTCCGCATCGTCTCATCCACAAGCGCCTTCACCACGAGTACGACGGCGGCGCTGGACTCGGTGCGGCTGAAGCCTTCAGCCATTGCCATGGTCCATGCCTCGGCTGCGGCCTTCGCCGCCGCGTAGCTGGCCGCCGCGGCGGTGGGTTTTCCCACTGCCGTCGAGGAGACCATGGCAAATCTCCCGCAAACGGAATCGGCAAGGTCCGTGTAGAACACTCGGGACACGTTCCGCAGGGTGGTGATGGCTCCCCGCTCCAGGAACTCCCAGTCGGAGTCGCTCTGGTCAGGGATTCCCTTTGCTCCGCGCCAGCCTCCCACCAGGTGGATGACCGCATCGATGGTGGTGCCGCTGCCGGCAAGGCTGTCCCTGAGGGCCCGGACATCGGCAAGGCTGGCGAGGTCGCAGACGAGGGGAGTGACGCCCTCGCCGGTCCGTGCGGCCGCCGCCTCGATGCGGGACTGGTCCGAGCCCACAGTGAAGATCCGGAACCCTGCTTCCCGGAGGGCCCCTGCCACAGCAATTCCCGACTCTCCGCTGCCCCCGGTGACCAGGACGTTCAGGACCGGGATGCCGTCCATGGCCCGTGTTTCGCTCACAGTGCCGGACTCACAGTGCTGACCTGCCGGTGATCCCGGCGGTGGATTCGATGACCGGGCGCATTTTCTTCTCCAAAGCCTCAAAGAACATGGACAGGGGGAATTCGTCGTCCAGCACACGGTCCGTCAGGCCGCGGGGAGGACCGGAGAGCGGCAGTGCTTCAGCGCCCTTGGCCCATGCCGATGCCGGGTGGGGTGTGACGGTAGCGGAAATCAGCTGGTAGGCGGCGAGCCAGTGGGCTGTTTTGGGCCGGTCGATGGAGCGCCAGTACAGCTCGTCAATGCTCGCTCCCAGGGCGATCACTGCCTCGGCCACGTGCTCCCAGTCGATGCTGAGACGGCTGTCGGTCCAGTGCAGGACGCGGTGCTGGTGCAGCCATGCGAAGAGCAGCTGGCCGCCCAGCCCGTCGTAGTTGCGCACCCGGCTGCCGGTGATGGAGAAGC
Organism: Arthrobacter pascens; assembly: GCF_030816475.1. Lineage (NCBI taxonomy): Bacteria > Bacillati > Actinomycetota > Actinomycetes > Micrococcales > Micrococcaceae > Arthrobacter > Arthrobacter pascens. Next base: position 2,541,462 of record NZ_JAUSXF010000001.1, on the reverse strand, counting down.
GGAAAATCCGGTCAAAAATGATGGCGTACTGGACCAGCCCGGCGTGACGGCGGGCCTCGGGTTCGGCGTCGTCGTCCTTTTCGATCCGGACGGACTCCCTGAAGGCGGTGAGGTCGCAGCGGAGTTCCTCCAGTGAATACAGGAAGAACGGCATCCGCTGCTTGATCATGAACGGATCGAACGGCAGGTCGCCGCGCATGTGGGTCCGGTCATGGATCAGGTCCCACATCACAAACGTGGCCTCGGTCAGTTCCTGGTTCTCCAGCAGCTCCGCGGCGCCGGCGGGAAGCTCCAGCGCGGTGATCTCCGCTGCCGCACGCAGAACCCGGCGGAAGCGGGCCGCCTCGCGGTCCGCAAAAATGGCGCCCCATGTGAAGGACGGTGTTTCCCTGACGCTCACCGTTTCCGGGAACAGCACTGCGGAGTTGGTGTTGTACCCCGGCGTGAAATCCAAGAAGCGGATGGGCACGAAGAGTTTGTTGGAATACTCTCCGGCTTCCAGCCCGGCAATGAAATCAGGCCAGATCACTTCGATCAGAACAGCTTCCACGAGCCTGCTGCTGCTGCCGTTCTGGGTGTACATGGGGAAAATGACCACATGCTGCAGCCCGTCCTGGCGCTGCTGCTGTGGCTGGAATGCCACGAGCGAGGACAGGAAATCCGGGATCCCGAAGCCGCGCTCAGCCCACGCCGCAAAATCGCCTGCCACTGCCGCAAGATAAACCTCGTCATGCGGGAAGAGCGGAGCCAGTCCACCGAGGGACTCGACGATCGCCTGGACCTGGACAGCGGCTTCGGCCTGGTCGGTGGCCCCGGGAACGGAACCGTCCTGGACCTGGAGGGCCTGGAGCGCTGTTGCGGCAGCCTTCAGCCTGATCCAGTACGGATGTTCCGCCGAAATCCTGGTAGGGGCACTAAGTATGGTCTCGGTCATCGGAGGCCTTTCTGATTCGCTGTGACTCTAAGGCGAGCGTAGCAACCAGAAAGATCTCCTAACTCCAAAACGGTCATAGGATAAGGAGCTCTTTGTCTCGGATGCCGGGAACGGCATTCCAGATCCAGTTCCAGAGAGCCTGCCGCCCTATCAGGAAGCCGTTGCGGAGTCTTCCTCAACCTCGCGGGGAACCAGCCTGAGCGAAACCGAGTTAATGCAGTACCGCTGGTCAGTGGGGGTTCCATAGCCTTCGCCGTCAAAGACGTGGCCCAGGTGCGAGTCGCAATTTGCACACCGGACCTCCACTCTTTCCATTCCAAGGGTCCGGTCGTGGATGTAGCGCACGGTCCCCTCGGCGAGCGGTGCCCAGAAGGACGGCCAGCCGCAATGCGAATCGAACTTTTCGTTGCTGGTGAACAGCTCAGCGCCGCAGGCCCGGCATTGGTAGACGCCGGCCGTGTGGGTGTCCCAGTACTCGCCGGTGAAGGGGCGCTCGGTGCCGGCCTCGCGGAGCACATGGTATTCCTCTGGCGTCAGTTCCTGCCGCCACTCGGCATCCGATTTCTGCTTTTCGGCCTCCGGACGGTCCGCGTTCCCCACTGCAGGAATGGACCCGGCGGCCTTGTTGCCGAAAATGTTGTTTCCAAAGATGCTCATAGTCTTTCAACGCTCACGAGTCGCCGATAAATCCCGAACCGGCATAGAGATGGAGGACCGGCAGGCCAAGCTGGTCCTGGGCCTTGTTGGCCCAGTCAGTGTGGAAGGTGTCGGCTACCGCATGGGGACGGGTGATGACGACTGCCTGGGCTGCGCCCAGCTCCTTGACCTTCGCTACCAGGCCGCTGACGGCCCCGCCCTCCACCACCTCGCCGGTGACTCCGCCGCCCAGGCCCTCAAGGGCATCGAGCGAGACAGCCAGCGTCTCGGCGGCCTCCGCCCGCTCGGCAGCAGGATCCGGCGTATGGGCGGTCAGCTCGCGGAAAGCCTTGGCCACATCCAGCATGGAGAGATTTTCCAGGAAATCCACCACCAGGTGCCGCTCTGTATTGGCCGGAACGAGGAGCACAAGGCGGGTGTCCGCCCCGTCCACCAGGCGTTCGATGTTCAGGCGGTCGTCCGCTCCAAGCGGTTCTTCGGTCAGGATGACGATTGGGTCGCTCATGGCATCAGCCTAGTCCTGTGCCCAGGCACCTGCATCCATTGACTCCGGCGCGGCACGCCGCGCGGAATATGGCTTGGAAGCTTGCGGCGGTAAGAATGGAACCATGTCATCTTTTCCGCGAACCGCAACGCCCCCGGCGGCAAGCCCGCCCCTTCCGGGCACCGGGATGTCGATGCGCGCGAAGTGGGCCATCGGCAGTGTCATAGGCGGTGGCGCCCTGGCCGGCCTGCTTGCCACAGGTTCCTCAGCCCTGGCCCTGTACTTTGCCCGCCGCGTCATCACTCCCGCCCGGCAGCGGATATCGAACCAGGAAGTGCTGGCCGTGATCCGGGACGGCGCCCGCCAGCAGGTCATTCTGGCTGCAAACGAGGACACCACCGTCGAGGGCGTTTACGGCCTCTTCTTTGACGGCGGCAAAGGGCACGCCAGGATCGGACGGATCGTCTCCTATGCTCCGGCCGAACGCACGGTCCTCCGCGAAGTGGAGGCCGTCTACAGCGGTGACCTCAGCACCGCCCACCGTGGCTGGTGGAGCGGCGCGGTCTACCCCGACCCGGCCGCCGTCGGCCTCCCGGCAGAGGACGTCCTGATCGAGGTCGACGGCGGCCAGGCACCTGCCTGGCTGGTACGGGCGGGCGGACAATCCCGAACCTGGGCTGTGATGGTCCACGGCCGCGGAGCCAGCCGCCAGGAGGCGTTGAGGGCTGTGGGTCCGGCGCTTGAACTCGGGCTGACCAGCCTCCTGGTCTCCTACCGCAACGACGGGCTGGCACCGTCGGCGGACGACGGCCGTTACGGGCTCGGGTCGACCGAGTGGCGTGACGTGGAAGCAGCCATCACCTATGCGCTGGCTAACGGTGCGGAGGAAATTGTCCTCTTCGGCTGGTCCATGGGAGGCGCCATCTGCCTGCAGACAGCGGACCTGTCACGCTACCGCCAGCTGATCCGGGCCATGGTCCTGGACGCCCCCGTCATCAACTGGGTGAACGTGCTGGCCCATCACGCGGAGCTGAACAGGATCCCGTCCCTGGTGGGAAGGTACGGCCAGTTGATGCTGGGCCACCCTCTGGGCCGCAGGCTCACGGGTCTGGCAGCACCCGTGGACCTGAAAGCCATGGACTGGGTCTCTCGGGCTGTGGAACTCCGGACCCCCACCCTGATCCTGCACAGCGTTGACGACGAATATGTGCCCTATGGCCCGTCAGCGACCCTCGCCGAGCGGAACCCGGAAATGGTGACCTTCGAAACCTTCCATCACGCCCGGCACACGAAGGAATGGAATGTGGATCCTGCGCGCTGGGAGCGGCTGGTCAAGGCATGGCTCCGCCAACAACTGGTACCCCGGATCAATCCGGGTCAGTCCTACCCCGGAAAGGCTGCTACTTAGGCGTCCCGATGGGGGCTGTGATGCCGTCGGTCAGCCGCAGCAGGTCTGCCGGCGCCACCTCGATGTCCAACCCGCGCTTTCCGCCTGAAACCAGCATGGTCTCCAGCGCGAGGGCGCTGCCGTCTATCACGGTGGGGGAGGTTTGGCGCTGGCCCAGCGGGGAGATCCCGCCAAGGACGTAGCCGGTACGCCGTTCAGCAACTGCCGGGTCGGCCATGGATGCCTTCTTGGCGCCCAAGGCAGCAGCGAATGCTTTCAGGTCAAGGCTTCCACTCACCGGCACCACGCCCACTGCCAGCCGCCCCTCCACTTCCACCATCAGGGTCTTGAAGACCTTTTCCGGGTCAATTCCCAGGGCTTCAGCGGCTTCGGCTCCGTAGCTGGCCGCGGAGGGGTCATGGACGTACGGATGCAGCACAAAAGGAACACCGGCCGCGGCCAGCGCCGCTGTTGCCGGTGTTCCCTGTGAACTGCTTTTGCGTCCCACCCGAAAAGGTTTAGGGTGCAGCTGTTTTGGACCGAAGCCGCGCGTTGGCGGCAACCTTACGCTTGATCCGCCCCAGCATGGCCGTCATGCCCCGCATCCGCAAAGGAGTGATGGCGCGGGTCAGGCCCAGCAGTTCCGGCATGTCATCAGGGACCGCCAGGATCTCCTCGGCGGTCAGCCCGTCGAGCCCCTCGAGGAGGACTCCCGCGAAGCCGCGGGTCGTGGGGGCTTCCGGGGGAGCTTTGAAAAACAGCCGTACGGTGTCAGCCGCTCCGGCCTCGTCCTTTTCCATCTCGATGGTCAGGAACAGCGGCGACTGGCATTCCACCACCTGCTCCAGGAGCTCGGGGTGGTTCTTCAGCCTGTCAGGCAGTTCCGGCAGTTCGCGCGAGAACTCCAGCAGCAGCTGAAGCCGCTCCGGTTCGGTCAGGGCCTGGAAGTCATCGACGATTTCCGCCAAGGCGGCGGGCAGGGCATGTGTAGTCATCTCCTCCAGCTTACGCAATTTTCAGGCAGGGGTCCTCGCACCTTCGGCGGCCTAGTTGGCTGAAGGGACCGTTCCGCGCTCCGCGCCCTTCACGATGGGGACGCGCACGGCGTTGCCCCACTCGGTCCAGGAACCGTCATAGTTGCGGACGCTGTCAAAGCCCAGAAGGTACTTGAGCGCAAACCAGGTGTGGCTGGAACGCTCACCGATACGGCAGTAAGCCACAACATCGTCGCCTTCGGTGAGGCCCGCTTCGCCAAGGTAGAGGGCTTCCAGATCCTCGCGGCTGCGGTACGTTCCATCCGCGGCGGCAGCGCGTGCCCAGGGGATGGAAGCCGCCGTCGGAATGTGGCCGCCGCGGAGGGCGCCTTCTTCCGGGTAGGCAGGCATGTGGGTGCGCTGGCCGGTGTACTCCTCAGGGGAGCGGACATCGATGAGCGGCTTGCCCAGGTGGGCCAGCACGTCTTCCTTGAAGGCGCGGATGGGCGTGTCATTGCGTTCCACTACCGGGTACTCGCCAGCCGCCGGGGTGGAGGTCTCCGTGGTCAGTTCGCGGCCCTCGGCGATCCATTTGTCCCGGCCGCCGTCGAGAAGGCGGACATCCTCGTGCCCGAAAAGTGTGAAAACCCAGAGTGCGTAGGCGGCCCACCAGTTGGACTTGTCGCCATAGATGACCACGGTGCTGTCGCGGGAAATGCCCTTGGACGCAGCGAGGGCGGCAAAGGCGCGCCCGTCAATGTAATCGCGGGTAACCTCATCGTTAAGGTCGGTGTGCCAGTCGATCTTGACGGATCCGGGAATGTGGCCCGTCTCGTACAGCAGGACGTCCTCATCGGACTCGACCACCACGAGTTTTCCGTCAGCCACCGCGCCGCTTTCAAGGGCTGCGGCGAGCCATTCGGTGGAAACCAGCCGCTCAGGGCGGGCGTAGGCGGCGAATTTCTCGTTCTGTTCAATCGGGTAGGACATGGTGATGGCCTTTCACTGATAAAAAGTAGAGCGGACGTGCAGAAGATTTTGGAAACCTGCTCCAACACTAGCCACGGCAGTCAGCGATTTCGCCCCTCCTGTTAATAGAGGGAAATATGTCCTTGGTCACGCTCGTGCGGCCAGGGGCGCTGTGGCCGGGGACAGCTGCCTGGTTGCCGGTATTCTTTCAGTGGACAGCTCACCAGCAGAACGGACCACCCTTGGTACAGATCGAACAGCTTGCCGCCCGCACTCCGGCAGTTTCGGTGGACGAGCTCCTCAAGGGTTTCTACCCGTCGCCGAGGTTCGGCAAGGTCTCCTTTGCCAGCTACCGGCCGGACCCTAAACAGCCCAGTCAGTCGGCTGCCGTGAAAGCACTGGAGGGTTTTGCCGGGGGAGTGGGCGCCAGTGACGGAGCCGGCCTGTTCAAGAGGCTCTTTGCCAAGAAGGACACCTCCCGGGCAGGCATGTACCTTGACGGCGGGTTCGGCGTCGGCAAGACCCACCTGCTGGCCTCGCTCTGGCACGCGGCCCCGGGCCCCAAGGCCTTCGGCACGTTTGTTGAATACACCAACCTGGTGGGAGCGTTATCCTTCCGCAAAACAGTGGAAGCCCTCAGCAACTACAAGCTGGTATGCATTGACGAGTTTGAGCTGGATGATCCCGGCGATACGGTGCTGATGTCCAGGCTCATGCGGGAACTGGCCGACGCCGGAGTCAAGCTGGCCGCCACGTCCAACACCCTGCCCGGCTCGCTGGGCGACGGACGCTTTGCCGCCGTCGATTTCCAGCGGGAGATCCAGGTGCTGGCGGACCAGTTCGACGTCATCAGGATTGACGGTGAGGACTTCCGCCACCGCGGGCTTCCCGCCGCTCCGGCTCCGCTCAAGAACAGCCAGCTGGCAGCCCAGATGAAGGCCGAGTTCGACGGCCACACGGTGGCGCAGGACGAATTCAGTACATTGATCGGCCACCTGGCGGGCGTGCACCCCAGCCGCTATCGCAAGCTCATTGAAGGCATCGACGGTGTGGTGTGGCGCAACGTCGAAACAATCACCGAACAGGCCGTGGCGCTGCGTTTCGTGGTGCTCGCTGACCGGCTCTACGACAAGGACGTTCCGATCCTGGCCAGCGGAGTCCCGTTCGACCAGCTCTTCACCGACGAAATGATGCACGGCGGTTACTCGAAGAAGTACTACCGGGCAGTTTCGCGGCTTACCGCGCTGGCCCGGGAGGGCCAGAACCACGAACCCTCGTAGCGGCCGGCAGGTAAGCCGGCCAAATCGGGCACTTCGACACGGACACGCCGCCGTCTCGGCCTGCTTCCCGGGTTTGGCGATCCAAAGTGCCCCACGACGGCGGGACCCACTTCAGAGTGATGGTTTGCGGTCCTTGAAAATCCACCGCACCAGCAGGCCTGCTGCGAGTGCCCAGAACGCGGCACCGATCCCGGCAAAGCTGAGCCCGGACGCCGCGAGGAGGAAAGCCACTGACGCGGCGGTCCTCTCCTCAGCAACCGCCAGGGCCGAGGATGCCGAAGCCGCCAGCGTTCCGATCAGGGCAAGGCCTGCAACAGCTTCCAGCATCCCCGGGGGAGCGGCGGTTACCACCGCTACCAGGACTGCCGAGAGAAGTGCCAGCAACACGTAGGCCACGCCCGACGTAAAGGCCGCGGGAAAAAGGGTCACTTATCAGGGTTTAAACGCCAAAGGTGCAGGTGCCGCCTCCCGGCGGGACCCGCACCCCCTTGACGTGCTAGGGCAATGCCCTGGCCGAATCCTTCTTACGGAGCCTTGTCAACAGGTGGTACCGGGTTGACCGGCGGAGCCTGCTCGCTGGCAGGTGCCTCACCTGGTGTTCCGTCGTTTTGGTCAACGAACTTGGAAGCGCCATCCTGGATTTTGTCCACGTGACCGGCGTATTTGCCGCCTGTCTTCGAGTCGACGAAATCGCCGGCCTTGCTGATGCCGTCCTTGATGGCTTGCTCGTTGCCATGGATAAGACCCTGAGCCTTGCCCTTAAGATCGCCAATTAGTCCCACGAGCACCTCCTTTCAATCGCGGAGCCAGTTCGCTCCTCCGCAACCGATCCTAGCCCTGTGGCAGCAGCGTGCCAAGATGGTTTGACAAAATCTGTCAAGAGCCCTGCGGGCCATTGGTAGCGCCGCCGCCGCAAAAAGCGCAAGAAAAAAGGGCAAGAAAAAAGCAGCCCCGGGGGCTGCTTGCTGTGGGCGATACTGGGATCGAACCAGTGACCTCTTCCGTGTCAGGGAAGCGCGCTACCGCTGCGCCAATCGCCCGGAACCGGAAGTCCGGTCAATTGGGTTGTCATCGAGAGCGGACGACGAGATTCGAACTCGCGACATCCACCTTGGCAAGGTGGTGCTCTACCAGCTGAGCTACGTCCGCGTATGAGTGCGTTCCGGCCTGGCCTGAACGAACTGCATGAAGCAAGTTTCCTCGCTTGGTGGGCGATACTGGGATCGAACCAGTGACCTCTTCCGTGTCAGGGAAGCGCGCTACCGCTGCGCCAATCGCCCATTGCCATCCGGATTAACCGGAAACCATGGTTTTCACCGAGGTGGGTACGGGATTCGAACCCGTGTATACGGCTTTGCAGGCCGCTGCCTCGCCTCTCGGCCAACCCACCGTGTAAGCGTCGGTTCCGAAGAACTTTTGCCGTGACAGTGTCCTGCGAGCGGACGACGAGATTCGAACTCGCGACATCCACCTTGGCAAGGTGGTGCTCTACCAGCTGAGCTACGTCCGCATTTGGAGTCGGATTCCATGCCGTTCAGGGCATTTCCTCGCGTTCCAACGAGTAAGAACTCTATAGGAGGTTCAAGGATTCTCCAAATCCCCGCCGGTTCGGCTCAAGCGATGCCCCCGGATCCGTGCAATCTAGGCATTTTTGAGAATTACACAGGTGTAATTCCTCGGGGATGAATTGCCGATTTCCGAAACCGCGCAGCGTGGGCTAGCATTCAAATGCATCGGGGCGATTGGCGCAGTGGTAGCGCGCTTCGTTCACACCGAAGAGGTCACTGGTTCGAACCCAGTATCGCCCACCGAGGAACCGGTCCGTTTCCGCTGACACCAGGCGGAAGCGGACCTTTTTTGTGCCCGGCCATTCTGTCAGTCCCTTGTGAAAGAGTCTTTGGTATGACTGATCCACTTCTCGCCCACGCCACGGAGTACGGCCGCATGTATGCGCGCTCCACGTCCGAGCAGTTCTCCGTTCCTTCGATCACCACCGTCATCGGCCAGCAGCCGCACGGGCTGGACGGTTGGTTCGGGTACATGGGCGCCAGCAGCCTGGCAAAGGATCCCCTGCTCGCAGACTGCCTGGGCAGTCCTGCCAAGATCCGGCAGGCCGTCAACCGCGCGGCCAAGGCGGCCGAGACGTACCGCGATGAGGCCGCCAAGCGTGGCGACCGCGTCCATAACTACTGCGAACAGGTTGCGCTCCGCGCGCTGGGCCGCCCCCACACCATGAAGGAAACCCGTGAGGCCCTGGCGGCCAACGGGGAGGAGGCCTTCGCCGTCCGGTTTGATGAATGGTGGGAGCTGTTCGGGGTGGAGCCCATCGCCCCGGAGATCACCGTCTGGAACAAGTCCGTTGGCTACGCCGGGACCCTGGATTTAGTGGCGCGCATCAACGGGCGGATCTGCCTCATCGACTACAAGACCAAGGGCACCACCCGGGACGGCACCGTGAAACCGCTCGATGACAAGGTGGTCATGCAACTGGTCGCCGGCATGAAGGCGGAAGAAAGCCTCGTGGACGCCGTCGCGGGTGAGTGGGAATCCTGGAAGTACGGGGAGAGCCCGGTTCTGCTGGCGGTGGCCATCGGGGAGACCGAGGTCCGTCCCGTCCGCGCCAACCCCGAAGTCCTCAAACACCACTGGTGGAAATTCTGTGCACTGCGGCGGGTCTGGGAACTCTCGGCAGACACCATCAGCGCAGGCTCGGCCCTGCTTCCCATCGCTCCGCCGGCATCCGCGCAGGTCCGGACCGCGTAGCTGCAGTCCCCGTTCGGAAGTACCTGCACCTAAACTGGATTGGTTCCCTTTACCGTCCACCGTGAGGAAAGACTGCACATGGCCATTCTGAATATCCGCATCATCGGGGATCCTGTGCTCCGCACAGTTGCCGATCCCGTGACGGAATTCGGGCCGGAGCTGGCCAAGCTCGTCGCAGACATGACCGAAACCATGGAGGATGTGGACGGTGCCGGCCTGGCCGCCCCCCAGATTGGCGTCAGCCAGCGGGTCTTTACCTACCGGATCGGCGGCGTCGAAGGCCACATCATCAACCCGGTCCTGGAAAACAGCGAGGACTACCAGCCTGACCTGGTTGAGGGCTGCCTTTCCATCCCGGGGCTCGGGTTTCCGGTCCGCCGCTTCCGCGCCACGCGCGCTACCGGTGTCGACGTGAACGGCCAGCCGGTGTCCGTGGAGGCCGAAGGGCTGCTGGCGCGCTGTTTCCAGCACGAGACGGACCACCTGGACGGCATCCTGTTCACGGACCGGCTGGAGGGTGAGGACCGGAAGACAGCCTTGCGGTCCATCCGCAACGGCCGCTATGACGCCGTCGCTGAACGCACGACGGCGAAACGCGCCAAAACGGTCGGCTCCAGTTTTGGTGGAACGAGCTTTGGTTCCCCGGGCGGAACCGCCACATGAGGGTTCTTTTCGCCGGCACCCCTGCCGTTGCGGTCCCGTCGCTCGACGCCCTTGTCCAGGCAGGCTTCAACGTTGTGGGCGTCCTGACCCGGCCGGATGCGCCGATCGGCCGGAAAAGGGTGCTGACGCCGTCGCCCGTTGCCGCGCGGGCGGAGGAACTCGGCATCGGGGTGATCCACGCCGCCCGGGTCGATGACGCCGTGACAGCCAGGATCGCCGCCATCAATCCGGACGTCGCAGCTATCGTGGCCTACGGCGGACTGATACCCCGTCCGGCCCTTGAAATTCCCCGGCATGGCTGGATCAACCTGCACTTTTCACTCCTCCCCGCCTGGCGAGGGGCAGCGCCCGTGCAGCGTGCGGTGATGGCCGGCGACGACATCACCGGGGCCGTCACCTTCCAGCTGGAGGAAGGTTTGGATACCGGACCCGTCTTTGGGACGCTGACGGAGCGCGTGGGTCCGGATGACACGGCAGGCGTACTACTCGAGCGGCTCTCCCGCAGCGGGGCAGCACTCCTGGCCCAGACACTGTCGGCGGTGGACGCAGGGAAGGCAGTTCCACAGCCCCAGCAGGGGGACGTTTCCCTGGCGCCGAAGCTGACCCTCGACGACGGCAGGATCGACTGGAGCCAGCCGGCGCTGGCAATTGGACGGCGCGCCCGCGGGGTCACGCCCGAGCCCGGCGCCTGGACTTTGCTGGATTCGCAGCGCGTGAAGCTCGAACCCGTGCGTCTTCGGCCGGACATCGGCCACCTGAGCCCGGGTGCGCTGGCCCTCGACGGCAAGAGCGTCCTGGTAGGCACCGGATCCCACGCTGTAGAGCTGACGCGGATCCAGCCGTCGGGAAAAAAGATGATGGCCGCGGCTGATTGGGCGCGCGGCATGGCTTCACTTGAAAGCGTGGTGTTCGAATGAGCGAGTCGTCCGGCGGGAATCCAGGCGGCCGCGGCAGAGGTGGCGCTGCAAGCGGCGGCACCGGTGGCCGTGGCGGCGGGGGCAAGCGGGACGGCAGCCAGCGCAACGCGCAGGGCCGGGAACGGAACCGAAGCGCGCAGCGAAGCTTTACCGGCAATGCACCCTCCCAGCGCACCCGGCGGGCGGATCCCGCCCGGCTGGTAGCCTTCGAAGTCCTGCGTGCGGTGGCCGCCGAGGATGCATACGCCAACCTGGTGCTCCCGGCCCGGATCCGTCATCACGGGCTGGACAAACGCGACGCCGGATTCGCCACCGAACTCAGCTACGGGGCGCTTCGAAGCCAGGGGACGTACGACGCCATCCTGGCGCGCTGCGTCGACAGGCCACTGGACCAGCTTGACCCGGCCATCCTCGACGCCCTGCGCATCGGAACGCATCAGCTGCTTGCCATGCGCGTCCCGGCCCATGCGGCCCTGGACCAGACCGTCGGCCTGGCGCGGGCCGTGATTGGTGCCGGCCCCTCCGCCCTCATCAACGCAGTCCTTCGCAAGGTCACAGCCCACAGCCTTGAAGAATGGCTTGAACTGCTGGTCTCCGGGGAAACCGACGAGACCAAAGTTGCCTCCGTCCGTTACGCCCATCCCGAATGGATAGTCCGGGCCATGCGCCAGTCGCTGGTGGCGCACGGGCGCTCCGCCGCTGAAATCAACGATCTGCTGGAAGCTGACAACGCGGCACCGGTAGTCAACCTCGTCGCGCTGCCCGGCCTCGGGAGCCTTGACGAGGCCCTGGAAAACGGCGCCACCCCAGGCGAGCTCGTCGAAGGGTCCGCGCTATCAAGCGGCGGAGACCTGGGCCGTTTAGCGTCCGTGCGTGAAGGCAGTACTCGCGTCCAGGACGTCGGGTCCCAGCTGGTGGCCCGGGCGATGGCGGCAGTTGATCTTGGGCCCCGCCCTGCGTCCGGCCAGGGAGGCGGGACCACGGAAGAGGCATGGCTGGACCTGTGCGCGGGGCCAGGCGGCAAGGCAGCCTTGCTCGGCGCCCTGGCAAACGCCTCAGGGGCAACCCTGCTCGCCAACGAACCTGCACCGCACCGGGCGAAGCTTGTCAGCCAGGCCCTGTCTGCCGTGCCGAGGAATGTGTGGCGCGTCAGGACGGGAGACGGCCGTGACGTGGGCTCCGAGCAGCCGAAGTCCTTCGACCGTGTCCTCGTGGATGTGCCCTGCAGCGGCCTCGGCGCGCTCCGGCGCCGCCCGGAGTCCCGCTGGCGCCGCACACCCAAGGACCTGGCGGATCTTGGGCCGCTGCAGCGCGACCTGCTCAGGTCTGCCATTGACGCTGTCCGTCCCGGGGGAGTGGTGGCCTATGTGACCTGCTCGCCCCACCCGGCCGAGACAACGGCCGTGGTGTCTGACGTCCTCCGAAAGCGGGACGACCTTGAGCTGCTGGATGCCGGCGCCGCGCTGGACAGTGTGAGCCTCACGGGCAATCTGGGTGCAGGCCACGAGTCCACAGCCCAGCTCTGGCCGCATATCCACTCAACGGATGGCATGTTCCTTGCCCTCATCCGCAAGAAAATCTGATCCGGATCCGATGTGAAAAATGCCGGATTCAGGTTTGGTCCGGATGCACCAGGACGTACCCGCTGACCCAGTGAAAGGTTCCCCATGACTGAATGCTGCATTAACCCCAGCATCCTCTCCGCCGACTTCGTTAATCTCGAAGCCGAACTGCAGCGGATCAGCAATGCCGATGCAGTGCACGTGGACGTGATGGACAACCATTTTGTTCCCAACCTGACTATTGGCCTGCCCGTGGTCCAGCGGATCCAGGCTGTCAGCCCCGTGCCGCTGGATGCGCACCTGATGATCGCCGATGCCGACCGCTGGGCCCCAGGATTCGCCGACGCCGGACTGGCCTCCGTGACCTTCCATGCCGAGGCCTCCATCGCTCCCGTCAAGCTGGCGAGGGAGCTGCGGGCGCGCGGATCCAAGGCGGGTATGGCACTGAGGCCGGGAACAGCTGTGGAGCCCTACCTGGACATGCTGTCCGAGCTGGACATGCTGCTCATCATGACCGTGGAGCCGGGCTTCGGCGGCCAGTCATTCCTGGACCTGACGCTGCCGAAGATCCGCAGGGCCAGGGCGGCCATCGAAGGCTCGGGGATCAACGTTGCCATCCAGGTTGACGGCGGCATCACCGAGGAGACCATCGTCCGTGCAGCGGAAGCGGGGGCGAATGTCTTTGTTGCGGGCTCGGCCGTTTACGGGGCGGCGGACCCTGCCGGCGCGATTGACAGACTGCGCAAGGCAGGCAGCCAAAAGTTACGCACGGGGTCGGTGGAATAGAAAGGGGCACCCCGGGGTTGTGGCAGAATAGCAACACACAATACGTGCTCCGGGGTCGGTGTAAGTCCGAACCGGCGGTGACAGTCCGCGACCCGCGAGCCGGTGCCTTTCTCCACAAGGAAGAAGGACCCGGCGGACGGTTGAACCGGTGAAATTCCGGTACCGACAGTTAAAGTCTGGATGAGAGAAGCACGTACAGCTGTATCTGCGGCGTCCTATGATGCCGCGGCCTTCTGCTGTCGTATACCCCCGGAGCCATCGCGGTTCTAGAGGGAAGGAACGACTCAGAGGCATGAACCCTTTGCGATGGCTCTTAGATGCCAGGATTGCCGCTGAAGCGGAATCAGACTTCACCGGGCCGGCGGCTGCCCGATGAGCAACGTCGTAACGGCTTTCAGCAGGGCAGAGACCACGGCGATGGATGCGGCCCTGGAAGCCGCCCTCCGCGGGCCGCGGGGAGCAAACCCGCTGGTGGGCGCCGTCGTCGTCGATCCCAGCGGCAGGCAGTTGGTGACCGGTTACCACCGCGGCGCCGGCACCGCCCATGCGGAAGCCGACGCGATTGCCCAAGCCGCTGCCGCAGGGCTCGACCTGCGTGGCTCCACCATGCTCGTGACGCTCGAACCGTGCAACCACGTCGGCCGGACGGGACCGTGCGCGCAGGCCATCATCGCAGCCGGAATCACAGACGTCATCTATGCCGTGGACGATCCACACGACCCTGCCGCCGGCGGCGCAGCGACCCTTCGGGAAGCCGGCGTGAAGGTCCGCAGCGGACTTGCGGCCGGCGAAGCCCTGGAGCTGAACCGTGACTGGTTCCTGGCAGTAGCGGCGAAACGGCCGTTCGTGACATTGCACATAGCGCAAACCCTGGACAGCCGGATCGCCGCGGACGACGGGACCAGCCAATGGATTTCCAGCCCGGAATCCCTCGCGGATAACCACGGGCTCAGGGCACGGATCGATGCCATCCTCGTGGGCACCCAGACAGTCCTGGTAGACAACCCGCGGCTCACCGCCCGCGACGCATCCGGGGCCACGGCAGGCAGGCAGCCGCTGCGGGCAGTCATGGGGCTGCGGGACATTCCGCCGGACGCAGCAGTCCGGGGCGAGGACGGGCGGGTGCTTCATCTGCCCACCCGTGACCCGCGCGAAGCGCTCACGCTGCTGTACGCGGCAGGCGTCCGCCACCTCATGGTGGAAGGCGGATCGCGCATCCTCAGCGCCTTCCTCGCCGCGCGGCTTGTGGATGAACTCATCGTGTACCTGGCTCCCACCCTGCTGGGTTCCGGTACCCCCGCCCTTGACGGACTGGGGATCACCACCTTGGCGGACGCCCAGCAGTGGGAGTGGGACCAGTCCGACGGCGGTTCGGTCAGGACCCTGGGCCGGGACCTGAAACTCCACCTGCGCCCCCAGACAACTCAACCTTTGGAACCACAACCTTCCCGCTCCGGCGCGGAAACAGCCATGGGAGGCTACTGATGTTTACCGGAATTATTGCCGAACAGGGACAGGTGCTGTCTGTTGAACGGGATGGCGATATCAGCGCCACCGTCAGGCTGCACGCGCCAGGCACCAGCGAGGGCCTGGCCCTGGGCGGATCGATCGCGGTGAACGGCGTGTGCCTGACTGCCACTGAAATCGACGGTAAGGACTTCAGCGTGGACGTGATGGGTGAAACCCTGGTCCGCAGCACCATCGGCGAACTCGCCGCCGGCGACTCCGTCAACCTTGAGCGGTGCGTCCCGGCCGGCGGACGGCTGGATGGGCACGTTGTCCAGGGACACGTCGACGGCGTGGGCCGGCTCCTGGAACGTGAGGCCTCAGGCAACTGGGAACGGCTCCGCTTCGGCTTGCCGAACAACCTGGCCCGCTACGTCGCGGAGAAAGGGTCAATCGCGATCGACGGCGTCTCGCTGACCGTGACGGCAGTCAGCCCGGCCGCGGAAGCGGAGCCGTGGTTCGAAGTGGGCCTCATTCCCACCACGCTGGCCGAAACAGGCCTGGGCGCGAAATCCACCGGCGCCCGGGTCAACCTCGAAGTCGATGTCCTTGCCAAATACACCGAGCGCCTTCTCTCGTTCAGCACCCTTCGGGGCAGCGTGGATGCAGGTGCCGCCGCTGCCGGAGGCATCCAATGAGCGGCGTAACCAGGCTCGAACCGGCCCCCGGGGCCGAGTTGAAGCTTGATCCTGTGCTGCGGCTTGATCCCGTCGAGGAGGCGGTACGAGCCATGGCGCAGGGAAGGCCGGTGCTGGTGGTGGACAACGAGGACCGCGAAAACGAAGGCGACATCATCTTCGCGGCGCAGCACGCCACTCCGGCCCTGATGGGTTGGACCATCCGATACAGCTCCGGCGTCATCTGCGTCCCGCTGTCCGCTGACCGTGCGGACGCCCTGGCGCTGCCCCCCATGGTGGCCGTCAACCAGGACGCCAAGGGCACCGCCTATACCGTTTCCTGCGACGCCGCCGTCGGCGTGAGCACCGGCATCTCAGCCACGGACCGGGCGCTGACCGCCCGCGTCCTTGCAGATCCCGGGGCCGGGCCGGCGTCCGTAACCCGGCCCGGGCATATTTTCCCGCTGCGGGCCGTTAAGGGGGGAGTGCGGGAACGCCCCGGCCATACCGAGGCCGCAGTGGACCTCTGCCGGCTCGCCGGCCTTGAGCCCGTGGGCGTGATCGCGGAGGTTGTGTACGACGACGGTGAAATGATGCGCCTGGACGGGCTGCGGACTTTTGCTGCCGAACACGGGTGCCCACTGATCTCGATCGAAGATCTGGTGGCCTACCTTGAAGCAGGGCCTGCGGCTACCGCGGAGAGTGGAACCCAGGCACTACGCCCGGGCGGAGAAGAGGAGAAACGATGACGGCAACCGGAGGACCCGGCGACAGTCACCAGAACGGCCATGACCACCGGCAGTCCGGCAACGGCCATCGGCCCGGACATTCCGGCAACGGCCAGGACCATGGGCATTCCGGCAACGGCCACCGGCCCGGGCAGTCGGCCAACGGCAAGGTCCCGCATCCCGTCAGCGGCGGTCCCATTGTGCAGCTGCCCACAGCATTCGGTGACTTCGTGGCGCAGGCCTGGACCGATCTGGAGACCGGCGCCGAGCACCTCGCCGTGAGTTCACCCAACCCGCCCAGGGACGGAAAGGCCCCGCTGGTCCGGTTGCACTCCGAATGCCTCACCGGCGATGTCTTCGGTTCGTACCGCTGCGACTGCGGCGAACAGCTGGCCTTCGCCCTGGAGATGATCGAAGAGTACGGGGGAACCCTGCTGTACCTGCGCGGGCAGGAGGGCCGGGGGATCGGGCTGGCCAACAAGATCAAGGCATACGCCCTCCAGGAGGCAGGCTTCGACACCGTTGAAGCGAACGAGCAGTTGGGACTCCCGGTAGATGCCCGCTGCTACAAGGCTGCCGCCCAGATCCTCGCCGAGATGGGGCTGCATGAGGTGCGGCTGCTGAGCAACAACCCCGACAAGCAGAACAGGCTGGCCAAGGCCGGCGTGAAGGTTGTGGAGATGGTTCCCACCGAGGTGCCCTCCCGCGACCAGAACATCCGCTACCTGCAGACCAAGAAGGACCGCATGGAGCACCGGCTGACGCTGGACACCCACATCGTCACAGTGGCCGGTGCCGCTGCCGACAATTTCGACCACGAACAAGACTGAACGGATCACGATTTACGCATGAGCGGACACGGCGCACCAGATATCGACCTCACCACCCTCAACCCGGCTGAAACGTCGCAGCTCAGGCTGGCCATTGTTGCCGCCAGCTGGCACACCCAGATCATGGACGGCCTCCTGGACGGCGCCCTGCGCGCCGCGAAGGATGCCGGAATCAGCGAACCCACAGTCCTTCGGGTGCCCGGAAGCTTCGAGCTTCCTGTCGCCGCCGCGCGGCTTGCGCCGCACTTTGACGCGGTAGTGGCCCTCGGCGTCGTCATCCGCGGCGGAACGCCGCACTTCGAGTACGTCTGCCAGGCAGCGACGTCGGGCCTGACCGACGTCAGCGTCTCCACCGGGGTCCCGGTTGGCTTCGGAGTCCTCACGTGCGATACCGAACAGCAGGGCCTGGACCGGGCCGGTCTGCCGGGGTCCAGCGAAGACAAGGGCCACGAGGCTGTCACGGCCGCACTCGCCACCGCCGTGGTGCTGAAGCAGTACGGCAGGTAGGTTGCGGCAAGCTGCCGGGGCGCGGTGTGTGTTGCCTCACACCGCGCCCGTCATGGAAACGGGCGAACAGGCGCCCCCGGGCCCGCAGCAAGTAGGCTGGAGGGCGTGAAGAATTTCGAGACGCTGTTCGCTGAGCTGAGTGAGAAGGCAGCCACCCGTCCGGCAGGCTCCCGCACCGTCGCTGAATTGGAGTCCGGAGTCCACGGCATCGGCAAGAAAGTCGTGGAGGAAGCAGCCGAAGTATGGATGGCCGCCGAGTATGAATCGGACGAGGCCGCGGCCGAGGAGATCTCCCAGTTGCTCTACCACCTGCAGGTCCTGATGCTCGCCAA
The DNA here is from genome assembly GCF_030816475.1 of Arthrobacter pascens. Classification (NCBI taxonomy): domain Bacteria; kingdom Bacillati; phylum Actinomycetota; class Actinomycetes; order Micrococcales; family Micrococcaceae; genus Arthrobacter; species Arthrobacter pascens. The sequence continues at coordinate 2,523,566 of NZ_JAUSXF010000001.1, read as the reverse complement.
AGGGCTGACCCTGGAAGACGTCTACAAGCATCTGTAGCCACTGCGGCACCCCGGGCGGACAGACAACTCTGCCGGTGCCCCGTGTGGCCCGTTTGCCTGATCAAAAGACCTCCCAACCAAGAAAGACCCTCATGCTCCGAGTAGCCGTACCCAACAAGGGCTCCCTGTCCGAAGCCGCCTCCGAAATGCTGTCCGAAGCCGGCTACCGCCAGCGCCGCGACACCCGCGAGCTGGTCATGGTGGACCCGGACAACGATATTGAGTTCTTCTTCCTCCGTCCGCGCGACATCGCCGTCTACGTCGGGCAGGGAACGCTCGACGTCGGCATCACCGGCCGTGACCTGCTGCTGGACGCCGAGGTGGAAGCGGAAGAACTGCTTCCGCTCGGGTTCGCCGCGTCAACGTTCCGCTTCGCCGGACCGGTAGGCGACTTTGCCAAGGTGGAGGAACTTGAAGGCAAACGGCTGGCCACCAGCTATGACGGCCTCCTTCGCGGCTACCTGGCCGAGCGGGGGATCAACGCCAAGGTTGTCCGCCTCGACGGCGCCGTTGAATCATCTGTACGGCTCGGCGTCGCGGACGCCATCGCCGATGTGGTGGAGACCGGCAGCACGCTCAAAGCCGCAGGCATGGAAATCTTCGGCGACCCCATCCTGAAGTCCGAGGCGGTCCTGATCCGCCGCACGGGGGAGGGCGGTGCCGCGAACGGCACGGTCAAAGAGATTGAAGTGCTCATCCGCCGGCTGCAGGGTGTGCTGGTTGCACGCCAGTATGTCCTGATGGACTATGACATCCGCAAGGAGCTCGTGGAGCAGGCCGCCGGCCTGACCCCGGGCCTGGAATCGCCCACCGTCTCGCCGTTGCGCGATTCCGATTGGGTGGCCGTCCGGTCCATGGTTCCCAAGAAGGAAACCAACCGGATCATGGATGAGCTTTACGACCTGGGCGCCCGCGCCATCCTGGTCAGCAGCATCCACGCCTGCCGCATCTGAGCAGACGTTCAGCTCGCGCCGCCGTTTCCACACAGAATTCAGGAGTACCCATGGCTGTAGCTGTACGTGTCATTCCGTGCCTCGACGTCGACGCGGGCCGGGTCGTGAAGGGTGTCAATTTCGAGGGACTGCGGGACGCCGGGGATCCCGTGGAACTGGCACACCGCTACGACAACGCCGGCGCCGACGAACTGACCTTCCTTGACGTCACGGCGTCCTCCGGCAACCGCGAAACCACCTTCGACGTCGTCCGCCGGACGGCCGAGGAAGTCTTCATCCCCCTGACGGTGGGCGGCGGCGTCCGCGGCGTGGCAGAGGTGGACAAGCTTCTGCGCTTCGGAGCGGACAAGGCCTCCATCAACACGGCTGCCGTAGCGCGCCCGGATGTCATCGACGAGATCACCCGGCACTTCGGCTCGCAGGTGCTGGTCCTGTCCGTAGATGCACGCCGCACCCGCCCCGGATCCGAACCCACGCCGTCGGGCTTTGAAGTCACCACCCACGGCGGGCGGACCGGCACGGGGATAGACGCCATCGAGTGGGCCAGGGAAGCCGCAGACCGCGGCGTGGGTGAGATCCTCCTGAATTCCATCGACGCCGACGGCACGAAGGACGGCTTTGACCTGGAGCTGATCCGGCTGGTCAGGGCCGCCGTGAAAGTCCCGATCATCGCGTCCGGCGGAGCAGGGGAGCCGGCCCACTTCCCGCCGGCCGTTGCCGCCGGAGCTGACGCCGTGCTCGCGGCGTCCATCTTCCACTGGGGCCCTGATGACATGATGTCCCAGGTTAAGCGGGCCATCCGGGACGCAGGTTTCGAAGTCCGCTGAAGCAACGCGGGGTCACTTAAGGCCCATCCCCAGAGGGATTATGGGCCTAAAGTGACCCCGCGTTGCTGTGTTAGAGGCCGACTTCTGCTGACTGGAGAAGCGCGACGGCGTCGGGCTGGCCTTCGAAGGTGACCAACGCATGGCGGGTCCGTCCGTGGGCGTGCATCAGCAGTTCGCCCGGCTCGCCGACAATCGCCACGGATACAGGGGCGCGCTTCGCCACGTGCCGGGGCCCCGAAGGACGCACCAGCACGATGCCCAGGTCCACTCCGCGGTAGAGGATGGCCGCACGCTTGATCAGCTCGTCCCAGAGGGCTTCCGAGTAGGCCTCGTCCAGCGCGCGCGGCGCCCAGCGGTCAACAGCCCTCCGGACGTCCTCCGTGTGGACGAAGTATTCGGTCAGGTTGGAGCTCTCGTCCAGGGCTTTGATGTTCATGGGCGACAGGGCAGGCGGGCCGGCGCGGAAAGTATTGACCAGCCTGGCGTAGTCATCAGCCGTTTTCAGTTTCGCGGCGAGTTTGGCAGTCGCCTTGTCCGAGGCCTTGGCAAGGCTCTTGATGATGAGGCCAAGCCCCACCGCCGCCTTGCGTTCACGCAGGTAAAGGTGCGCGGCAAGGTCCCTGGTGCGCCAGCCGCGGCAGAGCGTGGGGGCATCAGGACCGGCCGCCAGCAGGGTTTCGGCCAGGACTTCTCGGGACGGTTCGACGAAATGCATCACTTGTGAAAGTAGCACGACACCGCCGGAGTTGGGCAGCAGAACCGCCACCGAAACCGTGCGCTTGTTCACACTCCTTACCGGCCCCTTCGGAGGCACTAGACTTGGTCTGATGTCTGAGCAGCCCGCCCCCGCCCCCGCACCCGCTTCCGCCCTGCCCGCAGGCCCTGGCGGCCTGCCGGCCGAAGCGCGCTCCGCAAGCCCGCTCGCCAGCCCGCTGCCCGCGAGTGTCGCAGCCGCACTGAAGCGTGACAGCGCCGGACTGGTGGCCGCCGTGGTCCAGCAATTCGATACGAACGAAGTGCTGATGCTCGGCTGGATGGATGACGAAGCCCTAAACCGCACCATGACCACCGGGCGCGTCACGTTCTACTCGCGGTCCCGGCAGGAGTACTGGCGCAAGGGGGACACCTCCGGGCACGTCCAATGGGTCAAGTCAGTGGCCATGGACTGCGACGGCGATGCCCTCCTTATCCGCGTAGACCAGGTAGGCGCAGCCTGCCACACCGGCACCCGCACCTGCTTCGACGGCAGGGAACTGCAGGTCAGCACAGCAAACACCGGCACCGCCGGCCAGGCCCTCTGAGCCTGGCGGGCAGGCCTCCACACTTTCAGGCAGCACCAATACCGGCGCCCCCAGACCGGCGCCGCACAAGAACAGGCGGAAAAGCATAGCCATGCAGGACCTTGGAATCATCAGCCCGGGCCTCGAGGAGTTCCGCGAACTCGCCGGCAGCAGCCGTGTCATCCCCGTCCGGCTTAAAGTGCTGGCGGACGCCGAGACGCCCATAGGTCTCTACCGGAAGCTGGCGCAGGGGCAGCCGGGAACCTTCCTGATGGAATCGGCGGCCGTGGGCGGGGCGTGGTCACGGTATTCGTTCATCGGCGCAAAATCCCGTGCCACGCTTACCACCAAGGACGGCAGCGCGCACTGGTTGGGGCAGCCTCCTGTGGGCGTCCCCGTGGACGGCAACCCCGTCGACGCCATCCGGGACACCGTCGAGGCACTGCGAACCGACAGGTTTGACGGGCTCCCGCCGTTTACCTCGGGACTGGTGGGCTTCCTGGGCTGGGAAACCGTCCGGCACTGGGAACGGCTGACCAGCCCGCCCGAGGATGACCTCCAGCTTCCGGAAATGGCCCTCAACCTGGTCACCGACATGGCTGTGCACGACAACGTTGACGGCACCGTGCTGCTCATCGCCAACGCGATCAACTTTGATGACAGCCCAGACCGGGTGGACGACGCCTGGCATGACGCCGTGGCGCGGGTGAAGTCCCTGCTCACACAGATCAGCACCCCGATTGCGCAGCCCGTTTCCGTGCTGGAGCCGGCCGCCCTTGATTTCGCTTCCAGCGTCCAGGAACGCTGGGACGAGTCTGCCTACCTGGCCGCCTTGGACCGGGGCAAGGAGGCAATTGTCGACGGCGAAGTGTTCCAGGTGGTGATTTCGCGCCGTTTCGAAATGGAATGCGGCGCCTCGCCCCTAGACGTTTACCGCGTCCTCCGGAACACCAATCCCAGCCCCTACATGTACATCTTCAGCCTCGAGGATGCCGACGGCCGCGAGTACTCAATTGTCGGCTCATCACCCGAGGCGCTCGTGACCGTGACCGGCGAAGAGGTCATCACACACCCCATCGCCGGCTCACGGCCCCGCGGCAAAACCGTCGAAGGGGACAAGGCCCTGGCCGAGGAACTCCTGGCTGACCAGAAGGAACGCGCAGAGCACCTGATGCTGGTGGATCTTTCCCGCAACGACCTGTCCAAGGTCTGCGTGGCGGGAACCGTAGACGTCACGCAGTTTATGGAGGTGGAGCGGTTCAGCCACATCATGCACCTCGTGTCCACCGTGGTGGGCAGGCTGTCACCGAAGGCCAACGCCTACGACGTCCTGAAAGCCACGTTCCCCGCCGGAACCCTTTCAGGCGCCCCGAAGCCCCGGGCCCTGCGCCTGCTGGATGAGCTCGAGCCCCACCGGCGGGGCGTCTACGGCGGCGTCGTGGGCTACCTGGACTTTGCGGGCGACATGGATATGGCCATCGCCATCCGTTCCGCACTGCTTCGGGAAGGACGCGCATATGTGCAGGCCGGCGGCGGCATCGTGGCTGACTCAGTCAACCCCACGGAGGCCCTGGAAACCGTGAACAAAGCGGCCGCTCCGCTCCGGGCCGTCCACACGGCAGGCTCGCTGCACAACATTTCCGCCGACTCGCTTCCCGACGCCGATTCGCTCCCAGACGCGGGGTCGCTTCCCGACGCCGCGACAGGGAACCGATGAGCGACGGCACCACGGTCAGGAGCACCAGCCCCTCCGTTCCCCGGTGGGCGCGGAAATCAACCCTGGTGCTCCTGATCGCACTCCTGGCCCTGGCGGTGTTCGGCACCACCACGCAGACCTGGATCACTGTCACCCTGGACGCTGACCAGGTCGGCCAGGCCGCGCGGAACGCACTCCAGGTCCAGGGCAGCAAGGCTGCCACCGCGGTGACGGCACTGGCCCTCGTTGCACTTGCGGGCGGGCTGGCCGCGTCCATCGCCGGGAGGATCGCGCGGTGGATCACCACGGCCATCATTGTCCTGGCCTCCGCTGGCATCATCGCTGCGGCCGCCACTGTTCTGGCAGACCCGCTGTCAGCCGCGCAAGGCTCCATCGCCGCTGCCACCGGGATCAGCGGAAGCAACGCTCAGGTGACCCTGACCGCCTACCCGGCCCTCGCCGTCGTCGCCGGTTCCCTGCTGGCGCTGAGCGCCCTGCTGATCATCCCCGCGGGCCGGCATTGGAAGTCCCGCACCAAATATGACGTGGCGGGCAGCGTGCCGGCCGCTGCCGGACCGGTGGATGAAATCGAGAGCTGGGACCGGCTCTCCCGCGGTGACGATCCGACCTGACCCCGCCGGCTCTCCGCATGCCACGGGCTGCCGATAAGCGGAGGGCAATCAAAAAATGGCAGAATGTAAGCAGCATTCATCCTGAGGAGATTCACATGAGCAAAGCACCTGCATCCGCATCCAAGACCGCCCCGGAGTCCGTTGTCCGCCACGGCGTTGACCACAGCCAGGAACTCGGCCACGGCAACAGCCCGGCTGCCTGGACCTGCGTGATAGTGATGCTGGTCGGTGCCTTGATCGCTTCCATCGCCTTTGTCATCGCCAGCACCCCGATCTTCATTGCCGGCGCGGTAGTCATGGTCCTCGGCCTCATCGCCGGCTACATCATGCGCAAGGCAGGCTACGGCGTCGAAGGCAGCAAGCTCAAGAACTCCGGCCACTGATGGCGACTGTTCTCGATGACATCAACGCCGGTGTCAGGGAGGATATGGAGGCAAGGAAGCAGCTCGTTTCGCTGGCAGAACTGAAGGACCGGGCCCTGGCGGCCGCCCCCGCACGCGACGCGTGGGCAGCACTCGGCGGGCCATCGCCCCGACGGGACCAGCTCAAGGTCATCGCCGAGATCAAGCGGCGCAGCCCGTCAAAGGGAGATCTGGCCACCATCGTGGATCCGGCCTCGCTCGCGGAGCAGTATGCCGACGGCGCGCGCCGCAGTCATCAGCGTCCTCACCGAAAGGCGGCGGTTCAATGGTTCCCTGGCGGATCTGGACGCCGTCCGTGCCAGGGTTGACGTCCCGCTGCTGCGCAAGGACTTCACACTGGACGAGTACCAGATCTGGGAGGCCCGGGCGCATGGCGCTGACCTGATCCTGCTGATCGTGGCCGCGCTTTCGGATGCGCAGCTCCAGGACTTCAGCGCGCTCAGCCGCGAGCTGGGCATGAACGTCCTCGTGGAAACGCACACCGAAGAGGAAATCGAGCGCGCCGTAGCCGCCGAGGCACGGATCATCGGCGTGAACGTGCGCAATCTGAAGACGCTCGACGTCGACCGTTCCATTTTTGCCTCCCTCGCCGGATTGATTCCGGCCGAGTCGCTGGTGATCGCCGAATCCGGCGTGCGCGGCGTGGACGACGTGACCCATTACGCTGCGGCCGGCGCCAACGCCATTTTGGTGGGCGAAGCCCTCGTCAGCCACTCCACTCCCCGTGAGCGGATTGCCGAATTCACCGCGGCGGGCGCTGCCGCCATCGCAGCACGAGCCTAGGCCTTCGCAGCTGGCCTGCATTGCGGGCCGGCAGCACCACACTTCTGAACGACCAACTGGAACAGGACGGTGAGACTGATGGTTGACGCACCCTCAGGGAACGCTGACAACAACGCCGCGGACGCATTCCTGCAGGCCGGCTCCCTCAAGCACGCCCCCGGGCCCTACTTCGGCGGCTACGGCGGACGCTGGATGCCGGAATCCCTCATCGCCGCCCTGGACGAGCTCGAAGACACCTTTGAAAAGGCCAAGGCCGATCCCGAGTTCCTGGCCCAGATCGCCGACCTCAACAAGAACTACTCCGGCAGGCCCTCCCTCCTGACCGAGGCCAAGCGCTTCTCGGAGCACGCCGGCGGGGCACGGATCTTCCTCAAGCGCGAGGACCTGAACCACACCGGATCGCACAAGATCAACAATGTGCTCGGGCAGGCGCTGCTCGCCAAGCGCATGGGCAAGACCAGGGTCATCGCCGAGACCGGCGCCGGGCAGCACGGCGTGGCCAGCGCCACCGCCGCTGCACTGCTGGGCCTTGAGTGCGTGGTGTACATGGGCGCTGAGGACTGCCGCCGCCAGGCGCTCAACGTGGCCCGGATGCAGCTCCTCGGTGCAACTGTGATCCCGGTCGTGAACGGCTCCCAGACGCTGAAAGACGCCATCAACGACGCCCTCCGGGACTGGGTCAGCAACGTGGACACCACCCACTACCTGCTGGGCACGGCGGCCGGTGCGCATCCGTTCCCCGCCATGGTGCGTTTCTTCCACGAAGTCATCGGGGAGGAGGCCCGGGCCCAGATCCTGGAGCAGACGGGCAAGCTTCCCGACGCCGTCTGCGCCTGCATTGGTGGCGGCTCCAACGCGATCGGCATCTTCCACGGTTTCCTGGACGATCCTTCTGTCAGGATCTACGGCTTTGAGGCCGGCGGCGACGGCGTGGACACAGGACGGCACGCAGCCACCATCACCCTGGGCAAACCCGGAGTACTGCACGGCGCGCGCTCCTACCTGATGCAGGACGACGACGGCCAAACCATCGAGTCACACTCGATTTCCGCGGGACTGGACTACCCCGGCGTTGGACCTGAGCACGCCTACCTGGCGGACATCGGCCGCGTCACCTACGAGCCCATCACTGACAGCGAAGCCATGGACGCGTTCAGGCTGCTCTGCCGGACAGAGGGCATCATTCCGGCCATCGAGTCCTCGCACGCACTTGCCGGCGCCATTAAAGTGGGACGGCGCCTTACTGAGGGCAAGGCAGACCCGTCCGAAACCGTGGTCATCGTCAACCTCTCCGGCCGCGGCGACAAGGACGTGGAGACCGCCGCCGAATGGTTCAACATGCTGGATGAAGAGGGCAAGGTCAAGGGCACCAACCTCTCAACCCGCAAGCCCAAGGGACCGTCGGACAGGGCAGAAACCGAAGCCGTTCCCGCCACCAGCGTTCCAGCAGCACGCAACGCGTCCGGCGCTGAAAGCAACGAGGACCAGAAGTGATGACTGAACAGACGGCCAGCAAGTCAGCAGCCGCCATCGACCGTGCCCGTGACGCCGGACGACCGGCCCTGGTGTGCTACCTGCCCGCCGGGTACCCGGACGTCCAGTCCACCATCGACGCGGGCATCGCCATGGCGGAGAACGGCGCGGACCTGATCGAGATCGGCATCCCCTACTCCGATCCCGTCATGGACGGACCCGTGATCCAGGCTGCCACCACGGAGGCCATCGCCGGCGGCTTCCGGGTGGCGAGCGTATTCGATATTGTCGCGGGCATTACCGCAGCCACCGACGTCGCCGTGCTGGTGATGACGTACTGGAACCCCGTGGTCAGGATGGGCGTGGACGAGTTCTCCCGCCGGCTGGCCGAGGCCGGGGGAGCGGGACTCATTACCCCTGACCTCATCCCGGATGAAGCATCCGAATGGTTCGCGGCCTCGGACAAGTACGGACTGGACCGGGTTTTCCTGGTGGCTCCGTCCTCCTCTCCGGAGCGCCTGGCCATGACGGTCAAGGCAAGCCGCGGCTTTGTCTACGCAGTCTCCATCATGGGCATCACCGGTACCCGGCAGGCGGTCAGCAGCAGCGCCGAAAAGCTGGTGGCTGACACGCGGGCGGCAGGCGCCGAGCGCGTGTGCGTGGGGCTCGGTGTTTCCAATGCCGGGCACGTCCGCGAGATCGGCGCCTATGCCGACGGCGTCATCGTCGGTACCGCGCTGGTAGCAGCCATCCGCGACGGCGGGGTCCCGGCAGTCGCACAGCTTACCAAGGAACTCAGCGCCGGACTCGTCAGGGAAGAAGCCTAGCCACATGCAAACCCTCCTCTCGGCGGCGGCACTGGTCCCCGCGAGCATCCCCAGCCCGGACTGGTCCGGCTTCGACATCCCGCTGCCGTGGGGTTCACTGCGGATCCACGCCTATGCCCTGTGCATCCTGCTGGGCATCGTCGTGGGCCTGTGGCTCACCTCCATCCGCTGGGCGCGGCGCGGAGCACCCGAAGGCAGCGTGTGGGACATCGTCATCTGGGCGATTCCGTTCGGCATCATCGGCGGCCGCCTTTACCACGTGGTGTCCTCCCCGGAGGCCTACTTCGGCCCCGGCTTTAACGGAACAGGGGATCTCTCACGCATTCCCAGGATCTGGGAAGGCGGCCTGGGAATCTGGGGCGCGGTGGTGCTGGGCGTGGTCGGCGCCTGGATCGGATGCCGCCGTGCAGGGGTGAAGCTCCCCGCGTTCCTTGACGCCGCAGCGCCGGGCCTGCTCCTGGCGCAGGCCATCGGCCGCTGGGGAAACTACTTTAACCAGGAGCTGTTCGGCGGACCCACCACGCTGCCGTGGGGCCTGCAGATCGATCCCGACAACGCGAACTTCCCCGCCGGCATGCCGGCGGACACGCTCTTCCACCCGACATTCCTCTACGAGTCCCTCTGGAACATTGCCGGGGTGCTGATCCTGCTCGCCCTGGACCGGAGATTCCATTTCCGCCGGGGCCGGCTGTTCTGGCTCTACGCCATGTACTACACGCTGGGCCGGGTCTGGATCGAAGCCATGCGGATCGACGATGCGGAGCAGATCAGCCTGTTCGGCGTAACTGCAAGGCTGAACGTGTGGACCAGCATCCTGGTGTTCGTCGTGGCGCTGGCCGTCTTTGTCCTGCTCGGAATGAGGGGCCGGACGGAGCCCGACAGCCCCTACCTGGCGGGTCACGAGCCTGCCGGTGGCGACGAAAACGCAGATGACAAGTCAGTCCGGGATGCGGACGCCGTTGTCTCAGATAGTGAATCGCGTGATAATCTCCCTGATAACCACAGCGGTTCCGGCCACCCTTCTGCCCCCACAGAAGAGGTGCTGGCAACTCCAGCGGGCAACGAGTCCGTTACGGATTCGCCAGCCGCCGGAAATTCCGGCCACAAGGCCACAGGATCCGCGCCGGAGGCGGGCACTTCCAAGTAGCACGCAGCCGAGTCATGGGCAGCAGAGTTACCGCTCGAAGCGCCCACACCACAACGTCGTGGCATCGGGGCTGAACCCGGACAGCAAGAGCTGCTGACCGGTCAAGTCCGGGTCACGGGTCTGCGTAACTGTTAGTTCAGCAGGCCCGGCTGGCCTACAATTTCCTGTAATTAACACTTTGTTGTGCCGGTCACAAAGGCGCTCTCAGTGGGGCCAACGGTGTCCCTTCCATACGCACGATCAGGAGGAAGGACGTCTCCCATGACCCAAACTCTTCACACTCCCAGTTGGTCTGAACCGGACCAGCCTGAGGCTGCCATGTCGCCGTTCAAGCGCTTCGCGGCCCTGCCGGAGGCCCGTGGGCTCTACAACCCCGAGCAGGAGAAGGACGCCTGCGGTCTTGCGATCATTGCCACCCTCCGCGGCGAGCCCGGTTACGACATTGTTGACGCCGCACTGACTGCCCTGCGCAACCTGGAGCACCGTGGCGCCGTGGGCGCCGACGAAGGAACCGGTGACGGTGCCGGCCTCCTGATGCAGATCCCGGATGAGTTCTTCCGTGCCGTCACCGAATTCGAACTTCCCGCACCGGGCCAATTCGTGGCAGGTACGGCATTCCTGCCAGCGGAGCGGCGCGAAGCCGACGCCGCGAAGGCCGGTATCGAGGGCCTGGCCGCCGACGAGGGCCTGGTTGTCCTTGGCTGGCGCGAAGTGCCCGTTGTCGCGGACCTCGTCGGCGCCATGGCGCGTGCCTGCATGCCGTATTTCTCCCAGCCGTTCCTGGCCTCCGCCACCGGTGAGGAACTTGACCGGAACGAACTCGATTCCCGGGCCTGGCGGATCCGCAAGCGTGCGCAGAACAAGTTCGGCGTGTACTTCCCGTCGCTGTCCTCCCGCACCATCGTCTACAAGGGCATGCTCACCACTGCCCAGCTGGAGCCGTTCTACCCGGACCTTTCGGACAAGCGGTTCAAGACCAAGCTGGCGATCGTGCACTCCCGCTTCTCCACCAACACCTTCCCGTCCTGGCCGCTGGCCCAGCCGTTCCGCACCATTGCCCACAACGGTGAAATCAACACCGTCAAGGGCAACCGCAACTGGATGCGTGCCCGCCAGTCCCAGCTTGCCAACCCGCTGCTGGGCGACTCCCCGGAAGAGCTGTACCCCATCTGCACGCCCGGGGCATCAGACTCGGCGTCCTTCGACGAGGTAGCGGAACTGCTGTGGCTTTCCGGCCGGCCGATCACGCACTCGATCATGATGATGATCCCGGAGGCCTGGGAAAACCACGCCACCATGGATCCTGCGCGGCGCGCATTTTATGAGTACCACTCGCTGCTGATGGAACCGTGGGACGGCCCGGCCGCCGTCTCCTTCACCGACGGCAACCTGGTGGGTGCCACCCTGGACCGCAACGGCCTCCGCCCGGGACGGTACTGGATCACCGAGGACGGACTGGTCGTGTTCGCCTCCGAGGTGGGCGTGATCGACGTCGAGCCCTCCAAGGTGGTCAAGAAGGGCCGCGTCTCGCCGGGCAAGATGTTCCTCGTGGACACCGACGCCGGCCGGATCATCGACGACGAAGAGGTCAAGGCCGACGTCGCCGCGGCCAACCCCTGGGCCGAATGGGTCAAGGACAACCTCATCGACCTCAACGACCTTCCCGAACGCGAGCACGTGGTCCACACCGCCGCCTCCGTGAACATCCGCCAGCGCACCTTCGGCTACACCACGGAAGAGCTGAGGATCCTCCTCGGTCCGATGGCCCGCACCGGTGCCGAGCCGCTGGGTGCCATGGGCTCAGATACCCCCGTGGCTGTGCTGTCCAAGCGTCCGCGCCTGCTCTTCGACTACTTCGTGCAGTCCTTCGCCCAGGTGACCAACCCGCCCCTGGATGCCATCCGTGAAGAGCTGGTCACGTCCCTGACGTGCGCCATCGGTCCGAACGGCAACCTGCTGGACACCAAGCAGGTCCGCCAGCCGCAGGTTTCGCTGCCGTTCCCCGTCATCAACAACGACCAGCTGGCGAAGATCGCCAACATTGAAAACGCCGACGGCGACAAGGTCGCCATGAAGGTCCGCGGACTCTACCGCCCCGAGGGCGGCGAGAACGCGCTCCGGGCCCGGCTCACCGAAATCTGCGAGCAGGTGTCCGGCGCCATCAACCGTGGCGTCCAGTACGTTGTGCTCTCCGACCGTGACTCCAACGCGCAGTGGGCGCCCATCCCGTCCCTGCTCCTGGTCAGCGCCGTGCACCACCACCTGCTGCGCAGCGCCAACCGCACCAAGACCGCCCTGGTGGTCGAGGCCGGCGACGTCCGCGAGACGCACCACGTTGCAGTGCTCGTCGGTTACGGGGCTTCCGCCGTGAACCCCTACCTGGCCATGGAATCCGTGGAGCAGCTGATCAGCAGCGGCGACGTGGTGGGCGTGACGCCGCAGGACGGCGTCTACAACCTCATCAAGGGCCTCGGCAAGGGTGTCCTGAAGATCATGTCCAAGATGGGCATCTCCACCGTGGCGTCCTACACGGGTGCGCAGACGTTCGAGGCCCTGGGCCTCGGGCAGGAACTGGTGGATGAATTCTTCGCCGGGACGCACTCGCAGCTTGGCGGCGTGGGCCTTGACGTCATTGCGGCGGAAGTTTCCGCGCGGCACCAGATGGCCTACCCGGAGGGCGGCATCGAACTGCCGCACCGCCCGCTCCTGGGCGGCGGCGAGTACCAGTGGCGCCGCGATGGCGAGCCGCACCTCTTCAACCCGGAGACCGTCTTCCGCCTGCAGCACGCCACCCGTGAGCGCCGGTACGACATCTTCAAGTCCTACACCAAGGGCGTGGACGACCAGTCCGAGAACCTGATGACCCTGCGTGGGCTGCTCAAGTTCAAGACCGGTGAGCGTCCTGCAGTGCCGCTTGAGGAAGTGGAGCCCGTCTCCAGCATCGTCAAGCGCTTCTCCACCGGAGCCATGAGCTACGGCTCCATCTCCAAGGAGGCGCACGAGACCCTCGCGATCGCCATGAACCGGCTGGGCGGCAAGTCCAACACCGGTGAAGGCGGCGAGGACGTGGACCGCCTCCTGGACCCGGAGCGGCGCTCTGCCGTCAAGCAGATCGCGTCCGGCCGTTTCGGCGTCACGAGCCTGTACCTGAGCAACGCTGACGACATCCAGATCAAGATGGCGCAGGGTGCCAAGCCCGGCGAAGGCGGCCAGCTGATGGCCCAGAAGGTCTACCCTTGGGTGGCCCGGACCCGGCACTCGACTCCCGGCGTCGGCCTGATCTCGCCGCCCCCGCACCACGACATCTACTCGATCGAGGACCTCGCGCAGCTCATTTACGATGCGAAGCGCGCCAACCCCTCGGCCCGGGTGCACGTCAAGCTCGTTTCCGAGGTGGGGATCGGCACAGTTGCCGCCGGTGTCACCAAGGCGAAGGCCGACGTCGTGCTTGTTTCCGGACACGACGGTGGAACCGGTGCCTCCCCGCTGAACTCGCTCAAGCATGCGGGTGTGCCGTGGGAGCTGGGTCTCGCAGAGACCCAGCAGACCCTCATGCTCAACGGCCTCCGCGACCGCGTGGTGGTTCAGGTGGACGGACAGCTCAAGACCGGACGCGACGTCGTCATTGCCGCGCTGCTGGGCGGCGAGGAGTTCGGCTTCGCCACCGCTCCGCTGGTGGTGTCCGGCTGCATCATGATGCGCGTCTGCCACCTGGACACCTGCCCGGTGGGCGTCGCGACGCAAAACCCTGAGCTGCGGGCCCGCTTCAATGGCAAGCCCGAGTTCGTGGTCAACTTCTTCGAATTCCTTGCCGAGGAAGTCCGCGAAATCCTCGCCGAGCTTGGATTCCGCACCCTGGAGGAGGCAATCGGCCACGCCGAAATGCTGGACGCCCGGGACGCGATCAACCACTGGAAGGCCGACGGACTGGACCTCGATCCGATCCTGCACGGTCTTGAGTTCGACGACGACGCTCCGCTGCGCAACCTCACCTCACAGAACCACGAGCTGGACAAGCACTTCGACCAGCGCCTGATCACGATGGCCACCGAAGCGCTGACCGACCGCAGCCCCGTGAAGATCGCGGTGGATGTCATCAACACCGACCGTTCCGTGGGAACCATGCTGGGCCACGTCGTTACCAAGACGTTCAGCACCGACGTGCTGGCGACTGACACGATCGACATCACGCTGACCGGTACCGCCGGCCAGTCGCTGGGCGCTTTCCTTCCGGCCGGCATCACGCTGCGGCTCTACGGCGACTCCAACGACTACGTGGGCAAGGGCCTTTCCGGCGGACGGATCATCGTCCGGCCGGACCGCACCAACGTGTTCAAGGCCGAAGCCAACGTCATCGCTGGCAACGTGATCGGCTACGGCGCCACCAGCGGTGAGATGTTCCTGCGCGGCCAGGTGGGCGAACGCTTCCTGGTCCGGAACTCCGGTGCCACCGCAGTTGTCGAAGGCATCGGCGATCACGGCTGCGAATACATGACGGGCGGCCAGACGCTCATCATCGGCCGCACCGGCCGTAACTTCGGCGCGGGCATGTCCGGTGGTACCGCGTACGTGCTGGACCTGCGGACCACCCGGGTGAACAAGGATGCCCTGCAGTCGGGCGAGCTCCAGCTCCTCGAGCTCGACGCCGAGGACCGGGACATCGTCCACGGCCTCCTGGTCAAGCACTACGAGGAGACGGAATCCCTGCTGGCCGGGCGGTTGTTGGAGAACTTCGACGACACCGCTGCCCGCATTACCAAAGTGCTGCCGCGCGATTACGCAGCAGTCCTGCAAACCCGTCTTGACGCCATCGAAGAGGGCCTTGACCCCGACGGCGAAGAAGTATGGTCTCGAATCCTGGAGGTGACCGGTGGCTGATCCACGCGGATTTCTGAAAGTACGCCAGCGTGAAACCCAGCCACGGCGCCCCGTTCCGGTCCGCATCATGGACTGGAAGGAAGTCTATGAAGCCCAGGAAAAGGGTGTCCTGAAGGCGCAGGCAGGCCGCTGCATGGACTGCGGCGTGCCGTTCTGCCACCAGGGCTGCCCGCTGGGCAACCTGATTCCGGAATGGAACGACCTCATGTGGCGGGACAAGGGGGAGGAAGCGATTGAGCGGCTCCACGCCACCAACAACTTCCCCGAGTTCACCGGCCGGCTCTGCCCTGCTCCCTGTGAAGCCTCCTGCGTGCTGGGAATCAACCAGCCGGCAGTCACCATCAAGCAGGTGGAAGTCTCCATCATCGACGAGGCGTTCGAGAACGGCTGGGTCAACCCGCTGCCTCCGACGCGCCTGACCGGAAAGACTGTCGCCGTCGTCGGCTCCGGCCCTGCCGGACTCGCCGTAGCGCAACAGCTCACCCGGGTGGGACACACTGTCGCGGTGTACGAACGGGACGACAAGATCGGCGGCCTGCTGCGCTACGGCATCCCCGACTTCAAGATGGAAAAGGAGCAGGTGGACCGCCGCATCGAACAGATGAAGGCGGAAGGCACCCGTTTCCGCACCGGCGTGGCTGTGGGCACCGACGTCACATGGGAGCAGCTTCGCCGCCGGTACGACGCCGTTGTGGTGTGCACCGGCGCCACCGTGCCGCGGGACCTGCCCATCCCCGGGCGTGACCTGGACGGCGTCCACTTCGCCATGGATTACCTGGTACCGGCCAACCGTGTGGTGGCAGGGGAGTCCGTGGAGAACCAGATCCACGCCAACGGCAAGCACGTGATCATCCTCGGCGGCGGCGACACCGGCGCGGACTGCCTCGGAACTGCCCATCGCCATGGCGCGGCCTCGGTCACCACCCTGGCCATCGGCAAGCAGCCGCCTATCGAGCGGGCCGGCCACCAGCCCTGGCCGACCTTTCCCACCCTCTTCGAGGTTGCCAGCGCCCACGAGGAAGGCGGCGAACGCACATACCTCGCCTCCACCGTGGAGTTCGTCGGCGAAAACGGCAAGCTGACCGGGGTCAAGGTTGCCGAAACCGAGTTCGTCGACGGCAAGCGGCTGCCCAAGGCCGGCACGGAGCGGATCATTCCCGCCGACCTGGTGTTCCTGTCCCTGGGCTTCACAGGCGCCGAGCCTGCCGGCATCACGGAACAGGTCAGCGCTGAGTTCGATGGACGCGGCAACGTATCACGCGACGGCTACTACATGACCAACACCGAGGGCATCTTCGTGGCCGGCGACGCCGGCCGCGGGCAGTCGCTCATTGTGTGGGCGATCGCCGAAGGCCGGGCATGCGCCGCAGCGGTGGACAAGTTCCTGATGGGCAGCACCATCCTGCCCGCGCCGGTGGCGCCCAACGACCGTGCCATCGCCGTTCTCTGACGCGGGATGAACCCCTGACGTTCATCTCCACAACAACTTAACCAATGCAGCAAACTACTAGGGTAGGTATATGAGACGCGCTAAGATTGTGGCCACATTTGGACCGGCAATTGCCAGCTTTGAAAACACCCTCGCGGTGCTGGAAGCCGGTGTGGACGTTGCCCGGATGAACATGAGCCACGGCGATTATTCCGTGCACGACAACACCTATGAGAACGTCCGCAAGGCTTCGGCCTCGCTGAACAAGCCCGTGGCGATCATGGCTGACCTCCAGGGCCCCAAGATCCGCCTGGGCCGCTTTGTCGACGGCCCCCACGCCCTCGCCGTGGGTGACACGTTCACCATCACCACCGAAGACGTCCCGGGCACCCAGGAGATCTGCTCCACCACGCTGAAGAGCCTCACCGAGGACGTCAACGTGGGGGATGCCCTGCTGATCGACGACGGCAAGGTAGCCCTGCGCGCCGTCGAGGTTGACGACGTCAAGGTCGTGACCGTCGTGACAGTGGGCGGAATGGTGTCCAACAACAAGGGCATCAACCTTCCCGGCGTGGCAGTCAACGTCCCGGCGCTGAGCGAAAAGGACGAGGATGACCTCCGCTGGGCCATGCGCCGCGGTGTTGACCTCGTAGCGCTTTCGTTCGTCCGCGACGCCTCCGACATCGTCCGCGTGCACGAGATCATGGACGAGGAAGGCCGCCGCGTGCCGGTGATCGCCAAGATCGAAAAGCCGCAGGCCGTGGACCAGCTGCACGAGATCATCGACGCCTTCGACGCCATCATGGTGGCCCGTGGCGACCTCGGCGTGGAGCTTCCCCTGGAGGAAGTGCCGATCGTCCAGAAGCGTGCCATTGAACTGGCCCGACGCTGGGCCAAGCCGGTCATCGTGGCCACTCAGGTCCTGGAATCCATGATCGACAACCCGCGCCCCACGCGTGCCGAGGCCTCGGACTGCGCCAATGCAGTGCTGGATGGTGCTGACGCCGTCATGCTGTCCGGTGAGACCAGCGTGGGCAAGTACCCGATCGAAACCGTCAAGGTCATGGCCCGGATCATCGAGTCCACCGAGGTCCACGGACTTGAGCGCGTCCCGCCGCTGGGCACCAAGCCCAAGACCCGTGGCGGCGCCATCACCCGTGCCGCCGTCGAAATCGCCGACCAGCTGGAAGCGAAGTACATCTGTACCTTCACCCAGTCCGGCGACTCCGCACGCCGGCTGTCCCGCCTGCGTCCCATCAAGCCGGTGTTCGCTTTCACCCCGGTGGAGCACGTCTGGAACCAGCTGGCGCTGACCTGGGGCATCCAGCCGGTGCTGGTCCCCATGGTGGGCCACACCGATGAGATGACAGCCCAGGTTGACCGCAGCCTGCTGGAGATGGAACTCGTCGAGGACGGCGACCTGGTGGTCATTGCCGCCGGTTCCCCTCCCGGGAAGGCCGGTTCCACGAACTCGCTCAAGGTGCACAAGGTGGGCGACCTCGCCGACACTTCCGGACCGGGCGAGCCTGCCGGGAACAAGGAAAAGCTCGGCCCGTGGCCGGAACGCAAGAAGAAGCCTTAATCAGCTGACAAAGGAGGGTCCCCGCCAGTTTTGAACTGGCGGGGACCCTCCCTTTTGCTTTTGTTGTCTTTGTTTGGCTACTGCCGCGTCAGTTGACCTGGTTGATGATGGTCTCGGCTACCTCGCGCATGCTCAGGCGGCGGTCCATGGAGGTCTTCTGGATCCAGCGGAACGCCTCAGGCTCGGTGAGGCCCATCTTGGTGGTCAGGAGGCTCTTGGCGCGCTCCACCAGCTTGCGGGTGGCGAACTGCTCCTGCAGATCAGACACCTCGCCTTCGAGGGCCTTGATTTCCTCGTGGCGGGAGAGCGCAATCTCCAGGGCAGGGATGAGGTCGGCCGGGGTGAAGGGCTTGACCACATAGGCCATGGCGCCCGCATCGCGTGCACGCTCGACGAGTTCCTTCTGGCTGAACGCGGTCAGCAGGACCACGGGGGCGATGCGGGCCTTTACGATCTTCTCGGCGGCGGAAATGCCGTCCATGACGGGCATCTTGACGTCCATCAGGACGAGGTCCGGCTTGAGTTCTTCCGCGAGCTGGACGGCCTTCTCGCCGTTGTCTGCCTCGCCCACAACGTCATAGCCTTCGCCGCGCAGGATCTCGATGATGTCGAGGCGGATGAGGGTTTCGTCCTCCGCCACAATGACGCGGCGCGCCGGCTGGGATGAGGGTTTGGGCTCCGTCGGTTCAGTCACGGGATCTCCTTGGAAAGGTACGGCGGGAACATCACTATCTTAGGTGCGCCCGCGGCTGTACATGATCTGCATGGTCGATTGCGGCGTCGGCGGCGCGATTCTGGAATTCAGCCTATCTGGATGTAGAGTAATTCCGCGTACGTGAAGCGATCGCGTTGCTCACAATCAGCTGTGGGCGTACCGTGGTGGCTCCATGTATTCCGCGCCCGAGTGGCGGAATTGGCAGACGCGCCGCACTCAAAATGCGGTATCGAAAGGTGTGTGGGTTCGAGTCCCACCTCGGGCACAGCAGATCCCCTCGTCAGAGGGGTTTTTGCTTTAACGTGTGTATAAAGCTTGTGGTGGCGTCCCTCTGACGCTGGTGCGCGGGCTGTGGCCTGGCTGAGGCGGTGGCCTATTCGGTTATGTGGGTGGCGGGCTCAGAGCCCTGGCGAGTGGGCCCTCCGCCTGCTGTCGGCTGAGTTTTGCGGTTCCTCGTTTCGGTTCTGTCGCGGTTGGTCCTGGGTGACCAACACCAGTTCATGGTTCAGGGCCGCAGCAACTACATGACACCGCGCGCGTTGCGGTCTGGAGCGTTTTCTGGAGGTTCTCTTGGGAGCAGCTGATGCCCTGTTTGTCCTGCCACATTGAGTGTTGACAGTGTCCACACTTACGTCGCTTTTTTGCGGTGGCGGGCGTAGTGGGAACGTGCGCCCGATTCGTTGTTGCATAGCTTCGCGCCTTGGGCCGGCTAGTCCGCCGGGTAGTACCAGGTCGAACCATTCGGTATGGCGATTGATCTGCGGGTACCCGAAGACCTCGACCGGCGGTTGGAGCAGTTCGCTGCGGAGGAACACAGTTCCGCGTCTGCGCTCCTACTTCAGCGGGCTGAGCTGGTTTTGCGGCGCCACGCGCGGCGCCGCGACATCAGTGCCGGACTGGGCTGCGTGATGACCGGCACGATTTCAATACAAACGAGGGCTTCGATCTTGCAGTTGGGGTTGCCGCTGCATTGATTTCCGACCGCGGCTGCATCGGTCTCACAGCACATGGTTCTGCGGTAACAGTCGCTGCAGCAAGATCCCGGACGTGGTGCTGGCAGTGCTGAATGCCAGTATCCGCAATCATGCACGCGTTCCGGCGGAGTCTGAAGGTGTCTTGGATCTTAGAGTTCCCAAGCCCCCTGTCAGATATGAAGAATCGAATCCCATCCTGACTCTCCCTGAACACCTGCCAGACGTCAGGTTGGCGTGTAGCCCCAGCTGGGCGAACTCCGTGACGGCGCTCTTCAAAAGCACGAATAATCTGAAATCTAATATGCACCGGATACCAAGTAGGCCGAGCTGACGGGCCAACGGGGGAGTTGCGGCAGCAACTGGCCGGCTTTGGGCTTCGGAGGGCGTACCAGACCAGGTCCGGGCGCAGGCCGCGGACGTTGCGGCGCGCAGTGTCCGCGGTCGCAACAGGTCCTCAGAAGGCAGGGTTGACGCCGGACTGGTTCGGGTCGGCCAAGTGAGCCTGTAGCAGCGCTCCGGGCCATGAGGCGGGCGGTGCTTTGGCGGGGTTTCGTGCTGCCTGTTTGACCACGGCATTCCCAAGTTCCTGCTCGATCATGAGTCGGGGGTGCAGTGCTTCGGCCGTGGAGCGGTAACGGGCTGTGTGCGGCAGCAGCGTTTCATCACCGAAATCAACGCGGACGCCGAGCCGGAGGTAACGAGTTAAGGGGCCTCGGCGTTCGGCGATCTGTGGCGAGGTGTGCAGGGCGATTGCTTCCCACACTGCATCGACGCGGGAAGCGTCCCACCCATGTTCATCGAGAAAGCCTGCGGCTGCATCCGCGCCTTCGATCTCGAACCGGTGGGGCCCGTCGTATTCCTTGGCAGTCCCTGCGTCATGGAAAAGCGCAGCTACCTGCAGTGCCTGCAAGTCCACGGCGCACCCTTCATGCTCAGCGATGGCCTGCGCGAACCCGAAGACCCTGATGCTGTGGTTGATGATGGCTGGGTGGAGGCGGCGGGTAATCAGGTCCTTCCCTGCTTGGATCAATGGAT
This sequence comes from Arthrobacter pascens, assembly GCF_030816475.1. Lineage (NCBI taxonomy): Bacteria > Bacillati > Actinomycetota > Actinomycetes > Micrococcales > Micrococcaceae > Arthrobacter > Arthrobacter pascens. The sequence goes on along the minus strand of NZ_JAUSXF010000001.1, from coordinate 2,502,874 downwards.
CATTGGCGCTCATGGAGGGAGCCTAGCAAGGACAGGGGCACCATGAAACCACCATGCTCGCAGCGCTTCTGCGGGGTGCTCAAGCCCGTGTGCACTTTGGAACGGCGCAGCTGTGTCAGTCCGTGTTTGAGAGGAAGGCCGGGCTTGGTGAAGCGGCTGCCTGACCGTGCTGCTTCAGTGACGAGTTCCTCGGGTAGATCCCACTGGCGGCCGATGGCTTCGCGTCCTCGAGTGCGTTAGGACGGCTGATGTCACCTGCCTGGCGTTCATGGGGACACCATGGGCGGGCAGGTGCCGTTGATAGCGCCAGCCCTCGGGGAGCCGGCCTCAGCTTTCTTGGTGGGAATGACGAGCGGCGTCGTTCGGTGACGGCACTGAACCTTCGGCCGGCCCGATGCGCTCGAAGGCTTCCCGTAGCTGAAATCGACTGGTGATACCGAGTTTGGGGAAAACCCGGTATAGATGCGTGCTTACCGTCCGATGTGACAAGTAGATCTCATCTGCGATCTCCTTGTTGGACAGACCCCGGCTGGCGAGTGTGGCGATTTGCAGTTCCTGGGGTGTGAGCATATCCAGTTCTGAGGGTGCGGCCGCGGGCAGGGTCCGCGGCACTTCTCCGGCCGCCCTCAGTTCCTTGGCAGCCCGATCCGCGAACTGGGCGGCGCCTGCGGCGTTGAAGGCCTGAAGCGCTGCTGACAGATGGATCCGCGCCTCTGCCGGTTGCCGGTCCCGGCGCAACCATTCACCGTAGAGGAGCTGGGTACGCGCAAGCTCGAGCACTGACTCACTGACCTCCCCGTGCTGGATGGCCCGTTCGAAGTGCCCGGCCGCGGTGGAGGGTTCGGCGAGGAGAGCTCTGCTTCGTTCCACGAGTGAAGCTAGAAGTGGCGAGCGATACACCTTGGCGATGGTGTCAGCCTGCGCTACATTCTCCAGTACGCTCTCGGGCCGGCCCGCACGCACTGCCGCCTCAGCACGATCCGCGGTCGCCCACAGGGCACGTGTTGGATGGACACTCATGTGGGTGAATTCGATGAGGGCGTCACGAAAACGTTGCTGCCCAAGTGCGATGAGACCAGCTGCCCACCGCGTGTCTGCACTGGTCATAGCAAGCGGTGAAGTCTTCATCAGTTCGCGACTATGAGCGAGGGCGGCTTGTGCCTTGGAGAAGTCTCCGAGGAGGGCGTTGGCGCGTGCGACCGTGGCTGCGGCGGTGCTTTCCAGCATTGGTTGGGAGGTATCCCGGGCCATCCGCATGGCGTACTCTGCATCGGCCAAGCCTTCCCGGACCTGGCCCCACAGGAGACGGACGCCGGCTCGCCCTCGCAGCGCCTGCACCTCGTCAGCGGCGGCCCCTCGGCCCGCGAAGCGCTCGTATGCGAGACTCCATGCGGTGAGGGCGGTTTCGGTGTCCTGAAGGGATTCTGCCGCTATCGCAAGAGATACCAGTCCGAGGGGCTGGTCAACGAGCTGGGTCACGAGCTGGGGCAGTTCGGTTCGAAGCTCGGGGAAGCCGCCGAGTGGTTCCAGGACTGCCAGGGCCACTGTCTTTAGCGGATTGGGTGTTTTTGTGGAGCAGAGTTCGTCCTGCAGCCAGTGCCGGTCCTCTTTTGGAGAATTCCGGCCCCGAGCGGACAGGGCAGCACACCACAAGACAATGGTTCGGTGTTCGACGTTTTCAGGGCCGGCAAGTTTCCCCAGGATGAGGTCCAGGTCACTTCGTGTCAGTCCGCGAACTCCCGCGGTGAGGCTCAGGATGCTCCGAGTGATTGCCAGGCGGGAGACGGTATCGGCATCCTCAGCGATCAGGTCAGCGTGTTCCAGGCTTTCGAGTGCTTCGCTCGTTTTTCCTGCTGACCGTGCTGTCGAGGCTGCTGAAGCTAACCGTGAGGCTTTCCTGGCTGGGTTGGTGGAGAGCATTGCAGATTTGCGGAAGGTCACTGCGGCTTCAACGAGGGCTCCACGGCTCTCGGCCCGTCTGGCCACGTTGTCCAACTCGGCAGCTATGGCTTCGTCCTGTCCGAATGTTGCCGCCGCCCGATGCCACGCGGCACGGTCAGGGTCGGAAATTGATAGTGCCAGAGCCGCGTGGGCTCGGCGGATGTCATCACTTGTCGCAGCACCATGGATAGCTGACCGGAGCACGGGATGGCGAAACGTCAGGCTGCCCTCTGCTATCTGGATCAGACCGGCACGTTCAAGCGGTCCGAAGTCTGCAAAGGTGAGATCGAACGTGTGTGCCGCGTCGAGTAAATCCGAAAGGTTCGCATCATCCGCGACCGCGGCCAGAAGCAGCATTTTCTGGCTTCGTTCCGGCAAGGTGCGCTTATGGCTGAGGAAGGTATGCTCCAGCCGTTTTGTTGTAGGAAGTGTCGCGTGCAGTGCCGTGTCCGCTGATCCGTCACGACGGAGCGCTATGGACAGTTCGCAAAGCGCAAGAGGGTTGCCTTCCGCTTCCCGCAGTACCCGTGCCCGTTCGCTGGGGGAGAGGCCGGCACCAACAACGGTGATGAGCTCCTCGGATGATTGGGAATTGAGGGGCCCAAGCAGGAGTCGTTCCAAACGCATGTCATTGACTGCTGCCCCATCCCATGGCGGTCGGGTCGTTGCGAGCAAGGCGATTGCGGAGTTCTCCAAGCGGAGACTGACAAAGGTGATGACGTCAGTGCTGGAGTGGTCTACCCAGTGCAAATCATCCACGGCGATGAAGATCGGTTTATCAGCAGCAGCCTCTTCGAGCAGGCTCAACGCCGCTACGCATACCAGCAGTTTGCCGGGGGGAGGGCCTTCCAGCATTGCCAGCGCTGTCATCAGTGCTTCTCGTTGACGGGGAGGAATGGCGTCGATGTAGTGCAGTATCGGATACAGCATCTCGTGCAGACCGTTGAATCCGATCGCAGCAGCGCCTTGCATGCCGGTGCAGCGGAGGGTCCGGAAACCTGCCTCTCGTGCCTGCCGCTCAGCAAGAGCCAAAAGCATGGATTTCCCGGTGCCTGGATCACCTTCGATGATCAGAGCCTGGCCTGTACTCGTTGTTCCGCCGACAAGAGCTGTCAACCGGGTCAGCTCCTCATCGCGACCAACGAGACGGTCGGGTGCAACCTCCTCAACGGCTTTGTTACTGTTAGCCCCCCACAGAGGTCTGGACATGGCCTTCTTTCGGTACTTTGCGTGAAATATCATTCAAATCTATACGCGGGGTGTGATCGTTAGTCAAGGAGCAGGACCTTAGCCAGTTGGCGGTGCTCTGGGTTGTGTTGGGGCGGTGTCGTGTCTGGTCGCCGTATCGTGGGGACCAGGGTTAGGAGAGGACAATGACGGTGCCTGGCGAGTATGAAGTTGCGGAAGAGTCTCCCTATGCCCTTCTATCCACTAAGGAAACCAGGGCGTGGTACGCCTATATGAAGGTTCAGCTTCGGCTTCGTTATGAGATGAACCGCCAACTTCGGGCAGACCACGGCCTCTCGCTTGCTGACTACGACATACTTGTTGCTCTCATCAGCGAGGAGGACGCCACACTCTCTGTATCAAGTCTTGCAACAAGGATTGGGTGGGAGCGTAGCCGGGTCAGTCACCATGCACGGCGTATGTCTGAGCGTGGGCTTGTCCATCTGCAGCCCAGTGCGACAGATAAGCGGTCGACCGCAGTCTCGCTGACCAAATTGGGTAGAACATCCTTGGCTGCGGCCTCTCCTGGTCACATCGCGTTGGTCAAAGGGATGTTTCTCGGCGTTCTTGATGATCAGCGTACGGACCTGCTCGCGGAGACTTTCGAGATGATTTACGAGGAATTGATCCGCTCCGGGACACTCCCGCGTCCTGTCGATCACCCCTAAGGAGGAGGCGTGAACGTCGATGGGCTTCAGCCACGGATACGTCAGTTGACGGATGCGCGGCCACAAGGCGTTCGGCAAAGGTGGAGGGGGAGATAAAAAGATCTCTCACCCCTTTTTCGTAGCAAGGAGCCGTCATGCCCGGAAACCCGAAAGCTTATGCGCTGGAAGCTGCAGCGCAGGACTTTGTGGAAGCGACGTCCAACCCTCCCTTCCTGTACGAGCTGTCGCCGGCCGAGGGGCGGAAGGCTGTGGATGGAGTCCAGGATTCGCCCATCGCGAAGCCGGATGTCGATGAGGAGTGGATAGAGGTCCAGGGTGGGCCGACGGGATCGATAAAGGCCCGCATCGTCAAGCCCTTGAACAGCACCGGGAATTTGCCGGTGATCCTGTACATCCATGGCGCAGGGTGGGTATTTGGCAACGCCCATACCCACGACCGGCTCGTCCGCGACCTCGCTATCGGAACGAACGCGGCCGTGGTGTTCCCCGAGTACGACCGGTCACCGGAAGTCAGATACCCGGTTGCCATCGAACAAAGCTACGCAGTCGCGCAGTGGGTTGCGGCGAACGGCAGCGAACAAGGCCTGGACGCCAGCAGGTTGGCAATCGCCGGCGACTCCGTCGGTGGCAACATGACCATCGCGGTATCGCTCCTGGCGAAGGAACGTGGCGACCTGAAGTTCGCGAAGCAAATCCTGTTCTACCCCGTAACAGATGCCTCCTTCGATACCGGCTCGTACACCGAGTTCGCTGAAGGCTACTTCCTGACCCGCGATGCCATGAAGTGGTACTGGGACCAGTACACCCAGGACGGAGAGCGCACCAAGTCAACGGCCTCTCCATTGCGGGCCCCCCTCGAGGAACTGGCAGGCCTGCCCGAGACACTGATAATTACAGCTGAAGCCGACGTCCTGCGTGACGAGGGCGAGGTTTTCGCAGCCCGGCTGCGTCAGGCTGGAGTCAAAGCAACCAACGCCCGCTTTGGCGGCATAGTCCATGACTTCGTCATGCTCAACTCGCTTCACGATACCGAGGCCGCAAAACACGCCATCCTGCTCGCTGTTGCGTCACTGAAAGCAGCACTGGCCTGATGACGGAGCGGGGACAGGAGGCATCGGTGCGTGAAGTCACATCATTTTTCACCGTCTCCATCCCGCCACGGTGTACCTGATGGCTGTTAAAAGGAGAACAAAATGACCGAATCCATCAATGCAATCGCCGCTGAACATCTCAGAATCTGGAACTCCCAGCCGAGCGAGGAACGGTCATCGGCGGTAGCTGGAATTTATGCATCGGACGCTGTCGTAGCGGAGTCAAACGCTACATACTTTGGACAATCCGGAGTCGAGCAAGCCATTGACGCGCTGCACGCTGCCCTTCCCGGCATGCAGCTGGAGATCACCGGCGCAATCCAAACTGCGCAGGAACTTTCAACGTACACATGGACCCTAGGTCCTCAGGGCCAACAAGCGGTTGTGACAGGCCGCGACGCCCTGACGATCAAAGACGGCGTTATCACGGCCTTGTATGTGTTCATCGATGCCGCTCAGGAACAACCGTCAGCTGAGTCCTGAGCCGGTGGCGGACAGACAGCGCTATCTCCTCCTGGTCACCAACACACAGGCACGGAAGCGAAGAGGAAACATCATGGGAATTGAGAGTGGGATCGACGAATTCGTCCCTCCAAGTGGGGAAGGATGCGTCGAGTGCGATGCCTCTGGTAGTTGGTGGGTGCATTTACGCCGTTGCGCTGCGTGCGGGCACGTTGGGTGCTGTGATGACTCCCCAAACAAGCACGCCACCGCACACTACAGGCAGACGGGTCACCCTTACGTCCAAAGCTTCGAACCCGGAGAAACGTGGTTTTGGAGCTACCCGGAGCAACAGATGCTCGCAGGGCCACAGCTGGCGCCACCTACCAGCCACCCTGAATCGCAAGGCGTACCGGGACCTCGAGCCAGGGTGCCGGAGAACTGGAGGAGCATCCTGTCAGGACCTCGCGCATGAACGAAGCACACAACCCCGCGGTTGTGCGGGTGCTGGGACTCCCAGGAAGCCCTGAAGCTTTCGCCATCCGCGACTTCCTTACCCGAAGCGGAGTCAGCTACGCCTGGGAGGACGTTACTTTCACGGACCTTTCCGTCTCTGCACTGCTGCCCATTGTGGAGTTCCCCGACGGTCGGCGCGTCACCAACGCCATCGTATCGGCAGTGGCTGGAGCACTGGGGTGGTTATCACAGCCTACGCTTCGTGAATATGACCTTTCGATCTATGGTGCTGGTCCGGCAGGTCTATCGGCCGCTGTCTACGCGGCTTCCGAAGGGCTGCGGGTTGTCGTTCTCGAACGTGACGCCGTGGGAGGGCAGGCCGGGTCCAGCAGTTTGATTGAGAACTACCTAGGCTTCCCACAGGGAATCGCAGGCGCGCAGCTTGCCGAGCGTGCCCGCCAGCAAGCCCTAAACTTCGGGGCAGAGATCCTCATCATGAGAGAGGGGATCAAGGGGAACTTCCGCGATGGCCTGATGTACGCGACCCTGGCTGACGGTTCGACCATGGTGGCCCGGTCGAACGTCTGCGCAACTGGGGTTCGATGGCGCCGCCTTGGCCTGGTGCACGAGGAGGAGCTCATCGGCCGAGGCGTGTACTACGGAGCCGGAACCAGTGAGGCAGGGAACTGCATCGACACAGAGGTCGTCGTGGTGGGAGGAGGCAATTCAGCCGGCCAAGCAGTCATGAATCTGGCGGCCTACGCAACGCGCGTAATTATGGTGGTGCGGGGTGATTCCCTTGCTGCCACACTCTCAAGCTATCTTTCAGACCGCATTATGGCCCAGCCGAACGTCGAAGTCAGGCTCAACACCCGAGTCTCGCACCTGCACGCCCAAGATGGGATCCTGGCCGGGGTCACTCTCGTGGACGCATCCGGCGTGCCAGACATTCATAGCGCGAGCCGACTCTTCATTTGCATTGGAGGAGAACCGGAAACCGAATGGGCGGCCGGAACCCCGATTATCCGGGACCAGCTGGGCTACCTGGTGACGGGCCCGGACCTGCAGAACAAGGACCTCGACGGCGTTTGGCCCCTAGAGCGCCCACCGTTTTACCTGGAGACGAGTGTCCCCGGATCATTCGCAGCCGGAGACGTGCGGCACAAGTCCGTCAAGAGAGTTGCCTCAGCGGTAGGAGAGGGAGCGATGGCTGTGACTTTCGTACATCGCTTCCTTGCCGAAGCCTTTTGAACGTAAAAACAAATACCCTGCAGCCAAGGACGTGCCCCGAACGCAAGTGCGGACACCCATGTCGTCGTGGTTGGCTGGCAATCCAGAAATTGCAACGCCTGCGCGTGCCCGGAGACGTTCCGCGAACTTCGGTTCAAATCTCCACGCGTCCTTATCGATGAAAGACGAATGTGAAGGCGCGTTTGGCCTGGTTGGCGCAAGTGGGGACGGTAGGGAATAGCGGCACGCTACCTCCAGTTGAATAAACGCAAGGAATTTCAACGCAGATCCATAAAGAATGGAACACAGGTGAAGGTCCGCAATTCGCTCCGCGCTCTCAAGACCAATCCAGGCAGCCAAGTGGTCCTCCGTAGAGGCCGGACGCTCCTGATCAACAAGAAAAACCCAAGGAACAAGGCGCGGCAGGGGTGAAGCTGACACCCGGCCTACCCGCGCCTGGTCGGGGCGCCGAAAGACGGCGGCGCCCCAAAAGCGCTTTATGATGCCCGGGAGAAGCTGTTGTCCGCAGCAATGCTTGCGGAAAGATCCTCAGCAACGGTTGTCGGTCAGTAGCCTTCGAGTTCTTCTTCCCACGACGGCATCGATATGCTGGTCGGCCTTTGAAGAGTGTTTCAGTTAGGCGATCTCGCTGCTTCTGACCGGCGCATAATGGCAGCTGATGTGGTCCTCCTCCGGGCGTCCAGTGAAAGGACTTTGTGTGATGCGAAGCCAGCGCCGAACACTTCCCACAGCACGCGTATCCGACGAGTCGCATCGCGTCACCACGTTTGAGCTCTTCTTCGACCTGGTCTTCGTGTTTGCGTTTACCCAGGTAACGGGGTTCATGACGCACGAGCACTCATTCTTCGGTGTCTTTCAAGGCCTGATCATCCTCTCGATGCTGTGGTGGTCCTGGGTTTGCTACTCCTGGCTGGCTAACCAGACCCACGCGGACGAAGGCCTCATGCGACTCGGACTAGCCACCGCCATGATCTCAATGTTCATCGCCGCACTTGCCATCCCCGAATCATTTACTGATCTCGAGGGTGGGCTGAACGGACCGCTCGTTCTGTCGGTGGCCTACGTCGTCGTCCGCGTCCTGCACCTCAGTCTTTACGCCTATGCAGCAGGTGATGACGTGCCACTGCGGCGGCAAGTCCTGAAGGCTACAGCGGGCATGATGTTAGGCTCCGCCCTGATTGTCACAGGGGCACTGGTTGGAGGCTCGGCACAAACGTGGTTCTGGGCGGCAGGGGTCGCCACTGATGCCGGCATCACCTACGTCACCTCCGCACGCGGCGACTGGCGTGTCCACTCAACAGCACACTGGACCGAGCGCTACGGCCTCGTTGTGATCCTGGCACTTGGCGAATCCATCGTCGCTATCGGCGTGGGTGCCTCGGCTGAACCCGTCAGCGTGCCCATCCTCCTGGGAGCCTTCGCGGGCGTCACTCTCTCCATCTGCCTATGGTGGCTCCACTTCGACGTCACAGCCATAGCCGCCGAACACCGGTTCGCCGCACTCCGCGGAAGCGCACGAGCAACAATGGCTGTCGATGCTTACACCTACCTGCACCTGCCCCTCGTCGCCGGCATCGTGCTCTCAGCTTTCGGTGTGGAGGAGGTCCTGGCCCACACCACTGAGACCGAGGGTTTCGGCACACTCGGGGCATCCGCGCTGTACGGCGGCACGGCCCTCTACCTGCTCGGCAGCACGGCATTCTGGCGGCGTATAGGAGGCGGTTGGAAGAAGGGGCGGCTTGGCGGCAGCGCCGTGATGCTCCTGTTCATTCCAGTAGCCGCCCCGCTGGCACCGCTGGCGGCACTCGTCCTCGTGGCAGTCGTCACCGGCCTGCTCGTGGCCGCTGAAAGCACCCTGTACGCCGAAACGAGAGCCGCGGTCCGAGCCCGCCGATGACGTCATGGAACCAGACCACCGCGCTACTACTCCCGGCAGAAAGCAATAGCGCGGTACTATCCGCCTTGACGTTTGAGGTAATGCGGGAGGCTTCACGCCTCCCCGACTGTCGCAGCAGAAAGACCACACGCCGCCGCAGGACAATCGAGGTGGCCAACCTGCTCTCGGGAGTCTTGACTGGGTGCTTATCAGGCAGGTTCCTCTCAAGCCGAAGGCACACGCAGGCGTTGTCACCTTGCGGTTCCTAGCCGCGGATCAGGGCCTCTGCCCGGAAAATCGCGGCCGATTCCGCAGCGAAGTGTGCAAAGTCGAGCGGATCCCGATGCAGGAATTTCTGCACATCGCTGGAAACAGCACCCGCGTAGCCCGCGCGAATGACTTGGTCATACAGGATCGTCATATCCCGTGCGTACTGCTCGTCATTGCCTGCAGCGACCATCTGAGCGAAATACGCATCCGGGTCACCGTCTATGTAACGGATTTGCCTCCCGCTGGCCAGACTGATGGCTGTCGCGGCCTGAGCCATGGTTAGAGAGGCGCCACCTGTAACGGTCACATCCTCAGCAAGCGGTTCAGAACGAACAACTGAGGCGATTACCTGTGCCACGTCATTGGCGTGAACCATCGCAATCGGAGATTCTCCCATCGGGAGGCGCCAGGCGCCGTCCGCTTCAATCCACGAAGCGTACTGCAGCAAGTTCTGCATGAAGAATCCCGGACGGACGATCGTGAAAGGCACCCCGCTCTCTTGTAGTTGCTTCTCAGCGGCCCAGTGTGCCCGAGCCAGAGCCAACCCCGCATCAGGGCTAGCCCCACCTACCGATAGCTTCACCAGACGTTCCACGCCTGATCGACGAGCAGCCTCGATCACGTTGCCTTCCTGCTCAGCCTGCCGAGGTGAGTTGGCGGCGATAAGCACCACACGATCAATGCCCTCCATTGCCTTGTTGACCGCGCTGGCATCATCGAGATCAGCGATCGCTGGTTTTACTCCCACCGGAAGGGCTGTTACCCGCGAGGCGTCCCGAACGGTCCCGCGAACATCATCCCCCTGTTCAAGCAGCTCTTGAGCTACACGGCTTGCAATAGTGCCGGTGGCACCGATAACTAAGACCTTCATTCGTTTTCTCCTCGTTTTGAGCATCACTCTTCTAGTGACGGGCTATCCGAGCCGTGACTTCTGAAGCTCCGCTTGGAGCAGCATGTTGAGCAATACCAACTCTTATCAAGTGCGTGACATGTCACGTTATTCCCTGTATCGAATCTTTCCCCGCCCGAGATCTCTCGCGCCCAGCGTCTCGCCGGCCTTATGCGTGGCATCCCTGGACGGGACTTGTCCATCATGACCGTGCAGCAAGGCCGGGACATCCGTCATTTGACTGAGCTCACTTTCTCTCGGGATGTACAGGGGCTCTCGGCCGGCATGGGCTTCCGGGGCCGGGCGCACCCGGGGCGGCGGAAAGCGGTGGTTCGTGTGGGGTTGCCCGGCATTCTCTGATGGGGCGGTGGCCGGCCGTTGTACCCGGCGGGCTGGATCGGCGGAAGCAATCTCCTGCGGATCTGTAGTCAGTGTGGATGATGGCAGGGCCAAGCGCAGTTCAAAGTTCGATAATGTCGCCTTCGCCGGCGCCTCTTGGGATTGTGCGCGCCTGCGTTGAACAGGGCAACGCTTGGTGGAAGAACTGCCGTGTCTTGCAGAAGGTGATCTTGTTGCCCGTGCGGGTCGGTGCAATCACCGCCGCCGTCCTGGTCGTCTTGCACCTTGAGCGCGGCCGCAACACGTGACCCACCGTAATAGTTAGAGGCGCACAGAGATTCTGACTTGTCGGAGGCCGGAAAAACGCCACGAATGACGGCAGGAAACAGCCGCTTCGGCAGCCCCTCCCCGGTCATTCTAAAACGCTGATAATCGACGTTTCGTCGTTCTGGCCTTAGCCAGCTCTTCCTGGTTTGCCTGTGCGCGTCGCCATTCTGGGATTTTGTTGTCGTGGCGGACAAGCGACCCTTGCGGAGTGCGAGAGGACGACGTGGGGGATAGGTGGTGGATCAAGTAATCGGTGAAGTCCAGCCCATCCCGGGCGCGAGGTGGCGAAATGGGGCAGCGAAATGGGCAAAAGAAAGGTGTGCACATTGTGCACACTCTGGGCTGCGGATCGGGTCGTACATCGGCCGGTTCGGCTCGGATTGCGTATGTTTGGGGGGAAGTGGCGGATTTGCAGCCCGGAGTCCGGTTCGAGTCCCACCTCGGGCACAGTGTTTCCGCAGGTCAGCGGCCTTTTTGTCTTTTTACTGTTGACAAAGCTTGACTTTTGAAGTCGAGGTGGTCAAGGGGCCTTATATTTCTGGCGACGACCGCGGCACCAATGGGAGGGTTGGAGAACGCTGGAGCGCGCAGTCCGTGGCCGTGATTCTGAATACCCATACCATTCTGATGCCGCCGCAGCCATCATGGGCGGCGGATTGGGCCACCCTGCCGATACAGCCTCCGGACTCACGTGGAGTGCTGTTCCTTGACGAGGAGTCAAATCTCTGGCACCCCACGCTCCCCGGTCAAGGACATTGCCAAAGTTGTCGGCGCGTTTGGGTAGCGTTGATTCCATGCGTGCCATAGACCTTGAAGCCCGAGTCATTTCTGCCATTGATCGGATACGAGCTGGCGAGTTGGTCGAACATGATCTCATCGAGTGCAAGCGAGATTGGCCGCAGGAGAGCAAGGCGCGTCAACTGGCCGGGAGTCTCAACCGGGCTGGTGGTGACCCGGTGATTTACATCATTGGCATCCATGAAAAATCCCGCGATGTTCACGACGTTTCTGGGACCGACGTCCTCGATTGGTGGGGGCAAATGACGCCCAAGTTTGACCAGCTTCCGCCTGAGATGGTTCGGCACATATCAGTACCGGTGGGGGACGGCGGCAAACATGTTGTGGCAGTTGCCTTCGCTTCCGACCGAGCCCCGTACTTGGTGAAGACCGGGAACGCGAATCCCAGCCTTGAAGTGCCAATGCGTGAAGGGACCGGAACGAGGACTGCCAGGCGTGACGAGCTGCTGCGCATACTGATACCGACCGTCCGGCTGCCCCAAACTCTAGTCCTGTACGTCAACCTTCGCGCTAACTACTATCCGCCAGGAACAACCGGCCGGGACCAGCGGATGGAGGTCACGGGTCAGTTGCGTCTCTACGTGGAGCATAATTCAGGCAGCATCGTAACCCTGCCGGCTCATGGAATGAGGGGCCGGGTTACGGTGAAGGGCGAAGCGTTCGATATCGCCGTGACCCCTCCGCAGGAAGAGGGCGCCGTCCCTATGGGACAAACACGTTTCACATTCCAAAGACCAAGTGACGGCGTTGTTTTGAGCGCACCACGTGCTGTACCGCTGGGACTGAGAGTTCAAGACCTGTTGCCTGAGCATGCAGCGCTTTTCGGTGATGCCGACGAGTTGGAAGTCGACGTTGCATTCGAAGTCCTGCACGCTACAAAGTCCCTAAAAATCAAGACTGTTCTAAGCCGAGAACAGGAGAGCAACCTTGGCCAGGAGGGCATCGTCGACGGCGTTTACACCAACAGCTATTCGCCAGGCACGTGGAGCTTCAACCAGGGGGTCCTGCCTTTCGATGACTGAGCCTTAACAGCCCCCCGACGAGCGCGCATCTCTTAGGGAAGATGCCGTGCAGCGGTACCATGCAACGCTTAGCTAAAGAAGGAGCTCTGTACCCATGAAAGGGCCCGGTCTCGCCGCAAATTGTCGTTCTCCACTGTCTGCAGGCGGTCACAGATGACCTCGGCGCTCACCATCCCATGCTTGAGCACTGCGCCGACGAACAAGTGGTCCTTCGGCCTGCCGGCGATGAGTTTGGCCACGCAAAGGTCATGAGGTTCAAGGCATAGTCCGGTTCTGCCTTTGGTATTGTCATTGCTCAACTTCACCAAACGGTCTGTCCAGCCGGAGGGAAGTACCGCGGTGTCCTTGCCGACGCCCTGAACGTAAAAGCCGTGGGTCTCGTGAAATTGAGACAGCTCTCCAATGACAGCGTCCAGCTCGGTGGCAAGAGACTCAGCATCATCATCGTGCATGGGGGCAATGTCCACTTCCTCGGACATCGTCGCCTCTTCCGGAAGCTCATCCTCTGAAAACGAGCCCAGGATGGACTGGCTCCCAATGATGAATACGGCGTCCTGCTTGATGATTTCCGTAGCCGCACGGATTGCATGCTCAAGTTCGCTACGCCGCACGTGATGCCTTGTGGATGGCGACCATCCGCTCATCCTGAGACAGAACCCCGGCGAACGGCGTCATCTGCCGAAGATCAATGCCACGCCCATCAGGACTGAGCATGACTTCACAAAGCTTCTGGACGTCACCGACCGTGATCAGCTTCTCCCATTCGGCAACCCAGCCGCGGGCATAGGCATCGCGCACTCGAGTCGACAGCTTCCGGAGGTTGGTCCTGGCCTTACTGAGTACGGCCTGTGGATCCTCAGCAACTTTGTCGGCTACGGCGCGATGCAGCTCATAGGAGACGCGCTCTTCCCGGCGGGAAAAGTGCGGCCTGTCTTTCCGGGCCTTCTCCAGCAGGCGCTGGCTCACCGAGGAGCTCACACCTATTGCCTCTGCAATTTGACGCACAGACTTGCCCTCAACCCACAGGGCATACACCGCTTCTGCCCGGCGATCGGAGGCGTAAAGCATTTGCTGCCGGGACTTTTCCGCCGTCTCCCCGGACTCTTTGGCAATGCGGATGAGTTCATCCATCAACATGGTTGACATGTGTGTATCCTACCCCCGTACAGCGCCTCGGAACAAAGAGATTCTGCGACGCCCAGCTCAATCCGCGCCGCCAACCACATTCTGGTCCCAGTCGATGACGGAACCGGTCACTATGCCGCTGCGGGCAGAGAGCAGGAACACGACAAACTCGGCGATCTCATCGACCTGGCCGAGCTTGCCCATAGGGACGGAGGCGTTGGCTTCTTCGAGCCAGTCGTCGCCGGCGCCGTGGAACCGGCGCTGAATAAGGTCTTCGCCCTCCGTTGCCGTCCAGCCGATGTTGATGCCGTTGATTCTGATCCTGTCCCACCGGTGCGCGTGGGCCGCATTCCGGGTCAGTCCGGCGAGCCCGGCCTTGGACGCGACGTATGGCGCCAGGTAGGGCTGGCCTCCGTGTGAGGACATGGTGATGATGTTGACGATGTTCCCCGGAGCTTCACGTTCCTTGAAGTGCTTGATGGCCTCGGACATGATGAAGAACGGCGCCTTGAGGTTGACCCCAATATGTTCATCGAACAGCTCAGGCGTTGTGTCGGTCATGCTGCCCCGGGTTGTCAGGCCCGCGGCATTGACCACCGCATCGAGGCGGCCGAAGCGGTCGATGGCTCTGATGACCGTGCTGCTTGCCTGCTGCGTGTCCCCGAGGTCTGCCTGCAGGAATACCGCAGGCACCCCGAGTCCGGTGAGGCCCTCGGCGATTTTCCCGCCGGCCTCCGCGGAGCGTCCGGTGACGGCAATGCCCGCAGCTCCCTCGGCCGCGGCCTGCCGGGCAATCCCGGCGCCGAGGCCCTGGGTGCCCCCGCTGATTAGTACGACGGTGTCCTTGAGCAGCCCTGATGCTGTCATGTCTGCAATGCTCCTTCAACGGTGATGGTCCTGCCTGTTGCTGCCGATTCAGCTGCCGTATCGGCCAGGATCAGCGCGGATATGCCGTCGTCGAACCCTGGCGAACAAGGGGTGCCGGTGTTGACGGCCTCGACGAAATGGTCGAGCTCGCGCCGGTACGCGGCAGCGTAGCGCTCCAGGAAGAACGGCTCGTACGGGTCTGCCGCCTCCACAGCGCGGCTTCCAAAGCTGCGCACGGTAGTGGGCGAAATGTTGTCAGCCCGCAGCATCCCGCCGCTTCCAAAGGCTTCAAGCCTCTGGTCATACCCGTAGGCGCTGTGCCGGGAGTTCGTGATGCTGACGAGTTCCCCGTTCCGGCCACGGAGGGTCACGACGGCGGAGTCGAAGTCTCCCGCCTCGGCGATGTAGTCGCTGAAGACGTTCGCGCCGTGCGCGGTGACCTCCACAATGTCCCGAATGAAGAACCGGGCCATGTCCAGGTCGTGGATGGTCATATCCCGGAAAATTCCTCCGGATGCCGCGATATACGCCGCAGGGGCCGGCGCCGGGTCCCTGCTGACGATGGACAGATGCTCGAGCCGCCCGATCTCTCCCGCGGCCACGCGCTGACGAATCGCTGCGAAGGCGGGATCAAACCGCCGGTTGAAGCCCATCATTAGCGGAATGCTGGCCGCGGCCAGGGTCTCCCGGCAGCTTCGCACCCGCTCGATGTCGAGATCGATCGGTTTTTCACACAGCACAGCGATGCCTCTCGCGGACGCCGCCTCAATCAGCTGGACGTGTGTTGGGGTCGGCGAACAGATTACGACGGCGTCCAGTGACGCGTCGGCGAAGACATCGGCAGTGGAGCCGGTAGGGCGGGCCCCGTACTGCGTGGCGACTTCCTCCGCGCTCTCGGTCATCGGATCGGCAACCCAGGTCAGGTTGATCCCCGGATGGGCCGCGATGTTCGCAGCGTGCACCCGGCCGATGCGGCCGGACCCGCACAGGGCGACGTTCAG
The DNA here is from genome assembly GCF_030816475.1 of Arthrobacter pascens. Classification (NCBI taxonomy): domain Bacteria; kingdom Bacillati; phylum Actinomycetota; class Actinomycetes; order Micrococcales; family Micrococcaceae; genus Arthrobacter; species Arthrobacter pascens. The sequence goes on along the minus strand of NZ_JAUSXF010000001.1, from coordinate 2,487,285 downwards.
CTTCTTCATGGCGATCCCTGCGGTCTCACAGGCCATCCGTGAGGCGGCGCCGGGCGGCCGCCTCCAGATCACGAAGAAGGGCATCAGGTTCGGCGTCTTCCTGGAGGCTCCGCCAGACCAGCTCAGCCTGCGATTCAGGGGCGATGCCTCCCACCGGCTGGTCGCGGTCAAGATTAGTGGGGAAGCCGTAGCCTTCGGCTGATGCGGCGATGACGTTGCGCAGGAACCTGTCGCTGGTGCCGTCCGCCTTGAGCTGCCGCAGCGTCGGATACAGGGCAGCGGACATGGCCGTGCGGTTCACCGATTCCATGGCCCGGCCGAATGCGGAGGAAACCTGCAGCAGGTTTGCCATGCGGCAGATATCGGCGGACTTGTTGTGGCCGGCACCGTGGAACAGGGCGGGATTGAAGAATGCAGCATCGCCTTTCTCAAGCGGCAGCTGCACGTAGTTCTCCTCGAAGTAGCGGGTGAACTCGGGACGGTGGAAGGCGAGATAACCGGCGTCGTACTTGTGGGAGTGCGGCAGGTAGAGGGTGGGCCCCGACTCCACCGGCATGTCGCAATGAGCAACGGCGCCCTGCAGCGTCAGCGCAGGGGAGAGCAGGTGGATGTGGGCCGGATACCGGGCGGCCTGCTCGCTGGACATGAAGCCGAGGTGGTAGTCGCGGTGGGCGGTCTGCGCCGCACCTCCGGGGTTCACGACATTGACCTGTGAGGTGACCTGGTAGTTAGGGCCGAGCCAGGCCTCGGAAATGAGGGCCAGAATGTCGTTGGAGTAGTACTCGGCGAACACCTGCGGGTCGCGCACGGCCAGCTTGTCCAGCGCGCCCCAGATGCGGTCGTTTGCGCCCGGTTTGGCAAAGTGGTCCCCGGCGGCGGCGCCGGAAGCCTTCTGCTCGGCGATGATGCTGTTGAACGCCGAGGTGGCGCGGTCCACGACAGCGGTGTCGGCGAAGGCGCCCTTGAAAACGACGATGCCCGGCCCGGCAGTCAGGGCACGGATAAGTTCAGCCTGAACGTCAGCGCGCTCTTCGGGAGACTCCAGATAGCTGTGCAGGCGCTTGCCGTAAATGAGCACGTTCTGCTCGACGGCGTCAGCGTACGCGTAGTCCTCCAGCTTCGTCTTTTCGCCGACGACGGCAACGAAATCCTCGAGCCGGCAGCTGTCATGGCCGAACCACTGTGGAGCGTGGGTTCCGGGTGCGTGTGACGATGCGGTCGTGGTCATGGCGTTTCCTCCTTGAAACAGTGATGCGGCTTGAAACAGTGTTCATATGGGCGCCGGTGCGGTTTCCAGCTTCTTTCATCCGATGAGTCCAGCGCAACGCTGAAATCCCTCAAGAATCCATCATGGCCAAATTCGGACTCAGGCATATTACGTAGGAGGCTCGGATCTCTTGCCAGCATGCGGGAACCGGTGCAAGAGTCTTGGTAGCCCCGAAAGGCCTCAGGAAAACATCATTGATCGATCGCAAGGACTCCGATGGCGCACCCGTACTCGGTTAGGGAAATCGCCCGCCAGGCAGGGGTCAGTGACGCGACCGTGGACCGCGTCCTTCACAATCGTCCGGGCGTGCGGCAAAGCACCGCCGGCCAGGTACGCCAGGCCATCAGGGATATGGAGGCCCAGCGGCTCCAACTGGAGCTGACGGGGCGGCGGTTCATGATCGACGTCGTTGCTGACGCCCCCGTCAGGTTCACCACCTCGGTGAAAGACGCACTGGAATCGGTGCTGCCGCTGCTGCGGCCTGCAGTGTTCAGGGCCCGGTTCCACCTGCACGAGCAGTGGAAAGCGGAGGAATGTGCGGCCGAGCTGGACAGGATCGGCAAACGGGGCAGCCACGGCGTCATCCTCAAGGCTCCGGACGTGCCGGTGGTTAGAGCTGCCTTGAGCCGGCTTGCCGAGGGCGGGATCCCCGTCGTCACTCTGGTCACCGACCTCCCCGCCAGCAGCAGGGTGGCTTATGTAGGCATTGACAACCGGTCCGCGGGGGCCACGGCGGCTTACCTGATCCACAAGTGGTTAGGGATGAGCCCGGGATCGGTTGCCATCACGGTGAGCAACGACTTCTTCCGCGGGGAGGAGGAAAGGGAGATGGGTTTCCGTTCAGCCATGCGTTCCGTGGATCCCGGGCGGGCGGTCCTGTATCTGCCCGCCAGCGATGGACTGGATCAGACAACGCTAAGGCTGATGGGCGAAGCCCTGGACGCCCACCCCGACGTCAGCGCCGTCTACTCTATCGGCGGCGGCAACGCCGGCATCATTCAAGCATTCGAAGCGGCGGGACGGAAACCGCATGTGTTCATCGGCCACGACCTGGCCCCCGACAACACCGCCCTGCTGCGCTCAGGCACCATGTCCGCCCTGCTCCATCACGATCTCAAGCAGGACATCCAGCGCTGCTGTCGAATCATCATGCACGCACACGGCGCCCTACCGGAGGCCGACGCGGGCCACGCCTCCCAAATCGAAGTCATCACGCCCTTCAACATTCCCCACGGAATCTGAGTCCGCCGTTCAGCCGCGATTTGCAGGAGGCGTCGCAGAGACACCGGTCAGGTGCAGGGCGGTGCATGGCGGGTAAAGAGGGCTAGCAACGGCATACGGCCCCGGTTCCTGACGGACGTTTCCGCTCAGAGAGACGGAGGAGTGTCGTACTAAGCTCAACCTGACGTTTGTTGCCCTATTTCTTTTCTTGTCGGCGCGCCTTCCGTCATCGGCTTTGAACGCTTCCCATTTGAACGCCGATAACCGCCGTTTTGTCAGTTGAACGACGGGTAACGGCGTTCCAGACATCGGTTTCGAGATTGTCGGCGCTCAACCCGCATGTTGTGTGGCAGGTAAGGATTCCGTGAACGGGAACGACAATGTTTAATCTGCGGGGCGCCCGGGTTGTCGTGCTCTCGCTTCGGGTCCGGCCGTCACGTCGCCAGCTTACTGGAAGAGTCAGTTGATGCAGACGCGAGGGGCTAGAATTCCGGGACCATATATGGCAGGGTCACTTTGCTGAGGTCTTGGCCTTTGAGCGAACCCGGCGGCGAATCATTGGCTCGCATGGAAGGATCGCGTCATGCGCCCTGTCATCGTTTGCAACATCATGTCTCTTGACGGCTACTACGAGGGTCCGGGCCGGAATGTCATGGCCCTGAACATGGATGAGGCGTTTGACGCCTACAACCTGGAGCGGATCCGCAGTGCGGGCACCGTGTTGCTCGGCCGGACGTCGTACGAGGGATTCAGCTCCTACTGGCCGGGTATCGCGGACGCGCCTATTGACCCGGACAACCGCGCATTGAGCGAGGACAACATGGAGCTGAGCCGGATCTACAACAGGGTTGAGAAGGCCGTTGTGACCGACAGCTACTCACCGCCTGCGGTCAATCCGTGGTACGAGACCACCACCGTCGTACCCCGCGGCGATGTGGGGGCTGGTTGGGACAGGAACGAGAGCGCCGCTCCGGAGACATCCTCACGTTCGGCAGCCGGACCATGTGGAACGGACTGCTCCGACGGGGACTCGTCGACGAGCTCCACCTGATGGTTGGCCCCGTGGCCCTGGGCGGCGGTACGCCGATCTTCGCGATGCCTGCCGAGCTGAGGTTGCTGGAGGCCCGTCGCTTCAAGAATTCGGAAAATGTACTGCTCCGCTACTCCGCCGCCGGCCAGTGATCGCTGTGGGCTGTTCCGGCGCCGGTCCGACCCGGCAAAGGTTCATGGTTACGCATGAGTTACTCGAACACCGACCAAGGGAATCCTGGCTGCTGCGACCGGGGGCTCAAGTTCGTACATGTGCTGTGACGTGATGGGTTGAGGGCTGGCCGGAATGAGTCTGTCCCGGCAGGATTTGGCCAGAGCACAGAGCCGCCGCGCTCCTGTCAGGGTGCGCGGCAGTCGCTTGGAGTTGCACAAAATCTGTCAGAAGAGGGGTGTTGGCAATGTCAACGGATTTGGCCTCGGACTGGGTCGTACATCGGCCGGACTGGGCCGGATTCAGTATGTTGTCTGGAGTTCCCCGTGTTTTCAGGGGTTGGAATGCGGTTCGAGTCCCACCTCGGGCACAGTGTTTGCGCAGGTCAGGGGCTTGTGGGCCTTTGAGTGTGCACAGATTGTTCACTGATGGGTCCTTCCGGGGGCCCATTTTTTGTTGGTGGCCGTTTTTGTGCCGGTGGCTCCTTTCCACTGAAGACTCGATGGCTCGGGTCTGTTACTTTTTCATTGTCTTTTACGGAGTGGGCGACACGACCGGTTCCGGCTGTGAAAAGACTTCCCTGCTTTTGCAGTGGCTTTCCCTGGGGCCTTCATGGCGTGGTCAGGATCTGATCACGTCCAGCATGCCTCCCAGAGCGTCCTGGCATGCTCGAGGGCCTCGCCCGTGGTCGTCTTGTGTAGTGTTTTCACGCGGTCGTCGACGGCGTCCGTTGTGCGGCCTTCTTTTATCGAGGGCGGAAGTGTGATGCGGTTTGTTGGGGAGATGGTGCTGCCGCGGTAGACGAATTCAGTGTTGATCTGGCTGGACTGGGTCGCCCTATGCGGGAGTGTGAGACCGTCCTGGGATCGCCGTCGTACTGGGAGACCGTGTTTTCTCCGACGAGGAGCCCGTCGCGGATGGTCATTCGCGGCGGAGGAGCGCCGAACGAAACTTTTGAAGCGAGTCCGGCGCGCAGCGCCCTGGTTGCGCGGAGGACCTGCCCAGCGATGATGGGGGAACAGAATGACAATCAGCGAAGTTGCTTCCGACAGTTCATGGAGGCGGGGGAGTGTGGCGGGTGTGCAATCGTCGAGTCCCGAGACTCGTCATCCTGCTCGTAAAGCGACCCGCAGCGTAGCCGGTACGAAGAAATGGAGAGTTCCGTTGATGACCGGCCGCCACCCTAGCCCAATCTGTTGAGGACCTCTTGACCACCGTTCTTGCCGCTGGTAATGCGCCTGGTTTCTCGACGGGTGTCCGGACTAACAGATCCCCTGATGTGCCCACCGCTACGCTTCAGGTTGCGGCGACCGCCGGTGAGTGGGTGCCCGACCTTTGTGCGGTCCTGGGCTTGCGGGTCATGATGACTACCTCTTGGGAACTGGAACGGAAACTACGGACGTGTGTTGACTGCGGTGTAGATTCAGACCCGCCAAGCGGGGCACCCTTGGACACTGCGGGCTCCGGCAAGGAACCCGCAGTGTCGCAATGAGGAGGGAAGGAAGAAACGGGCAGCCAGGGAACGCCAAGGATGCCGTGCCCGGACACTACGGCAATAGCGACTACTCTCTCCCGGTATCATCTGGAACCCTCTAAGGGGAAAAGGCCCGGGTTGCTGGGTTGCCGCTAGCTGATTTTCTGACCGTTCAGCGGGCGATTTGCGATGACCGGCGCGCTGCCGGTGAAGCCATCACGGGTTGCAGCGATTTCGTGGATCCGCTTACGGCTCAGGTACCAGCCGACCACTAAGAGGGCGCAGGCGATGGCAGTGACCAGCATGGTGAGTGGGGAGTCGATGAACACCATCACCAGCACGCCAGCAAGGAACAGCAGCGAGAGGTAGCCGGTATACGGGGCGCCGAACATCCGGAAGGAGGGACGTTCCAGCCAGCCCTTGTCCGCCCATCGTTTGAGCTGCATCTGGCACAGGACGATCGTGGCCCAGGTGACGATGGTGCCCGTGGCAGCGACGCTGAGGACAATCTCGAAGGCGTCGGCCGGGACCAAGTAGTTCAGTGGGACGCCGAGCAGCGAGACGCCAGCCGTCAGGAGTATGCCGCCGTAGGGGACGCCTGCCTTGTTCATGCGTTGGGCGAACTTCGGCGCGGAGCCGGCGACGGACATGGAGCGCAGGATGCGGCCGGTGGCGTACAGGCCTGCGTTCAGGGAAGACAGGGCAGCGGTGAGTACCACGAGGTTCATGACCACATCCATCCCTTGGACTCCGATGGAGCCGAAGAACGTCACGAAAGGACTGACGCCCTTGACGTAGGAGGTGTAGGGCAGCAGCAGGGCCAGCAGGATGACGGAGCCGACGTAGAACACGGCGATGCGGAAGACCACGGAGTTGATGGCCTTGGGCATGATCTTCTCCGGGTTCTCGGTCTCTCCCGCAGCAGTGCCCACAAGTTCGATTGCTCCGTACGCGAACAGCACGCCCGCCATCAGCAAGACCAGGGGCAGCAGGCCGTTGGGGAAGATGCCGCCGTTGTCCGTGATGAGGCTGAAACCGACCTGCTGGCCGGATACCGGCGTGCCGAAGACGACAAAGAAGACGCCGACCACAAGGAATGACACCAGTGCGACCACTTTGATTAGCGCAAACCAGAACTCCATCTCGCCGAACACCTTGACCGAGACCATGTTCAGGGCCACGACCACCACGAGGGCGATCAGTGCCCAGGCCCACTGAGGCACGGCGCCGATCCACGGGACGTATTTGCCGAAGAAGTTCATGTAGAGGGCTACTGCGGTGATGTCCACGATGGTGGTGGTGGCCCAGGTGACCCAGTAGAACCAGCCGGAAACGAACGCTGCCTTCTCGCCAAAGAACTCGCGGGCGTAGGAGACGAAGGAGCCTGACGACGGGCGGTGCAGCACGAGTTCGCCGAGCGCGCGCAGGATCAGGAAGGCAAAAAAGCCGCATACGGCGTACGCGATGGCAAGCGAGGGGCCGGCGGCGTTGAGGCGGCCGCCGGCACCCAGGAACAGTCCGGTTCCGATGGCGCCGCCGATAGCGATCATCTGGATTTGACGGGGCTTCAGGCTCTTGTGGTAGCCCTTGTCCTCCGCGTGAAGGAGCTTATCAGTGGCGTGCGCCTGCGGCGGGACCGTGTGGTCCGTGAGGGGTGCGTTGGTCATGGGAATCCTTTTGGGGTGTCGGAGGCGTAGGGGATATGCGTAGTTGGGGGCTGTGACGATGCCGATCGGCTGCTCTATGGTGAAGCGCAGCATTCCGATCTTCGCGGTGATGCCCCGGATGCAGTGGCCGTGAGGGTGCGGCACGCGACTTCCAGGTAGAAGGTGCTCTCGTGAAGCTGTCGACAATGATCAGTTCGACGGCGTTCAGCTGAACTGGCCCGTTTCCGCCACCATGGTGACGGTGGCATCGTTACCTATGACCTCATGGGCCATCTGGCCCGACTACCTCCGGGATCACCGGATTGATTATGCCTGGCATGAGTTATTTGGATGAGGCCAGTGCCTCTGTGAAGAGCTCGCCGAGGATCGCCGCGCCCTTCCGGATTTCATCGATGGACGGAAGGCAAAAGCTCAAGCGCAGTTCCGAGTGGCCCGCGCCGTTCGTGTAAAAGGCCGTCCCGGGGACGTAAACGATGCCGCGTTCGATCGCCTCGTAGACAAGTTCCTCGGTATCAATGCCGTCGGGGACCTTCACCCAGAGATAGAAACCCCCGGTCGGCTGATTCCAGGTGGTCCCTGCCGGCATGACTCTTTCGAGGGTTTCGACGAGGGCTTGGAACTTCGCTTTGTAGATTCCGCGGTAGACGTCCAGGGTTTCCTTCCATGCGGGATCGTCGAGATAGGCCGACATGAGCAACTGGTTGAAGACGGCAGGGTTCAAGGCCGCTGTTTCCCCGATGTTGATCAGGTGCTCGTGGATAGAACCGGGAGCGATGACCCATCCCAGGCGTAACCCGGGAGCAAACATCTTTGAAAATGATCCGAAGTAGAACGTGATGTCGGGGAAATCGGGTTGAATTGCCGGCATTATCTGTCCGTCGAAGCCAAGAAGGCCGTAGGGGTTGTCTTCGAAGAGCAGCATTCCGTTGTCCCGGCAGATGCGCCCTACGTCCAGTCGACGCTGGCTGGAGAGATTCACGCCTCCGGGGTTCTGGAAGTTGGGGATGGTGTAGAGCACCTTAGGCGTCTTGCCAGCAGCCCGGGTTTCGGCGATGAGCCTTTCGAGTTCTGCCGGGATCAACCCTTCGGCGTCGCTGGGAACGTGGACGATATCGGCTTCGTGGCTCGTGAAGACTGCCATGCCGCCGGCGTAGGATGGACCCTCGGCGAAAACGACGTCGCCTGGGTTGATCGTTGCATGAGCGGCCATGTTGAGGGCCTGCTGTGATCCCGCCGTCACGATGACCTGATTGGGATGGGCTGTGATCCCCTCGAGCGCCATGATGTCAACGATGTGTCGGCGCAGTTGCGGAATTCCATCGCTTGACCCGTATTGAAGGGCGACCAAGCCTTGGTCTGCGAGGATGTGCTGCGCGTCCTCGGCCAGTTTGCCGAACGGCAGCGCTCCGAGGAACGGAGCTCCGTTGGCAAACGAGATCATGCCAGGGCGCTGTGACGCTCGAAAGACCTTCCGGACCGCGGAGGGCAGACCGGCTTCGGCCCGGTCTGAGAGTGCGATGTCGAAGGCAGTCTGGGCGGGTGGCGATTGCGCCATGGAAGCTGTTCCTTTCGCATGTGGGAACGACGGGTATTGTGCGGATGTTCCCTCAACTATCGGACCTTCCAGGGATGCTGTCTAAGACCGAGAATCACTAACGTCTATGCCGTTTAGGCATGGTTCCCGCTCATTCTTTCCTGTCTTCCCTTGTTCTAACGGAATTGCGGCCATGGCGCGGAGAGGCTGATGCCACATCATTGAGGCATGAACTTTCAACGTCTTCAGTACTTTCTGGCAGTGGTCGATGCCGGAACCGTGACTGCCGCTGCCGAAACGCTGCATGTCGCCCAGCCGGCCCTGAGCCGACAGATCAAGACGCTGGAGCGCGAGCTGCGCCTTGAACTCTTCGAGGCCCAGGGCAACCGCCTTGCCCTCACTTCAGCGGGGCGGGCACTCGTACCGGTAGCGCGCCGGCTCATGGGCGAGACGCGCGGATTCGAGGAAGCGGCCACGGCTCTCCGGACAGGGCGTGTGGAGGAACTCGTAGCCGCGACGACCAGCACGACGCTGCGTCGCATCCTCGCGCCGTTCATCGCCACGACGGGGCCGGATGACCCGAAGATCATTCCGCGCGAGGTCAGCCACTTCGACATGACTGACTCATTACGGCGTGGCAGCGACTTCGCAATCTCTCCGGCAGCCCGCGACGGGGCATTACGGCACGTTCCACTGGGGAGGGTGGCCGTCAGGGCGTTCGTATCAGCGGACCACCGGTGGGCACGCGCAGGCGTGACGGAGCTGCCGATTACGGGATTCGCGGGGTCGACTGCAATTCTGGCGTCGCACCACAGCGTTAGCCGTTACATCCTGGACGACGCGCTCAGCAAGGCCGATATGACGTTCCCAGAGGTGACCGAGTGCGACGACGGGCAAACCGTGGTTGCACTGGCTGCTGCCGGCCGGGGGGTTGGCTTCGTGACCGAGGGCTCCCTGTACGGTGCGCATCCGATCGTAGTGCTTCACGACGCCAGATCGGACGGCAAATTGGAGCCCTTGGCGCTACCGCTGCACGTGGCCTGGATCCCCGGCCACTACGCCGAAGAGGTCATCCAGCGGATGGCACACAGAATCCGCGGCTTTCTCAGGGCCGAGGGCATCACCCTCGACGAATGACGCTCAGCAACTCAATGCCCGTTTGGCATTGACTTGGTGCCAACTATGTATTGGACAGCATGGAGTGGCGTTCCTAATACTGATACCGACCCCACAATGTTCGGATCAGGAGACCCTCTTTGAACCACAAACTGCGTCATGCAGGCCAGGCCATCGTCGATTCGCTTGCCGTCCACGGCGTTAAGCGCGTCTTCGCGGTCCCGGGCGAAAGCTACCTCGCGGTCCTCGACGGGCTGCACGGCACGTCCATCGAGACCGTCGTCGCCCGCCATGAGGGCGGCGCGGCGTACATGGCGGAGGCCCATGGCAAGTTGACCGGGGAGCCCGGCGTTGCCATGGTCACGCGCGGTCCAGGGGCAGCGAACGCGTCCGTTGCCATCCACAGCGCATGGCAGGACGGCACCCCCTTGGTCCTCTTCGTTGGGCTGGTTCCAATTGCTGACCGCATGCGCGAATCCTTCCAGGAGTTCGATCCGAATGCCTGGTTCGGGACACAGACCAAGCGCGTCTTCGTGCTGGATGAGCCCGGCCGGGCTTCCGAAATAGTCGCCGAAGCGTTCTTCGCTGCAAAGTCCGGCCGGCCCGGGCCCGTGATAGTTGGGCTTCCCGAAGACGTCATCGCCAAGGATTTTGACGGCGAGATCGCCACGCCGATCCCGGTCACCGAAGGCGCAGTTTCACCGCGCGAACTCGATCAGCTCCGCACTGCCCTCAGCGCGGCCGAGAATCCTCTCATCTACGTGGGCGGGCAACGATGGACCCGGGAATCGTCCGCTGCGATCACGCGCTTCGCCGAGCGCAACGGCATCCCTGTCGCACAGGATTGGCACGCGTCCGACAGGATTCCCTTCACATCACCGGTCAACATCGGAACCCTCGGCTACGGCCGCGGTGCTACTGCCGCCGAAATGTTCGACGAGGCCGACGTGCTGCTCGCCATTGGCGCCCTCCCGACAGATGTCCCCACCGACGGATTCACCCTCCGCCAGCGGCCGGACGCCGTTAACTACATCGTGAGTATCGACACGACGCTCCGTGGACGCTCCGGAGCAGTCACGGCCCACATGCTCGCCTCACCGGTCGCGTTCGCCGAGGCCGTCGAGGACCTTGACCTCGGCCGGGCGGCGGAGTGGGACAACTGGCGCGCCAGGGGCCACCAGGCCCACTTGGCCCTGTCGGCCATCGGTGACTACGCCGACCTGCCCGCCGCGGCCGAAGGCACCGCACACATGAGCGTGGTTATCAACGAGCTCATCCAGCGGTTGCCGGATGACGCCATGTGCACGCTGGGCGCGGGCAATCACACCATTTGGGCGCAACGCTTCTTTCCCACGAACGTCTTCCCGTCCCAGCTCGCCACACGAAACGGCTCAATGGGGTACTCGATCCCATCCGCCGTCGCGGCAGGCCTGGAAAACCCCGAGCGCCTCATCGTCGCGGTCTGCGGCGACGGCGAGTTCCTCATGAACGGCCAGGAACTCGCAACAGCAGCCCAATACGGCGTCCCGATCCTCGGCATCGTCATGGACAACGGCCAATACGCCACAATCCGCGACCATCAGGAGAGCCACTTCCCGGGCCGCGTCTCCGGAACCCAGCTGTCCAATCCCGATTTCGCCGCACTCGTGCGCGCCTTCGGCGGCCACGCCGAAACCGTGACGTCGGACGCCGAGGCCGCCGGCGCCGTCGAACGTGCCCTCAAGGCTGTGATGGGGCAGCGCAGGTCCGCGCTGATCCACGTCATCACAGACCAGAGAATCAGCCTGCCCTAAACACCACACCCCCGCGAAAGCGCCCGTTCCCCTCCAAAACTTCCGACGACCGACCTCCACCGACTGACCGGAGCCCCAACGTGATTACGCTCAAGAACATCATCAACGGCCAGGCCGTTGACGCCCTGGCAAGCCTGCCCTTCGTCGACCCCAGCACGGGACGCCAGATCGGCACAGCCCCGGACAGCGACGCAGCCGCCGTCGACCTCGCCTTCCAGGCAGCGCAGCAGGCATTCAAAAGCTACAAGCGCACGACGCCGGGCGAACGCCAGGCGCTGCTGCTGCAGCTCGCGGACCTCATCGAAACCAACGCGGACCGCCTGCTCGAGGCCGAAGTCGCGTGCACGGGCAAGCCCCGGGCCGCGACCCGTGAACTGGAGATCCTGCGCGGCGCGGACCAGCTCCGGTTCTTCGCCGGCGGCTGCCGGGTAGTGTCAGGGACGGCCTCCACGGAGTACGTCCAGGGCTTCACCTCCACCATCCGGCGCGAGCCGCTGGGCGTGGTCGCGCAGATCACCCCGTGGAACTACCCATTTATGATGGCCATCTGGAAGATCGGCCCGGCCCTGGCCGCCGGCAACACCCTGGTCCTCAAGCCCGCCGACACCACGCCGTGGTCCACCCTGATCCTGGGCGAGCTGGCCCAGGAGGTGTTCCCGGCCGGCGTCGTGAACATCGTCTGCGGCGGCCGTGACGCCGGTGCGGCGATGGTCGATCACGAGATCCCGGAAATGGTCTCCATCACCGGCTCCACCCGTGCCGGCGCGCAGGTCATGTCCGCGGCAGCCAAAACACTCAAGGACGTCCACCTGGAACTCGGCGGCAAGGCGCCGGCGATTGTCTTCGGCGACGTCGACATTCAGCTGACAGCCAAGGAAATCGCTCTGAGCGCCTTCTTCAACGCCGGCCAGGACTGCACCGCCGTCACCCGCGTACTGGTGGAGCAGTCCATCCACACCGAGTTCGCGGCTGCCCTCGGGTCCGCGGCAGCCGCGCTCACCGTGGGCGGCGACGACGCGGATCTTGGCCCGCTGAACAGTGCCGCGCAGCTGGAGCGGGTGGAGGGCTTTATGTCCCGGCTGCCGGCGAACGCCACGGTGCTCTCCGGCGGCAAGCGCACCGGCACCGGGTACCACTTCCAGCCCACGGTGATCGACGGCGTCTTCCAGAGCGACGAGGTGGTGTGCGACGAGATCTTCGGTCCCGTGCTCACCGTGCAGCCGTTCGCCACGGAGAAAGAAGCCATCGACCTTGCCAACGGCACCAAGTACGCGCTGGCCTCCAGCGTCTGGTCCAACAACCACGGGGTGGTCACCCGGGTCTCCAACGAGCTCGACTTCGGCTCCGTGTGGATCAACTGCCACCAGGTGATCCCGGCCGAGGCCCCGCACGGCGGCTTCAAGCACTCCGGGACCGGCAAGGACCTGTCCGTTTTCGGGCTCGAGGACTACACCCGCATCAAGTCCGTCACCACCTCCCACCGCTAACGCCAGGAACCCCATGAAACTCGATCTGCTACTGCGCAACGCGGACATCATCACCATGGATGACCGCCGCCCGCACGCCACGTCGCTGGGAATTTGGCAGGGCCGCATCGTCGGCCTCGATGACGAGCTGGACGGACTGGACGCGGCCGAGGTCCTGGACTTTGACGGTGCCACAGTGACGCCCGGGTTCATCGACGCCCACTGCCACACCACCTGGTTCGGGCTTGGCCTGGGCGAGGTGGATGTTTCCGGCGCCCGCGGCCTCGACCAGCTCTACGCCATGCTCGAAGCGGACATGGCCACGATTGGAGCCACCGGCGAGGAGAAAACCTCGGATCAGCACACCAAATGGCTGATGGCCACGGGCTTCAGCCAGACCCAGCACGGCGGCGAGTTCCCGGACATTGCGGTGCTGGACCGGATCACGGGCGAGCGGCCGCTGTTCATGCGGCACAACTCCGGCCATATGACAGTGGTCAACTCAGCCGCTTTGCGGCTGGCAGGTGCGGAATCGCCGTCGTTCCAGAACCCCGACGGCGGCGTGATAGTCCGCGACGCCGCGGGTCGTCCCACGGGACTCGTCCAGGAGACGGCACAAGAACTGGTCCAGCAACTCATCCTGCCTTATTCAATCGCCGACATCGAGGCCGCCCTTGATCGCGCCACGCGCCGTTACGCCTCCGAAGGCATCACCAGCTTCACCGAGGCCGGTGTGGGAGGCGGCTGGATCGGGCACAGTCCGGCGGAACTGGCCGCCTATCTGCGCGCCGCGAACGGGGGACGACTGCACGCCCGCGCGCAGGTGATGCCGGTCCTGGATGTGCTGCACGCACTGGACGGGCACGGATTGGACAGCCCCGGGGCCGTTCCAAAGGGACTGGACCTGGGGATCAGCACAGGCTTCGGGAACGACTACCTGTCCCTGGGACCCACCAAGGTCTTCCTGGACGGCTCGCTCCTCGGCGAGACCGCGGCCGTGAGCCACGAGTTCTGCAGCCACGGACAAAAGGACAACGCGGGGAACATCGGATACTTCCAGGCTGACCCCGCGCGGTTGAGGGAGCGGATCGAGGCGGCCTACGCCGCAGGCTGGTCCATAGCTGCCCACGCCATCGGGGACCGTGCGATCGACCTGGCCATCGACGTCATCGCCGATTGCCAGGCTACTTACGGCCCCAGGACCGTGCCCAACCGGATCGAACACGCCTCCATTACCAGGCCGGACCAGTTGGCCCGGTTGGCAACAGCAGGCATCGCGGTCACCCCACAGGCAAGCTTCTTCCGTAAAGGAGGCGACGGCATGACAACGTCTCTCGGACCCGACCGCTTGCCCTGGGCATACCGGGCCGCAAGCTTCCTCGAAGCGGGAGTTACCCTGGCCGGAAGCTCGGATCGACCCGTGGCGGACGGGAATGTCCTGCGCGGCATGCAGGCTTTTGTGGACCGCCGCACCGATTCCGGGGCAGTGTTCGGCAACCCGGACGAACGGCTGACCGCGCGCCAGGCGCTCGACATATATACAAACGGCGCAGCGGCCGCCACCGGAACTATGGATATCAAAGGCTCCCTGACGCCGGGAAAACTGGCCGACTTCACGGTGCTTTCAGGTTCTCCCCTGGATGCCCCGGACATAGGGGCACTAGAAGTGCTTGCCACCGCCGTCGGAGGCCGCTTCACCTATCAAGCCACCGGCGCGCAGAGTTTCAACACGCTGCACTGACGCAGCGGGGTTTCATCGGGCGGCCATCGCCTCGTGGTCACCACTGAGGGTCGCCTGCCGGTCAGATCACGGTGGGTAAGGGCAAAGAAAAAGGTCCTCAGATGACGGTTTCCGTCGCCCGCAGCGGTGTACCCGGAATAAAGAGCCACATTGAGAAAGCCGGTGTGCCCGTTCCTGACGGCACGGTCAAGTGCCTCCGCATCGGCAGCCTGGACCTTGAAGGCGGAGGGCACCTTCCTGATGTCATGCTGGCCTACGAAACGTGTGGCACCCTGAATCCGGACCGCTCCAACGCGGTGCTCATCCAGCACGCCCTGACCGGCAACACGCATGTGACAAGGGGAGCCAGCGATGAAGGAGGCTGGTGGGAGCAGCTGGCTGGCCCCGGCGCCCCTGTGGACACGGACCGGTATTTCGTTGTTTCCATCAATATTGTGGGCGGCTGTTATGGCCCCACGGGACCGTCCAGCCCGCCCCGCCTGGGCAGCCGTGGGGTTCCAGATTCCCCCTTGTAACCCTCCGCGACACCACCGCGGCCGAAACCCGGCTGGCTGATGCCCTGGGCATCGGCAGCTGGTATGCGGTGCTGGGCGGTTCAATGGGCGGGGCCCGCGCTCTGGAATGGGCCGTCAGCTATCCGGAGCGGGTACGCCGCTGCGGCGTAATTTCCATCGGCGCCAGCAGCACCGCCGAACAGATTGCCTTCGCCCAGACGCAGACACTGGCCATCCGGCAGGACGTGAATTTCAAGGGCGGGGACTACTATGGCGGGCCCGAGCCAACGGCCGGCCTAGCGCTGGCCCGGCGGATTGCGCACTTCACCTACCGATCCGCCGAAGAGCTGGATGGCCTCGTTCCAGAACCTGAAGATACGCTCGCTGCACCGCGGGCAGCCCAGCAAACCGGCCCCTTATCGGCTGTGGAAAAGCTCCTCGAGTCATAAGCAGAAGCCGAAGCGGCCGAGGCGAGAGGCCGCCGGGACCAGCCAGGTCCCGCTGAGGGACCGGGCCAAGGCCAACGCGGTCCCCGGCTGTAGGCTGAGCTGACCGGCCCACCAAGCCCGGACCCGACGTGTGGGTGGCCACACTTGTAGTAGCCGGCCCCTGCGATTCATCCAGCCTATTGCTCGCTGCGCAAGGAGTAGCCGTCCTCTTGCATCAGCAAGAGGCGGCCGCGGCCGTCGTCGAACCTCACCCACGCACCGGAACCATCGGGCATGCAAGCTTCGATGATCCCGCCACCGACTTCTTCCCCGTGACTGGCGACATGGACGGCTCGTGACAACGCAAAGTCCCGCCAATCTTGATTCAGGAGTGTCGAAGCCCGTCCAACCGCTAGTCCATCACGGGTCCCATCCGCGGGCACCGCTTTGGGGAGAGGGTCACAAGGCGGCAGCCCTGGTGGGTACTGACTCCTGATCACCTTCTTGCCCAATCTCAGCGACGCTGCGTTCTCGTCGCGTTCGTAGCCGAGCTCCCCAATTATGACTAGGACGCGCTCACGAGTGTGCGCGGCGACCATGCTCGGTCTGTTCAGTACGTTCGACACTGTCGACACGGCAACGGCTGCGGCCGACGCCACATCGTAAATAGATGCACGTTTCGCCATTTCTGTATCCTTACGGTTGCCGGCATTGGAGGTGGTGCGGAGCGGATCCGGTCGTTGTCGAACACCGGAGGGCCCTCGTAGGTCTCGGCTGGCGTAACGGTCCTGTTGCCGAACCCGACAAGCAGCGCGACGATCAGTCACGGTTGGGCATTGACAAGCTCTCTCCTTTCCCAGTCCGGGCGGGTTTCAACCGCACCACGACGCCTTCAAAGTCTCGAAGGCCGTCGATCCGTAGTTCGCCCTCCTCCACGAGGAGCGAGGTCGAACCACATGACAGTGATTCCTCGATGCGCCAGGACCCGTCAAGTGGTATCTGCACGCTGCCGGGTCCCTTCGAGAAGGTGTGCAGCACGACCAGCAGTCCCCGGCCGTCGTCGACGTACCGGGTGACCGACTGCCACCCCGTTGGATGCCGTAGTGACGGCCCGTGCACGCCTCCTCGGCGCGACCGGCCGTTTCGAATGATGGGCGACGCCCTCTGGTACAGCGCGATCGCGCGACGCACGATGTCCCACTGCGTCTCGTCGAGACCGACTACGTCTCCGGAGAGGCACATTCGGCCGATGAAAGTGGCGGCCAGGCTGTAGACCAGGCGCTGGTCGGAGTCGGAGGGGTGGAGCACCGACCAGATCTGCATTTGACGGGGAAGCATGACGCTCAGCAGGTTCCCCGCGATGAGCGGAATCTCCGGCACCTCGTGCGCGTCCGAGAACGAGCTCATCGCCGTTCTGCCGATCATGGACGGTTCGAGGCGGTGGCCACCGCTGGCGCAGTTTTCGATCACCAACTGCGGCAACCGATCACGGATTCCATCGAGGAACCGGTAGCCGGCGAGTACCTGCCGGCGCAGGCCCTCACCGAGCCCGTCCGCGTGGTCGGTGCCAAGTCCGAGGTGCTCGTTATAGTCGACCTTCAGATAGCCGAAACCATCGTGTTCGAGTCGGTCGACGACCCGGGTAGTGAGGTAGTCAACAGCGAACGGGTCCGTCAGATCCCAGAAACGGCGGTTGCCGACTGTGAACGGCGCGCCATCGCGCTGCAGAAGGTGGTCGGTCAGTGTGAAGGCGGTGGAGTCCTCCCCGACGGTCTCAAACTCGAACCAGAGACCCGGGGTCATCCCACGATCGCGGATGCGGTCGGCGACTTCCTTCAATCCGTGCGGAAACAGATCCGGACTTGGAATCCAATCGCCGTGCGCCAGCGCCCACGACACGTCCGGAGAGGTGCCGCGAAACCATCCTGCATCGATCACGAGGTATTCCACGCCCTCGCCCGAGAGGCGATCGGCGATGGCGATGAGACGCTCGCGGTCGGGGTTGCCCCATGAGGTGCACCATTCGTTGAAGACGATTGGCAGTGAGCGCTCGCTCTCAGGCTGCGCATCGGCGGCCTCGTTCTGGGCTGCGACCAGGCGATCGGCGACGTCGTCAACCGTGCCTTGCGTGCAGCTCAGGATGGCAGTTGGTGCAGCCAGGCGTTCGCCCGGCATCGCGGTGTGAGACCAATGACCGAATTCGCGGTCCGCGAGGCCCCCCGATATCGCCACGTCGTCGCCGAGCCGGGCGACCTCCATCTGCCAGCTCCCAGCCCAGGCAAGGTGTGCCCCCCACGTTACCCGCGCCACCTTGTCCTCGACCGCGAGGAAGGGAAACCAGCCGCGGGCCGGCATCGTGCCAACCTGGCCGAACCGCTCGCTCAGTCGGGCGATCCCCAGCCAGGATCGCTCGAGCTGAAGGCTCTCGATCGTGTCGCTCACCGGTTGAGCCTCTGCGCTCCACGAACTGCGCAGCCTGTGCACGACGAGTCGCTCGGGGCTATCGGCAGAATCGAACGGCGAGATACCGGAAAAGTTGAAGGAGGTGAGGGCGTCCACGGTGACTGGTTCTGGGGAATCGTTGACGAACTCCACCTCCACCCCGAGGTGGTTCTCGCCGGCCCGGTGGATCAGCGTGTGCTCAAGGCGGAGACCCTCGACGGTCCGCATCGCGGTGAGAATGCGGGGAACGCCTCCGACATGCTCGACCACGTGTTCCGCAAGCCGAAAACGGGAGGTGGAAGGCGACCACCGCATTGTGCGTCCTTGCCCCCACCCGCCCGTCGCGGCGTCACCCCGCAGACTCACGTGCACCAGCGGATCTACCGGGCGCGCGGGCGGGTTGCCGGCGCCGGGTTGACTTGCGATGTATGGCTCGTCGCCGATCCCACTGCGCGCCGTTACTGGCTGCAGCGAAGTAGGACGAAGCACGAGTCCCACTTGGTCCGAGTCGTCCACCCAATAGTGGGCCGTCATGTCGCCCAGGTCGTATGCCGCTAGCTCACGCATTGTTGTCTCCCAATTTTCCTACGCACCCGCCAGATCGGCGAGGGCCTCAGCCCAGACCCGTCGGGGGTCAGGTGGCGAGGGGTTGGACATGCTCGTGCAGGTGTACGCAACGGCCATGCCCGACGCAGGATGAGCAAACGCGAAGTTTCCACCAGCCCCCGGGTGCCCAAAGGTTCCACCGGTCGCGAACCGCCCGGTCTCGAACTGCGACCCCAACCAAAAACCGAGCCCGAACTCGGCAAGCTGTTGGTTGGGCACGGCGGCCAGCTGAGGAACGGGGCCGAGGCCCACGGTGCGCGGCCGGGTCACGAGGTCTAGCGTCCCGGGCGAGAGCAGGCGAATGGAGTCGACCTCACCGATGGTGGCGGCGTAGATCTTTGCCACCGACCGTGCGCTCGCAATGCCCCCTGCCCCGCCAAACTCCATCTGATGTCCTTCGGCGCTGTTGAGAAACTCGACCATGTCGGGGATCGACTGCACCTCTTCGAGCAGCTCACGGACGACTGGATCCGACATGTCCACTCCGTGCGATGACCACAGCTCGGCGGGTTCGACGGGGGGTGCAGAGTTCCACGCGCTGCGGTGTGTGACGTCGCCCTCGCGGTGCGTGGGCAAGCCTCCGATCCAGAAGTCGACTCCCAGTGGCTTGGCGACGAGTTCAGCGAAGAGTTCGCTCACACTCGTGCCCGTCACCCGGCGCACCGCCTCGCCGTTGAGATAGCCAAAGGTGAAGGGGTGGTACCACGATGCGGTCCCTGGCACCCACAGTGGTTCGGCGGCAGCCAGCACCTCCGTGCACAGCTCCCAGTTCGGCAAGTGCCGACTTTCGATTCCAGCGCCAGATGGAAAGAAGGGAAGACCGGCTGCATGGCTGAGAAGGTGGGCAAAGGTTGTGTGCTCTTTGCCCTTGACGCCGAACTCTGGCCAGACAGACGACACAGCTGCCTCGGGGTCGAGCTGGCCCCGCTGGATGAGCATCGCAACGATGATCGCAATCATGCCTTTGGTCGTCGACCACAGCACGAACAGGGAGTCGCCGTCGATAGGTAGCTGTGTTTCGGGGTCGGCCCCCGTCCACAGATCGACGACGACGTTGCCGTTCTGATACACGCACAGTTGGGCTGCGCCGGGATCGTCTGATTGCCCACGCTCGAACGCATCGGCGACTAGCTCGAAGCCTGGAGCAACGTAACCGTGAATCATGGAATGAGCTCCTCTGCTCGCAGACGTGTCCACAGTTCTGTGGTCACAGTAATTCTCCTAGGTATGGGTGCGGTCAAATAGCCGCGCGGAGAACGGCCTCGCCGCCAAGCAGAGGCCGTTCTCCGAGGGATTGATCGTTAGTGGAGCAGGATTACCTGAAGGGTGCTGCCTCCCGTCGGGTAGCTCGATCGTGGCTGGTCCTCGTTGCCCGGCAACGTCTCCCAGCCCAGTATGTACTGCCCGCTCGCTGTGGCGCCGGCGAGGTCACTCTCGAGGTGGACCTCTAGCCCCGGGAAGCTGCCCGTCACCGTTGTCACCGAAGCGGGCAGCGGCTGCGTGGGCACCTGGGCAATCCGATTAAGCGACGAGTCGATGATGACGGACTGCCTGCCGCTGGTGCCGTCGCAGAAGAAGTCAACGCTGATGTCGCCGTTGGACAGGAGACGAGAACCCTGCATAGCGACCTGGAAGTTGAGACTCCCGCCACCCCCGAAGCTCCAACGTCCGGTCCAGTTGGTGATCTGGTTTATCTGCCACGTACCGGAGGTAGTCGGACGCGCGGCGTACAGCTGCGACCGGCCCTGAGCGTCGTACTTGTGGTACGTAATGAGCACCTTGCCAGCGGCGTCGAAGCCGATCCGCGCGTTGCCGTTCAGCAATCCACCATGATCGGGGACCGGGTCGATCACGTCGCCTTGGCCGTACTTGAGAGGCGTCGTCAAAGGCGTTCCGTTGTTCGTTACCCAGTTCACGAGGTCCTGGCTCTTGGCGTACGTCAGCATGCTGTTCGTGGCCGCGTCACCAGAGTCACGCCAGACCCAGATCATGTGGAACCAGCCGTCGGGTCCCTTCGTCGGACCTTGAAAGTACGAACTCCACGTTCCTGAAGGGTTGCTCGCGGACCCGTTTCCGTCGAAGATCGGCGCGGAGACGATGTGCGACCACGAGCTCGTCGACTCGTTGTACACATTGAAGTACGTCACGCCATCGCCGGACCCACCGTCGCGGTAGTCGAAGACAAGGCTTCCGTCGGAGCGGTTGAGGAACTCGGGATAGGTAACGGAGTCCTCCGCGGGGGCACTCACCATGTTGGTGACTCTCACCAACGTGCTGATGTCGCCTGGGACGGTGGTGCGGAAGTAGACCAACGGAACGTTGTGCATGTTGCCTGCGACGTGAAGGTTTCCATCCCGGTCAAGCCCCATCGAAACGTAGTTGTGGCTGTCCCATCCGAGAGTTGACGGAAGGGTCTTGTAGGTCCAGGCGCCGCCGATCGTGTGCTTGGCGACGGTCATGCCGCGGTTCACGTCGTAGTACGCGACGTACTGGTCGTTTCCGTGGGTGAGAACTCGCTGCGTCACTTGCATTCCGGCCCAGGTCGTGCCGACCGTGCTGGTCGAAACGACAGTCAGGTTGGGATCCGGGTAGGTGTAGCTCTCTCCGCCCGGTGCGCAGTTCAGGGGGCCGGGAGGCGAAGCAGCCGGGCTCGTCGTCGAAAGGCTGAAGGTCTGCGCACGCAGGTTTCCACTGTTGGAATACAACCCCGCACGGCCCCCCGTGACATTCGGGTCGACGACAGCAGCGGTGTAGGTCTGGTCCGCAAGCGTGGCTCCCGATGCCACGTTCACTACCTGCGACCGAAATGAGTTGCCCGTGCGTGTCAGCGTGAGATCAAGTTGCGTGCCGTACGCGGCAACGATTGTGCCGCTGGCGAGCACGCTGGCCGTCGAGCTGTTGGACATCTTCAGCAACTGCCAGCGCCCGTTCGTGCCCGTTCCAGAACCGGTCGTGACCCGGAGCACGTAGTAGTTCAGGCTGGTGGCACTCGTGCCCTGAAGGTTTCCCACGACGCCCACCCATTCTGATCCTCCCGGGGTACCTGTCGTGACGATATTGGTCCGCGCAGAGACGGTGTAGTCATCGCCAAGGGCGAGGGGGTTGTAGGTGGCGACGGCGTTGCTGGTCGAGCTGCTTGCCAATGCGGCACCGCTCGCGATACTCCAGGCACCGCGATCTGATGTCCACGAACTCCCGAGGGCTCCGTCCGCGCGTTCAAAGTCGTCCGCCGCGGGGATGGTCGTCGACAGACCCCAAGTCTGTGCTCGCAGGTTTCCGCTGTTGGAGTACAGTCCAGCACGGCCACCGGTGACATTCGGATCAGCCGAGGTGTACGTCTGATCGGCGAGTGTGGCTCCCGACCCGGCGTTGAGTACTTGCGACCGCAAGGAGTTGCCCGTGCGAGTCAGCGTCAAGTCGAGTTGCGTGCCGTACGCGGCGACGATGGTGCCGCTGGCGAGCAGTCCGGTGCTAGTGCTGTTGGTCATTTTCAGCAACTGCCAGCGCCCGTTGGTGCCTGTTCCAGAACCGGTCGTGACCCGGAGCAGGTAGTAGTTCAGGTTAGAGGCTGTGGTGCCCTGAACGTTGCCGGCAACACCTGCCCACTCTGATCCACCGGGAGTTCCGGTTGTGACGAGGTTGATCCGCGCGGAGACGGCGTAGTCGACGGCAATTGGCAGGGGGTTGTAGGTGGCGACGGCGTTGCTCGTCGCGCTGGTTGCCAGGGCGGCACCGCTCGCGATGCTCCAAGTACCGCGGTCCGACGTCCACGAGCTCCCGAGGGCTCCGTCGGCGCGTTCGAAGTCGTCCGTCGCCTGGTTAGTCGCTGCTGCTGCGCTGAATGGACTCGCTAGCGCGAGTGCAGTCACGATCAACACCGGAACGAGGAGTCTTGCGACAGCTCTTTTCGGTCTTGAGGCGGGTGAGTACATCATTGTCTCTTCCTTTCGTTGGGTTCCGACCAAACCGCGCTTCCAATCGACTAGGGAAGTGAAGCCTCGCTTGGTTGGTCATTGGGAAGCGCGATTATGCGCTGCAGGTAGCTGTTGCGGAACGTCGAACATGGTCGTAAAAAGTGCCAGGGCTGCAAGATCGGTACGCGCCCGACCAGGTAGATCCTGGCGTTTTCCATATCGCTGGACCGCCCCGAGGGGTCATGACGACAACCGAAGCTCGACAACAGCATCGTCTTCGCTGGCCGAATGCACCTTTGCATGTCCTATCGACGAGGAGCTGGAGTTGCCCGGGAATTACCAATGCGAAACGTTACGCTCACATCATTCGCAGGTCAATCCCTATCTTTGCGACAGAAATGACCCTGATGAGCGAAAGGGACGCGCCGGGGACGAATCGTTTCAGCAGCGATCAACACACTGGGCCCGTAATCGGCGAGTCGTCGGTCGCGCTGATCCACGAGCGGGTCGCTCGATCTGAAGGGCCCGGTTCGGGCGCTACCGGCGGTGGGTGCCGGAAGCACGTATTAGTTCAGAGATGTGGTCCCTTGAGCGTTACCGACGATTCCGGGCCACTCGGCTCCGCTCGGGTGACAGCTTGGGCGGGCAGAGTCGCGGCGGCGCCAACGAACACACCCACCGCCATCGTCGTTGCTCCGAACACGGCGGCGAACCGGTTAGTTGATCGCGTGACTGGGAATGGTTTTCATCTACTTAGCTCTTCCTTGAGATTGGTAAGTACCAGCACGGACCCGGGCGGCAGCGCCAGGGCATCGTCGGTCCTGCCAGACGATGCCGATCTGTCTCTTCCGGAAAGGTCGAGCCTCAGGAGAGCCTCGTACGCGATTCCGAATCCACAGGCAGGCAACGCAGGCTCCGTCCAGATAGAGGTCATGCTGTCAGGAAATCTGAGTAGATCACGGCTGTCGGTCACAAGCAGGTCGGAGTGACCGCCACCGCGCTGCCAGCCGTGTGCGCGACGTTCTGAAGAAGTGCAGCTGATCTGGTATCCCAGGCGGCAGTCGCGGCATAGCCCGCATCCACTGATGTGGTACACAACGACACTGTCGGCGAGCTCCAGATCGGTGACGCCGGGACCAAATGCGATGACCTGCTCAGCCGGAACCGGGTCGGGCACGTATCGGAGGTCTACATTTCGGTTGCCGGAAGGCAGGAAGATCGTGCGGGTGGACCACGCAATGGAGCAAAACGTTACGACAGGCGCATCGAGGTTTCAAGATGCATCGCCTCGCGAAGGTGGCATTGCGGACCAATAATCACTCGCAGTTACACAAGTACCTGGATCATTGGGGTCGGCACACAGTTGATTTGCGCTGCACGGCGCTCTACGCTGAGTGAAACGTTTCGCCCTACTGTTAGCCCGAGGAGTCCCATGTCTACGGCTGGTCCGTCTGTCATTCACATTGATCCTGCGCCTGCGCCTGTGCCTTCGCGCACGCTTCGCTCTGGTATGAGGATTCCCGCAATCGGAATGGGCACCTTCGGATCCGACTGTTACGGTCCCGCCGATATCGCGCAGGCGGTGAAGGGCTGTACGAAGACCATATCTAGAGTTCGCGCTGCCGACACGGGCCTCTTCGTTGCCACGGGAGAGCGGCGCGCTTACGCGAACGTGCTGCTGACAATCGGAATCGCGTAAAAGGTGGGGACCGACGTGCATATGGATTGGCCCAGGAGTTCAGTCGCTCAGCCGCCGAACCGACGCACCGATCTGCAGGTGCCCCGGAAGCTCCAGAACTATGCGGCTCCTCGACGCGTCCGGAGTGTCCAGCCGGGCATTCATTATTCGAGCGGCCTCGGTTGCGATCTGTTCGACGGGCTGCACGTAGACCGTCAGTTTCGGGCGCGTTACCTGGGCGAGCTCCACAGAGTCGAAACCAACGAGGGAGACATCGCGGCCGAGGCGGAGCCCGGAGTCGTTCAGGGCGGCCACGGCGCCGACGGTCAGGTCGTAGTTCCCGGCGAACACCGCAGTGGGGCGCGTGTCTGCCGCAAGCAATCGCATCATCGCCGCATATCCGTCGTCCACGTTGAGAGGGGCGCGTTGGATGTGGTCTTCGGCGATGGTGATGCCGGCAGCGCGAGCGGCTGCGAGGAAGCCGTCAAGCCGGCCCTGCAGGCTCCACATTCCTTCTTCGCCAACCAGAGCGCCGAGGGTTCGGTGGCCGTGGTCAATCAGGTGCTGGGTTGCAACTTTGCCCGCCTGCACGTTGTCAAGGGTGACGGAGTCGGCGTCAAGGCCGCTCGGGCACCAGTCCACGGTGACGACAGGGATGCCAATCGAGACCGCGGTGTCGAGCGCCGAGGAGTCCGACAGCGCGGGAACGCCGATGATGCCATCGACCCTTCTGCTCAGAAGCAGCTCGACTGCATTGACGCTGGACGGAGTTCCGTCCTGCTCGTTGGAGGTCAAAAGCACCCCGATGCCCTGACTGCGCAGGTATTTTTCGATTCCAACGACGATCTCGAGGTGGAAGGGAACCTGGAAAGAGGGCAGCAACACGCCGACGGTTCGAGTCACGCCGCGCCTCAAGCTGCTGGCGAACGCGTTCGGTCGATAGTTCAGTTCCGTGGCCGCCGACTCAATCACTTCTCGGTTCGAGGAAAGAACGTTTCGCCCGTTGTAGTACTTCGAAATCGTCGCCAACGACAAACCAGTCAATCGCTGGATGTCCTTGTAAGTTGCGGGGGATCTGTTGCTTGTCGACAATTTCGGTCCTTCGTATCGCGAGTTGTGGGCACCGTTCACGCTCATAACGATGCTATCGCGAGTCTACCCATGATCCGCGAACCTTTAGTCGTTTCGCTCTGTCGCAAGACCATCTACTTACCAGGCGGGCGCCAAGCAGCGACTCGCCAAACCACGCCAAGGAGAAAGCAATGACCGATAGTCCCACCCTGCCCGAATGGGCCAGACAGTCCAGCCTGGGCATTTTCATCCACTGGGGGCCGTACTCGGTTCCTGCATGGGCCGAACCGACTGGTGCATGGGGCGCCGTACCGGAAGAGAAATGGTTCTCCCACAACGCGTACGCCGAGTGGTACGCGAACACATCCCGGATTACGGGATCGCCGGCGGCGCTACACCACGCCGCTGAGTACGGAGACAACACGTACGACGCCTTCCTTGATCGATGGAACCCCAACCAGTTCGATCCGTCCGAATGGGCCCGGCTGTTTCATCGGGCCGGTGCGGACTATGTCATCCCCGTCACGAAGCATCACGATGGGGTGACACTGTGGGACGCGCCCGGTGCCGGCAGTCTGTCCACGGTCGCTCGGGGACCCAAGCTCGATCTCCTCGCTCCGCTCGCTAAGGCTGTGCGCAAGGAGGGAATGCGCTTCGGGGTCTACTACTCAGGCGGGCTTGACTGGGCCTTCACCGATTTCCCTCCTATCGAATCGATGTCCGATGTTACCGAGTACCGCCCCAACGACGCCGAGTACGCCGAATACGCAACCGCACACGTCCGTGACCTGATTGACCGTTACAAGCCTGCAGTGATCTGGAACGACATCGAATGGCCGGACGCGGGTAAGGCTGACGGCTCTCTCGTGCAACTACTGGCGTACTACAAGCATGTGGTGCCTGATGGCATCGTCAATGACCGATGGGGCGCACCGGTGTGGGACTACCGAACCAGCGAGTACTCGCACGATACACAGAACGAGCGCGGGGTGGGTTGGGAGCACAACCGCGGGCTCGGGTTCTCGTTCGGTTACAACCGCATAGAGGATGAATCCTTGACGCTCTCTGCGCGCGAGCTTGCTCGTCTGTACGCGGACATAGTTTCGCGCGGCGGCCGTCTCTTGCTGAACATCGGGCCCGAGGCCAGTGGGCGGATTCCCGACCTCCAGCGCCGGACCCTCGAAGGGTTCGGCGAATGGAGCCAGAATCTGAAGCCCTACACGCTCGACAGGTCACCGATTGAGCCCGACACTGTAACCATCACCGGTAGCGAATGGTGGGTTGCGTGGCGGCACCGCGACTCCATCGTCGTGGTAGCAGACAACCCCCTCTCCGTTGTCCGCACGGACGGGGGGCTCAACGCGGTCGTCTTCGGGCTGCCAGCGGCTGAGGATGCAGGATTCAACCCGAAAGCATAACGTTTCTCTCCCGTGAATCGGCGAGGGAGAACGACATGTAGCAAATAAATCGAGACACCCAGCTCCGCCGATGCTATATTTACACCGACAGAGCGAAACGATTCACCCTACAGAATCACCGACGTCACACAGAAATCACAAAGGAGTGAAAATGCACCAGAACCAGGTTAAGCGGGGGGCACGCACGCGCGTGCTCTCGATCAGTGCCTTCATAGGCATCACTGCGCTCGCCCTCGCAGGCTGCACGCCCGGCGCACCGGCCGGAAGCGGCGCCGACAAGAAACTGACTGTGCAAGTCCAGTCGGTCCAGCAGCCTGCCTTCGAGTACGCAGCCGAGATCTTCAAGAAGGAGAACCCCGGGGTGACCGTCGAATTCCAGACGGTGACCGAGCAGCAGAAGGCCACCACCAACTCACAGATCATGGCATCTTCGAATGCTCCGGATATCGGCCTCGTGCCGCTCAACGCTCAGCCCTACTCCGACCTGATGAAGGCCGACGCACTCGTGCCCCTCGATGACCTATGGGCCGACGCTGACCTCGAGTCTCGCTACGGCGACTCAATCGCGGGGGCCCTCAAATGGAACGGCACTCCTTATCTCGCGCTGTTCGATACCACCTTCTACAACGTGGTGTACTACAACAAGGACGCGTTCGCGAAGGCAGGAATCACTGCACCGGCCAACCACCAGATCGCCTCGAACGACGAACTGTACAACATTGTCGGGAAGCTCGACGCCGCGGGATATGACGGCCTCGCCGCCGGAGGGGCAGCCGGGTACCAGCTCGCGTGGCTTCAGGACGCGCAGCTGCAGGCGAACTCGCCCGACGCGCTGAAAGACTACCTCGTGTCGTGGCAGCCGGGAGTGAACCCCAAGGAGAAGTACGCCGGCCCCGCGTTCACGGATTCGCTCAAACAGATCAAAGAGTGGAACGACAAGAACGTCTTCCAGGAAGGAATGGTCGGCGCCGCGGGAGACCAGGCACAGGCGTCCTTCACCGCGGGTAACGCCGCTATGTTCCTCGGCGGCGCCTGGATCCCTTCCGTTATCGGCGACGTCGGCTTCAAGTACGACTGGCTCCTGCTCCCCGGCGCAAAAGACCAGCCGACCCTTCCGACGCTGTACGCCGGTGACACGCTGGCGATTCCGAAGACGTCGAAGAACATCGACCTCGCCAAGAAGTTCCTGGCTGTGTACTCATCCGACGATGTTCAGAAGTTCGCTGCAGAGAAAGTAGGGTCCCTTCCCGCCGTCAATACGGTCAAAGCGTCGGACGTTCCCGGTCTCGGGCCCGTGGTGCAGAGCATCGTCGAATACACCAACTCGGTCGGATTCGGCCTCGGCTTGACCGCCACTCTCCCCGGCTCCCTCGGCGGATCGTTCATGGACCCACAGATCCAGCAGCTCCTCAGCGGACAGACCACCGCGGAACAGGTCGGTCAGGCGCAGCAGGACGCGTTCGACAAATATAAGTCCCAGAACAAGTAACCCGAATGTGTGCCGCCCGCAGTGGCGGGCGGCACACGTTCATGTTTTTCAAGAAAGGCGTATGGTGAGTTCACTCGAAACAGTGACAGCAGTCCTTCCCAACGAATCCGGACGCTCACGACAAACTCCACGATCAGCGACACGGCGGGGGACACCCCGTGAAGTATGGTGGATGCTCGCACCCGGCCTGATCATCCTCGCGGTGTTCTTTGGCCTCCCGATCATCGATCTGGTCCGGACTTCTTTCACTCAGTGGCCCGGTATCGGCGAAGCCCGGTACATCGGTATTGACAACTACGTCACTGCCTTCACAAGCCCCGCTGTGCGTGAGGCTCTGTTCCGATCTGTCGCCCTCGGCGTCGGAGCCGCGCTCATCCTCTCCGCTATTGCGACCGTTCTTGCCGCGCTAGTGTCCGGGGGCATTCGAGGGAAGGCCTTCTACCGCGTCGTCTGGTTCTTGCCCGCGATTGCGCCGCCGTCGGCCGTTGCAGTCTTCTGGGCGCTGTCTGTGCAGCCCCGGTCGGGTGCCGTAAATGCCTTCTTGGGCGCCATCGGTCTCGGCCGTACACATGCCTGGCTCGCCGATCCTTCCACTGCCATGTACGTCATCATTGCCGTGGCCGTCTGGGCGGGTGTGGGGTTCGCGTTCCTCGTCATTCTCGGTGGGATGGAGGAGGTGCCCGTCTCCGTGTACGAAGCAGCGTCGATCGACGGTGCGTCCCGGATTCGACAGTTCTTTTCGATCACGCTGCCGCTCGTGCGTCCGGTGCTTTCCATGATTGTGCTTCTCGAGGTGATCTGGGCTTTCAACGGATTCACCCTGGTGTGGGGAATGACCCTAGGTGGGCCCGGAAACGCGACCACCATCCTGCCGGTGCAGGTCTACAAAGATGCGTTCCTCTTCGCCAACTTCGGCCTTGCCGCCGCTGTCAGCGTCGTCGGTGGTCTCCTTCTTCTCGTTGTCGGCCTGGCCGGACAAGCCCTCGGATCCCGGAAAGGGGTAGACGAATGACCCGCAAAACCCGCGTTCGCGCCAGCACCGTCGTCGGCCACACTGGTGCAATCCTCTGGAGTGTGCTCGCAATCATCCCGTTCGCGCTCATCATTCTGCTGGCGTTCAAATCGAACACGGACATCTACACTGATCCGCTGGGACTCTTCAACGTCAAATGGCATCCGCAGAACTTCGTTGACGCGTGGAAGGGAGCCCCAGGCGGCCAAGGTTTCGCGGTCTATCTGCTGAACTCGGCGATAGTCACAACCGTGGCGATCACAGGTTGCTTGCTCATCGGAGCGTTCACCGCCTACTTCGCGACGCTCGCAACGCCCCGGGTGCGGATGATGGTCGTCAGACTGTTCCTGGTGGCGACGACATTGCCTCTGATCATGCTGTTGATCCCGTACTACACCGCGTTCAACGCCCTCGATCTGCTGGGCTCACCATGGGCACTGGGAGTACTGTACATCGCGCTGTGCCTCCCCACGTGCGTGCTGATCCTGCACAGCTTCTACCTGGGATTCCCCTCGGAGCTCGCGGAAGCTGCAGCAATCGACGGGCTGGGACGAATCCAGACCTTCGTAAAGATCGTCCTTCCCCTGTCGAAGGGCCCGATTGTCTCGGTGGGCATGATCAACGCCTTCTTCGTCTGGGGTGAAACACAACTGGCGATTGTGCTCCTCCAGGCTCCCGGCAGTCGCACCATCCCCGTTGGATTGCTCGACTTCAAGGGGCAGTTTGCGAGTAACACCGGAGCGATCTTCGCCGGGCTGACCCTCGCGACCATCCCGCTGATCATCGTCTACCTCGTGTTCAATCGCACCATCACCAAGGGCGTCGCTCTCGGCGGAGTGTTCCGATAGCCGCGAGAGCTCGCTCGCGATTCCAAATTCGACCGATCCAGGAAAAACTATGCAGCTTGATTTCATTGACGTCGACACTGGTCCTCAGCAGCTCCGCGTAGTCCCGTGGAGTGAGACGATCATCAAGGTCTCGCTTTCGGGCCCGTTCTCCACAAGGACGCCACTGAGCGGCGCAGTCGTCGGAGAGTCGCCGGGCGCCCAGTCCCGTGTCCGCAGCACTGAGGGTCGCAGCATTCTTGAAACACATGATCTTGCAGCCGAGCTCGCTGCGGACAACGACAGCATCGTTTTCACCCGCAACGGGATGTTGGTGACAACACTCCGGAACATCAATCCAGCGCTTGCGCCGAGAGCGGTGTACAAGCCACTCCGACCCGAAGACGTGAACGTAGAAGTGACCTCGGGGGCAGACGGGATGAGGAGCACGCTGGACGCGGTGGACAGAGAGTTCGACCGCACTGCGTACACCGGCGTACTTGAGTTTCGCACCGATCCAGATGAGCACCTATTCGGACTTGGACAGCACGAGGAGGGGCATTTCGACCTCCGAGGACAGCATCAATACCTCTACCAGCACAACCTGAAGATCTCCATACCAATCCTCCTCTCGAGCAGGGGGTACTCGGTCTTCGTCGATGGCGCCAGCGCTATGGAGTTCTCGGACGGGTCCGGCGCCTTCACCATCTCCTGCTCCTGCGTGGGCCGGCTCGAGTTCTACCTCATCTTCGGCGATACCTTCGACGAACTCATTTGACGGCGTACACTCCTTGACCGGCCGACCTCCGATGCTCCCGAAAGCGTTGCTGGGCTACGTTCAATCGAAGGAACGCTACGTCGACCAGACGGAGGTCCTGGACACCATCCGAGAGTTCGGCGACCGCAGCATTCCTCTGGACGTGATCGTCCTCGATTGGCGGACCTGGCCCGAAGGGCTTTGGGGGCAGAAGAGCTTGGACGGTGATCGCTTCCCGGATCCTCGCCTCATGATTGAAGAAGGCTCGCCAGGTAAACGAAAGGAAGTTTCGATAACCCGCAGCGGTTGAGGACGCACACGGAAAAGCGCCCGGCCCAGAAGGATGGACTGTCCAGCACAACATCTCGGAGGGGCGACATGTGCCCGCCCCGCTGGGGGTGTCCTCGTCGGGGAAGCTCTGGTTGGTTGAGCGAGCACGATGCGGCAGTGGCCCATGCCGACCCACCACGTTCTTGAACGTTCGTCGATCAAGCTTCTCTCAGATGGTCTCTCGCAAGGACGCTATCGTCTCCCGGTCAAGCTCGGCAGGGTCGACTTGATCGCCTGCCAGGGGCCAATTACATGCCGAGAACTTTGCACGAACAGGGGAACAGGGATTTGGACTGACCCACCCCCTGTTTTAACATTCAGCGGCGAGAAAATTTGCAATTTCAATTTGCGGTATTCGATGCGCCGATGGGACTTCACCCGGGCCGCGAACTTCTGCTGACCGGCATCGGGCCGCGGCCCTTGAGAGTCGAACCTTGGGGGAGAGGAGCCCACCGTCGGCGCATACTGCTGTTCCACGAACCTGCAGTTGCTCAGCGGCTGACATCACGGTCGGAGCAAGGCTCCTGTGAGGTCCTTGAACAGCGAGAATCCCCCAAGCGCGCATCGTAGAGAGGCGTGGGGATACGGTGCCACCGATCCTAGCGGAAGTGGTTTCCGCCGGTCGGGTCGGAGGCATCCGCGGGAGACGTACCCCAACGCAAGCCCATTCGGCTCTAGAACATGCTCGATCGGAATGGCTTGGCCGTCCGGATCCGGTCAGGGAACCATCGCCGTGAGGGCTGCCCTAGCTGAGACCTGGAAGACTACATCGCTCGGATGTACGCGGCCATCGCAGCAGACATCGTGGCTAGCCTGTTGGGAACCGACCGCGAGGACTCTGAGTGAGCCAGGCGGTTAGCTGCCGGCGCCCCGGTGCCAGGGTTAGTGCGGAAGTGGTCCAAGGGTGGCGGTGCGCTCCACGGGGAGAAGGTCGTTCGCCCCCACGTGTCAGGTTGAGTTCTAGGACCCACTCGTGACCTTGCCAGGAAAGAAAGAAATGGACCCATTCTGACAGCACTCGGGTGGGACGCTGACGTCAGGTTGGGGTGTGCCCTAACTGGACGGCCACTCTTGGTTGGGGAAGGACGTCTTCATTTTCCGCTCCTGCTCTGTTAGCCGGATCGCACCATGGCACCGTAATAAAGCGGTATTCGGCTGGCGAAGCGGATGTGCTGGTACCGCGTTATGCCAGCGTTGGTTGGGGTGATGGTCGGTCATGGGTGTTGCCAATTCTTTGTCAATACCTTCTGCGGTTGTCCTCGCGGTGCGTGTGTCGTGCGGCGCGACTTAGGGACATGCTGCCTCTACCTGGTGCTGGATAAGCCAGTCCTTCGGGCTTCCTGTGGGCTCACCGGCCGGGGCGTTTCCGTTATCTGGCGGATCCGCGACGAACTGTCTGCCTTGTTCATGCTCCTGGGACTCTTTGATTGCGCGGATGAGGCGATCGGTGACCTCGTCGATACCGCCGATGCCGTCCACCTGTGCCAGGATGCCGCGCACGGCGTACTTTGCCACAACAGCCTCGGTCTGCTCGTGGTAGAGGTCCAGGCGGTGGCGGATGACGGCCTCGTTGTCGTCACTGCGTCCGGTTTCCTTGGCACGGCCCAGGAGCCGGGCGACGAGTTCCTCGTCGTCCGCGGTGAGCTGCAGGACGACGTCCAGCTTCTGGTCGCCGCCGGCCGGGATCTGGTCCAGGTAGTCAACCTGGGCGGTGGTGCGGGGGTAACCGTCCAGGAGGAAGCCGTCCTCGACGTCGTCTTCGCTGAGGCGGTCACGGACCATCTTGTTGGTCACGCTGTCCGGGACGAAGTCGCCCGCGTCCATGTACTTCTTGGCTTCGACGCCGAGCGGCGTTTCGCCCTTCACGTTGGCACGGAAGATGTCGCCGGTAGAGATCGCAACGACGCCGAGGCGTTCAGAAATGCGTTCCGCCTGCGTGCCCTTGCCCGAACCCGGTGGTCCGATAATCAACATTCTGGTCATCGCAATAGCCCTTCGTGGTGACGCTGCTGTAGCGGCGCGTTAATTTGCTTAATTGGGGGAGGCCGGAAATTGGTCCGGCACCGCTGCATATGATGCCGTTTTTGGCGCCCTGGCTTTTTTGCGCAAGCTCTTGCGCTGCATTCCTTAGCGCGCTGTCCATGGTCGAACGGTTCCGGATTTTCAGCGTTATGAGTCGGCGATTTCAGTTCCTGTCTCATTGCTTCACTAATGGGATGCGCTTGTTCCGGGTACGAGCTTCTGTGCGGCGGTCGGGTTTGCCACCTGATGCTCGGTCAAACTGACCGACAACAAACATCAGAAGGCCTTCGCTTAGAACGCGCGGAGGATGTCTTCGACTCGTTGTTTGGCGTCGCCGAAGAGCATTTGGGAGTTGTCGCGGTAGAAGAGGGGGTTTTGGACGCCGGCGTAGCCGGAGGCCATGGAGCGTTTGAACACGATGACGTTTTCGGCTTCCCAGACGCGGAGGACGGGCATGCCGGCGATGGGGCTTCCGGGGTCTTCGGCGGCGGAGGGGTTGACGGTGTCGTTGGCGCCGATGACGAGGACCACGGAGGTGCCGTTCAGGTCGTCGTTGATTTCGTCCATTTCCAGGACGATGTCGTAGGGGACTTTGGCTTCGGCGAGGAGGACGTTCATGTGGCCGGGCAGGCGGCCGGCGACGGGGTGGATGCCGAACCTGACGTTGACGCCGCGTTCGCGCAGCTGATGGGCGAGTTCGGCGACGGGGTATTGGGCCTGGGCGACGGCCATGCCGTAGCCGGGGGTGATGACGACGGACGAGGCGTTGGTCAGCATGTCCGCGGTGGCCTGGGCGGTGATTTCGCGGTGTTCGCCGTGGTTTGCGGCTCCGCCGGTGGTGGGGGCGGTGATTCCGAAGCCGCCGGCGATGACGGAAATGAAGGATCGGTTCATGGCCTTGCACATGATGTAGGACAGGTAGGCGCCGGAGGAGCCCACCAGGGCGCCGGTGATGATGAGCAGGTCGTTGTTTAGCAGGAAGCCCGCGGCGGCTGCGGCCCAGCCGGAGTAGCTGTTGAGCATGGACACGACCACGGGCATGTCGCCGCCCCCGATGGAGGCCACCAGGTGCCAGCCCAGCCCGAGGGCGAGGACGGTAACAACGATGAGCAGCCAGAGCTGGGAGTCGTTGACGTACCAGACGGTCAGGACGATGAACGCGGCGAGGGCGCCGAGGTTGATCGCGTTCTTCCCCGGCAGCATCAGGGGTGAGGACTTCATCCGGGCCGAGAGTTTCAGGAACGCCACGATGGAGCCGGTGAAGGTCACGGCGCCGATGAACACGCCGATGAACACCTCGGCGTGGTGGACCGCCATCAGGTCAACGGACAGGGCACGGGCTTCAAGGTGCCCGTTCCAGCCCACCAGGACCGCGGCAAGGCCGACGAAGCTGTGCAGCAGCGCGATGAGTTCTGGCATCCCGGTCATCTCTACCACCCGGGCGCGCCAGAGGCCGATGGCCCCGCCAACTACAACTGCGGCCAGCAGGAGGACCAGGCCGGTGAGGCCATGGCCGGTACCCCAGGTGCCCTGGACGGTCAGCCAGATCGTCGCGGCGAGGGCGATGACCATCCCGGCGATGCCGTACATGACCCCTGCTCGGGCCTTCTCATGTTTGCTCAGCCCGGCGAGGCTGAGGATGAACAGCAGGGCGGCGACAATGTAGGCAGCTCCCGCAATGGAGTCGGCGGTAAGCGGACCGGAGACGGTGTCGGACACGGTAAGGCTCCTCGTAAGTGTTGCTGCTGCTTCGGGTACGGCGCTCATTTACGGGACCCGTCTCCACGGGAGAACATGGCGAGCATGCGGCGAGTGACGGCGAAGCCGCCGAAGATGTTGATGCTGGCCAGCAGGACCGCGACGGCGGCGAGGACCTGCATCACCGGGTTGTCCGAGGTGACCTGCAGCAGGGCGCCGACGACGATGATGCCGGAGATGGCGTTCGTGACGGACATCAGCGGGGTATGCAGGGCGTGGTGAACCTTCCCGATCACGTAGAAGCCCACCACGACCGAGAGCAAAAGTACCGTGAAGTGCTGCGGCAACGGTGCCGGGGCAACAGCGTTGACCAGGAACAGCGCGGCGATGCCCGCGCTAAAGAGCCCGGCCTTACCGGCGGCACTGAGACCCTGTTTCTTCTTCGGTGCCGGGCTTTCGGCGGCCGCCGAGGCATCCGGGTTCACCACCGGTGCGGCGGAGACCTGGACCGGGGGCGGCGGCCACGTCTTCTCACCGTCCTGGACCACCGTGACCGAGCGCTGCACGACGTCGTCGAAATCGATCCGCAGGACCCCGTCCTTGTCCTTGGTGAGGAGCTTGAGCAGGTTCAGCATGTTCGTCCCGTACAGCTGTGAAGCCTGGGCCGGCAACCTGGCCGGGAGATCGGTGTAGCCCAGGATCACCACGCCGTTGTCCGTGACCACGCGTTCCCCGGCAACGGAGCCTTCCACGTTCCCACCCTGACCGGCAGCCATGTCCACAATCACGCTGCCCGGTTTCATCCCGGCGACATCCTCGGCGGTGAGCAGCTTCGGTGCCGGGCGCCCGGGAATCAGCGCCGTGGTGATGATGATGTCCACATCCGCTGCCTGCTCGGTATAGATCTCGGCAGCGCGGGCATTATACGCCTCAGAGGTGGCCTTCGCGTACCCGTCCGTGGACTTCATCTCCTCGGCGACCTCAACCTTGAGGTAGGTCCCGCCAATCGATTTGACCTGGTCAGCGACTTCCGGCCGCGGGTCCGTGGCCCGCACAATTGCGCCCAGGCTGGACGCAGCACCGATCGCCGCCAGGCCGGCCACCCCGGCGCCGGCGACGAGGACCTTCGCCGGCGGGACCTTGCCCGCCGCGGTCACCTGTCCGGTGAAGAACCGGCCGAACTCGTGCGCGGCCTCAATGACAGCCCGGTAACCGGCAATGTTCGCCATCGAACTGAGCACATCCATCGACTGGGCCCGAGAAATCCGCGGCACAGCATCCAGCGCAAGGGCCGTGATCGGCCGCGCCGCCAAAGCCTCCACCAGTTCCGGCCGAAGCCCCGGGCTCAGCGAGCCGATCAGGGTCGCACCCGCAGCCAGCCGGCCGATCTCATCCGCAGTGGGCGGATTGATCCGCAACACCACCTCAGACCCCCACGCCTCATCAGCGCCCACAACCAAGGCACCCGCCGCAGCGTAGTCTTCGTCCCTGAAGGAAGCAGACTCCCCCGCACCCTTCTCGACCACAACGTCGTAGCCCAACTCCAACAACTGCTTGACGGTGACAGGCGTCGCCGCCACCCTCAGCTCACGGCCCAACTCGGCCACAATTCCAATACGTGTCACGTCTGTTCTCTCTTCCATCCAACGTGGCGGGATTCCGCTGCCAGCAATAGCCAGCGTCGGTCCAATTTCGCTGAGGACCTGCCGGCAAAACGCCGGCAGGTCCTGCGCCTCCGCACTTGGAAGCTCTTCACATGCAGCCGGTCGCTTGTGGCAGCACGTGGTTCTATTGGGTCAGCATGGCCTCTTCAGCGGAGACGCCGGGGGTCCAGCGCAGGTGCCCGTCCTGGGCGATGGAATCAGGTTCCTTGAGGAGGGACAACCGCGGGCGGACGGCATCGGTACGGCCGCTCGGAGGCTTGCGGCGACCGGCCCTGAACTGTGGAATCCACTGAGACCCAGGGCCTTGGTATTCCTGTTCAGCGGCCGCGTGTAGTGTCCACTGCGGGTCGTACAGGTGCGTGCGTCCGAGTGCCACGAGGTCCGCGCGTCCGGCCAGGAGGACGGAGTTGACATCGTCGTAGGTGGAGATTGCGCCCACTGCAATCACGGCGACTCCTGCCGGTGCGGCGACCTCCTGCCGAATGCGGTCGGCGAAGGGGGTCTGGTAGCTGCGGCCAAACGCCGGCTTCTCATCCTTGGAGATCTGACCCGTGGAGACATCGATGCCGGCTGCGCCATGGTCGACGAATGCCTGCGCGATGCCGATTGAATCGTCGGAGTTGTTGCCGCCCTCGATCCAGTCGGTCGCCGAGATTCGCACTGTAATCGGCTTCTCCACAGGCCAGATAGCGCGGAGTGCGTCGAAGACCTCAAGCGGGAAACGCAGCCTGTTCTCCAGGCTGCCGCCGTATTCGTCGGTGCGCCGGTTGGCGATTGGCGAAAGAAAGGAGGACAAGAGGTATCCGTGGGCGGCGTGCACCTCGAGGAGGTCGAAGCCAGCTTCGGCTCCGCGGCGGGCAGCATCTACGAAGTCGGCCTTGACCCGGTCCATTTCGGTGGTGTCGATTTCGCGCGGAACCTGGTTGCCGGCCCCGTACGGCAACGCAGACGGGCCGACCGGCTCCCAGTTCCCGGTTTCGAGGGGCTCATCGATACCTTCCCACATCAGGCGCGTGGATCCCTTGCGTCCGGAGTGTCCAATCTGCAACCCGATTTTTGCCGTCGAACGTTCGTGGACAAAGTCGACGATGGACTTCCAGCTGTGCTGCTGCTCGTCTGTATAGAGGCCGGAGCAGCCGGGCGTGATGCGTCCTTCAGGGGACACGCAAACCATCTCCGTCATCACCAGTCCTGCCCCGCCAAGGGCTTTGGAGCCTAGGTGCACCAAATGGAAGTTCCCCGGCACGCCGTCGGTGGCGGAGTACATGTCCATGGGGGAGACGATGATCCGGTTCTTCAGCTTGAGTCCGCCGATGCCGTAGGGCTGGAACATTGCGGGAGCAACGTCAGGCAAGCCTTGGGAATCGGCGAAGTGTTTGTCTACAGCTCCGGCGAATTCCGGGTCGCGGAGGCGCAGGTTTTCCTGGGTGATCCGGCGCGAGCGGGTGAGCAGGTTGAACGCGAATTGCGTGGGTTCCTGTCCTTTGTATTGTCCGATCCGTTCGAACCATTCCAGCGAAGCCTGAGCGGCTCGTTGTGTGGATTCGACGACGGGACGGCGCTCGGTCTCGTAGGCGGCCAGTGCGGTTTCAAGATCTTGGTGCTCGTGGAGGCACGCGGCCAGTGCCAGGGAGTCTTCCATGGCGAGCTTGGTGCCGGATCCGATGGAGAAGTGGGCGGTGTGGGCGGCGTCGCCAAGCAGGACGATATTCCCGTGGCGCCAGCTGCGGTTGCGGACCGTGGTGAAGTTCAGCCACTTGGAGTTGTTGGCCAGCACTTCGTGTCCGGCGAGTTCTTCGGCGAAGATGTCGCGGATTTTGCTGATTGCCTTCTCGTCGGATACACCGGGCGCGAATGCGTCGGTGGCAGTCTCATCGAAGCCTGCTGCCTCCCACACATCGGGGGACATTTCGACGATGAAGGTGGAGCCTTCGTCAGAGTATGGGTATCCGTGGATCTGCATGGTGCCGTATTCGGTGTCTTTGACGAAGAACTTGAACGCTTCGAAAACCTGGTCCGTGCCAAGCCACATGAACTTGTTGGGCCGTGGGTCAAGGCTCGGGCCGAAAGACTGCGCATAGGTTGCCCGGATTTGCGAGTTGACACCGTCGGAGGCGAGGACCAGATCATGGCCGGCCTCGAGTTCGGCGATGGGTGGTGCCGGGGTGCTGAAACGTACGTCCACTCCCAGTTCGGCGCAGCGGCGCTGGAGCAGCTCGAGCAGTTCCTTGCGGCTCATGGCAGCGAATCCCTGGCCTCCGACGGTGATGGTTTCGTCGCGGAAGTGGATGTCGATGTCGGACCACCGGGCAAACCGCCGGCTCATGTATTCGGCAACCACCGGGTCGGCGTTGCCGATCCCCCCGAGGGTTTCGTCGGAGAATACGACGCCGAAACCGAAGGTGTCTGTGGCGGCGTTGCGTTCCCAGAGCGTGATGTCATGGGAGGGGTCCAGCTGCTTCATCAGTGCTGCGAAGTACAGGCCCCCGGGGCCGCCTCCGACGATTGCGATCTTCATGGTTTGCTCCTTCTACGGCTGGGTGGCGGCTGCGCCGGCCAGCTGGTCGTTTTCGTGTTCGAGGCGGTCGCGCAGCTTGAAGTGCTGCAGTTTGCCGCTGGGGTTGCGTGGGAGTTCATCGACGAACCGGACGTCCCGCGGGTACTTGTATGGGGCGATGGTGGCCTTGACGAAGTCCTGGATCTCTTTGCGTTTGGCGTCGTCTGCGTTCACGCCCTCGCGCAGGACGATGAAGGCGCAGACCACGCTGCC
Organism: Arthrobacter pascens; assembly: GCF_030816475.1. NCBI lineage: Bacteria > Bacillati > Actinomycetota > Actinomycetes > Micrococcales > Micrococcaceae > Arthrobacter > Arthrobacter pascens. The sequence goes on along the minus strand of NZ_JAUSXF010000001.1, from coordinate 2,448,188 downwards.
TCGCTCCTCGTCGGCCCGTGCCACGACAGCGTTTTCGACGACGTCAGGGTGCTGGTCGATGGCTGCTTCCACTTCGGGGGCGCCGATGTTGTATCCGGAGGAGACGATCATGTTGTCCGAGCGTGATTGGTAGGTGAAGTACCCGTCCTCGTCCTGCACGAAAGTGTCTCCGGTAACGTTCCAGCCGTTAATGACGTATTTCGTCTGTCGGTCGTCGTCCATGTATCGGCAGCCGGTGGGCCCGATGACCGCGAGCCTGCCGGGCTGGTTGGGTCCGGCCTCTACGCCTGCCTCATCAAGGATCACTGCCCGGTAACCGGGTACAGCCTTGCCTGTTGTGCCTGGGCGGATGTCGTCGCCGGCAGCTGAGATGAACACGTGGAGCAGTTCGGTCGCGCCGATTCCGTTCACCAGGCGGACCCCGGTGGCGCTGCGGACGGCTTCCCAGGTTTCCTTGGGCAGGTGCTCACCGGCCGAGACAGCGATCCGCAGGCGGCTGAGTAGTTCGCCGCGGCCGGCTTTGAGGATGGCCCGATAGGCTGTGGGCGCGGTGAAGAGGATGGTGGCACCGGCGGCGGCCGCGTTTTCCGCCAGTTCCACCGGGGCGGCACGCTCCGTCAGAAGTGACGAGGCGCCGAACCGCAACGGGAAGATCACCAAACCGCCGAGCCCGAAGGTGAAGGCGACGGGCGGTGATCCCGCAAACACATCCTCGGAGGTGGGCTGGAGGATGTGGCGGGCGAAGGTGTCTGCGGTGGCGAGGATGTCACGGTGGAAGTGCATGGTGACTTTCGGTGCACCGGTGGTCCCTGATGTGGGTCCCAGGAGTGCGACGTCGTCCGCGGAAGTTTCAACGTCGGTGAATAGGCCGTCCTTGGCAGCACAGCGGGCGACAAGATCGCCGACGCCATCTCCTCCATAGGACAGAACAGTAACGCTGGTACCTGCTGCCGCGGCCAGTTCGTCGACGAACCGGTGATCCGAGACTGCCACCACCGGTTTGGTGAGCCCGATCAACGTGCTGACCTCGGCGGCGCGGAGCATCGGCATGGTGGTGACAACCACCGCGCCGGCCTTCAGGACTCCGAGCCAGGCAGCGACGAGCCAGGGGTTGTTGGGCCCACGCAGCAGGACGCGGTTGCCCGGGACCACACCGAAGTCCTCGGTGAGTACCTGCGCCGCCTGGTTCGCACGCTGCTGGAGCTCGCCGTAGGTCCAGGTTGTGCCGTCAGGTGTGTGCAGCGCGGCACGGCCTGGCCCGTATTCCGTGACTGCGCCGTTGATCAGCACCGTGGCAGCATTGAGCTTTTCCGGGTACTGGAGCTCAGGAAGGGTGAACTCGAGCGCAGGCCAAAGGTTGGCCGGTGGTAGGTGGTCCCTGGTAAAGGTATCCACGTGGGCCGATGATGTGGATGTCATGGCCTCTCCTTTCAAGTGATGGTGATGTGAGTCCGGGAACCGGCTCAGGAAGAAGATCGGATCATGCCCTCTTGGGCCACGGTGGCCAGCAGGCGCCCCTGCAGGTCAAAGAAGCGGCCCAGGGCCAGGCCTCGGTTGCGTTGGGAGGAGACGGCTTCCTGGACATAGAGCACCCATTCGTCAGCGCGCCCGTCACGGTGGAACCACATTGAATGGTCAAGGCTGGCGGTGCTGAGACCGGGCGAGGACCAGTGCAGCCCGCGGACCCGCAGCAGCGTCTCCAGAATCGTGTAATCGCACACGTAGGCCAGGGCCGCCCGGTGCAGGTCAGCGGTGAGGCGGTCAGTGGCTGCGTCGGGCAGCCGGTCGAAGGCCTTCACCCAGACGGCCTGGTGGGCTTGGGGGCCTCCCTCGACGTCCAGGTACACCGGACCGGGAACATGGCGCATGTCGAAACTGCGTCCCGTGGACCAATACTCGGCTGCGGGCCCGTCGACGCCTGCGAGCACCTCTGCGGCGCTTCGCAGCGTCTCGGGTTCGAGGTCTGCAGGGGAGCCGGGCTGGTATTCGGGACCGTCTTCGGGAACCTGAAAGGAGCCCATTGCCGTGAAGACGGTCTTGCCGTTCTGGTAACCGCGGACGCTGCGGGTCGAGTAGCCGCGCCCGTCCCGCAGCCGTTCCACCTCGTAGCGCACGGTTGCTCCGACGTCGACTGGCCGCATGAAGTAGCTGTGCATGGAGTGCAGTGTCCGGTCTGCCTCGACGGAGCGCATCATGGCAGCTGCAGACTGGGCCACCATGTCCCCGCCATATGACTTGGGCCATGGCACGTACTGTGTGGTGGCTTCGTAGGCCTCGTCATTGACCTGCGCCGGGACGTGGGTGAGCTGGATGGCCCGGAGGAAGGTTTCCGAGGTGGGCACCGAGACAGTGGGCGAAACCGAGGGCATGGCGGCTAGACCCGGCGGTAGTCGGCGAGAGTGTCGTCGGCGACGTCTTCGAGGTTCACCACAATGTTCTCCGGAGTGCGGGTGGTGAGCCAGATGAGTTCTTCGGTGACGGACATGTTGGCCTCGACGTGCGGCATAAAGGGCGGGACGAAGACCCAGTCGCCGGCCTTCATGTCCTGGTACTCCGAAAAGTTTTCGCCGTAGTAGATGCGGCCGTGGCCGCGCAGTACATACCCTCCGGTTTCCGCCTCGCCGTGGTGGTGGGGCAGTGAACGGTATCCGGGCGTGTTCGATACCTGGCCGAACCAAATTTTCGTTGCCGGTGTGTGCTGGATGGACACACCCGAAACGCGGATGCAGTCACCGGACTGGGCGGTGTTGCTGTCTTCCTCACCTGCACGGGTGACGACCGGGACGACTTTGCCGTCGGCTCCGGCATACATGGAGTTGTCGCCCTCGGTCAGGTACGCGGTGGTGTTGTTGCTCATGGTTTTCACTCCTAGTTTGTTGCGGTTGAGGTGACCGGCGCGCTGTAGGTTGCGCGGCCGTCGTTGTGGTGGAGGCGAATCCTGTTCTCCAGGCGTCCGATGCCTGCAATCTCGGTGGTGAGAAGATCGCCGTCCTGCAGGAAGCGTGGGGGTTTCATTCCCATTCCCACTCCGCCGGGCGTGCCGGTGAGGATCAGGTCGCCCGGCCGCAGAACCGTGAACTGGGAGATGTAGGAGAGGAGCTTCGCGGGGCCGAACACCAGCGTGCCCGTGTTTCCGGCTTGCACCAGTTCACCGTTCACGTAACCGCGGACCTCGAAATCGCCTTCGACTTCATCGGGGGTAATCATGACCGGCCCAACGGGGGTGGTGGCGTCGAAGGCTTTGCCCTGGAACCACTGCAGAGTGCGGTTCTGCCAGTCACGCATCGAAACATCGTTTGCCACGGTGTAGCCGGCGATTGCCTGCAGGGCCTGTTCCTCATCTGCACGGTATAGGGGGGAGCCGACGACGACGGCCAGTTCGGCCTCCCAGTCAACCCGTTCACTGCCGACCACGTCGATCGTGTCCCTTGCCCCGGTCAGTGTGTCTGCGTACTTCGCGAAGAGGGTGGGGTATTCCGGGAGTTCCCGGCCCATTTCCTGAATGTGCTCGCTGTAGTTCAGGCCGCAGCAAATCACCTTGCCCGCCGCCGGCAGCAGGGCTGTCAGCTCGGCGGCGGAAGCCGAAACGCCGTTGGCACTACGCTGTCCCGATACGACGGAATCGGCCGTCCGGCGCCATTGCGGGTCCGCGACCATAGTGCCCACGTCAGGGTATGGCAGCGCCAGGTACGCAGTGTCGTCCGAGACAAGTACCGCCGCCGTGGTGTCCTTGCCCGCCCGTAGTGTGGCCAGTTTCATCAGTCCAGTTCCCTTCGATGAGATATGTCGACTTTTTTACGGTCGTCACATATGCTCAAGGTAGCATGATGCAGAGGATCTGAACAGAGCTCTTTTTCCGAACCGACGACAACCCCATATGCAGGAGGAACCACCGTGACCAACAGGACAGTCAACCCCGAGTCGCTTTCCAAACCATCCGGGTATGCCCATGGCATCCTTGCTGGGAATACCGTGTATTTGGGAGGGCAGACGGCACTGGACAAAGGCATGAACATCGTGCCCGGCGGCATTGTTGAACAGTTCAGGCAGGCGTTTTCGAACGTTCTGACAACGCTGACGGAGGCCGGGGGACAGCCGCAGGACCTGGTCAGTGTCACGATCTATCTCACCGACGTCGACGACTATATGGCGAACGGCCGGGAAATCGGACGGATCTGGCGCGAGATGGCGGGCTCGGAGTATCCCGCCATGGCCGGCATTGGCGTTACGCGGCTGTGGCAGAAGGAAGCGCTCATCGAGATCCAGGGGATTGCGGTGATCGGAAACCGCTGATTCTGCGGGCGGTGGCTCTTCCGGCTCCGCAAACCGACACTGTGTCGGATTTCTGAACGGCCCCGGCGTGCATGCATGCCGGGGCCGTTCTCATGACGCGAAGCGCCTACCCGCTCCTATGTGGTTCAGTTCCGCGTCGTGAGCTGAAGGGATTTTACGGCTTCCACCATGTGTGCCGGCCAGGGCTGGGCCGTCAAGGACCCTGAAGGGACGTGGGCCACGGTCACCGTGCCGAACGCCGCGATTCCCCCTTGGGATTCGAGATGGGGATGGCCGAACACTTCAAAGGCGTAGGTCATGGACGTGCGGCCAATTTTTTGGATTCCTACAGTTGCCGTGATGCGCTGGCCGAACCAGAGTTTAGCCCTGTAGCTGATTGCCTGGTGTACACGCGGTGCGCTCGGGAAATAATCAGGAAGGTTGAGGGCCCGGAAGAGCTCCGCTTCCGCGGATTCAACCCAGCGCATGACAGAGGAATTGTGCTGGTGGCCGGAGGCGTCGGTGTCTACCCATTCGACATTGCGATCGACGCTGGCGTGTCGGCTTGGCTTCGTCCGGTCAGTCATGGGTCTCCCTTCAGCGCGTGATGATCCCACGTCACAAGGCCCTATTGTATATCCCCACGATGACGACCGTTCACGGATCCGCGATGGTTGTGATTGGGGAGCCAGCGAACGGCGCACGAACAAATTTTCATGTCGTTCTCTTTACGTCCGTCACTAGAACGGCATATACTCCATTACATGACGCATGCCTGACGGCGGCACTGACGCCGCGTTCTACATGCCCTTTCCAAGGAGTTCCGATGTCTGTTTCCGACTTTGACGAACGCAACGAAAAGAACCATGAAGCATCGAAGAGTGTCATTAGCCAAGAAGAATTCGAGGAGGTTTTCGGGGGAACTGTTCCGGTCTGCACCCCGTGGGCCGGATTGATGTTCATCTAGCATCCTGCCTGCGGGCGGTGTGCCAGGATGCACGGTCCTCAGGCCTGTAGCCTTGGACTGTAAAGCGATCCATATCGGAGGTGTTGAATGCCCGGAGTCAATGCTGTCCCTGACATTTCGCCCATGCCACGCCACCAGCATCTCATCGTGACCGTCTACGGACTTTATGCCCGGGCACATGACGGGGCGTTTGCAGTGTCAGACCTGATACAACTCCTAAGCGATCTGGGAGTTGAGTCGGCGGGGGTGCGGTCTTCGGTCTCGCGTCTGAAGAAGCGCGGAGTTCTCGTTAGCCTCCGAAAGGACGGGTCGGCCGCCTACAGGCTGGCGCCAGGACTGGAGGATGTTTTCCGGGCGGGCGACGAGCGCATTTTCTCCCCGCATCGCGCGCGTAAGGGTGATGACTGGATCCTGACATCATTCTCCGTCCCTGAGTCCCAGCGGCATCTTCGCCACAAGCTTCGCTCCATTTTGACGCGCATCGGTTGCGGCCAGGTTTCGCCGGGTTTATGGATAGCCCCCGGCAACCTGGCAGACGAAGTGAGTCAACAGCTTGAACGCGCGGCCTTGATGGAATATGTTGATCTGTTTAAGGCAGCGCACCTGACCGAAGACCATATCCGGTCGAAGGTCGGGCAATGGTGGGACCTGCCCTCTCTTGACGCACTGTATGCGGACTTCATCGACCGCCACGAACCTGTACTGCAGCGTTGGTCCGAATTGCCCCCGAGTGAACCTGAGTCGCCGGAATATCTCAAGCAGGCCTTCGCCGACTACGTCCCGATGGTGACCCAATGGCGACGCTTGCCCTATATGGATCCCGGCCTGCCTGAAGAGTATCTTCCCGGCGACTGGAGCGGCCTGGCCGCCGAGGCGCTCTTTGCCAAGCTGCACTCACTGCTTGGCCCGATCGCCCGGCGCTACGCACGGTCGGTCGTCGAAGACTAGACAGTCCGCCGACGAGGACCACTCACTGCGCTGGGAGCGCATTCAACCAGGGCCCATTCGCTCGAGCCGATGCGTCAAATGCTGTCGTTTGTTCCACTGCTTCTGGTACTTTGACGCGGCCGGAAAGCGGTTTGACCCACCCCGGGACCCTCATGAAGTCCACTCTCTAGAGATAATTTTTTTATCGCAAAGAAAACGCTACAGATTTCGGTAGAAAGTGGATAGAATCAAGATCACTCCCGAGAAGGACTGCCATGGTGGACGCACGGACGCACGACCAAGCCGGCTCCGCCGCCAAGGTAACTTGCGCTGTCACCCAAGTCATGTCCCCGGACACCGAAGGCTACTCACCGTGGTGCGGGACGCCCGTAAGGCGCTTCGTTTCTCCATACGCCATGGGGATTCCCCATTTCGCGATCCGCGGCAGCGACTGGCGCCGGACGGCCGGTAGGGGTCCATTTGAACTCAATACAAACCGCATAGGAGAACAATGTCTGTACTGGCCGGGCTCACAGCAGCCCTCACAGATGGTTCCGTAGAAGTCATAGACCTGACGACTCCGCTCAGCAGCGATACGCCGATACTGAATCTTCCGCAGCCTCTCGCCAACACCGTCGGCCTCAGCCTTTCGCCCGTGAGTAACTTTGATGACGCCGGTCCGGCGTGGGCCTGGAACGATGTGACTGTTGGGGAGCATGCCGGCACCCACCTGGATGCGCCCGTGCACTGGATTTCGGGCAGAAACGGCAAATCCGTTGACCAGATAGAGCCCCACCGCCTCATCGGACCTCTGGTCGTCATCGACAAGAGCGCCGATGTGGCTGAGGACCCGGACTTTCTCCTGGAGCCTGAGCACTTTGAGCAGTGGCAGGAAGCGCACGGCCAGCTGCCCGACAATTGCTGGGTGATTTTCCGGACCGGCTGGTCTTCCAGGGGCGGGAATGCCGCCGACTTCGTCAATGCCGATGACGCCGGGCCGCACACTCCGGGGGTGTCCGTAGCGGGCGCCCAATGGATTGCAGCCAATACCAGCATCAGTGGGTTCGGCGTCGAAACGGTGGGCATCGATGCGGGCCAGGCGGCAACTTTCGACCCGATGTTCCCCGTCCACTCATTTCTCCTTGGGGCGGACAAGTACGGCCTGACATCACTTCGACAGGTGGACAGGCTTCCCACGGTGGGAGCTACCCTGGTGGTCGCCCCCTTGCCAATTGTCGGAGGCACCGGCAGCCCCACCCGCGTCTACGCCCTTGTGGAGGGATCATGAGCGACCACGTAAAGGTGTCAACGCTGGTTGCCCAAACTCTGGCCAAATTGGGCGTGGGCCACGTCTTTGGCGTTGTTGGAAGCGGCAACTTTGATGTCACTAACATCCTCGTGCAGGCGGGCGTGCCGTATACAGCTGCCCGACATGAGGGTGGTGCCGCCACCATGGCCGATGCTTATTCTCGAATGTCCGGCAAAGTCGGGGTGGTCAGCACGCATCAGGGATGCGGCTTAAGCAATGCCATTACGGGCATCGGGGAAGCGGCGAAGAGCCGGACACCGATGATTGTTTTGACCGCGGATACACAAAGCGCTGCGGTCCGATCGAATTTCAAGATTGATCAGGACTCTCTTGCCCGAAGCATCGGGGCAGTGGCGGAACGGATTCACTCCGTCGACTCGGCCGTGGCCGATACCGTTCGGGCGTTCCGCACCGCAGTCAACGAACGTCGCACCGTCGTCCTCAGTCTCCCTCTTGACGTGCAGAGCGGTTTCGCGCCGGACACCCTCGATTCTGTCCGGCTGCAGGAACCAGCACGGTTGCGGCCTGATCCCTCAGCAGTGGAGCACCTCGTTCAACTGATCCAGCAGGCCGAACGCCCCGTGTTTGTGGCCGGACGGGGAGGGCGTGGGGCCAAGGAAGCCCTTCTCGCCTTGGCCGAGCATGCCGGCGCCCTGGTGGCAACCTCCGCGGTGGCCAACGGGCTATTCAATGGCGAAACCTTTAACCTGGGCATTTCCGGGGGCTTCTCCTCACCAGTGACGGCTGAGCTCATCAGCGGGGCAGACCTGATTGTTGGGTGGGGCTGCACCCTGAACATGTGGACCATGCGGCATGGCCGCCTGATTTCCCCGGGCACGAAGGTGGTCCAGGTTGATGTCGAGGACGCTTCGCTGGGAGCCAACCGGCCAATTTCACTGGGCGTCCTGGGGGACTCTGCACTCACCGCTATGGACGCGCTGGCCTTGTTGAAAGCCGCCCAGCCGGCTCCAGCGGAAAAGTATCGCACGGAGACCAACGCGGTGACGATCAAACAGGGGTCGCGGTGGAGGGACGTCGACACGGCGGACCTGTCCACGTCGACACTGATCGATCCGCGGGTCCTCAGCCGGGAACTTGATTCGCTCCTGCCCACGAACCGTATTGTTTCCGTGGACTCAGGAAACTTCATGGGCTACCCGAGTCAGTACCTGGCCGTGCCGGACGAGTTCGGCTTCTGCTTCACGCAGGCGTTCCAAGCCATTGGGCTGGGTCTGTACACCGCCATCGGCGCTGCGATTGCCCAACCTGAACGTGTCCCCGTCCTGGGCGCCGGCGACGGCGGTTTCCTGATGGGGATCAGTGAATTGGAAACAGCGGTCCGCCTCAAACTGCCCCTGGTGTGCATCGTTTACAACGACGCCGCATACGGGGCCGAAGTGCACCATTTTGCTGAGCTTGACGACTCTCTGGATCTTGGCAGTGTGAAATTTCCGGAGACGGACATTGCTGCCATTGCCAGGGGATTCGGCGCGGATGGCATCACCGTGCGCACCCTTGACGATTTGGAGCCGGTAAAGGCGTGGGTGGCCAGGTTCCACGCCGGGTCTGAGAGCCGTCCGTTGGTCATCGATGCGAAGATCGCCTCCGACGGGGGATCATGGTGGCTGGCGGAAGCATTCCAAGGCCACTGATTCAGCCATGACTGAAGGGGACCGGATCCGGCCGTGGCCGGGGCGCGGTCCCCTCCAGGCTCCCCGCCATCATGCGGAAGTGAACGCCGCTACGACCCAGCTGCCTTTCTTAGCGTCCCCACATACGTCGTCAGGGCTTCGAAGCTACTCGCCGGAGCAGACTCCAGCAGGCGTTCAGAGGCCAGGAGTCTGTCGCGGTGGCGTTCCTCCCAATCGGAAACCTGGTCGGCCACGGGCGAGCGTGAGCCCCTCGCAAGGACGGCGACCGTGAGTTCCGGGACAACGGTTGACAGGTCCTCCCGCAAGGACGCCCGGGCCATGGCTTGCCATTTAGTAGTGCTGGGCAGGCTGTCGATCCGGTTCAGCACCTCCTCTATCCGGAATCGATTGTGCACTGCAAAGTATGTTGGGGCGACGACGTCCAAGGGTTTGGCCGTTACCTGCTGCACTCGGGCAATGTCGAGCAGCGTCGAGGTCTCGTGGAGTTCGGCCCAGGCAACGGAAATACTCTCGGGAATTCCCCATTCACGCGTTTCATCCTGCAGGGACAGGACAGCCAGCTTGTCACTGCCGACGAGAAGCTCCGCCAGCCGGTGCCGCAGGGTCTCCACGACCGGCCGGTAGAGCTGCACGCAGTCCGCTATCGGGAGCTGATGGTCGTATTGGATGAACCAGCGCATGGCCATGTCCAGGACGCGCTGGATATCCAGGTGGATCCGACTCCTCTTTTCGGCTGACAGGTCCGCGCCCAGACCGACGAGGCCGCTGGTCAGCTCACGAAGCCCGAACACCTCGTTGGCAATAACGAAGGCCCGGGCCGCCGCGGCCTGGTCGCAGGAAGTTTCTTCCATGAGCCTGAAAACGGCTGTGATGCCGCCGATATTGACAGTTTCGTTGGCGACAACCGTGGCGATGATGTCGTCCCGCAGCGGATGAAGATTGAGTTGCGCACCAAACCTCGCCACGACAGGGTCGGGGAAATAGCCGCGCAGCACCGATTCGAAGTAAGGATCCCTAATGAGGGTGTCGGAGCGGATGGCTCCCGCCAGGATGTTCTTAGAGTATGCCGCCAACACGGCCAGTTCGGGCGAGGTTAAACCTTTGCCCCGAGCCATCCGTTCCCCCAGTGTTTGTGAGTCCGGGAGGCCCTCCAGCCGTCGGTCCAGTTCCCCCTTGCCTTCGAGGAACTGCATCAGGCGCTCATAGTTCGGGAATGACGCCGGAGGGCACCTGCGTTCGGTCAAGAGCAGCGCGTTTTGGGCAGCATTGTCCCTGAGGACCAGGTCAGCGACTTCAGCAGTGAGCCCGTCCAGGAACTGTGCCCTCTCCGCAGCGGGGAGCCGTCCGGCCCTGATCTGTTGAGCCAGCAGGATCTTGATGTTTACTTCATGGTCGGAGCAGTCCACGCCGGCTGAGTTGTCGATGGCGTCTGTGTTAATCAGCACCCCGTTGAGGGCTGCTTCGACCCTGCCTGCCTGGGTGAGGCCAAGGTTTCCGCCCTCGACGACCACCCGGGCCCTTACCTCGTTGCCGTTGATGCGGAAGGCATCGTTGGCCCGGTCGCCGGCGTTCGCATGGCTCTCTCCGGCGGCCTTGATGTATGTTCCGATCCCGCCGTTGTAGAGCAAATCAACGGGGGCCATCAAAATGGCCCGCAATAAGTCAGGCGGACTGATGGACTCCACCGACGGATCGATACCGAGCGCTTCTGCCGCCGGGGGGCTGAGGGGAATGCGGCGGGCATCCCGCGGCCAGACACCCCCTCCGGGACTGATCAGCGAACGGTCATAGTCATCCCAGCTGGACCGCGGCAGACTAAAGAGCCGCTGGCGTTCGCCGAATGAGGCCGCGGCGTCTGGTTCCGGGTCCAGAAAGATGTGGCGATGGTCGAAGGCTGCGACTAATCGGATGTGGCGTGACAACAGCATGGCGTTTCCGAAGACGTCGCCGCTCATGTCTCCAATGCCGGCCGCTGTGAAATCCGAAGCCTGCGGGTCGATGCCGGTTTCGCTGAAGTGACTTCTTACGGATTCCCAGGCACCCCGGGCGGTGATTCCCATCCGTTTGTGGTCATACCCCACCGAGCCGCCGGAGGCGAAGGCATCGCCGAGCCAGTAGTCGTAGCTTCCGGCCACGCCGTTCGCGATGTCGGAGAAGGCGGCGGTGCCCTTGTCAGCGGCTACGACAAGGTACGGGTCGTCGCCGTCATATCGCACCACGCGCGGCGGCGGAATGGTGAACTGGCCGCGTTCCTCAAAACGGATGTTGTCGGTGACGTCGAGGAGTCCCCGGATGAAGGTTCGGTAGCACTCCTGGCCCTCTGCCAGAAGCAGTTCCCGGCCAGCCAGCCCTGCGGACGCCTTGGAGTAGAAGCCGCCCTTGGCCCCGCCGGGGACGATGACGGCGTTCTTGACGGCCTGCGCCTTGACCAGCCCCAAGACTTCGGTCCGGAAATCTTCCTTTCGGTCGGACCAGCGGAGTCCGCCGCGGGCGGTCTTGCCGAAGCGAAGGTGAACCCCTTCGATCCGCGGGGAATACACCCACACTTCGTGCGTGGGACGGGGCTTGGGGAGCACTTCGATCCCGGACGGGTCGAACTTCGTGCTGATGTACTCCTTGTCCTGATAGAAGTTTGTCCGCACAGTGGCCCGGATCAGGGAGGCAAACGTCTCCAGAACAAAACCGGCGTCCAGTGTGGGCACGGCCGAAACGGCCTCCGTCACCGCGGCGTCGGCCTTTCGCACTCTCCATTCGCGGTCGGCGCCATACAGATCCGGGTCGAATTTGGCAGAGAACAGCGTAACGAGTTCCCTTGTCACCAAAGGATGCGCTAGCAGCGTGGAAGCCATGAAATCGAAGGAATGGGACGTCCCGAGCTGACGCCAATACTTGGCATAGCTGCGGAGCAGTGACACTATCCGCCATGGGAAGCCTTGGCGAAGAACCAGGTGGTCGAGCAGGTCCGACTCGGCCAGACCGGTGAGAGCGGCGCTGAAGGCATCCGGGACCAGAGCCAGAGCCTGGGGCCCGGAAGACTCCAGTGGATAGCGAACCGAGAGATCGTACAGGAAGAATGTCCGGGACCCCGAATCAACAATTTCGTAGGGGCGCTCCTCAAGCACTTCCAGTCCGAGGTGCTCGAAGAAAGGAAGGATGTGGGTCAGGCTTTCCGGTTCGCGGAGGTACAGGCGCATCCGTCCGTGCCCCTCCGGGCGCCCCGGCTGCCGGGGGTCGACGTACAGCCGCGCGGCCGATTCGGGACCGTCGCCGTCGAGCTGTTCCAGTCGTGTGATGTCCGCCCGTGCGTCCTCAACGCTGTATTGGACCCGATACTCTGCAGGAAAAGCTTCACCCCAGCGTTTGGATAGCGTTTCCGCTTCCGGCCCCGGGTGGATTTCCCGGAGACCGTCGAGGACTCCTTCCGGCCAGGACCGTACAGCCCGGCTGACACGTCGTTCAAGGTCTGCTTCAGCAACAGACGGGATTTCACCGGGGGGAAGCCATACGGTAAAAAAGATTCGGGCCAGGGCCGACGACGTTACGCGCGCCTCGTGCTCGACGTCGACGGCGGCGAATACCTGGCGCAGGTCCTGTTCCACCCGGATGCGCACGGAGGTGTTGTAACGGTCCCGAGGCAAATAGACCAGAGCCGTCACGAACCGCCCATAGCTGTCGGCCCGCAAGAATACGCGGGAGCGCCTGCGCTCTTGCATACGCATGATTTGCAGAGTCTTTTGGCACAAGTCGCCGACGCCGATCTGGAACAGTTCATCGCGTGGATAGGTCTCCAGGATGGATATGAGGTGCCTTCCGGAGTAGCTGGTCCGAACCAAGCCGCTCTGCGCAAACACGGCCCGGATCTTGTCGGCGACAACCGGCATGTCATCAACGGGACCGTTGTAGACACTGGAGGTAAAGAGGCCCAGAAACCGGTGTTCACCGGTGACTTCGCCTGCGGCGTCGTACGTCTTTATCCCGATGTAGTCCAGATGGGCGTCCCGGTGGACAGTGGACTTCGAATTCGCCTTGGTCACGACGAAGGCCGGGGGTCGGCGGAGTGACTTCCTCGCAGTCTCTGTCAGCCGGCGCGGTCTGGAATCGCCGTGGCTGAGGATCCCCAGGCCGGTTCCCTCCACCGCCCTGAGATGGTCTTCCGACGGTCCACGAATCAGCGCGTATTCCCTGTATCCGATGAAGACGAAGTGGTCGCTGGTGAGCCACCGAAGGAGACTGCGCGCTATTTCAATGCCGTGTCCTGCCCGTTCCGCAGGGACATCAGGCAAGGCTTCGGCGACGTCGACGGCCTTGCGTCGCATCTTCTGCCAGTCCGACACGACCAGGCGAATATCGGAGATCACCCGACGGATTCCGTCCAGCAGAGCTTCAGCATTCTCGGAACGCAGCGAATCGTCAATCTCCACGGAGATCCAGGACTCAACCCGCGATTCCGCTTGCGGGGTGGCTGGATTGATTGCGGTGAGCCGGCCACTAGGATCCCGGACCACGGTAAAGGTCGGATGGACAACCAGATGTATGCCCAGGCCCCGTCGCGTTACCTCAGCGAGCACGGAATCCACCATGAACGGCGCATCATCGGTGACCACACCGAGAACCGTACTGTCCTTGTCCGGAATCAGCCCGACCCAGGCTTCAGCACCAGGGGTTCGGGTCAGGCCCGAGCGGAAGTGGGCAACAGCCCGGGATTCCAGCCGCCCGGTTTCGTAAGGTTCCCGGTCTTCGCTCGGCACCTCATCGTAGTAGGCGGCAAGGAAATCCGTCGGCGGGACCGCCGTTCCCAAAAATTCAACCGTTGGCACGACAGGACCTAGGCGGCAGGAGCCGGGACGTCCGCTCACCGCCGGAGGGAAGGACCCTATGGACTAGTTGCATGAGTACCTCAAGAGCATCACGGTGGCATCTCAAAAAAGTGCAACAGCGCACTGTTCATTCTTAGTATCACAGTACGCAGCCGGCAGCGTAGGGATAGTGGGTCAGATAAGCTTTTGCGCAATCATGTGACCGGATCCTCCTGAGAGTCCAGGACCCGGGTGGGTGGAGGCGCCGATATGCCATAGCCCTTTGATGGCCGTCTTATGGTTGGCGGCCTGGGGGAATGGACGCCAGAGGAGGTTCTGAAAGAGTTCAGCCGAACCGCCGTAGGGATCGCCTTTGACCGCATTCACATTCTCGCGGAGCAGGTCGGTGGGAGCCAGGATGTCCCAGGCCAGCACAGACGTCCGGGTGCCGGGCGCGAATCGTTCCAGCTTCTCCAGGATGCGTTCCATGAAGTGCAATTTCAGATCCTCGGACCAGCCTGCCTCGACAGGCAGCAGGCCTGCGGCATCCCCGACAGGGGAAAAGGGAACCTCCTGCAGTTGAAGCCAGAGCGTCGCTTTGCCCTCCGGCGCCCTGGAAGGGTCCAGTACCGATTGCTGACCGACGACCACTGTTGGATCAGTCGGCAGGAGGCCCGCCTCTGCCTGAGCGCAGGCAACGCCTGTGCTGTCTGAACCGCTGCTCAGATGAACCAATGGGACGGAGTTCAGCCTCGAATCCAGCCATTCGACTGGTTTGTCCAGGGCAAGATGAATCTGCATGGCCCCGCGGCCGTTCTGGTACCGCTCAGCGGCGGCTACCGCCTGAGGCGGTGCTTCATCGAGCAGACTTCCGTACAAAGCCTGCGGGGATACGTTGGCCAAGACAGTCCCGGCGTTCACTGTCTCTTGGGATGTCTGAAGTCCCACGACTCTTCCGGCGTTGACGAGGATCTTCTCCACGTCGGTATCCAGCATGATGCGCACACCGCTGTCCTTCAGCAGGGACTCGAACGCACTGACAATGTTCGAAGAGCCGCCCTTCACAACAGGAAGTCCGAAGGTGTGCATGCTCATGGCCATAACCGGCAGCATCACACCACCGGTGGCCTGGTCCGGGCCAAGGCCCGCGTGGAGCAGCCATGGGGACCAGAGCTGGTCGGTTTCCCAGCCTCGAAAACGGCTTCGGAGGTAGTTGCGACCGCTCATGACAGAGTCGCGCAGGAACGCCTCATTGTCTTTGATCTTCCCTCTTCGGAGGGCACTAAAGGCAATTTTTGCGACGTCCTTGAGCGAGCGGAGTTCCGCGCCGAATGCACCGAAAACAGTGTCAGCATTCCGACCCAAGTCCGCCAGCATGGCCTGATAGGCCTCATTGTCACCAGGTGTTTTCATCGTTGAAGCAGTGAGCTGCGGATCCCGGTAGGCAATGACTACCCGATGTTCACCTGTACCGGGATCCGCAGCCACGCTGGCTGTGACGGCGCTTTCCGAATTGCAGTACTCCAGACCACGTGCATGGAGTTCCTGACCGAGCACTTTGTAGGCGGCTCCGGAAACAAAGAGTGGATGCCAGGACGAGAACGTGTCATGAATGAAGCCCGGCAGGGTCCTTTCGGAGGAATGGATGAATCCGCCCAGACGGTCCCTGCGTTCGATGATGCATACCCGCTTCCCGGCCAGAGCGAGTTCAGCCGCGGCGACCAATGAGTTGATGCCGGAGCCGATAATTGCGATTTCTTCCGGTGGTTCCATGTCTGGTTCAGTCCTGTCAGAAGTCCGGGTGGCTGGCAGTTGCGTGGTACTTGCCGTGGTGAAAGACCAGTGGCGCCCCTCCCGTGCCCTCGTACTTCTCGACTTCGCCGATATAGATCACGTGGTCTCCGGCGTCATGGCGTGCGACGGTCCTGCATTGGAACGTGGCAACGGCACCTTTCAGGACAGGGACACCCGCAATACCCTCTACTACTTCCGCTCCCGCGAACTTGTCCTCGGAGGGCGTCGCGAACTGCCGTGACAGCACGTGTTGGTCGCTGGCAAGAACATTGATGGCGAAATGGGTCGATTCCTCAAAGTCGATCAGGCTGGGTGCCCTTTTGCTGGGGCACCAGAGGACCAGAGGCGGTTCCATGGAAACGGACGTGAAGGAATTTGCCGTCATGCCGACTTTCCGTCCATCCGGTGCCCGGGCGGTGATGACGGTGACACCTGTAGCGAACTGTCCAAGTGCCGCCCTGAAATCCCGGATGTCAAAGGCTGCAGAGTCTTCCTCCTTCTTGGCCTCTACGAATTCGGCGGCAGCGGCGGAGTCGAACCACCAGGGGAAGAACGTCCTCGGGTCGTCGAAGCCGTTGACGACGCTGGCGGCCAGAGCCGGGTGCTCCACGGCATCGCTGAAAATGGCCAGCTGGTGTTCCCGCCGGGGCTTGAGCATGTCGTTGGTCCACGCGACGGCCCACTGTCCCCAGCCCCGCCAGAATTCGTCGAACGTTCGTTCCATCCAGGCTTGGTCAAATGCCTCGTTTCCCCTGCGGAGTATGGAGTCCAGATAGTAGCGGGCCGCCATGGTCGCGTTATTCGATCCTTGCCCGGTCAGCGGGTCGTTCAGGACGACAGCGTCCCCAACGCCAAAAACCAGGCCGCCATTGGCCAGCTGACCCACCGCGGACCGGACCGTCGGCGTGATACGGCCAAGGAGGGTGGCGCCCTCGTCCGTCAGGCTGGCCCCCGCGAAGTTTTCGGATTCGTGGGGAAAGTATTCCTTGAGAATCTCAAGGGAACGCTCCAGCTGGTCCTGTGGCGTGGTGACATCGGACCAGCAGTCCATCGGACCTCCCACGACGCCTTCAAAGACCATCATCTGACAGAGGCCGGACACCGTGAGGCCCGGGAAAGTGAAGAACTCGCCGACGCCTGGCACCATCGACATGCGGATGCTGTCGGTGCTTTCCTGAGACGCACCCGGGAGCTGGTTCCCAGCGGTTACATAATTCAGCGCGAGGACTCGCTGGGGCCGGTCAAACGGGGACTTTGATTTGTCCCGGGGAAAGACCTGGCCAAGCTCGCCTTTCCCCGTACTTACCACGACGAGCTCATAGTCGCGCGTAAGTTCCTCGAGCATCCGGGCCGAGACCTTCTCAATGCGGAAGTCCCCGCCCGCTGAGATAAACGTCTCAATCCAGGCGGCGCTCTTGATCCGCTGGTCGATGGAATGCGCCGGGGTGTCCAGTGATGCCTCCCACTCCGTTGGAGCGTCGGGTGATTCCCCGGACACCCGCATACTGATCCGGTTGATTGCGGGGACCGCGCCGCTCTCGTAGATACCGGACAGCGCAGGACTCAGCTGTTCCTCCGCCGCCAGGGCCGTGCCAAACATGCACTGACTGGACATAACCCTGCCGGTGCGGATTTGCGCGGCCGAGCGGTCCGAGAAAAGTGTGATCGCGTAGCCCTCACGCTGAAGCCCGAGAGCGAGCTGGGCGCCCGATTCACCGGCGCCGATGATTGCGATTTTACGCATTTCAAACTTCTTTCGTGAATATATGGTGCCGTGAGCTGGACATAGCAGGGAGACTGCGGTTAAGAAGCATTCGTGGCACTGACCAAGGCGAGATATGCAGCTGCCTGGTCGGGGTACATGAACCACTCCTGGAAGTCCGGCGGGTTGTTGAATCCGTTGGCAAAGCGGTGGGCGATCTCCGGGGACTGACCGGCTGCGCCCAGAACCTCGAGCATGTGCGGCTGCGGGGGAGCCAAGAGGGCGTTAGTCCATTGGGCAACGTGCTGGGCGTACGTCCAGTACCGTTCGAAGCTGGCCTGCATGAACGCCGCGTCGAAGGCGTCATCGCCCTGTTCGAGAATGCTCTGCAGGTATGAGGCTGCACACTTGCTGGCGTTGTTGGATCCCTGGCCGGTTATTGGATCGTTGAGGACCACGACGTCGGCCAGCCCAAGAACGTTTCGGCCGCTGGGCAGCGTAGCAATGGGGTGGCGGACCGTGGGCGGGAACCGGCCCTGGAGGAAGCCGTTTTTGTCAGTCATTTCCACGTCAGTTGCGCGGGCGGCCTCCCACGGCAGGTACTTGTTGAGGACGTCCTTAGAGGTCTGCAGATGCTCCTCCGCAGTGAGACCCTTCCAGCAGTCCATGGGACCGCCGGGGATACCTTCGAAGACCATGATTTCGCAGGGCCCTGTCGTGGTCAGAGCGGGAAAGACAAAGTACTCGCCAACGCCCGGAATCAGGTTGAAGGAAACGGCAGAGAATTCCGCCCTCGGTGCCAGGCCATTGACATACGTCAGGGCCAGGGCGCGCTGCGGGGCGTCATACGTGCTGCGCACGGCGTCCCGGGTGAAGAGCTGGGCGATTTCGCCCTTGCCGGCGGCAACGATGACAAGGTCGGAATTCTGGGTGTATCGCTCAAGGTCTTCGATGCCGGCGTCTTCGAAGATCAGTTCGCCTCCCCGTGCGACAAACTCTTCCATGAACTTCGGAAATTTGACGCGTTGGTCAATGGACTGTGCAGGGCTGTCCAGGCGGGAAGCCCAGCTGATGGCCTTTTCGCCGGGCAGTTCCGGGTGGGGGACAGTGAAGGAGATTCCCTCGACCTGTGGAGCGTCGGACCAGAAATCCAGCCCCAGCTGCCTTTCGTGCTCAAGGGAGTCGTGGAACATGCACTGGCTGGAGGAGACTTTGCCGTCGTGAATTTCTTCGGCCGTGCGGTTGGATACTGTCGTCACTTGGTAGCCGGCGTCAAGGAGCCCGATTCCCAACTGCAGACCTGACTGGCCCGCTCCGACGATGGTGATGTGGCGCTGTGTCATGATTTTTTGCCTTGTCTTTAGGTTATTCGGCTGCGAGCAGGGGAATGGTTTCTTCGGCGCGTTCCGGGCCGAGCGCGGAGTAGCCGCCGTCCACTGCCCAGTCTGCGCCCGTGACGAAGCTGGCCCGGTCACTGGCGAGGAAGGCAACGACGTCGCCGACCTCCTCGGGCCGGCCAGCCCTCTTGAGGGCGTGGAACGGAGCAGCCACCGCGTCCGTCTTGTCAAGATTTCCGTGGCTGAGCGTGTCCATGATGTTGCTCCAGATCCAGCCTGGGCTGACCGAATTCACCCGGATACGGTCGGCAGCAAAGTCGACAGCCATGCTCCGGGTTATCTGGACGAGGGCAGCCTTGCTGGCAGGGTAAAGCCAACGTCCGGTCTGGGCGATGGAGCTGGAGATGGAGGTGAAATTGACGATGGCACCGTGCTTGGACGCTTTGAGGTGTGCTCGGGCCGCCCTGCTTGCCATCACGGCGCTGACCAGGTTGACGTTAAGCGCCTGCAACCAGTCATCCCTGCCCGAATCGGCACCGTCGTCCGTGTAGGTACAAGCAAGATTAACCAGGATGTCCAGGCCACCGTGGTCGGACACGGTGCGGTCGATGAGCCTGGAGAGGGCCGCGTCATCAGTAATGTCGGTGTGCGTGAAGTGGATGCCATCTCCGAGTGACTTCAGCTTGGCTGCGCCGTCGGGGTCAATGTCAGCAACCACCACAGTGGCTCCCGCGCCCCGGAGCGCAGTAACAACGCCCTGTCCTATTTTGGTGACTCCGCCCGTGACGATAGCGGTCCTGCCTGCGAGTTCGGACATGTCCAAACCTTTCAACTACGGGTCCGTACTGGACGTCCCCTGTTGCGTTTCTATGACGTGCGTCATACTTGTACTGATAATGAATCTAGCCAGCTGCGTCGGTCATGTATAGACCGTATGCGCAGAGATCATCCAATAAACGAAACCCCCTCGGAAGGCAGGCGAAATGGACAGGATTCTCCCCCGCGATGTCCTGAGGGGGAGCCCGACGGTGACCACTTCGGACGTCGACGATGCTCACGCCAAGATTGCTGAACTGTTCTGCCGCCACCGCCTCATGCCCCAGGCACCGGAGCGATCCTTGGCGATGAAGCTGCGCTCGTTGCACCGCGGAGATGTCGGCATCGACTTTCTGGACTACGGAGCCGAAGTCCGGATCGATCCGGAGGGTCTGGAGAACTTCTTGCTTGTCCAGGTTCCTCTGGCTGGCCGCGCACGCATGAAGGTTGGCTCAAATATTGTGGAGTCCAGTCCGAGAGTGGCCACCATCCCTCCGATGGACCGCCCGTTCTCGATGGTCTGGGATCTGGGTGCTCCACACTTGATCGTCTATGTGAGTCGCCCCGCGCTTGCCGCGGTGGCTGAAAAGCTCTATGGCCACGATGCCACCGACGATGTGGACCCGGGCTACTCAATGGACCTCGTCAGCGCTCCAGGGCGGGCATTCCTGAGATCCGTGATCGAGCTTCACGACGACATGATCACCGGAGCACCCCAGGCATCCCACTATGTCCACCGGCTCCTTGTGGACACAATGCTGTCGCGGCTGCTCATGGCTACTGACAAGAGTCCGGCCACCGCTGGAATAGGGACTCCGGTTTTCGAACGGAGTTTGATCAGAAGGTTCCGGGAGCTGCTGGAACGTCACGCCTCCGAGGAGCTGGCTGTAACCGACTTGGCCGAGCATCTCGGGGTATCCATGCGAACCCTGCAAACTGCCTTGCGTTCCGAGTTTGGGGCCACGCCCTCAGAACTGCTGAGGAAAGCCCGGCTGAACCGTGCCCGGGAACTGCTCTTGGGAGCGGATCCAGGGGATGAGACTGTGATTGCGATCGCCGCGCGCTGTGGGTTTTCACATCCGGGGCGTTTCTCCTCTTCATACCTGACCGCCTTTGGAGAGCTGCCCTCCGAAAGCCTGCGGCGGTAGCCGCCCGAACGGGGAACAGCGCTGGGCCGACTGCGCCGTTCTGCACGCCGCGCCGCTCACAGTTCTATAGCGGGCAGCAGGGCAATCACGCGTTCTTCCTCAAACCTGGATCGCGAAGGAAAGATCCACTGCTGCTTGTTCCTGGAGGTCACGCCCATTCTCTGGATTGCGGTTTTATGACGTCGGTCAAAATTAGTTCATTGCGTCTTCTTTACTATCGCAACGTAACTGTGACACTGTTAGGTGCGCTGTGATCCCCACCACAGCCCCATCCCGCATCCGAAACGAGAGGTATGCATATGACGCAGTCATTGCCGACGGAATTACGCACCACTGCCTTAACCGCATGGAAGGGGCGTCCCGTCCTCCTCCTCTGTTTTATGACCATTGTTTTTGATGGTTACGACCTTGTTGTTTTCGGATCCACGGTTCCGTCCATTCTCAAATTCGAGGATTGGGGCCTCACCACGGCACAGGCGGGAATGATAGGCAGCCTGGCGCTCGTCGGGATGCTCATCGGGACACTCTCAGTCGGGATCTTGACCGACCGGCTGGGCCGTAGGCGGATCATGCTCACGAGCATCGCTTGGTTCTCCATCTGCATGCTGCTGACTGCCTTTGCCCCGTCCGCCGAAGTGTTCGGCGCCCTGCGCTTCCTGACAGGGCTGGGGCTGGGTGGCGTGGTCCCGACCTGCATCGCTTTGACGGTCGAGTACGCCCGGAAGGAGCGGCGGCAAATCGCCAACGCCGTCATGTTCAGTGGATACTCAGTCGGCGGCGTGGGGGCGTCCCTGCTGGCCATTAACCTTCTGCAGCACATCGATTTCCGCTGGATGTACGCAATTGGAGCCCTCCCGCTCGTGACACTACTGCCGGCAGCATGGAAACTGATGCCCGAGTCCGTTGCCTACCTCGCCCGCAAAGGACACCTCGATGAAGCAAAAGCCACCGCAACACGCTTCGGCCTGATCTACACGGACATTGTTTCCTCCGAAGACCTGCCGACCGACCCAGCCGGCACCAACTCCAGCCTCAAGGCAATCTTCACCCGCAAATGGCTGGGCTCCACCATCCTTTTTGCAGTGGCGAATTTTTGCGGACTGCTCCTGGTCTACGGCCTCAACACATGGCTGCCGCAAATCATGCGGCAAGCCGGCTTCAACCTCGGCGACGCCTTGACGTTCCTTCTGGTACTCAACGCCGGAGCAATCGTTGGCTCCATCAGCGCCTCCGCACTGGCCGACCGGATAGGCATTAAACGCGTCGTTACCGGCTCATTCATCCTCGCGTTCGTGGCCATCCTGATGCTAAGCCTGCAGTTGCCCCTGGCCATCCTCCTGGTCATTGTTGCCTTCGCCGGGCTCGGCTCCGTTGGCACTCAGATCCTGGTCGGAGGCTACTGCGCCACCCACTACCCGCAGTCGCTCAGCGCCACGGCATTGAGCTGGTCCCTGGGAGTAGGCAGAATCGGGGCAATCTGCGGCCCGCTCATCGGCGGCTTCATCGCCAGTCTGGCATTCGGCTGGCAGGTGAACTTCTACATGTTTGCCGTGTTCGCCGTCATTGGCTCAATTGTCGTCTTCGCCGTGCCAAGGCGGACAGAACCGTAGGAGAGGGCGGGCCGAGCTGCCGCCAGGGAGAATTTCCTGCCCATTATTTCGCGGGCCAGACCACGTGAGTAGTGCCGGTGTTCCTTGTAACTCAAGGAACACCGGCATTACTTGTTGGGGATGTGGCGTGGAATGAACTGTTCCCCCGAGGGGCCCATGCGGCAAACCAGGCTCCTGGCAGGGGCACTCGAGGCCATCTCCCAGCTAACACCGCACCGGGGGACAGGGCTCCAAACGTGGTTCGATCCCGCCCAGAGCCGGTCCTGCATGAGGCAACCCGCGACTCCGACTTCCATAGCGCATAAGCAGGATTGTCGTGCGAATGCCGCATCGAAATCATGTCGAGAGTGGGGCCCGGAAGGCGTAGTCGGTGGTGGCTGGTACTGAGAACCGTGGAGATCTGGGACGGTTTCCGCGAGTTGTTGATAACGAGCCATGCGGGCCGCGGCAATGAGGTCCCACTCCCCGGTGACGAAGCAGACCTCAGCCATGCCCGGTATGGCCAATATAAAGCCCGCGGTCTCGGGCATGCAGGAAGCAGGGAAAGGCCCGCTCAGCGGAGCTTCCACAGATTTTGTCCAGTACCAGGCCGCTGCCCACTGCACAACGGGCGTTCGGGGGTGAGTGACGACTAGCCTGTCCGTGAACGCGAGCCCTGTGACGGGCGGCAAGCGATAGCGGCCGCGCGCTCACCTTCCACACTCGAGACATTGCTTGCGCGAGTTGGCGCCGTAACGCGGTCCAGGTCCGTCTCCGAGCTAATGCGTAATGGCGGTCTACGGCAGGCGGCGTAGTCTTTGGACTGTCGCAGAGGGTGATTCCTGATATTTTTCGGTGTAGTAGGCGGCAAATCTGCCAAGGTGTGAGAACCTGGCGGCCCCCGCAACGGTAATTCCCATTGAAATCCTGACGCCAAACTCTCAGCGTCGGCGGCAACTTGCACGTCCACGATTACTCTTTTTGTGTTGGACCCAGATACAGATCAGATGTCGCCGGTCGAGGCGACACGAGCGACTGTGTCGCAGCAGCCAGCCCTTGGGAGAACTCGAGAACGGAGAGTCCAGAGGGCGTGGACTGGCTCCTGGCCCAGGACGAACTTCCCGACATCGTCTTCGAATGCACCTCCGCCAAGGCCCACGAAGCCAACGCCCCGAAGTACAAAGCCACCGGGATCCACGCAATCTACCTGACCCCGGCCGCCGTCGGTCCGTACCTGTGCCCGGTGGTGAACCTGGACGCCCTCGAAGACGTCCTGAACGTCAACATGATCACCTGCGCCGGCCAGGCCCAGTTCGACGCCGCCCGCGAAGACTGGAACGGCAACGGCCGGGTTGGCGTCTGGGTACAGGTCAAGGGTGCAGCAGACTACCTGCCCGAATACGTGGGCAACCTTGACGTCATCACCGCGGCGGCCACCCGGACAGCTGACCTGCTGGCCGAACGCATGGACGCCGCCATCTCTTCAACGCCCGTAGGAGCATAACCATGACCCTGACACAGAACCTGAGCGTCCGGCTGACTGACACCACCCTGCGCGACGGCTCCCATGCCATGAGCCACAAATTCACCGAAGCCCACGTCCGCTCCGTGGTCCGTGCCCTCGACGACTCGAACGTTGAAGTCATCGAGGTCACCCACGGCGACGGACTAGGCGGCTCCTCCTTCAACTACGGGTTCTCCCTCACCCCTGAGTTGGATCTGGTCCGCGCGGCCGTTGACGAAGCGAAAAACGCCAAGATTGCGGTGCTCCTGCTCCCGGGGCTGGGAACAATCCACGACCTGAACGCCGCCCACGAGGCAGGCGCATCGGTGGCACGGATTGCAACCCACTGCACTGAGGCGGACGTCTCCATTCAGCACTTCCAGCACGCCCGCAAACTCGGCATGGAAACTGTCGGCTTCCTCATGCTCTCCCACCGCGCCACGCCGGAAAAGCTCGCCGAACAGGCACGGATCATGGCCGATGCAGGGTGCCAGTGCGTGTACGTTGTGGACTCCGCCGGGGCACTGATCCTCGAGGACGTCTCGGACCGTGTCGGCGCCCTGGTGACCGAACTCGGCACCGACGCCCAGGTAGGCTTCCACGGCCACCAGAACCTCAGCTTCGGCGTCGCGAATTCCGTCTACGCCGCCCGGGCGGGCGCCAAGCAGATCGACGGGACCCTCCTGGCCCTGGGCACCGGGGCGGGCAACTCACCCACCGAGGTCCTCGCCGCAGCGTTCGAACGCCTGGGCATCAGCACCGGCGTCGACGTTCACGGCCTAATGGCGGCAGCAGAAGACGTGGTCAAGCCGATTATCACCCGCATGCCCATCATGGACCGGGCCTACATCATGCAGGGCTACGCCGGCGTCTATTCTTCCTTCCTCATCCATGCCGAACGCGCCGCGGAACGCTACAGCGTCCCCGCCTGGCAGATCCTGGAAGAAATCGGCAAAGCCGGCTACGTCGGCGGACAGGAAGATATGATCATCGACGTTGCCGTCCAGCTCGCCTCCGGCGCACGCCGGCCGGCGTCGACAGAGGCCAGGGGAGTAGATCGGTCCAAGACAGAGTGATCCTTGAGGCCCCGTTCCATGCCACAGATCAGTGGCAATCCCTGCCAGGAACAGTGGTGGAAGTCAGACTGAGGAACCGGCTGTACCGGCGAGGATTCATAGATGCAGCAATGCCGGACGCCTCAGCGCTCTGGCTGGCCGCGTACGCTTCTTTTTCCCGCGATTCATCGATAAGGCAAGGGGCTACGTCGTTCACACAAATCTTTATCCACGGACGGATCACTAAATCCGGTCCAGAGCGTGTTCACGCAGTTCGACCCGGACCGGCAGGGATTTCGATGCACGCAGGACGCTTGCCTGCCGGTCGGCTGATTTCGATGGCGGCGATCCACTTGGCCAAGGCGTTTCGGATGGTCGCTGCCTCCCGGCGGGCGATATGTTGACCACAGGGCCTCGCAAAATGCTCACAACGGCGGGGCTGGCTTTGGACTGACCAGCTTGCAACGCTGAGATCACCCCGTCGGTGCCGGACAGGTCCCCTTAGCTCCCTACGAGCGACAACGCGTGTTCCCAGCTATCTGGCTGTGCTATCAGGCGACGGAGCGGGAGTAGGCTCCGTGGATCATCGACGCCCAAGGCCGCCATTAAGCGACTTCCGCTGCCGTAGAGAACGATGCGCGGGACGCTTGGGTTAGCGGATGGGACCCTGTGGATAAGATCGGCGTCGGTCGTCTTGCCATATACCTGTATGCGGTACCCAAACTGGTCGGTCCAGACATAGGGCACATTTTCGAAGGGTCCGCCGACACCCAGATAGTGCCGGGCAGCTGCGGTTCCCTGCTCATGGGCGTTGGTCCAGTGCTCGACCCGAAGCAGCTGGCCGAACTTGGGATGGGGCCATTTCGCGACGTCTCCGATGGCGTAGATGCCAGGTGCCGCCATCAAGTTCTCGTCGCAGACCACACCATCGGTAAGCGTGAGTCCGCTGCCGTGAAGCCAGTCCGTGACGGGGCGAGCCCCGATGCCCAGCACAACAACGTCGGCATCAATGCTGGTTCCGTCGCTCAGGACAACTGCCGACACACGGTCGAATTCCGCACTGAGCGAGGCAACGTACTCCCCGCACCGCACGTCGATCCCATGTTCGCGATGCACCCCCGCCCACTCCTCCCCGAACTCCCGCCCCAGGGCACGTTCTAGGGGAACAGTTCCCGCCACGATCATCGTCACGTCGACATCCGCAGACTTAATACCCGCCGCGACCTCCGCGCCGATGAAGCCGCCGCCGACCACCACAACCCGTTTCGCGTCGGAAAGATCAGCGCATAGAGCCATGCTGTCGTCGGCTGTGCGCAAGGTATGAACGCCTTGAAGGTGCGGAATGGATGCCGGCCACACCGCGGCCGAGCCCGTCGCGATAAAAAGCACTTCGAATCCCAGCGCTGTGCCGTCGTCTAGCGTCACACGACGTCGCTCGACGTCAAGCGAGACGGCTGTATGTCCCAAGATCAGATCTAGATCATCAAGTTCACCGGGAAAAGCGAGGCCTATTTCGTCGATCGTGTCTGACCCCGACATCAAACCTTTGGAAACCGCAGTCCGGTCATAGGGCAAATTTCGCTCGGCCCCCACCACCCGAATCCTGCCGTCAAAGCCGCCCTTTCGGAGGGCGCGCGCAGCAGATAGCCCCGCTCTCGAAGCCCCTACGATCAGCGCACCTGACCTCGCACTCACTCTTCTACCAAATGGATAACGTTAGTCGGACAGTCGTCTACCGCGCGTTCCACGTTTGGCCTTAGATCCTCGCTGGGGTGGATCTGCAATAGGACGACCTTTGCATCTCGGTCATCTAGGTCGAACACCTCCGGCACGGAGAGGACGCAGTCGCTGCAACTTGTGCAGCGGTCGCGTTCGATGACTACCTTCATCACCATGCTCAGCTCTCCTCCCACTCAACGAGAAGTTTTTCCGGGCCTCTGAAGGATATGTTCGCAGAGAAGGTGAGGTGCTGGTCCTCGACCAGCCTCATATTCGGGAATCGTTGGGTGAGCATGCCGATCACGATACGCGCCTCGACCCGTGCAAGATGTTGACCCAGACAGAAGTGGGTGCCCTTGCCGAAGGAGAGTTGCAGCCGAGCGTTGTCGCGACGGATGTCGAACCTTTCCGGTTCAGGAAACATGGAAGGGTCGTGATTGGCCGCTCCGAAGGCAAGCATCAGTTTAGATCCGGCCGGCACCGCGACACCGTCGATCGCCACGTCTCGCGTGGTGAGCCGCCGCCAGGCGATGACGGACGAGTCAAATCGCAGGGTCTCTTCCACAGCCCCGGGGATGAGCCTTGGCTCCTCGCATAGTTCTTTCCACAGCTCGGGCCGAGAGAGGAGCTGCCTCAGGGCGTTACCCATCAGGTTGGTGGTTGTCTCATGCCCTGCAAAGCTGAGCGCGAAGATCACGCTGGCGATCTCTTGATCGTCGAGTGCCTCGGAATCGTTTTCGCGCTGGCGTAGCAGGTCACTTGTGAGGTCGTCGCTGAGATTGTTTTTGCGGAGGGCCACGAAGCGTTCGCAATAGTCCCAAAACTTACTCATGTTGGTTGCAGCGCGCCGCTGGTATTGTGCGTCCGGTCGGCCCCAGTTGACCTCGAGCTTGTCGTTGCACCACGACTTGAGTTCTTCCGAGTCCTCATCTGGGAAACCGAGGAGCCTGAACATCGTCAATGCGGGGAGTGGGAAGGTCAGTTCAGTGATGAGGTCGGCGCGTCCGCGGCTAGCAAATTGCTCCACCAGTTCTGAGGCGAGAGCCTCGATGCGGTCGGACATCGCTTGCACCCGACGCGGCGTGAACATCGTTGCGAGGTGGAGCCTCACCCTGGTGTGATGAGGAGGGTCCAGATTCGATAAGACTGGGGTGTTGCGCACGCCCGACGTTAGTATTTCCTTCACTTCTTCCGTGAGAGGCACAAGCGGGGCTTGGGCGATCGTCGCCGAAAACGTTTCAGGATCCGCCAAAATCTTGGCGATGTCCGCGTAGCGAGTGACGACCCAGTAGTCGATGGAGGGGGCATAGTGGACGGGCCCGTCCACGCGAAGGTCGTTGAGCTGCGCATAGGGCTCTGCGAGATAGTCCTCCCCCAGTGGATCGAATCCGTGGGCTATAGGGCACATGGTGGTCTGTGTCATGGGCTTCCTCTCTTTTGCGACGGGCTCGCTGACGGTTCATTCCAGTTCGGGAATAACCACGGAGCTCGTGCTGATCTCGCCAGCGTAAACTTCTCTCCTCCTGTCGCGCCAATGCTTGTTTAGTGGAAGTCCATGCCCCGGCGGGCATACCTTGACGTGTCGGGAACTTACCTCGCGGGCCGCTTATCCTGCGACAACAACTTCTTTGAGCTACCCGTGGGGTTACCCGCAAATCGTGGACAGGGACAGTTGGTCAGGCGGCTTGTGCCGGATGAGGCTTATCCGTGGTGAGGAGTCGTTCGTGTTCCACGGGTGTGGTGTTGCCGAGGGCTGAGTGGAGCCGGGCCCGGTTGTAGAGCTCCTCGATCCCGCGGCCCGTTGTCCGGATCGCGGCGTGCGTGGTGGTCCAGCGGCGTCGGTCGTAGAACTCGGTCTTCAGGGTGGGCCAGAAGGATTCCTGCAGCGCATTATCGGCTAATGGCCCGGGATGCCGTGGATTGTCCGGTTAAGGATTTAGCTTTTGCAGAAATCGTTGAGCCGGGCAGAGGTGTACTGGGTGCCGCGGTCGGCGTGGAACACGACGCCGGCCGGGCCCCTGCCGCTCAGGATGTAAGCCATGCGCAGTGCCCGTTCGACCAGGGCGCTGGTCTGGACCGAGTCCGTCGCACACCCAATGACCCGCAGTGAGCAGGCGTCCCGGACAGCACATAAATATACCCAGCCTTCATGTGTGCGCAGGTAGGTGACGTCCGAGATCCATACCGCGTCGAGGGCCCCGGTATCCCATTTCCTGGCCACAGATCCGGGATGGAATGGACCCGTGCCTCACTGATCGGTGTTACGGGCCGGAAACGCCGGTGAGAGATGCCTTCCAGGCCGTGCCGTCGCATCGAGGAGGCTACAGTCTTCCGGTCAACGGCGGTCCCGTTCCGGGCCAGCGCGGCCTGGACCCGTAGATCCCGTACGAATCCGCATGAGTCCGCATGACCTTCGCATCCAGTTGCGTTCGGGCAGCAGCACGCCCTGACGCCTCGGAATTTCGTCGGCGCCAGGCGTAGAACGGCTTTAGGTAACCAGCGCTCGGTTCGCAAACGACCGGCCTGCGTGCAATAACCGGCATATCGTAAAAGTAAAGTGATCCGCTTCACGGCCATGATCAATATCGGGTCTTGCACCGGCTTTCATACCTGAGAAATGCTCTTCCTCTCTCTTTTCCGTGCCCGAAAACATACCGATGCTGACGATGTTGCGAGTGCTGTCGAGCAGCGGCACGTGGAGAGAGAGGATGTCCGAAGTGGTCATTAGCTCGTCGAAGCTCACCAAAGTCACTCCGAGAGCGCTTGCGTCAGCCCAGGAGACCGCCGGATCGAAGGCCTGAACGCGGTATCCAATCGCCGCGGCCATGGCTGCCACGCGCCGCCCGATCCTGCCCATTCCGAGCAGGCCGAACGTCTGGTCGTCTGGCCGCCGAGTTCCTGCGGCAAGCGCGAGCGAAGCGGCTCCGTTCTGGTGCATGGCGTGGTTCAGTCTCGGAATGCGCCGTGAAACGGACAGTGCGAGGGTAATGGCGTGCACAGCGACCTCGCGGTAATTGGAGTCAGGCACGTTCGTGACCCAGATGCCGTGCTCCGTGGCTGCAGCGATATCGACGCCGTCGAGTCCGATGCCGAATCTCGTGATCGATCGGCAGAGGGGGAGCCCCTCGACAACGCGCCGACTCAGCGGCTCTGCGAGGGCGATGACGGCGTCAGCGTCGCCGGCCAAGCGCAGCAGCTCATCTTCGCTCGAGGCGTCCACCGTCACGAAGTCGACATCGAGTCCGGCAAAGACCTGTGCTGCTTCCACGTGCAGTGGCACCGCGCTGTTGGTCAGGACGACCTTCAGGCGCGGCATCAGTGGGTGCCCAGGGGCTCGGCGGCCGGGCGAAGGGCTAGGATGCTGTGCCATTCAGCCATCGCCCCGCCCATGGTCCAGTTCAGGTCTCCTCCGGCAAGGATCAGCCTCGCGCCGGCAGTGAGATAGCGCTCGACGTCCGGCAGCGTGAAACAGAACGCTCCCGTGCTCACACCGTGCGCAGCCGCGCTCGTCAGCACGCGGTCAACCGCGGTCCAATGCTCCTCCGAGCCCATTGGTACGCCGAGCGAGAGAGCGAGGTCGCCGGGACCGATGATTACGGTGTCGAGGCCCGGAGTGGCAAGGATCTCGTCGGCCGCTTCGACGCCGGCTCGTCTAATTCCCAGCCCGATATTTCTTGACGGACGTCGAAAACAAGCAACGTTGGGAAACATGCCCATTGCCGGTGTCATACCCGTCATCTAATGGCGCTGGAGCGCCACGCCGATAACGAAGATTCCCGTCAAGTCGATGTTGATTCGGATGCCTGAGCATCGACGGCAAGCGGGTTGGTTATCGATGAGGCCGGGCAGGACGCCTTCGTGGCCGCAGGCGCAGATTCCCCGGGTGCGTTTGGCTTGCTGGTAGCAATAGCCGCAGACTCCGCCGACGGGCCATCGTGCGACGGTTTGGTGGTCTGACCGCAGCGGTTGCAGGGGACCGGCCAGCGTTGGAGCATCCAACTGGGGCTTGCCGATTGCACCCGAGAGGTTTGAGTGGCGACATTCCGCGAGGTCGCGGCCCCGTGCCCGGAATTGGGATTCAGCTCCCCTCGTATATGCAACGTAAGGGCGGTAATAGCGCCCCATTGACCATCGGCAGGAATGTGCTATATTTTTTGCAGGCATCGTGACCTGGAACACGAAGTGTTCTCCGGACATCTGATACCTCCGGGTCCTCCCGACGAGTGATGCCTATGTATGAACGCAGCGTAAGCCGTTGCGGGCCCACCGGGCCAAAAAATCTCGGTGGTGTGTGAGACATGTTGGTGCACACGCGTATGCCTGTCAACTCGCTCTTGGCTCCGCTGTTCCTCCGACGTATCTCATTTTCCTGACAACACAGTTAGTGAGAAATGATGACGCTCAAGGTTTCGATTATTGTCGGCAATCCCAAGCCGCAGTCCCGCACGTTGAAGGTGGCGCAGACTCTTGTTGAGAAGCTGCTGGAGGCCGGCTCTTACGAGGTGGAAGTTGTTGACCTTGCGGAGCACGTCGAGGAAATTTTTGCATGGCCCAGCGAAGGGATGGCGGCTCTGAATGCCAGTGTCGCTTCAAGTGATCTGGCAGTGTTCGCCTCCCCGACCTACAAGGCGACATATACCGGGCTCTTGAAGGCTTTCCTGGACCGCTACCCAGCAAGTGGACTGGCAGGGGTCACGGCAATCCCTGTGATGACCGGAGCAGACCAAACCCATTCCATGGGTCCTACGGTGAATCTGGCGCCTTTGCTCGTTGAGCTTGGAGCAACGGTTCCCGGGCGTGGCTTCTACTTCATCACCGGGCAGATGGATCACCTCGACGAGATTGTTCAGGCCGCGGCCGATACTTACGCCACGAACCTGAACCGCCTGGCGAAGGTGAGCAACTCCCTGCGCGTCGTCGCTTCCCTTACTTAACGTGTTGATCCTTCAGAACTAGGAGACACACCAATGCAAACAGTTCAAATCCCCTTGGACAGGGCCAGCGGCGTTGCAATCGAGCCCCGCTCATTCCGCAACACCCTCGGGCACTTCGCTTCGGGCATCACGATCATTGCGGGAGCTTCTGACGGTGAACCCATCGGATTCACCTGCCAGTCGTTCTACAGCGTTTCGACTGAACCGCCGCTGATTTCCTTCAGCGTCATGCTGAACTCCACCACCTATCCGAAGATCCGCGCAACAGGCAGGTTTTCCGTCAATGTTCTCTCCCACTCACAGCACGAGATTTCCAACCAGTTCGCCCGTAAAGGGACCGACAAGTGGGCAGGTATTGACTGGAAACCTACAGCAAAACGCAACCCTGTCATAGCGGGAACACTCATGTGGCTCGACTGTGAAATAACGGCGGAGTACGTCGCGGGGGACCACTACGTCGTCATCGGGCGCGTCCACGAAATGAGCACCCCCGAGTGGCACGCCGGCCAACCACTGCTCTACTTCAAAGGCCAATACCGCCACCTCCTCCAACTCGAAGCAGGATAGGGCCTCATCGGTCGCCCTTTTGCCTACGCAGCGCCCCTTGTCACAGGTTTGTGAAAGCACAGGCGGGGGGGCGCTGCGTAGGCTCTCAATATTCCAACCGGAGCCGATGAATCGGCCCGCGCTCACCAGGAGAACCATGACGTACACCTCAACCGCTTCCTCATCCGTTCCGACCGTCCAGCCCACAGAAAACCGGCTCAAACTCGGAGTTTTTGCCATAAACGGGGGTGCGGCCTTTACAAATCACCCGGACAGGTTCGTGCCTACTTGGGAGAATAACCTGAGAATCGCCCAGCAAGCGGACCGTCTCGGCATCGAGAAACTCGTCTCAGCGTCCAGGTGGAAACCCTTCCACAAAGACGGACACTACTCAGGAGATCTTTTCGAGACCTTTACCTGGGCGGCGGCAGTTGCCGCCGTAACGGAGCATATCGAAGTGGTCAGCACGGTACATCTGGCAACGGTCCACCCGATCATCGCGGCAAAGTCTGCTGCAACGGTGGATCTGATCTCGGGCGGCCGCTTCGGCATGAATCTGGTCTGCGGCTGGTACCGGGCCGAAATGGAAATGTTCGGCACCGCCATGCCGGGCCACGATGACCGCTATTCCCTCGCCGATGAATGGGTCGAAATCTTCAACCGCTTGTGGTCTGATCCGCGCAGCTTCGATTATGATGGCACGTTTTATCAGCTCAAAGGAGCCATCGCCCAGCCCCACGCACCTTTCCCCAGGCCGACTCTGTTGAATGCAGGGGGGTCTGAACGGGGTCGTGCCTTCGCGGCGAAAAATTGTGACATCGCGTTTGTCGTCCCGCAGGACCCCCGGCCGGAAGCCATTAGGCGCCAGGTGGAGGAATACCGCCGGCAGGCGCGGGACATCCATGGAAAGGAGATCGAAGTCTGGATGTCATGCTACGTGGTGCAGCGTGACACCCGTGAGCAGGCCGATGCCTATGTCCAGGATTACGTGGTGAATCAGGGCGACGCCGAAGGAGTGGATTCGTTCATGGCAAACAACGTCGGCAACGCCGAGACCTGGCCGCCAGAAGTAGTGCAGCATGTGCGTTTCGCTGTGGCTGCCGGCTACGGCGGCTATCCTCTCGTGGGTTCAGCTGAGGACATTGCTGAAAAGCTCTCTGCTCTTTCGGATGCAGGCGTAGACGGGTTCCTCATGTCCTGGCTGGACTACGAGGGCGGTCTGACTGCCTTCAGCCAGTCGGTGTTACCGCAATTGGAACAGGCAGGGCTCCGGGCTCCCGGCCGCCAGCAGTTTTGAACCCCAGTCCTGTTGCCGGGCACGTAGAATTGCGCGTCCGCCGTTGAACATCGACGCTTTCGCCGAGTGGGCCCCCGAATCAGGAGCGCGTCGGGGGGTGCCGCCACTTGCGGCGGCACCCTGGCAGGCTGTACATGACTCGGGGTACGTCCTGTATTACCCCCAAGGTTTCTCGAGGGCTGAAGTTACCCTGCATCACCACCTGATCGGCATAGAATTCCTGCCCAATCTCGTCACACTGGACTTGGGTGGACATATGATCAACACAGTTGTCCCGGCTGATTCGTTTTACTTCGTTCCTGCAGGCGCCGCAGTCAGCATTGAGAAGGCGTATGCGTGCGAGTACCTGTTGCTGACAATAGACCCTGCCATGGTGGGCGGGTTTGAGGACGTCATGCGGGAGCGCTTGACCAAGCTTTTGCCACTGCCGCCCAGGGAATCCGCCGTAATCTGCTCCAGGGCACGGTGACAGAGGACGAAGTCAGTGGGCTCATTACCACGGCCCTTAGGGCCTTGCACCACGCACCCGCGCCGCCGCCAAAGACGCATCCAGATGCACGGCTGGGGCAGTCCCTGCGGCTCGTTGGCGAACGCTTCATGGAGAAGCTTTCAGTCGAAGAACTAGCCCGCGCAGCAGGAAACCTTAGTCCGGTGCACTTCGCTCACCTCTTCTCCGCAGCCTTCGGGATCTCCGCTCACCAGTACCTCATGCAATACCGCGTCCATCAGGCGCGCCGCCTGCTTGGCGAAACCGGCAGTAGGATCGCGGATATTGCCTATGAAGCAGGTTTCTGCAGTCAGGCACACATGACCGAGGTATTCCGACGCCGCCTCGGAGTGTCACCCGCGCTCATTCGGCAGACTCCTGTCTGCACCCAAAAAACGTCCCTTTGGTGAACCACACAATTGAACGGAGTGACATGACATCGGACATGCGACAAAAGGTCGACCTGCTGATCACGGCCGGCTGCATAGTAACGGTCGATGCCGAACGAAGGATCCTCTTCGACGGCGCCATTGCAGTCGAGGGAAGCAATATAGTCGCAGTAGGACCGCGTGCTGAGCTCGTGGACATCTTCGCGCCGGTACGGCACATCGACGAACCCGAAGGGCTTGTTGTGCCGGGATTCATCGATGCTCATACGCATCCCATAGACTCCCTGATCCCTGGAATGTGCGACGACACCCCCCAGTTTGTGCGGCTCAGTCAACGGGTCATTCCCTACGAGGACCAACTCGACGACGAAGACGCCTTCCTGGCCGCCAAAGCCTCTTTCATCGAGATGATCCGCCACGGAACAACAACATTCGTCGACGGCGCAGGACCGCAACCCGACGCGATAGCACGTGCAGCCATTGACACAGGTATACGAGGAGTCATCACCCGCAAGCTGACAGACGTCGCCGGCCCGTTCGGGGGACGCGTAGAGGCGCTCGAAGACGCCATCGCAGGCGCAGAGGAGACCGTGGCGAAATATCGCGGCGGCCCTGACTCTCTGATCCGGGCTGCATACAACATCGACATGCCCATAGTTGCGAGTGATGCCCTGCTCAGTCGGGTTGCCGAGGCCTCCGCAGCCCGCGGTGTCGGTGTTGTCTCCCACCTCATAGGCCGCCAGTCACTAGAAACGACCAACAACCGGAATTCTGACATCCACCGCTTGCAAAAGGCAAACCTGCTCGGACCCGACCTCCTGTTGGCACACATCGGCTGGATACCCAACGGGGACATCGAACTGCTGGCCGCCACAGACACCCAGGTTGCCCACTGTCCAGGATCGAGCTTCGTAGGCGGAAACGGTTGGGTCTCCCATGGCGTCATACCCGACTTGGTTGCCGCCGGAGCCAACGTGGCTCTCGGAACAGACGCATCAATCATCAGCCGTTCCCTGGACATGGTCAGGACAATGTACTTGGCGGCGTGCGCCCATAAGGACGCCCGCCAAGACCCGCTGATCATGAACCCGTTTCACGTCTTCGAAATGGCCACCATAGGAGGTGCCCGCGCCGCCCGATGGAGTGACCGAATCGGCTCACTCGAGGTTGGGAAGGCCGCCGATCTTGCGATTTTCGACATGTCCGGTCCCGAATGGTGGCCTGACCCGCTCGGCAACGCGGTGCCTAACCTCGTTTACGGAGGGTCGGGACGGGACGCGCGCACAGTTGTCATCAACGGGATAGTAGCCATGGAAGACCGGCAATTTCCGCAGGAAGATCTGCAAACCCTCGCCAAAGCAGTGGACGACGCATCCCGCCGGGCACTTACCAGGCTCGGCGGACGTCGAGTCACGTGGCCCCCGTCGCCAGCCCCACAGCCAGAACGCTAGGTGTATTGACCTGAGAGGTTAGTGACGCGGCTGGCCGGTGGCTGACCTTTGAGTGAGGTGTGGCCTCGGTGATGATTGTAGTGATGGAGCCAGTCGGTGAAAGCGGCAACACGCTCGCTTTCTGATGCGTAGGGTTTGGCGTAGGCCCATTCATCGAGCATGGTGCAGCTGTAGCGCTCGACTTTGCCGTTGGTCTGGGGCCTGTACGGGCGGGTTCGCTTGTGCTTGATGTCCGGGCCTTCCCAGGCCTCGGGCACGAACAAGCGCCAGTTCACCGGGGCCGAGGCCTGGTCGCTGACCATGTGCACGGTCGCGGGCCGCTGGTTCGAAAAAGACCCTTGTTCAGATCCTTTCCTTCGTGCTACCTTGAGCACATGTGACGGTCGTAAAAAAGTCTCCATATCTGACTGAAGGGAACTGGACGGATGAAACTGGCCGCCTTGCGAACCGGCGAGGACACCACGATGGCGGTCCCGGTGGCGGCTGCGCTGACCATCGAATACTCGGCCCCCAAGAAGCGCTCCTTTAACTATGGAGTGATGTACTCGGGATACTTGCTGGGCATCGTCGCTGCGGCGCTGGTGGCGCTCTTCGTGCTTCCTACCGCTGGATGGCGTTGGGTGATCGGCTTCGGCGCGCTGCCGGTTGTCCTGGTGCCCCTCATCTGGAAGCTGCTCCCCGAATCCCTGGAGTACCTCGAATCCAAGGGACGCGGGAAGGATGCCCTCACTCCCGCAGCGAAGCTGAACATCCCCGACTACGTACCCGTGGGAGCGCCGGCAGCCCCGAACGGCGAGTCTGCGCCTTTGTGGAAGACCATCACCGTCATGTTCTCGCCAAAGTACCTGCGGTCCACGGTGTTTTTCTGGATCGCGCTCTTCTGCGGAATGGTCCTGGTTTACGGCCTGAATACGTGGCTGCCGTCGATCATGAAGCAGGTCGGGTACGATCTTGGCTCGTCGCTGACATTCCTCCTAGTGTTCAGCCTCGCGTCCGCCGTCGGGGGCCTGGTTCTGGGCCGCGCCGCCGACAAGTACGGCCAGAAGCTGATTTTGTTGGTGTTCTATGTGCTGGGCGGTTTGGGCATCATGTTGCTGATGTTCCCCAACAACATGGTGGTGAACCTGGTATTCGTCGCGTTCGCCGGCATCGGGTCCATTTCAACCTCGCTGGTCCTGACTGGCTACATCGCCGACTACTATCCGGCCGCGATCCGCGGCACGGCAACGGGCTGGGCGCTGAGTTTCGCCCGTATCGGTGCGATCTCCGGACCGCTGATCGGTGGCTGGATCGGCAACGCGAAACTGCCGTTCGAGTACAACTTCGCAATCTTCGCCGGAACCGCCGTTGTGGCGGCCGGCGCCGTGGCCACGATTCCGAAGCGCCGTGTCGATGACCCGGTTTCCGTACCGCAGCTCGACGGCGACACGAAAGACGAGAGCGCCAAGGTCGGCGCTCGGTAGCAGCAGCACTGCAAGCAGCTGAGGAGGGCCCTCCCGCGATCCGGCGGGGCCCTCCTCAGCTGGAACAGCGAAACCATCCGGACCAGGCGAGTCACCGCTTCAGCTCGGGGCCGATTGCACGACGAAACCCAACAATTCATGCCAGTGGATTCAAGAACGCTGGCAACCATGGTTCTCGTGGACGGAAGCCGGTGTACCGGCGAGCCGAGGAGCCCTGGCTGACCGGGGCGCCGCCCAGTTCGGTGAGCAGCTGGGCAGTGCGTTCCGGTGGAAGGTAGCCCCGCCAGTCATAGAAAAGGATGAAAAAAGCGCATGCGAGCACCCGAAGATATTGCGATTATCGGTTCAGGAATCAACTCTCTGGTAGCGGCTGCGGAGCTCGCTCTTGCCGGGAAACGCGTTTGCCTTATCGAACGCATGGATCGGCTGGGCGGGTTCATCCATTCCTCCGAACGGACCATTCCTGGCTTTATTCATGACACATTCTCATCGTGGCACCCCCTCTTCGTTTCAGGGGATGCCTACAAGGAACTGGGCCAGGAGCTGCATGCGCGCGGGTTGGAGTACTGCAACGCAGACGGGGCGGTGACGGCCAGCATTGGCATTGACCCGACCACCGGCAAGCACCGCGTCGTGGTTGCCGACAGGGACCCCAAATCTACGGCGTTGGCTCTGAGCTCCCCCAGGGAGGGGAGCGCCTACCTGGATATGATTGACGACCTCGGGAAAAACGCTTCCACTGTCTTTGGTGCGTTTGGGGCTGAGCTTCGATCATTCAAGGACGTTTCACGGATCGCCCTGGGAGCTCTGAAGAAAGGCAAAATCAAGGGAAATGAGGCCTTTCTGCGCGACGCCCTGATGAGCGGGCGCAGCTATATCAGAAGTCGATTCGACGGCTGGGAGGCGGACCAACTTTGGTCGCCTTGGCTTCTCCACGCCGGCCTTGGGCCCGATAGCGCCACCGGCGGCGTGATGATGCCCGTAATGGCCCTGACCATGCACGGCTTCGGACTGCCTGTGGTGAAAGGTGGTGCATCAAATT
Organism: Arthrobacter pascens; assembly: GCF_030816475.1. NCBI lineage: Bacteria > Bacillati > Actinomycetota > Actinomycetes > Micrococcales > Micrococcaceae > Arthrobacter > Arthrobacter pascens. Next base: position 2,409,992 of record NZ_JAUSXF010000001.1, on the reverse strand, counting down.
TTGTGGCTGCCTTTGAATCCCTGCTGCGCGAGAAAGGGGTGCGCATCATGCTGAACACAAACGTTGAAAAGATAAGAATCGACGCCGGGCGCGTCTCAGGGCTGATGACGTCGGACGGGCCCGTCGCGGCAGGTACAGTGCTGGCAAACGTTTCCCCTCAAGCCCTGTACGGAAAATTACTTGACAATGCGGTGCCGGCCGCCGCAGCCGCAGCAAACCGGTTTCAGAACGGCCGCGGGGCGATGCAGATCCATCTGGCTCTCGATAAGCCGCTCCAATGGCTCGATTCTCGCCTGAATACGGTTCCTCTGATTCACCTCAGCAATGGCTCGGACAGCATTGGTATCGCCTGCGCGCAGGCAGAGGCCGGGCTGCTTCCCGCCGAGCCCACGGTCGTGGTGGGACAGCAATCGATCCTGGATCCATCCCGTGCACCCGCGGGTGGAGCGACGCTTTGGCTGCAGTTACAGGAAGTTCCATTCGGCCCAGTAGGGGATGCGGCGGGACTGCTGTCCGTTGCGGAAGGCTGGTCCGAGGAACTGAAGGCGGGTTATATGGAACGGATCCTTGCCAGACTGGAGGAATTCGCGCCTGGCACCCGCGCGTCCGTCTTGGCATGGGACATCCTTTCGCCAGCTGACCTAGCTCAGCAGAATCCGAACGCAGTCAATGGTGACCCTTACGGCGGATCGGCCGAGCTCTTCCAAAACCTCCTGTGGCGCCCGTTCCCGGAAGCCGCAGGCCACCGGACAGCAGTCAAGGGTCTTTGGCACATCGGCGCATCAACGCATCCTGGGCCTGGGCTGTCCGGAGGTTCCGGGCACCTGGTGGCCAGAAGCCTTATCTAGTGCAATGGCCAAGGGTTTAGTCCAAGAAAGAGCAACAACCAACGATCCAGGAGAAGTTCAATGCTTCAACCCACCGCTTTCTCACACGTCGGCGTTACCGTGCCCAACCTCGATGCAGCTATCCAGTGGTACCGCGAAGCCTTCGGAATGTATGTGCTCGCGGGTCCCATCAAAGTTGTGGAAGACGACACGGACCTGGGCATGGCGGCCGCTGCGATCTACGGTGTCGGATTCAGCAGCTTTTCCTTCGCCCACCTCGTCTGGCCCGACGGTTCCGGCCTTGAGCTCTTCCACTTTGCGTCCCCGGAGACATCAAGGCGTGACAATAATTTTGAATTCTGGAAGACCGGGATATATCATCTTGCGCTCACCGCCCCGAACTTCGAAGCGACTATCGCCCGGATCGTCGAGGCTGGCGGACGGCAACGGTCCGACGCCGTTGTAATCAACGCTGAACGCGGTTACTCCGTTGTTTACTGCGAAGACCCTTGGGGAACGGTGATCGAGCTATGCTCTCACCCCTATGCCCAAATGTGGGCCTAACTGTCCAGCAACACCGCGGCGTCCTGTGCCGTCGCACAAAGTAAATGGCGGCCGCCACTCTTATACGCGAATGGCGGCCGCCACTCCTATACGCGAATGGCGGCCGCCTTTTGTGGAGGAGCAGTGTTTTCCGAAGTTAGGTGGGCTTGCCGCCCGGAATCGTTGGGATTCCGGCGGAAACCTTCTTTTGGTTCTGAAAGGTAGTCAGAAGATTTGGCTTCTGGATATCGACTGCGGGCCGTTTCGCCCGTAGAACCCTGGCATGGCGAAGCGTGGCAGTGCGGTTCATGTAGTCAGGGTCAAGAAATCCCACACGGGCAGGAACGGCCAGGAGCGCGAATACCGGTCCGCGTACACACTGCGCCGGACCTAGCGGCAGAACGGGAAGGTCTGCAACGAAACCGTCGCGAACCTCTCCGCCCTGCCCGAGCACGTGGTCGACCTCATCGATGCCGGGCTGAAGGGCCACCGCTTGGTGCCCGCGGTCTTCGCGCAGGCGCAGGCCCTGGGCCTGCCGGCCGGGAGCGGGACATGGCGTTTGCCCTGGTCATTGCCCGGATCTGCAAGCCCGGGTCGAAACTGGCCACGCTGCATCTGTGGAAAGACACGACCCTCGCCGTGGACCTCGGCCTGGCCGGCGCGTCCACCCATGACGTGTATGCGGGGATGGACTGGCTGGCCGCCCGCCAGGAGGGCATCGAAAAGAAGCTCGCCGCCCGGCACCTAAACCCGGAGGCGAATCCGGACCGGCTCGCCCTGTTCGACCTGTCCTCCTCGTAGGTGACCGGCCACACCGCTGGCCGCCGGGGGTATTCCCGGGACAAAAAGCGCGGCGTGGAGCAGACCGGGTACGGGCTCCTCACCGATCCCGCAGGCCGGCCCGTCTCGGTGCGGGTTGTGCCCCGGGGAACACGGCGGACCCGGCCGCGTTCGAGGCCCTGGCGGCGGACTTCACAACCCGGTACGGACTGGAGGGGATGGTCATGGTCGGGGACCGCGGCATGATCACCACCGCCCGCATCGCGGCGTTGGAGGAGCTGGGCTGGTTCGGTTGGGTCACCGCGCTGCGCGCCCCGGAGATCAAGACGTTGGCCGCCGATGACGGGCCCCTGCAAATGTCCCTTTTCGATGAGGCGAACCTGGGCCGAGATCACCCACCCCGACTTCCCCGGCGAACGGCTCGTCGCCTGCCGCAACCGGGCCCTGGCTGCCGAACGGGGACGCAAACGCACTGAGCTGCTCGCCGTCACCGAGAAGGAGCTCGCGAAAATCACCGCCGCCGTTGACGCCGGCCGGCTCACCGGTGCTGGAAAGACCGGTCTGAGGCCCGGGAAAATCATTGGCAAATACCGGATGGAAAAACACTTCACCCTCACCATCGACGACGACCGCTTCACCTGCGCCCGCAACGAGGGACAGATCGCGGCCGAGACCGCCCTGGACGGGATCTATCTCATCCGTACCACCATCGACGTCACCCGGATGAACGCCGGGCAGGTTGTTGCGACCTACAAGTCCCTGGCAAACGTCGAACGCGACTTCCGCTCGATCAAGGCCATCGCCCTGCACCTGCGCCCAATCCATCACTGGACCGAAACCCGTGTGCGGGCCCACGTGTTCATCTGCCTGCTCGCCGCCTACCTGGTCTGGCACCTGCGCCGGGCCTGGGCACCGCTGACCTTCACCGACGAGGACCAACCCGCCCCCACAGCTTCCAGGCCCTGCTAGCCCACCTGGCCACGCTGACCCGCAACGACAGCCGCTACGGCACCGACGGGACAGCCCCGGCGATCCCGACCCTGGCCGAACCGACCCCGATCCAGCGCAGAGCCTTCGACCTCATTGGCCAACCCATCCCGCTCACCCTGAAGTAGGCAGAAGGAGGAACCCCGGAAACGCTGAAATCCCCACCATGGCGGGGATTTCAAACGTCACGGCTCACGTAACTTCGGCTTAGACCAGATCCCTGCTTGGCGTTTCAGCAACTTCAACCGTGTAGTTAGGGGCTCTGAACACAAACTTCCGAAGAACGGGGTAGAGCACCAGAACGATGACCAGGCTGACAAGGAAGCCCAGTGGTGTGACCCGCGCCTCGGTCAGAACAGAACCAATGACGGCTGCCAGAACAACGGTGATAACGCCGGCCCAGTTCACCGCCTCTGTCTCGTTGCCAGTCACCGGTTTGCGCTTTCTGACGATGAAGTAGTCGGCGATAATGACGCCGGCAAGGGCCGTCGTGGATACGCCCAGGATGCCAAGGAAACTGCCCAGTAGCCCCAGGATGTTTCCGGCGATCATAAGCAATGCCACGATGTTCCCTGCAATGACTGCACTGAGCCGGCTTGGCCTCTTCCCGGTGAGCCCTTCCACGAGATTGACCAGGGAAAGGGATCCGGAGTACGTGTTAAGAACTTGCGCCTTGACCTGTGCGACGTACATGAGGATGAACCCGGTGATCCCGAAAATGATGATGAAGTAGGCGCCGGTATTGTTGGCGATCATCCACGACACCTTCTCCGCTATTGAGTCCCCCGTCTGGGTTGCCGCGGCGGCGGTGTTCTGGGTCAGGAAATCGGTCACGGAATTCGCGCTGGCGTGAACAATGACGGCACCTAGGATGACGACAATGATGTCAATCATGATGGCGCCTCCTACGGCCAGAATCCCGACATCTCGGGTTGATCGGGCGTAACGGGCGTAATCAGCGTCTACAAGTGCAAGGGCTCCGGCGCTTCCGGCCAGCATCGAAATAACAACTCCAAAGTTGGCCATCTCGTTTCCGTTTCCACCTATGGGACCTGCCGCCAAAATGTCTCCCAGGGACAGCGGTGAGTTTGCCAGCGCAACTGTGGCCATCGTGACCGTCAGGACAACGAAAGCAATCAGAAGGATGATGGAGGTTCGCTGTACGACTTTCATTCCGTAGATTGTGAGCAGAATCCAGACCGCTGTGAGAACGCCGTAGATGAGAACTGCGTTCAGCAAGGTTGGTGTCCAACCGAACATAAAGAGGGTTCCGTAGTACAGCAGGGCGTTTTCGAGGGCAAGGAATCCCAAGATCATGAATGCGAAGATAAGGGAAGCCAGAACCGATCCTTGGCGCCCCAGCCCGTAATAGCGTGCGGTTACCGTACTGGAGGTACCCGAGACGTAGGCGACGTGGCCTACCAGCCATCCCAAGGTGCCGCCAAATACCGCTACGACGACGCCGGCCAAGATTCCCCACCCCACCCCGGCGATCATGGTGACGCCAGCAGCGATGGCCACCTGAACAAGGGTTGAGGCGATTCCGGCGCTGTTGGTCATTAACCCCCAACCGGACTTCCTTTCCGATAATGGGACGGGCGTAAGGGCGTGATCCTCGACTTTCGCCGAGAATGACTGCCCCCCTGAGGCAGGATGGTCAGCTGTCACTTCAAGCCTTTCTTCGGCGCGAGGACGCTGGTCGGCGTCTGAGCTGTACATTACCAAGACGATCCCCTCATGTCACGCTTTTTTAACGATCGTCAATTTGAAACGACATTTGTAACTTCGATGCTCCCATCCGGCTCGCGCCGGTGACGGAGGCTGTTGAAGGCACATGCCACTCTTATCTGGGGCGGGTGCCGCCATATGCCTTGATTTCCGGGCCTGGGGGTCATGTCGTATCTCCGAGGCGTTCGACCCTGTACGGACGCGGGCGAGGGCGCTGCGACCATGAGGTAGCAGGCAAGTACAAATGGAGAGCGGAGGCCAAACCTGCCAGGGTGGTGTGGCGTGCATCCCCGGGCCACAATGGCGGAGTCCACCCCGACCGCCAACATCACCAGAACCACCTTGATGATCTGGTTGCATAGGAGCGAGCAGAACCCGGAGCTTGGCTGAATGGGCTATTGCGGCCGCTCTTCATGGGGCACGACTCTTTTCGGCGTCATTGATTACAGCCTATTCTTCCCACTGCCCCGCATTCCTGGCCGGCCAGCGGGCCGCGCTGACCGCGGAAACCAGGCCCCGGTCGACCGCTTCGATGGCCAGCTCGGCACTTGACTAGCGCGAGAGCGACGTCTCCTCCGGGGGCGGGGAACAGGCCAGGGCCTTGACCTCGGCGACCTGAACCGCGTGTGTGGCCGACCAGGGTGGGCCAAGTCCTTGAACCCGTCCAGCCCGCCGGCGGCGAAGCTTGTGCTCCACTTGCGCACGGTGTCCACATACACGCGCATCTGCGCGTCTACCTCGACCGCACCGTCGCCACCCTGAACAGCGACGGTGGCACCACGGACCCGGACCTGCTGCGGTTCCTCTCACCCCTGGGATGGGAACACATCAACCTCACCGGCGACTACACCTGGCTGCGCGCAAACCACCTCAACCCCGGCAAATACAGGCCATTGCGACGCTCGGCAAAACCTTAGCGTCGGATATTTCACTTTTCACAAGCCACCCCTAGGAGTGCAATGGGCGGGCGTCAGCGCCTATGGTTCGTTCCCCAAGTAGATCCCGAAGTGCAGACACATCGACGGGCGTGGAGCCCAGTAAGAGCTCGCCGAGTGGAACGCCGTCTATGTTGTCGTAAATGGACAGTCTGGCGAGCCGGATGCTTCCGTCTATGGCACACAAGTCTTTGGCCGCATCGTAGAGAGCCCTGACTTTCCATCTTGGGGAACCGTTCCCCTCAAAATTCCCGCTGTCGGCGGCCTTTCCGAAAATACGCTCGGCTTTTTGCGGACCGCCGTCCACTCGGCGTCTAGGTTTCCGAAATCGCCCGTCGGTCCGAGCTCGGTGTTCGAACTCGTCCGCGAATTCCCGGTAGGCATCCTGCCACGGCAATAGCTTGGACCACTCAGGGTCAAGCGCAGCCACAGAAACGCCGATCTAGTCCTGGAACGGGAGTTCCCGCAGCCACTTCTACTCCCGTACTTTCAACGCCAATAATGAATATTCCGTCAAGCTACGGCCACGGGGGCTGCTGCGCAACGACGGGCGCCGGCGGGGGAGCGGTTCACTCCAGCTTGGCGTGGCGCAGGTACTGGTAGGCGGTCTCCCGGCTGATCCCGTAATCGCGGGCGAGGACGGCTTTCGGAACACCGCTGCCGGCGCGCTGGGCCAGCTCGGCCGCCCGTTCCGGCGTAAGGGTCTTTTTCCGCCCTTTGTAGGCGCCGCGCTGCTTCGCCAGGGCAATGCCCTCCCTCTGGCGTTCCCTGATGAGCGAGCGTTCAAATTCAGCGAAGGCCCCCATGACGGAGAGCATGAGGTTGGCCATGGGGGAGTCCTCACCGGTGAAGACCAGGCTCTCTTTGACGAACTCCACCCGCACACCTTTGCGGGTCAGGCCCTGGACGAGGGCACGTAGGTCATCGAGGTTGCGGGCGAGCCGGTCCATACTGTGCACAACCACGGTGTCCCCGTCGCGGGCGAACCGCAGCAGTTCCGTGAGTTGTGGCCTGGTTGTGTCTCTGCCGGAGGCCTTGTCCGTGAAGACCCGGTCAAGAACTTGGCCTTCGAGCTGGCGTTTCTCGTTCTGATCCAGCGTGCTCACCCGCACGTACCCGATCCGCTGTCCGACCATCCGCGCCTCCGAAACTCATCCTGTCAGGTTGAGTTCTAGGCCCGTACCAGATGAAAGTCAAGGCCTATTGGGCAGGGCTGTCAGGTTGGGGTGTGCCCCCGCCTGACGTTACTACTCGGCTCCTGCACCGCGACCTCGGTGATGCTGGTGCAGGGACGAGGGCAAACCAGGTGCGGTCCAGCCTGGCCAGAATCTAACTGATTTCGCAGTTGATTGCGGTGGAAACAAGATGGCTGCAGCCCCGGAGGCAACGAGGGCGTCGACGGTGTGCACGGCGGAGCGTGCCCCGCCGACTCGAGCGCCTGACGCACGCGCCGGCGATGCACCTTGTGTCGGACTGCCAGAGCACGGACCGATAAGCCCTCAACCCCCGCATCTAGTAGTCGGATCTGGGCGAATAACTCCATCCGTAGCCTCCATCCACCGATGAATCCAACGTTGAAGGTGAGGCCACATATAACCGTCGCACCTGCCCAGTGAGCCACGAAGGGGGACATAAACCGTCCTACCGGGACCACCCAAATCTGTCACAGTCAGCAACGTGTTGCTGGGGCGTTTTCACGGTGATGCCGGTGCTGTCGGAGACAGGTCACGCCGTAGGCGAGGCGGCCCTGCGATCACGGACCGGCAGCAGCAAACCGGCGCTGAAGCCGCTTCAACTGCCGACGTAGTTATTTCCGAAGTGGACTGAGGTCCGTCACGGCGGCCAAGAGTTCAGCTCTTTCGGGGCTTTGGAATAGCTTCGGGCTGAAAACGAAAGGTATGTACTCACGGCCACCGATTTCGAAGGCGGCAAGTTCTGTCATGCCGTAGTGCCGGTGTACGGAGAGCGACTTCCTATTTGTTGTCTCCACAAATGCGACGCCTTGGTCGAACTTCGGGCTTAGATGTGCGCTGATTGCTACAAGGATTCCTGTGAGTATCCCTTGACCTTGGTATGCCCTGGCGACGGCCGTGGGCCCGTAAAGGAACTGATTTAGGTGTGGGCCTGTTGCCGCTGCTTCCGCCATTGCCCTTATGGCTGGCGTGTTATGGGCGATGTGGTGCTTTTCCGCTGACATTGCAAATCCGGCAATCTCACCGTTGACTTCGGCGACGAAGATACCCGGGCCGCTCTCGAGCCGCGCCAGAATGTCCTGATCCATCGGGCCCTGAACGAAGCCCTGCTGTGATTTTTCTTCATTTGTCAGTCCCTCCCCGCGTGCTTCCTCCATAAGATGCAGGATGGCTTCTCGGTCGTGGGCTTGCGAGCGGCGAAAAGTAGTTGCCATCTGAAGGCCTTTCTTGGGGAGCACTGTAACGCTTAGGTGGAAAGGTCGGCACTCCGGCTCATTCGAAGGGTGCCGGCCACATGAAAAAGCCTTCGGTCAGGCAGTCGGCCTACCTGCAAGCCCGGGTTCGTCCGGAAATCTCTACGGCGTCCTCCACGTTCTCGACGCTCGGTTCGAGTATCCCACCGGAATGAATACTTGAGAAATGTTCTTTCGGCTGAATTGCATGTCTAAATGGACATGCCACTAGGAGACTTCTTTGGTGAGTCCTGGACGCTATCGGGAGTCGGTGTCCGTCCCATCTGGGCCCCGATTTCCTTTAAACACTCCAGCATCAGAGCGGTACTTGGGCTGGGAGAGTATTCCGCGGCGAGGGTTGCCACGATCTTCTGGCTGACGCCTGCCAACGGTGTTGGGACGACGGCGAGCTGCGGTTCAGCTAAGGCCAGTGTCTCAGGGAGGACAGCCAGGTAGTCTGTCTCGACGATAATTGTTCGGACGGTCAGGGGAGCTGTACATTCAATCCTCTCCTCGGGGAGCACCACTGCTTGTTGTCGGAACAGATCCTCGAGCTCTCGTCGAAGCGAGGTCTGCTTTAACGGGAGTATCCAGGGGAACTGACGCAGCTCTGATAGTTGGGGATCCGAGGTCAGCAGTACGGGATGATCCTGGCGGGCCACGATCCGGAAGGGCTCTTCGTATAGATCCACTTGGCGCACTGGTGCTTCAAAGCTGAGCTGTCCTTGACGCCCCACGATCAGGTCAACGTCGCCTGACATGAGGTCGGCGTCAAGCTTGTCGGGAGTCCCTTCCCGAACAACGACCAAGACTCCCGGGTGGCTGGACTTGAGCATCGCTATCGCCCGGGGAAGGAGCAGATTCGCCCCAGCCAGGTGGGTTGCCACAGTTACCGTCCCTGCGGTCGCATTTGAAAGCTCGGAGACATGTTGCGATGCCTGTCTGAGGTGGGCGAGTATGGCCCGTGCATGTTCCAGGAAGGCCACGGCAAAGACGGTCGGCGTTACACCTTTGGGTCCTCGGTCGAACAATTCAACTCCTAAAAGTTGCTCAAGCTCCTTTAGACCACGTGTGACGACCGGTTGAGTGATGTGAAGGTGGTGGGCAGCGCGGACAATGCTGCCGTGCTCTGCTATCGCCAGGGCGAGGACTAGGTGCCGGATCTTCATCCGGCCGTCAATGAGGGTTTGGTCCATAGGGGAATCGTATGCCTGTATTGCTATGCGAAGCAACGAATTATCTATTAGACGAGCATGGCAATGACGGTGACAATTGAACTCAGGAAAGGTGTGGTTTGGAACACACCGAAGACAATCGGGGCCACATTGGAGCAGACTGCATGACTACACAGCTAATACGCAATTTTGTTGGCGGCGAATTTCTGGAAGGCGGCACGGGATTCGACAACGTCAATCCCGTGGACGGAAGCGTCCTCTCCGTGGTGTCGGAAGCGGACCGCGGCATCGTTAATTCCGCCGTGGGCGCGGCGCAGAAAGCCCTCGAAGGTCCGTGGGGCCGGTACACGGCAAACCAGCGCGCCGCGGTCATGCGACGCATCGCCGAGCGGATCGAAGAGCGCTTCGACGATCTCCTCGCTGCCGAAATCGGTGATACCGGCAAGCCTGAGGCCTTGGCCAGGGATCTTGACGTGTCCCGGGCCTCGTTGAATTTCAGTGCCTTCGCTGACATGATCGCCACGGCGGGCGTCGATTCGTACTTGACAGAGTTCCCGGACGGGCGCCGCGCACTGAACTACGCACTGCGCAAGCCTCTGGGGGTCGTTGCCGTCATCGTGCCATGGAATCTGCCGCTTCTCCTGCTGACGTGGAAGGTCGCCCCGGCCATTGCCTGCGGCAACGCCGTGGTCGTCAAACCGTCCGAAGAAACGCCAACATCCGCCACGCTGCTGGGGGAGATCATGAAGGAAGCCGGACTGCCTGATGGCGTGTACAACGTCGTTCACGGTTTCGGTGCGGGCTCGGCCGGCGAATTTCTTACCACTGCAGACGGCGTGGACGGCATCACCTTTACGGGTGAATCCTCGACCGGCTCAACCATCATGCGCGCAGCTGCCCCTAAAGTCCGTCCGGTCTCCTTTGAACTCGGCGGGAAGAACGCAGCGCTGGTCTTTGCGGACGCAAACATTGAGCAGGCCGTCGCTGGACTCACCCGTTCCATTTTCACGAACACGGGGCAAGTGTGCTTGTGCACCGAGCGCGTATACATTCAACGACCCATTTTCGATGAAGTGGTCGCGGGGCTGGCAGAGCATGCCAAGTCACTGGTGTTGGGCAAGCCCTTCGATAAGGGGACCACTACCGGTCCGCTCATTTCACAAAAGCACCGGGATAAGGTCCTTTCTTACTTCGAGAAGGCTGAAGTCGAAGGCGGTACGGCCATTGTCGGTGGCAGGATTCCGGATATGCCAGCAGACCTGGCACAGGGGTCGTGGGTTCTCCCGACCCTCTGGACCGGACTGGCCCACAACAGTTCGCCCATGCGGGAGGAAGTATTTGGTCCCGTCGCCGGTCTGATCCCGTTCGACACCGAAGACGAAGCGGTGCGTCTGGCAAACGATACCCAGTACGGTCTGGCCGCCTCAGTGTGGACAGGCAATCTCGAACGCGGCCACCGCGTTGGCGGGCGCATGAGGACGGGCATCTCGTGGGTGAATACATGGTACATGCGGGATCTCCGCTCACCTTTCGGCGGTACCGGTCTCTCCGGCATCGGCCGGGAAGGCGGCACGAACTCTCTGCATTTCTACACCGACCCCACCAACGTTTGCATCAACCTTTCCGAGGAGGAAACGATATGAGCACCACCCTTAATGAGGCACAGCTGGAGCATGCTGCCGCGTCCCTGGACAGCGCCCAGCTCACCGGTCAGGCCGTAGAACAGTTCGGCGACAGCCTCGACCTGGACCAGGCCTACTCGATCCAGAACCAGCTCCTGGAATTGCGCCGAAACCGGGGGGAACGGAGCACGGGCCGGAAACTCGGATTCACCAGCGAAGCCAAGATGGCCCAGATGGGCGTTTCGGAACTGATCGTCGGATTCCTCACCGACGCCATGGAAATTTCAGACGGCGGAAGTCTCTCCCTGAAGGGCCTCGTCCACCCCCGCGTCGAGCCGGAAATAGCCTTCCGACTCAGCACAAGCATCGGTCCGGAGTCCACTGAGGAACAGTTCCTGGCCGCCGTCGAAGCGGTCGCTCCCGCACTTGAGGTCATCGACTCCCGATACCAAAACTTCCGCTTCAGCCTCCCCGACGTTGTCGCCGACAACACCTCGGCCTGCCGTTACGTCATCGGGCCATGGCAGCCAATGACGCCGAAGCTTGCCGGCCGCGCCGTGGCGCTGAAGTTCGACGGGGCACCGGCCGCGGAAGGTTCCACCTCGGATATCCTCGGAGACCCGCTGCTGACCCTGCCCCGGCTGCTCGCCATGTCGGCCAAATACGGCTTTACCATCCCTGCAGGATCAGTGATCCTCGCCGGCGCAGCCACCGCGGCCGTCGCGTTGACGCCCGGCGCCCTCGTCAGCGCAGATATCGAAGGCCTCGGCACGGTCAGCCTGAATGTTGAGGCGGAAAACAATGACTGACTCCAAGGTTCTGCCGCACCTGGCAACCCCTCGTGGCCGATTCCCTCACTACAAGCAGGCCGGCGACTTAGTGTTCATTTCCGGCACCAGCAGCCGCCTGCCGGATAACACATTTGTCGGGGTGGAAGTGGACCATCTCGGGGTGACATCCCTTGACATCCGCGCCCAGACCCGGGCAGTCATTGAAAACATCGAGTCAATTCTGAATTCAATGGGCGGCGGCCTCGGGGACCTCGTGCAGATCACCACCTACCTGGTCAGCATGAACGACTTCGGCGGATACAACGAGGTTTACGCACAGTACTTCGACGAAACAGGGCCATCCCGCACAACGGTCGCTGTCCACCAACTTCCGCACCCCCACCTACTCATTGAAATCCAGGCAGTCGCCAAAATCCCGGCCACACCAGAGATAAGGAAACAGTCATGACTGACATCGCACCCATCCATAATTTTGAGCAATGGATCAACGAGAACTCAGCGAGCCTTAAGCCCCCTGTCAACAACAAAGCCATGTGGACCGGCTCCAAAGACTTCATTGTCCAGGTCGTCGGCGGACCCAACCAGCGGACCGACTTCCACGTCGATCCGTATGAGGAATGGTTTTACCAGGTCAAGGGCAACATGCACGTCAACGTCATGACCGATGAGGGCCCCCGCCGCATCGACATCAAGGAAGGCGAGACCTGGCTCTTGCAGGGAAACCTCCCGCATTCCCCGCAGCGGCCCGAGGCCGGTTCAATTGGTATCGTCGTCGAACGCATCCGAGAAGAGGGCACCCTGGAGAAGTTCCAGTGGTACTGCATGGAGTGCTCCCACAAGATCCACGAGGTAGAGCTTCAGGTCCGGGATATCGTGGCGGACCTGCCCCCGGTATTCGAGGATTTTTACAACAGCGATGATGCCGCCCGGACCTGCCCCAACTGCGGCGCCGTCCACCCTGGACGTGGGTGACCATGGAGGATAGCTCCCTTCTTGAGCGCACCCCCGTCGTGGACATCCACACCCACTACGTGCCGAAGGGCTGGCCGGACCTGGAGGAGCACACCGGGTCCGCCGGACCATGGCCCTCGCTCCGCGTCGACGGCGAACGTGAAGCCATGATGATGATGGGGGACACAGAATTCCGTCCTATCCAGGACAACGCCTGGCAGGCACAGGTGCGGCTTGAACAAATGGACAGCGACGGCGTGGACTACCAAGTCATGTCACCCACGCCGGTGTTCTTTTCCTACGGCAGAAAACCGGAGGAAGCGGTCAAAGTCAGCCAAATATTCAATGACCTTGCCTTGGAGATCGCCGCCGAAGGCCAGGGCCGCCTGGTTCCGTTCTGTCAGGTCCCACTGCAGGACACCGACGCTGCGTGCCGCGAACTGGACCGCTGCATGGACAACGGACATAAGGGCGTCGAGATCGGTAACCATGTCGGTGACCGGGACCTGGACGACGCCGGAATCATCACCTTCCTGCAGCATTGCGCCGACAAGGATGTCCCGGTCTTCGTCCATCCTTGGGACATGCCCAATTCATCGCGGCTGGACCGCTGGATGGCGCAATGGCTTGTCGGAATGCCGGCCGAAACGCACCTGTCAATTCTGTCGCTCATTCTTGGCGGCGGCTTCGACAAGTTGCCGGAATCCCTGCAGCTCTGCTTTGCCCATGGCGGCGGATCATTCCCTTACTGGCTGGGCCGGATGGACAACGCCTGGCACAGGCGCGGGGACCTGATTGCCAAATCCCAGTTCCCGCCTTCTCATTACGTATCGCGTTTCAGCGTGGATTCGGTGGTCTTCAACGAACCCTCCCTGCGGCTCCTGATGGACACGATGGGCTCCAGCCAGATAATGCTCGGCAGCGACTTTCCCTACCCCTTGGGTGAGCAGCCAGCGGGCCGGCTCATCCGATCCGCGTCGTTCCTGGACGAGGGACAGCGGGCGAACATGCTCGGAGGGAACGCCCTGCGCTTCCTGGGAATGGAATCAGTCAGCCGAGCCGGCAGTGAGGGCAGCCTCCGCGCTTCCTGACCCGCACACCCGCACATTCCGTCGTTCCCGATCCCGGGGGGGGCGAGAGAGTTTGAGGCAGTTCCGACCGGGCGCAGAAAAATCCAACCGCGTAAATCGGGACCTCAAGACAAGGCAGGCACTCCAATGAATACTTCAATAACTTCCTCCCGCAAAGCGGTCCTTGACGGCCTCGCCGATGAGCTGCTGGCAGCCACCGTGTCCCTGGTGCCGGTGGCCCCGCTGCGGGACCGACTCCAAGGAATGACCCTCTCAGATTCCTACGACGTCCAGAACTCGCAGCTTGAACAGCACCTCGCCAACGGACGGGTACTGGCTGGGCGCAAAGTGGGCCTTACCTCGGTGGCTATGCAGCGTCAGTTGGGCGTGGACTCGCCGGACTTCGGGTTCTTCTTCGAGGACATGGTGCATCACGATGGCGCCCGGATCCCGGCGTCCACGTTTATTCAACCCAAGGTTGAGCCGGAGTTCGGCTTTGTCCTCAAGGAGTCCCTCCAGGGACCAGGCATCACCCTGGAACAGGCCGCCGCCGCGATCGGTGCTATATATCCGGCGATTGAGATCATTGACTCACGCATCACGGACTGGGACATCAAACTGGTCGACACGGTAGCCGACAATGCCTCCTGCGGCGCGATCGCGGTTGGAACGACTCCGCTGGATATTGACCCCGCGGATCTTCAGGACGTCACCTGTTCGCTGGTGATCGACGGCGAAGTTACCGGCACCGGCACGGGGGCCGATGTCATGGGCAACCCCGTGGCGCCGCTGGCCTGGCTCGCCAACGTCCTCGGCGAACAGGGCGTGGCGCTCGAAGCAGGCCAGCTGGTCCTGCCCGGCTCCTTCACCGCAGCCATGCCGGTTGTCACGGACAGTACGGCGACCGCAGATTTCGGTCCGCTTGGTTCACTGACCATTCACTTCACAGACTAAGGACAACCACCATGGCAAAGAAAACAGCAGCCATCGTCGGCTCAGGCAACATCGGCACCGACCTGATGTTTAAAATCATGCGCCGAAGCAGCAACGTTGAAGTCAAATACATGATCGGCGTGGACCCGGCCTCCGACGGGCTCGCCCGCGCCGCACGGCTGGGCCTCACCACCTCCGCCGAAGGCGTGGACTGGCTCCTGGCCCAGGACGAACTTCCCGACTTCGTGTTCGAATGCACCTCAGCCAAGGCCCACGAGGTCAACGCTCCCAAGTACAAGGCCGCCGGTATCCACGCGATCGACCTGACCCCTGCCGCCGTCGGCCCGTACCTGTGCCCGGTGGTGAACCTGGACGCGCTCGAAGACGTCCTGAACGTCAACATGATCACCTGCGCCGGGCAGGCCACCACGCCGATCGTTGCAGCGGTCTCATCCGTGGTTCCTGTCGAGTACGCGGAAATTGTGGCATCCATTGCCTCCAAATCTGCCGGGCCCGGTACCCGAGCCAATGTCGACGAGTTCACCGAGACCACCGCAAAGGCCCTCGAAGTGGTCGGCGGGGCCAAGCGCGGCAAGGCCATCATCATCATCAACCCCGTGGAACCGCCCATGATCATGCGCAACACGATCTACGCTGCCATCCCCGCCGCAGCCGCAGAGCCTGGCGAGCTGCAGGATCGGATCCGTGCCGCCATTGACGAGGCGGTCGTAAAGATCCAGGACTACGTCCCCGGCTACTCCCTGCGGGTTGAGCCCCAGTTCGATCCCGCTCGCGAGGACTGGAACGGTAACGGCCGTGTCGGTGTCTGGGTCCAGGTCAAAGGTGCGGCCGATTACCTGCCCGAATACGCCGGGAACCTTGACGTCATCACCGCCGCCGCCACCCGGACAGCTGACCTGCTGGCCGAACGCATGGACGCCGCCATCTCTTCAACACCTGTAGGAGCATAACAATGACACGGATGACTGACTTGAGTGTCCGGCTGACTGACACCACGCTGCGCGACGGCTCCCATGCCATGAGCCACAAATTCACCGAAGACCACGTGCGCTCCGTCGTCCGCGCGCTCGATGACGCCAAGGTCGAGGTTATTGAAGTAACGCACGGTGACGGTCTGGGCGGGTCGTCGTTTAATTACGGGTTCTCCCTCACCCCTGAGTTGGATCTGGTCCGCGCGGCCGTTGACGAAGCGAAAAACGCCAAGATTGCGGTGCTCCTGCTCCCGGGGCTGGGAACAATCCACGACCTGAACGCCGCCCACGAGGCAGGCGCATCGGTGGCACGGATTGCAACCCACTGCACTGAGGCGGACGTCTCCATTCAGCACTTCCAGCACGCCCGCAAACTCGGCATGGAAACTGTCGGCTTCCTCATGCTCTCCCACCGCGCCACGCCGGAAAAGCTCGCCGAACAGGCACGGATCATGGCCGATGCAGGGTGCCAGTGCGTGTACGTTGTGGACTCCGCCGGGGCACTGATCCTCGAGGACGTCTCGGACCGTGTCGGCGCCCTGGTGACCGAACTCGGCACCGACGCCCAGGTAGGCTTTCACGGCCACCAGAACCTCAGCTTCGGCGTCGCGAATTCCGTCTACGCCGCCCGGGCGGGCGCCAAGCAGATCGACGGGACCCTCCTGGCCCTGGGCGCCGGGGCGGGCAACTCACCCACCGAGGTCCTCGCCGCAGCGTTCGAACGCCTGGGCATCAGCACCGGCGTCGACGTTCACGGCCTAATGGCGGCAGCAGAAGACGTGGTCAAGCCGATTATCACCCGCATGCCCATCATGGACCGGGCCTCCATCATGCAGGGCTACGCCGGCGTCTATTCTTCCTTCCTCATCCATGCCGAACGCGCCGCGGAACGCTACAGCGTCCCCGCCTGGCAGATTCTTGAAGAAATCGGCAAAGCCGGCTACGTCGGCGGACAGGAAGATATGATCATCGACGTTGCCGTCCAGCTCGCCTCCGGCGCACGCGTCGCGTAGTCCGGCCGGCGTCGACAGAGTGGGTTGGGCCTGCGAGCAATGCCGTCAAGGAAGGAACACAAACCGCTTCTGACCTGCGAAAATGCCTAATTCTCCCAGGGACGGGAGTTCTCGCATCCACTTCCACTCCCGTTGTTTGAACGCCGATAACCTGTCTTTCGTCACAAGCCGGAAGCCCTCCTTCCCCCGCATTATGTAGAGGACGCACGGCCCTCTCACTGGATTCGACAGATCCTCTTCCGCTCAGCAGCCGAACTAGCCGGTCATGCCATTTCTCCCGTTTCAGACCATGAGAAGTCTGAATAGGAGGAAGAATCGCCATGAGGAGTTTAGAGCCGACAGTTGTGTTGCGACCTGATGGGTTCAGAACCGGCAGTGGGGGAGCCGGGTCCGGAAGACTTTCGGTAGAACATAGAGCTGCCGCGCCCCTGGTTAGGGAGCGTGGCAGGTGCAATGAAGACCGCCCAAACTCCATCGTCCTCCAAATCAGCGCGGAGCATCTCCAACACGGATGGCTCAGAAGCGGCAAGGGCTCACTGTCGGACTCGGGCCCGGTCATGGACTGACCCGCCGGGAAGAGCCACGGACCGCTCTCGAAGATGAATGCCGGGTGTCCCAACGGAATGCTCTTCCAGGATGCTTTCCGGGGCTACCAGCGCCTTGCCGGCTTGGGCTCAGGAGAACGTGGAGCTGAAGGGATTGCGCCCTACATGATGCTTTCAGGCCCTGTCCTTCAATCGCCATCCCGATACCATCCGCCGTCGTCACCGAATGCCCACCGGTGTTCCCATTGGGCTTATTGGTCGACAGTACTGTTCACGAGATAGGCGGACACGAGTAGCGTGTACTCGCATTTGCCAGCAAGTACCGTCGATACGGAGCGCATAAAGGGCCGCCACCAGCATTGGAGACGGCCGACCAACTGCAACGTGGCCTAGAACTTGTCGTTGCCTGCGTTCGGTTCTTCGGATATTGCGAAGAAGGGCAATTTGTATGGAACGAATGCTCATCGCTGCGAACTCGCTCCCCTCGCCAAAGCTGCTGCGCCTTGTACCAGGCGCAAAAGAGCCTGCCGATTGGGGGAGCGGCAGGCCTTCTATCTCCGATCCACATAGCCCCATCCGGTGGGTCCCAACACCAAGGCAGCGGGGAACTCCTCGGAATCGCGGACGAAATCTTCTGCCCGCAAACCCATCAGGCTCAGCAGATACAAAGGATCCAGCACGAGCTTCCAGCGGCGGCAGCATCCCCTGGAGACCCTCCTGCCTCCAAACCCTAAGAATCGTTTTTCCCCGGTCCCAGTTCTAGGGAGATCGAGAATTGCTGCCAGATCCGTGAAGGCGCAGCGGACCGGTGAAAATGGTGCGTCATTCTCAGTGAACAGGACCATCACATGGCCCCCTGCTCGATTTCCAAGTGCTTTTTGGTGGGCATCATGTCGATCCGGCGGCGGACAGGGGCGGTCGCGGCGCACGTGGGAGCAGGCGGGCTATGAGATTACGGACAACGATCCCTTTCCGGGTCGAGGGAACAAGCAGCGAGGCCGCGAGGGTATAACCGTGTTGGCTCGGGCGGCTGGCCTTGCGATGGCGGCTTTCATATGCGCGGAAAGCGGCGGTGTGGTCATGGGGGTTAGCGGCGAGGGCTTCGGCGAGGGTAGCGGCTCCGATCATGGCCAGGCTCGATCCGTCGCCGAAAAGTGATACGCAGGCTGCGGCGTCCCCGAGCAGTGCCACCCTGCCATGTGACCAGGTCGGCAATCGAACCTGGCTGATCGCGTCGAAGTACAGGTCCTCGGCTGTGCGGAGCAGGTCCAGCAGCTCAGGCAGTACGGGCGGCACGGGTGCTTGCCAGCCGTCGCCGGTGTAGGCGTCGATAATGATCTGTTTGCGGGCGTCAACGTCCCTGCGGTCGAGCTCCTGAAGGGCCGGGCCGCGGAAGATGAAAGCTGCGCCCTCGTTGCCCCGCACCGGATGGACAGTCAGTGAACGACCGGGCGCGTTGTACATCAGGATGGTGCTCGGATCCCGTGCGGGGCGATCGAGCGGCAGTGTGGCGATGTAAAGGCCAAGGTGACGGACGAATTTGCTCTCCTCTCCGAACACCAGGGTGCGCAGGCTAGAGTGCAGCCCGTCGGCGCCGACGACCAGGTCGAACCGGCGAGGAGCGGCGTGCTCGAAGCTGACCTCGACTCCGCCCGTGTCCTGGTCCAGCGCCCTGATCGAGTCGCCGAAAATATACTCGGCCTCGTCCCGGACAGCGTCGACGAGGATCGAGGAGAGATCGGCCCTGGGTACCTCGACGCCGTTGCCGCCGGGCCGGCCCACCCGTAGAGGCCCAATCCATCGACCGGAGGCTGTGACAAAGGCGAAACCGGTCGGGTAGGTTGCCGCCTCATGAAGTCGGGGCAGGATTCCCATCCGTCCGGCCACCTCGGCCGCTCCGCCGCGAACATCGACCGGGTTGCCGCTGGACCGAAGTCCCTGGGCTTTTTCAAGAACGGTGGGTTGGAATCCGTGCCGGGCGAGCCAGTAGGCCAGGGCCGGACCGGCGATGCCGGCCCCGACGATCAGCACGCGTGCTTGGCCCATCCCGCCATCCTAGCCACTTTGAAAGTGTCCGTTACCGGCAACTGCCAGTTCCCAACACCGGCCAGTCACTGACATGCTCAACACATGCTCACTACGGACGAGGTGCTAAAGGCTGCTTTAGAAAGAGCCGCAGCCCTTAAGCGAGGTGACGCAGAATCTTTGGTTCGTCTGCTGCATCCCAAGTTTTGCTGGATTTCCCACAAAGGCGACCGGTTCGACCGCGATACATACGTTCGTTCCAACATCGGCGGCCAGAACAATTGGCACTCGCAAACCCTCGAACACCCCACGATCACCATCTTCGGTACGACCGCCGTTCTGACCTGCATCGTTACTGACGACGTATCCACGATGGCCGGCCGGAGGCAAAACCGCATGCCCATGACTCAAGTTTGGATCCACGAAGATGAAAGATGGCTACTCATTGCCGGACATGCAGGTCCGCTTCTCTAACCACGCCCAGGGTCAACTACGTTCCGGGAGTGATCGGCATCTTCATCGAGCTCACAACGACCACTAGGGGCTTCGCCGGCGGTTGGGTTGCCCGCTCATTGGCATTTTCCGCTCAGCAGCAGATCAGTGCGTTCTCAATCCTGGGAAGCCGGGGGATGATGAACCCATCAGTGAGCACCATGGAGGTTGGACTTGCGCTACGTCGTGCTACTCCGGGCCGTTAACGCGGGAGCGAACTCGAGGATCACTACGGCATCCTTACGGGAGTGCGTCGAGCAGGTAGGCATCACCGTACTTGAATCGTACCTACCGAGCGGCAATCTCCTTATCGAGGCGCCGCGGACGAGGACGGCACACTTGGCCGAGCAGATCGGGCGGGCAGTGGGGCAGCGGCTCGGACGATCCACACCCGCGGTCGTCTTGACCGGAACCCAACTCGCTCGCGTGCTGGACGAGGCGCCAGCCCAATGGCACGATCAGCCCAGCTATGCGCACCACGTCATCTTTCTTACTGGCTCCGTCACTGCCGCACGGTTGTTGTCCGGCATGGAGCCGGAACCGGATCTGGAACAAGTAACACCGGCCGGCGGCCACATCTACTGGTCGATCCGCACCGATGCTGCTTCCCGGAGCGTCCTGGCACGGATAGGCCGGACCCGGGAGTACCGGCACATCACCGTCCGGACGCTCAGCACGCTGGAACTTCTGCAGCAATTGGTCATCGAGCATTCCGTGACCTGACCAGCGCCTCAGCTGTTCCCCGCTTTTGGCCCCGCGCGTGTGGGAGGGCCACTTTTCTGCCCGGTCGGGTTCATTCAGGCTTATGACCCGGGATGGCCAAGGGTGCCGGAGCAAGAACAGAGTGTATGGCCCTTGCACCGATGCTATTCAGTGTTACTATCTAGTGGTAGTCAGTAACACTGAGTAGTAAGAGGAGGGGTTCATGGGCAAGCAGACAACAGAGATGCTGAAGGGCACGCTGGAGGGCATTGTCCTGGCGATCCTGGCCGTGCGGCCCGCGTACGGGTATGAGATCACGGCGCGGCTGCGTGAGCAGGGCTTCTCCGACATCGTCGAGGGGACCGTCTATGCCCTGCTGATCAGGATCGAGCAGCGCGGGCTCGTCGACGTCGAGAAGGTCCCGTCCGAGAAAGGGCCGCCACGCAAGGTCTATTCACTGAACGGACTGGGGCGTGAGTACCTCGAGGAGTTCTGGCGGACGTGGAACTTCCTCGTAGAGCGGATCGAACGCCTACATCACAACATCGAACACCTGCAGGAAGAAGGAGCGTAACCATGGCAGCTAAGTGGATCGAAGCCCTCACCGGCTCGCTGGAGCAGAAGAAGCAGTTCAAGCAGTACAAGGCCCGCATCGAAGGGCTTCCCGAGCCGTACGCCTCGGCCGCAAAAGCATTCGAGCGGTACTTCATGTACTACGGGGGAGTTACCGACGGCGACACGCTGGTCAGGATGTTCGGCGACTTTGCCGATCTCTGGGAGCGTGCCGCCGTCGACGGGACGCCGGTGGCCGCGATCGTTGGCGATGACCCGGTCGAGTTCGCTGAAACATTCACCCAGGCCTACGGCGGTACCCGGTGGATCGACAAGGAGCGCGCCCGGCTCACGAAGGCGATCGAGGCCGCCACCGGGCACGACGGAAAGGAGACGAAGGCATGACTACAGACCAGGCCCTTGCACCTGCGATCCGGGTGCAGGGCATCGGCAAGTCGTTCAAGGACCTGCAGGTGCTGCGGGGCGTCGACTTCGACGTGAGGGCGGGCAGCATCTTCGCGCTGCTCGGCTCGAACGGTGCCGGCAAGACCACGCTGGTCCGGATCCTGTCGACGCTGCTGAAGGCCGACGCCGGCACCGCCACGGTTAACGGCTTCGACGTCGGCGAGAAACCCGGTGAGGTGCGCGAGTCGATCAGCCTGACCGGCCAGTTCGCCGCGGTTGATGAAGTACTCACCGGCCGTGAGAACCTCGTGCTGATCGCCAAGCTGCGTCACCTGAAGAACCCTGGCGCGGTCGCCGACGGCCTGCTCGCCCGCTTCGCCCTTACCGACGCAGGGAACCGCAAGGCGTCCACGTACTCCGGCGGCATGCGCCGCCGGCTCGACATCGCCATGAGCCTGATCGGGAACCCGCCGATCATCTTCCTCGACGAACCCACCACCGGGCTCGACCCCCAGGCGCGGATCGAGGTATGGCAGACCATCAGGCAACTGGCCAGCCAGGGCACCACGGTGCTGCTCACCACGCAGTACCTCGACGAGGCCGAACAGCTTGCGGACCGGATCGCCATCCTGCACAAGGGCACGATCATCCAGAACGGCACCCTCGCCGAACTCAAGCAACTCCTCCCGCCTGCCCAGGTCGAGTACATCGAGAAGCAGCCCTCCCTCGAGGACGTCTTCCTCGCCCTCGTCGGTGACACCGCCGAGACCGACAGCACCGAGGCAGACTCCGCCGACGACGACGGCCGCACCCACGGCAGGGTCCCGGCAGGAAAGGAAAAGCAATGAACGCCCACATCCTCGGCGACACCGGCGTCCTCACCGCACGCTCGCTACGCCACATCCTCCGCAGCCCCGACACGATCATCACCACTGCTGTCACACCGATCGCGCTGATGCTGCTTTTCGTCTACGTCTTCGGTGGCGCGATCAACACCGGCTCGGACCAGTCGTACGTCAACTACATGCTCCCCGGCATCCTGCTCATCACCATCGCCTCCGGCATCGCGTACACCGCCTACCGGCTGTTCCTGGACCTGCAGGGCGGCATCTTCGAACGCTTCCAGTCCATGCCGATTGCCAGGTCCAGCGTGCTCTGGGCGCACGTGCTCACCTCCCTGGCAGCTAACCTGGTCTCGGTAGCGATCGTTATCGGCGTCGCGCTGATCATGGGATTCCGCACCGGCGCATCCCTGATCGCCTGGCTCGCCGTCGCCGGCATCCTGGTCCTGTTCACCCTCGCACTGACCTGGATCGCCGTGATCGCCGGACTCTCAGCGAAGACTGTCGACGGCGCGAGCGCGTTCAGCTACCCGCTGATCTTCCTGCCGTTCATCAGCTCGGCGTTCGCGCCTACAGACTCGATGCCCGGCCTGGTCGCATGGTTCGCCGAGAACCAGCCCGTGACCTCCATCGTGAACACCGTCCGGGCCCTGTTCGCCCAGGAACCCGTCGGCAATGGCATCTGGGTCGCACTCGCCTGGCTCGTCGGCCTGCTGGCCATCGGCTACGCCCTAGCGAGCGTCATCTACCGCCGCAAGATCACCTGAGGCCGGGCCCTGTCCCCGGAAGGGGATGAAAGAGTCCCGGGCAATTGAGAAGAGTCTCGGGCAATTGACAGGAATCCGGGGACCTGGACCGGGCCCTGAGCTGACAGACTGTGGGTATGGCAAGGGGAATTCTTCGCATATTTCTGGGCGCAGCTCCGGGTGCGGGCGTGACTTTTGCCTTGCTTCAGGAAGCCCGCCAGCTGCAGAGTATCGGCAGGGATGTTGCCGTGGGCATTGCTTTGGACCATGGCCGGTTGGAGACGCAGGAGCTCATGACAGGGCTGGAGCTCATCCCGCCGCTCCTCGGGCCCCACGCATTTGATGCGAAGGAGATGGACGTCGATGCCGTCTTGGACCGGCACCCGCAAATCGCCATCGTTGATGAGTACGCACACACCAACGCTCCCGGGAGCCGCAACGAAAAGCGGTGGCAGGACGTCGAGGAACTCCTCGATGCTGGCATTGATGTGCTCTCAACAATTGGCATCTGGCACCTTGCCTCTCTGGGTGATGTCGTATCCGACATCACCCAGGTGCCTCAAACAGAATCGGTGCCTGACGATGTCGTGCGCCGGGCGGATCAGATTGAACTCGTAGACATTTCTCCGGAATTGCTGCGCCAGCGTCTCTCGGATGGAAGCGTCTACCCCAAAGACAGGGTTGACGCTGCCCTTGCAAACGAATTTCGGCTCGATAACCTGATCGCATTGCGGGAAGTCGCCCTGATCTGGCTGGCCGACAGGGTCGATGAAGGGTTGTCGAAATACCGGGCCAGCCATGGCATTACAGCGAACTTGCCAGCGCGGGAACGAGTAGTCCTGGGCCTCTCCGGGGGCCCGGAGGGCGAAGGGCTGATCCGGAGGGCGTCGAGGATTCTGTCGAGGGTTAACGGCGGAGACCTTTTGGCCGTTCATGTCCGCGTGTCTGACGGCAAGCCTGAGGCCTCCCCGATTGCTCTGGAGGCACAGCGCAAGCTTGTAACCGATCTGGGTGGCAGCTACCACACGGTATCCAGGGACGACCCGGCACGTACTTTGCTGGACTTTTCCCGTAGCGTCAACGCCACCCAGATCGTCGTGGGAGTCTCCCGGGGCCGGCTGACCCACATGCTGGGAGGCGGTGTGGGGTCAAAGATTATCCGTGGCTCAGGCGATATTGACGTTCACATGGTCTCCCACCACCCCTTGGGCAGTCCTGGCCTGCCCAAGGTCAGATCCGGCGGGCTGGGCCGGGCCAGAACAATCGCAGGCTTTGCCTTGGCGGTACTCCTTCCCCTCGGGACCACCGCATTGATGTCCCTCGCCCCCGAGCTGAACTTTGCCACGCATGTGTTGGTCCATCTGACAGGAGTGATGGCGGTCGCGTTCATCGGGGGTCTCTGGCCTGCGGTGCTCGCCGCGATTCTGGACTCGTTGCTGCTCAATTACTTCGAGACCGATCCCGTCGGGACCCTGAGCATCAGTAACCCGCAGAATCTGTTCTCGTTGCTCGTATTCGTGGGTGCGGCGATTGCAGTGTCCCTGGTCGTGGGGCTCTCAGCCAAGCGGGCACAGGAGGCCGCCCGTGCCCGTGCCGAGGCCGCGACACTGGCAGACCTGGCAAGGGATGCCCTGATCGAAGATGACACCATTGCCGGATTTCTGGACAAGGTCCGCGAGACCTTCCAGGTCTGCTCCGCGGGACTGTTCACCAAAACCGATGCCGGCAGCGCCTGGAACCTTCAGGCGCATTCAGGAGAAGAGCCGCCTCCGGCCCCCGGGTCGGAGGAATCAGAGGCCGTTGCGTCTGAAATGGCAGACCCCCGGACAGCTCTAGTTCTCTCCGGAAGGACACTGACAGCAGGGGAGCGCCGGTTGCTGGCAGCACACGGAGCCCACCTGCTCTTACTCCGGCAGCGTCATGCACTGCAGCTCAAACTGAAGAAAACGACGAAACTGGCTGAGGGCAACAGCATCCGGACATCCATTCTGCGTGCCGTCAGCCATGACCTTCGGACACCGCTGGCGGGTATTAAGCTTGCGGTCACCGCTCTGCAGCGCCAGAAACAACGTCCGGCCGACGAGTTGCAGGAGGAAATGCTGGACACCATCGACTCCTACGCGAACCGCCTTGACTCCTTGATCGGCAATCTCCTGGATATGTCCCGAATATCCAGCGGATCAACAGCCTCACTCACCTCTCCAGTGACGTGGCGTGATGCCATCGAAGACGCGCTGCGGGAACTACCTCGTGGCCGGATCAGGGTTCACCTGGCTCCTAACATGCCTGCAGTTGACGCTGACCTGGGCATGCTGGAGCGCGTTATTGCCAACATCGTGGAGAATGCCCTGAAATACGCCGCTGATTCGGACATTGTCATCGTCGGATCCTCCAGCGCGGCGGCGGGCGCCATCAACGGTCACCCCTGTGGCGAACTGCGCATCGTGGACCACGGCCAGGGCGTCCCGGCGGCGAAAGTCATCGCGATGTTCGAGCCCTTCCAGCGCCTTGACGACGCACCGGAAGGGCTCGGCATTGGACTCGGGCTGGCCGTGGCCAAAGGCTTCACAGAAGCCATGGGCGGAACGCTGACGGCGGAACAAACGCCAGGAGGAGGACTGACCATGCTCATCCGGCTGCCCCTGTCCGCCGGCCCAAGCACGGCACGCCCGGAAACCGGCGCTATGAGAAGCCACCCATGACGACACTGCTTGTCGTCGATGACGAACCCCAACTACTGCGCGCCCTGCAGATAAACCTCCAAGCCGAGGGATACAAGGTTCTTACCGCGCTGGACGGGTTGGCTGCCCTCCAGCACGCCGCAACCGGCCACCCCGACGTCGTCGTGCTGGACCTTGGACTCCCGGACATCAACGGCGTGGACATCATTATTAAGATCAGGCGCTCCAGCAACATGCCCATCATCGTGCTTTCGGCCCGGCACGGATCCGAGGACAAGGTCCGCGCCCTTGACGCGGGTGCAGACGACTACGTCACCAAACCCTTTGGCCTGGATGAGCTCCTCGCGCGGCTGCGCGTCGCAGAACGACGCCTCCGCTCCGACGGCGACGGGGAGGCGGTAACCGCGGTCGACGTCGGTGATTTCAGCGTGGATCTCGCTAACCGAAAGGTCACTCGCGACGGCACACCCGTGAAGCTGACTCCGCGCGAATGGGCCATCCTTCAGCTCCTGGTTCGCAACCCCGGCCGCCTTATCACCCAGCAGCAGATGCTGAAAAAGATCTGGGGCCCTGCATACGTTAGTGAAACCCACTACCTGCGCGTCTACATGGGGCAGCTGCGCCGCAAACTTGAAGCCGACCCTGCCCGGCCCAGGCACCTGCTCACCGAAGCGGGCATGGGGTACCGGTTCGAACCCTGAGCCGCCCCACACAATTGGACGTTCCGCTGCGGCGAGCCGGGCGTAAAGGATTCATCAAAAATCGTCCCTTTCCTGATCCGAGGTTCCTTGCCGGTGTTAGTTTCGGCTCTGGTCGCGGTGCAGTCGTGCCGGGCAGGAAAGGAACTAATGACCACGTTGAGCAGGCCGCCGGCCGACCCCTCGGTCCGGAAGCCCACCGGCAAAGCGGCCCTCAAGAACTGGCTGCTGTTCGGGCTCCAGGACAGCAAAGGTGTGCACCAGGGCCCGGGCGGCGTGACCTCGCAGCAGGAAAAGAAGCACGCCTGGTGGCGGGTAATGTGCCTGACAGGTGTGGATTACTTCTCCACCCTCGGGTATCAGCCGGCCATCGCGGCCTTGGCCGCCGGTGTCATCTCCCCGCTGGCCACGCTCGTGCTGGTCGCGGTCACCCTCTTTGGTGCTCTGCCGGTCTACCGCCGTGTCGCGGGGGAGAGCCCCCGGGGCGAGGGGTCTATCGCGATGCTGGAGCGGCTGCTGCCGCGCTGGGGCGGAAAGTTCTTCGTCCTTGTTCTCCTCGGGTTCGCTGCCACCGACTTCATGATCACCATGACCCTCTCGGCCGCCGACGCCAGCGCGCACCTGATTGAGAACCCCATCGTTCCGGACTGGCTCCATGGACAGAATGTCCCCATCACCCTGTTCCTGCTCGCCCTGCTGGCCGCCGTGTTCCTGCGCGGATTCAAGGAAGCGATCAACGTCGCCGTCGTGCTCGTCATCGTCTACCTTGGCCTGAACGCGGTGGTCGTGGCAGTAACGATAGTTGGCGTTCTTAACCATCCCGTCGCCGTCGGGGACTGGTGGAGCACCCTATGGACCTCCCACGGCAATCCGCTCATGGCCGTCGCTGTCGCGCTAATCGTGTTCCCGAAGCTGGCACTGGGGCTCTCCGGCTTCGAAACCGGTGTTGCAGTAATGCCTCAGGTCCGGGGAGTAGAAAATGACACCGAGAACAATCCAGTAGGCCGCATCCGGGGAACCAGGCGCATGCTGACCACCGCAGCGGTCATCATGAGTTCCTTCCTGATCGCCACCAGCTTCATCACCGTGGTGCTCATCCCGGAGCAGGAATTCCAGCCCGGCGGCCAGGCCAACGGCCGCGCCCTGGCCTATCTCGCCCACGAATACCTCGGCGTCGGGTTCGGCACCGTTTACGACATCAGCACCATCGCGATCCTCTGGTTCGCCGGCGCCTCGGCCATGGCAGGGCTGCTGAACCTCGTCCCCAGGTACCTTCCCCGCTACGGCATGGCACCCGAATGGGCCAAAGCAGTCCGGCCGCTCGTGCTCGTGTTCACCCTGGTCGGATTCCTGATCACCTACCTCTTCGAGGCCGACGTCGACGCCCAGGGCGGTGCCTACGCAACCGGCGTCCTGGTGCTGATGACCTCCGCGGCGGTTGCCGTGACCCTGTCAGCCAGACGGCGGAAAGAACGCAACAGCACCATTGGCTTCGGCGTCATCTCGCTGGTCTTCCTGTACACCACTGTCGCCAACATCTTTGAACGCCCCGAAGGCATCAGAATCGCCGCCGTATTCATCCTCGGCATCGTTGTGGTGTCCCTTCTGTCACGCGTCATGCGCTCCTTTGAGCTGCACGCCACCCGCGTTCACCTTGATCAGCAGGCACTGGAATTCATGTCCACCAACCTGGACGGGCCCATCACTATCATCGCCCACGAGCCACTCCGGGTTTCGGCAGAGGCGTACCGGGACAAGCTCACGTCCGCGATCGAAGTCAGCCACTTGCCGTTGAACTACGAGGCACTCTTCCTGGAAGTGATCGTCGACGATTCTTCCGACTTCGAAACGGAACTTCAGGTCCGCGGGGTGGTCCGGCACGGGTACAAGATCCTGGAAGTCCATGGACCCGTCGTATCGAACACCATCGCTTCCGTCTTGCTACATATCCGCGATGTGACGGGACTGATGCCGCACATTTACTTCCGCTGGACTGAGGGAAACCCTGTAGCGAACCTCCTGCGGTTCCTGTTCCTTGGCGAGGGTGAAATTGCTCCCGTCACCCGCGAAGTGCTGCGCGAGGCCATGCCCGATATCACTGATCGCCCGTGGGTCCACGTCGGCTGACCACGGACCTGGGCGGAATTTGCATATGGGCTGGCGTCAAGGGCAAACAGAGGGTGGCGTGAGATTCGTTGCGCGGCCAGAGGCAGTGGAGGGCTACGAAGGCCGTGGAGTGGACGGCGCTGTATATCGGCCGCCCGCAGGCTCCCTCTTCAGGGACGAGTCCGGAGCCACCTGGTGGATTATTTTCCAGGCATCTCCTGGCTCAGGTCCTCATGGACCCAAAGTTAAGGGAGACGTCCTGGCCTGCAGCGCAGCCCACGACCAGCTTGTTCATGTTCGAGTGCTGGCCCGCGACGTGCTCTGCGTCGAAGCTGATGCTGCTTTCCACGACAAAGCACCAAATACCTACGAGGAAGCTCTGGATGTCGCCGCCAGCATCCCCGGGCAGACAGATGGATCCTTCCCGTGAGAATGCCAGGCAACGGCCCAGACCAGAACCCTCCCTTTCAACTCTTGAGGAATCCTCAATGCATGGAAGGCACAGTTTTTGATCGGTAGCCGCCTCGGGGGCCGTAAAGGAAACGTTAAGATTCTGCGGTTTCTGTTGTCGGCATTATTGCCTGCTGCTACGCTCCGGGAGTTCCAAAAGAGTCAACAGAAAGACGCGACCTTGACGGCATCTGCCAGGCACGACATTCCTCCGGTCGTTCCGACACCGCAACGTGAACCGGAGTCGGGTAATCGGCTGGTGCGATGGCTGTTGGAACATCGGGTCCAGCCGGTCGGTCCGGAGTCGGCTGAGGACCATGCCCCTCAGCAGAGCTGGTGGAAGGTCATGTGCCTGACAGGGGTGGATTACTTCTCCACGCTTTCCTACTTGCCGGGCATAGCCGCCCTGGCAGCAGGGGCGCTGTCGCCGCTCGCGACACTGTTGATCGTCGCACTGACCCTGCTGGGCATGTTGCCGATGTATCGGAGAGTTGCTAAGGAAAGCCCTCACGGCCAAGGCTCGGTCGCCATGCTGGAGAACCTGCTGCCGTTCTGGCGCGGGAAGCTGTTTGTCCTGGTCCTGCTCGGCTTTGTTGCCACGTCCTGGATCATCACCATTACCCTCTCGGCCGCTGACGCCACCGTCCACTTGCTGGAAAACCCGTTGGTCCCTCACTTCCTGGAAGGCCAGGGGGTGGCCGTCACCGTTGTCCTTCTCCTCATCCTGGGCGGGGTGTTCCTGCTCGGCTTCACCGAAGCGGTCGCCGTCGCGATCCCTCTCGTGGCGATATTCCTTCTGTTGAACGCCGTCATTATCGGCACGGGGCTCGCTGACATTATCGGCTCCCGCCAGCTGCTCTCATCATGGACAGAGGCGCTGGCATCCTCCGGCAGCGGTATGGGAGGTGTCATCGGACCTGCGCTCATTGCCTTCCCGCTTCTCGTTCTGGGCTTGTCCGGGTTCGAAACCGGGGTCAGCATGATGCCCCTGGTCGCGGCCGGCGGCGCGACGGCGGAGGACCGGCTCGCGGCCAGGATCAGGAATACCCGCAAGCTTCTCACTGCTGCCGCTGTGATCATGAGCGTCTACTTGATTGGCAGCAGCTTCGTCACCACCATCCTGATTCCCGCTGAAGCGTTCCAGGAAGGCGGCGAGGCCAACGGCCGTGCCCTTGCCTACCTCGCCCATGAACGCCTCGGCGAGGGCTTTGGTTCGGTGTATGACATCAGCAGCATTCTGATCCTCTGGTTCGCGGGAGCATCAGCCATGGCTGGGCTGGTCAATATTGTCCCGCGCTACCTTCCCTCCTATGGCATGGCCCCGGACTGGACCCGCGCCGTCCGGCCGGTAGTCCTCGTCTACACCAGCATCAGCATCCTCATCACTATCGGATTCAAAGCTGACGTCAATGCCCAGGCAGGCGCCTACGCCACCGGGATCCTCGCCATGATGGTCTCCGGGGCCGTAGCGGTGACTATCTCCGCGATCCGCCGGAAGCAGCGGCCAGCCGCGATCGGGTTCACGGTCCTGACACTCGTCATGCTCTACGCCCTGGTGGCGAACGTGGTTGAAAAACCCGACGGAATCACCATTTCGCTCTTTTTCATTCTGGGCATTGTCGTCATCTCCCTGGTCTCCCGCGTGAGCCGGACAACCGAGCTGCGCGTGGACCGGATCGAGTTTGATGAGAACGCACGCCGTTTCATCAGAGACACTCTCGACTTCGACGGCCGGATCAACCTGATCGCAAACCGCCCGCAGGCGCGGAACGCCGCCGAATACTCCGCGAAGGAAACCGACCAGCGGGAAATGAATCCAGTTCCCGGCACCGCCGATGTCATCTTCCTCGAGATAGACATAAGTGACCCCTCAGGCTTCAGTAACACCCTGCATGTGAGGGGCACCGAAGTAGATGGATACCGGATCCTTCGCGCCGAAAGCCCTGCTGCGCCCAATGCCATTGCCGCGATCCTCCTGGCCCTGCGCGACGCCTCAGGGGTCAGGCCTCACGCCTATTTCGAATGGTCCGAGGGAAATCCCTTGGCCCATCTGATGCGGTATCTGCTCCTTGGCCGCGGTGACACCGCTCCGGTGGTCCGGGAAATCATCCGGGAAAACGAACCGGACCCCGACCGTCGGCCGGGCATCCATGTCGGCTGACTCCAGACAACCCGGACGTGTCGTGCCCGACCGCCACGATGGTAGGAAGAATCTGCCGTGGATCCGGACGGACGCCGGGGCGCGGAAGGAAAGCGCCGTCAGGCGAGCCTTGTTACATCCGGTGCGTTCGGTGCCCCTGGCCTTCCTCGCAGTCATAGCCGTCGGGGCCGCCGTCCTGACGTTGCCTGTTTCCCGCACCGGTACTGACCCGGACACCGTGCTCACCGCGCTGTTCACCTCGGTCTCGGCTACCTGCGTCACGGGCCTGATTACCGTGGACACGGCAACGTACTGGACTCCGTTCGGGCAAGGCGTCATCCTGGCTCTCATCCAGGTTGGCGGGTTCGGGATCATGACCCTCGCGACCCTTCTCGCACTGCTTGTCCGTAGGAGCATTGGCCTGCGCGGTCAGCTTGTGGCACAGTCCGAGACCCACACTCTGAACCTTGGCGATGTCCGCTCGGTGCTGTTCCGGGTCGCGAGAATCATGGTGCTCTTTGAAGCCGCTGCCGCGGCGGTGCTCACCGCGAGATTCTGGATCGCCTACGACACCAATCCCGCCACTGCCCTATGGCACGGCATTTTCCATGCAGTATCTGCATTCAATAACGCCGGTTTCGCCCTCTACAGCGACAACCTGATCAGTTTCGCCGAAGACCCCTGGATCCTCGTGCCGATCTGCCTGGCGATTATCGCTGGAGGTCTCGGTTTCCCCGTGGTTATCCACCTGCTTCAGCCTGGCGGACTGCGCTTCCGGGACTGGACCATCCATATCCGCCTCACGGTCTATGGCACCCTTCTGCTCCTGGGTGTGGGAGTCGCGTTATTCGCAGCATTCGAATGGAACCGGCACGAAACCCTCGGGCCGCTATCCCTCACGGGAAAGCTCATTGGTTCCTTCGCCGGGAGCGTCTTCCCCCGCACGGCGGGGTTTAACAGCATCGACTACGGTGCAGCCGCCCCGGAGACGCTGATGGTGACCAACATCCTGATGTTCATCGGCGGCGGCAGCGCAGGAACAGCTGGCGGTATCAAGATCACCACCTTCTTGCTGCTGGGCTTCTCCATCTGGAACGAGATTCGCGGCCGTGACCAAGTCACCGTCGGCCACCGGTCTATCAGCGCATCCTCACAGCGGCAGGCGCTCTCTGTTGCCCTGCTCGGGGTAGCCGCCGTGATAACCGGCACCCTGCTGCTGCTCATGTTCACGGACTACAGCCTCGAGAAAGTCCTGTTTGAGTCCATCTCAGCCTTTGGAACCGTGGGCATGAGCACCGGAATCACCTACAACCTGCCCCCGTCAGCGGAATGGGTACTTATGGCGCTCATGTTCACAGGACGAATCGGCACGGTCACCGTAGCCTCCGCGCTGGCGCTATCGTCAAGACCACGCCTCTACAGCCTGCCCGAGGAAAGACCAATCATCGGATAACCCCAGATGCTCAGCGGGTGTGGTGAGAAGGGTCAGCCGGTCAACGATCGCCGCGGACAAGCGAGGGTCCGTGAATGTTTTCGTCCAGACTGAAAACGACTCGTTCGAAGCTATCGCAATAGAATTTCTTTCTTCTCGCTGGGTGAGGACCTGGAACAGCAGTTCCGCACCGCGGCGGTCCAGTTCCATATCGGACCGAGAGCTGCACCCCAGCCTGCAGCGGAAGAACAAATTTCCCTGGCTGCGGTCAGCCTTGACGAAAAAACGGCGATGCGAATATTCGTGTCCAGTCCCACTTCCAACGAAATGGGACACGGCTTAGTCTTAGCTTCACGAGATGTTGGGGGAGCAAGAGATGAAGCCAATCACTGTTGATGGTGGCAAGGGCACCGTGGAGCTCGACGCTGGGGGAGTTCTTAACTTGGTGTGGAAGCAGGGGACTGTTCTGGAGGCCGATGATGTGCATGCGGCGATGGCAAAGGTCAATGAGATTGCTGACGGTGCCGAGTACCCGATGTTGATTGACATATCGAACACCCAATCGGTGACCCCTCAGGCCAAGTCCGTTTTCAGCGTCAAATGCGCAGCTTCGCGAATTGCCCTGCTTGGTTCAAGCCGGATCAATTGGGTCATTGCCAACTTCGCCATGGCACGGCGGACACTTCCGTGTCCCACCAGGTTTTTTACCTCCCGCAATGAGGCTATGAACTGGCTTCTCCACGCATCCCATCCCTGACCTCGGCCGTGTCCCGCATCCAAGGGAAATGGTGCTGACCGTCTGGATCGGTCCAGAAGCACCAGTTGCGACGGAATGCCCGGCCTTTGTCTCTTCGTTTTGCTGCGCATTTTCAATTAGGCAGTTAGTCTTAGCTCCACGAGATGCTGGGGGAGCAGAAGATGAAACCAATCACTGTTGATGGCGGCAAGGGTACCGTGGAGCTCGATGCTGGGGGAGTTCTCCATCTTGTGTGGAAGCCGGGGACTGTTCTCGAGGCCGATGACGTACATGCGGCGATGGCAAAGGTCAATGAGCTTGCCGACGGCGCCGAGTACCCGCTGTTGATCGACATAGCCAACACCCAAACGGTGACCCGTCAGGCCAGATCCATTTTCAGCGTCAAGTGCGCCGCTTCACGAATTGCCCTGCTTGGCTCAAACCCGGTCGCCCGTGTCATTGCTAACTTCGCTATGGCACGCCGGACGCTCCCGTGTCCCACCCGGTTTTTCACCTCCCGCAATGAGGCCATGGACTGGCTCCTCCAGGCAACCCTTCCCTAATCCCGACAGTGTCCCATATCCAAGGGACTTGGACAGCGGCGCCATGCAAGAAAGCCCACCGATGGAGGGCCGGTGGGAGTGCTCGGCGCCATCCGGTCGCTAGGATGTGCACGTTGGGCAGTATCCAAGCATTACCGGACATCCGGTGATGCGATGACTAGGAGGACGTGCGCATGGCAGGCAAGTTGGAAGTGTAGAAGGACAGTCCCGGGGGGCTTCCGATTCCGCCTCAAGGCTGGCAACGGCGAGGTCATTGCCACAGGAGAGTCCTACAGCAGCAAGGCCGCTGCGATGAAAGGCGTCGAATCCGTGAAAAACAACGCCGGGTCAGACATAGTGGACCTGACCGATTCCTAGATCCGTGCTGAGACTCCCGCCAGTCATCAGTGATGCTGACGACTGGCGGGAGTCTCTGTCGTATGTGGAGGGTGGGCGGGACGGCTGTCGAAGAACACCGTTAGGTTTGGGGCCGGATTTGTGTTTGCATCGGCGCTGACGATCGTGTCAAGCAGCTCGAGTAACAACTGTTGAGGTCTTCATTCGTAGTGAGGTCCAGCGGCGGGCACCCCTACGGTCGGCTGACACCGTCGACCTTGCGCTCGAGCACCGCCCGTTCGGCGGCATTCCCGCACAGCTCAGCCGCCTGCAGGAATGCGGACCGCGCTTCGTCGCGACGGCCGAGTCGGGTGAGCATCTCGCCGCGGATCGAGAGGAGCAGGTGCGAGCCGGCCAGTTCGCCCCGTGACGCGATCGCGTCGACCAGCGCGAGACCCTCAGCCGGACCGGAGGCCATAGCGACCGCGACCGCTCGATTGAGGTCGATGACGGGTGAGGGCGTCAGCCGTCCCAGGGCTTCGTAGAGGATGACGATCCGTTGCCAGTCCGTCTCGGCTACCGAACGAGCCACCGCGTGACACTCCGCGATGGACGCCTGAAGGCCGTATGCGCCCAGTCCACGTCCGGTCACGACGGCCCGAGCGAGTGCCGCACGTCCCCGCCGGATCGCCGACTGGTCCCACAACCGCCGGTCCTGGTCCTCCAGAAGCACCGGGCGGCCGGACGCGTCGAGTCGGGCTGGGAATCGGGCAGCAGTGAGTTCCAACAGTGCGAGCAGCCCGAATACCTCGGACTCCGGCTCGAGCCGCACCAACACGCGGGCCAGCCGGCGCGCCTCGACAGCCAGATCCGCGCGAATCCACTCCTCGCCGCCCGATGCAAACGAGCCCTCCGTGAAGATCAGGTAGACGACCTGAAGCACCGAGCCTAGCCGTTCGGCCACCTCATGCGGTTCGGGGACGACGAACGGCACTTGAGCGGCGGCCAGCGTCTTCTTGGCGCGGGTGATGCGTGCCTGGATCGTCGCCATCGGCACAAGGAATGCCTTGGCGATTTCTTCGCTGCCCAGTCCGCCGACCACCCGCAGCGTCAACGCGATCCGGGCCTCCCTCGACAGCACGGGATGGCATGAGATGAACATCAGGGCGAGCACGTCGTCGTCGATTGCATCGGGGTCGAACAGTGCGTCCGCTCCGGGCGTCGCGTCGTCCAGGCCTCGGGCCAGGAGGGCATAGCGTTCGTCGCGTGCGGCGCGCCGCCGGAAGGTGTCGATGGCCCGGCGGCGGCCGGTGGTGAGCAGCCACCCTGTCGGTTCGGCCGGCACGCCGTTTTCGGACCAGGAGACGAGCGCCTCGGCGAGGGCCTCCTGCGCGAGATCCTCGGCCAGCGAGAAGTCGCCGGTGTAGCGGGCGAGGGCGCCGACGATGCGGGCGGACTCCATCCGCCACACTGCCTCGACGGCGCCCCGCGCCTCTGTGGTGCTCACCGTCGGGTCAGAGCTGCCCGGTCTGCTCGCGCCAGGCGCGTTCCTTCTCGATCCATTTGTTGTCCTGCGGGAACTCGTCGATCGTCGTCACGCGGCGGATCTCGGTCTTGCTACCTGCTGTGAGCGGCGCCCGCTTGGCCCACTCGACGGCTTCCTGCTTCGACGCGACATCGAGGATGTAGTAGCCGCCGAACAGTTCTTTGGTCTCCCCGTAGGGGCCGTCGGTGACCACCGGCGTTTCGCCGGTGAAGTCCACCACTACGCCCTCGTTCGGATCGTCCAGGCCCTCGGCCGCCAGCAGGACACCGGCACGAATCAACTCTTCGTTGAACTTGCCCATGCTCTCCATGATCTCCGCGAAGTCTGTGTTCGCGAAGTTCGCGAACGACTCGTCGGTCGCCCGCATGATCAACATGTACTTGGCCATCACGTACTCCTTAGTTCTGGAAGGTCGTCCTTCGACCTTCTCACCCACAGGTCGAACGGCGCGAGGCCAGATCGACACAAGCCGAAGAATTCTTTCCGTACTCTCTGAGCAGGACGTCTCGCCAGCGCACGATCAACGCCAGCCGGACCGGCTGTGACCGTATTGTCCAGGACGCGAGGTGCTCAGTCACACCGCCCGTAAGCCAGTGAGGCGGCCGGGCAACATGCTGAACTCTTTCAAAGGCGCGGGCTTCCGGACCTGGTGGATTCCCGTATGACCTGTCTGCAAAACTGCCAGTTGAAGGTGCCCTATTCGCTACGGTCAAAAACGACCGTTTTCGGACGGGCCGGTCCAATCTTAGGATCAGGGCACATAACGCGAGAATCCATGCATCTTCTCCTGGTCACTAGGATTCCAATACCGTTTTTGACACGTTTCCTTGGTCCCTCTCGGTGCGTTGGATCGCCAGAATGGCTCCTCTTCATTCAGGTTGTATGTCCTGGCTTCTCCAGACACCCCTACCCGGACCATGACTGAGGGACCGACCGTCCGGCGAGCCATGTTTGAGCGTATAGACCCGCTCCGCGGGACGGGTGTACTTTGAGCTGTGGAAGGCTTCAGGCACTCTTCGAAGGCCGACCGTGAGTTTTATGAGCTCCGCAGGCGGGCATACGGTCCGGATCCAGACATAAGTGTCGACCCTCCGGGCCTAGCGAGGTTGCGCGAACTTGAGTCGGCGGACCGCGCTGAAGTCAATTCTCTGCCGGTTGCCCCTGCGAGCGAGAATGCGGCAGATTCGGAGGCCCCCGCGGACGCTGCCTCGATGGAACATCCGGTGCCAAGGTGGAGTCGCCTGTACTGGGCCGGTGCCGCACTGGTCCTCGCGGGAGGGATCGTTACGACGACCCTGCTGTTATCCGCGCCGCGTCCTGATGCCACTCTTCATCCGAGCGGGGCCGCGGTCGAAAACCGGCTCCCCGAACTGCTGCTTAGGGGAGCGCCCCTGTTGAAGATCGAGGCTTCAACCCTCCGCGGATACGGGTCGTATCTCGGTCTCGAGATCTATTCCGGGGTGAACGCGTTCGACTCGCCGTGTCTCGTGGCACTGCACCGGGCGAGCGGTAATCTCTCAGACGTGCGCTGTGTTCCGGCTCCAGCAGATCTCATGATGGACGTCGCCTCATCCCGGGATGGGTTTGAAGGATTCGAAGGACGCTCCGGCGACGGCATCATCCGATTCGTACTTCGTGAGGACACGGTGGATGCTTACGTCTACCTCATGCCGGAGGCGGGCTGATGGACCCGTCCTCTCCCCGGTCCGACGCTCAGCGGGAGCTGGACGAGCTCCGCAGGAGGGCATACGGTCCGCATCCGGATATCCAGTCCGACCCCGCAGCACAGGTAAGACTGGCGGAACTGGAGGCGGCACGCACCGCGAGTCCCCGCGCCCTCACCGACGCCGACGTCAGAACACCCGCTGCAGCCCCGGATTCCGGTTCAGTTGCTCACCCCACCAGGACCAGGTTCATTGACGAAGTGCCGGACCCGGCAACGAGTATTGCGCCCGTGGCGGAGTCCAGGATTGGATCGATGTGGTCGACTTGGCGTCGTTTCACGGCGACACGAGTACGCCGTTACTCATTTGTGGCCGGCGTGCTGGCAGTCTTGCTTGCCGCTGTGTTCACCGTGGCATCGATCCTCAGGCCGCATCCCGATGCGACATTGCATCCGATCGCAGACGAGGCTGACAGCGACGTTCTCACAATGCTGGAATTCCTCTCAACGCTGGAATTCCCTTGGGGGGAAGCTGCCGGCCAATCCAGCTTCCGCGGCTATCAACAGTATCGGGGATTCGAACCCTGGTTCTTCGTGGACGGGCGGGGCTACCGGTGCTTCATGGTCATCGATCGTTCCGGTCCTTTTGTAGACGGCGCCAATTGTGTGCCGCCCGGGGTCGATCTTTTTGCAGACGTCGGCGGGCAAACCCATTCGGGTGATGATGCCGTGATGGGCCTCCCGAAGGGGAGCGTCGTCCGGTTCCACTACCGCGGCGACTCCGTAGACATCTTCCTCTACCCCGCATCGTCGGAGGCAGAATGAGGCCCGGGCCCGGAGAGACGGGCCTCCAGCTCAAATGCCCTGAACAGAAGAGCGCCAAAAATCTCCGAAGATCAGACCGGTTATCGCACCGTTTCCCGCGACTGGTGTGACCGACCGCGCGGTTCCGAAGGTTCCGGATTCCCACTAGATCGCCCGAAATATTGCCCGGTGATGGTGCCATAAACCGTGCGGCAGCTTGTATGCAAAAACGACCGTTTCCGGATCTGTTGGTTTGGAATTGAGGATCAGGCCATTGACCGCGTCGATCCGGCGATCTTCTCTTGGACGGTCGCGATGCATCTGAACAGCTCATCGACCGGTTAGCGTCTCGGTAGCAGTGAAGGGTCACCAGGGGACGCTCCGGTTCCAGCATTTGAAGTTTTTGGATTCTGCGAAACCTTATGGGCTTTGCCGGACACTAAAGGGCATGGGGAGCATAGAAACCGGGGATGAGGGGCTGTGGCGCCGGAGCCTTCTGGGTCAGGGCGACGCTTTTGGCGATCTGTACGACCGGCACCGGGACCGGGTCTTCCCTCGGCAAGGAGCAGTGGCGAATTCGCACCGCCCGGATCACACCGACGAAGTCGGGCGCCTTCGTCGCGGTTTGGAAGCGGGACGAAGGCGGATCGATCAGGCCCTTCACGGCTGACGAGTCGATGTCTGGACTGCTGGTCTTCGTAGAGGAGCAGGAACGGTTCGGCGTCTTCCAATTCACCCCGGCGCACCTGATCTCGCTCGGATATGTCAGCTCCGAGCTGCATCCCGGCAAGCGCGCTTTCCGCCTTTATCCCGCCTGGTGCACCGACCTGAATCCTCAAGCATTATGCACCCAGCGCGGGCAGGCGGCTGCGTTCACCGAGCTTGATCCGAGTAACGCATCGCTGACCATGAAAGGAAACGATCGCGTACTTCAACAAAGTCCATAAGCCGGTCGACCACAACCCCGTCGTGCCCGTTGGCCGAAACGCTAAGCGGTCAATTCGAAGGCCTTAAGCTGAGCCGTGAATACTCCACGGCGATCATCGAGGTTGCCGCGCCGGACATCGCGTTGAGGTATTCGATCATGCGCTTCAAGGGCGTATTGATCAGGTCAACGGCGACGGCGTGCCAGAACTGGGACGCGGCTGGGGCGCGGTGCGGTCCCGGCAGTTTCTGCTCACGCTGGTAGGCTTGGGGATCCGTGCAGGATTCTGAGGAGGTGGTACCCGTGAACGAATTGACGTTGGTGCTCCTCCGGGGAGTCACGGTCGGGCGATAGGTCGTCCGGGAGCGCCGCTTATCAGCAGCACTCCTGAAAGGCACGACCATGCACTTCATTTCGGAACAGAATCTCGACGAGGGCATCACCGAGCGTGAGTTCACCCGCGGTGGCATCTCCGGCATCCTATGGACGCCACCAGCCGCTTCCTCGTCCGCGCCGGTTCCGCTCATCCTGATGGGCCAGCCCGGCGGGATCGGGATGCGACGGATGTATCCCCGTCTGGCAGCACGGGCGCGCAGCGCTGCCGCGCAAGGTTTCGCTGCGGTCTCCGTCGAGGCGCCCGGGGCGGGCGACCGGGCCCCGCTGCCCGGTGCGGAGCAGGCTCGAGTGGAACTCACCCGTGCGATCTCCGCTGGCGAACACCCTGCGGAGAATGTCATCGACCGGCTGATCCTTCCTCTCGTCGATAGGGCGGTGCCGGAGTGGCAGACCACGCTCGACGAGGTCCTCGGCCTTCCCGAGATCGGCGAGCGAGTCGGATTCTCCGGCGGGGTGATCGCGATCGGCACACGGCTCGCCGCCATCGACTCACGTATCGCGGCGGCCGGCCTCTTTGCCGGCAGTTACGTGCCGCGTACGACTATGGAGGAGGCGCGTCGGGTCACGATCCCGCTGCACGTTCTCCTGCAGTGGGATGACGAGGGGAATGACCGGGGAATGGCTCTCGATCTCTTCGACGCCTTCGGATCGACGGAGAAGACGCTCTATGCCAACATGGGCGGCCACACTGGCGTTCCGCAGTTCGCGGGTGACGATGCCGCCCGCTTCTTCGCGCGCCATCTCGGCTCTGAAGTCGGCTGAGAAAGAGCCTGTTCGAGGGGCCGCAAGTCGAGCATGCACTCGAACGCTCCACTGGCGGTTGAGGGACGCCATAGGCTCGTAGAATGCTGCCCACCCGCCCGATTGCTCACGTTGCCCGCAAGATGGAAATCTCGCGGGCAACCGCATCCAAGTGGGTCAACCGATACCCACAGTTCGGCGCGGTCGGGCTTGTTGGCCGGTTGGAAAATTGTGTGAAGGGGGTGTGTGCAACGTACACACTTTTCGCTTCGGATCGGGTCGTATATGGCCCGGACTGGGCCGGATTGCTTATGTTTTCTGGAGTTCCTAGTGTTCCCATGGGTTGGAATGCGGTTCGAGTCCCACCTCGGGCACAGTGTTTCCGTAGGTCAGCGGCTTTCTTGCCGCAGAGTGTGTACAAAGCTGGACATGCCTGAGGCGTTAGTGGCATGACCAAGCGTCGAACCGTCAGTTGAGGAAAGTTCGAACTCTGAGCTGGGACCTGGCTCCTGCCCGATCGCGACAGCGAGCATCGCGATCCATGGTTGACCGCCCCGCCGCTGCGGACGAGTCTTCCTGGGAGGCTCTTGTGCGCGTCAGGGCTCACAGTTGAGGCCAGGACAACAAGACGACCGCCAATCCGGTGCGCTGTCCCTTTACGGCTTGCCGTTCGCGCCGCGGGATTTGCTTCCTCCTTGGCCGATGTTTCACGTCGTGGCTATGCATCTGCGAGGTGCCGCCTGGACTTTGTCCGTCCTTTTGGATTTTTCGTCTGACTTGGTTGACCACCTGTGCGCTAAATGTGGTTGCCGTGCTGCGGATCGAAAGTGCCCGCTTACCGACTCAACCGTCCCGCGGATGACTGTTGGATGCGTTGACGTCTCCCGGGACAGCTACTCAGAAGACCACCAGTCTCTGGCAGTAACGAGGCTGCACACAGATTTCCTTTTGCCGAGGGGAACTCTGGAGTCCTAAGGGCATGCCTGGAATCACTGGGGCAGCGACGCTGTGCTCCTGACTGATGAGACGACGTCGAGGATGGCTTGGCTTGTGATTGCTGCCCCGTCTTTGTCTGCTATGACCGCTTCGTGGGAGGCCCAGTCGATAGTTTTGTGAATGCTGTTTGTTGACAGGTCGGATAGTTCGTTCTGTGATGCCTGGTGTTTGCTGCTGTTGCCGACGCCGGCGGTCAGGACCACGAGTGGCTTGCCGGCGAAATCACGCAGGGCCGCAGCTTCTTCCATTGACTTGTTCGCCTGGACGTACTCATCGATCGTGCTGCCCATGCTGTCTGGGGTCGCGATATTGGCGCGAACCTCGTCACGGGACCTTGGAGGCAGGCTGCCAGCTTCGAGCGGGGCGTACAAACGGGCCAAGCCGACTCGAGCTGAGATCGAGATCAGTGCGGAGACGCGGCCCAAGAGGTCATAGGACCCCGGGGCGACGGGCGATGTTGCTCCGGGGCTGGCTGCCGATGCCCTGTCCGTGGAGTCCATCAGCACCATACCGGCGACCTCGTCGGGGTAGCGGGCAGCGAAGGTGAGTACGTAGAGACCGCCGAAGGAATGGCCAGCCAATACATATGGTCCGGGGACGTTCCCGCGGTGCAGCAAGGTATGGAGGTCGGCCGCTATCTGTGTGGCGTCCTGGGCGTTGTCAGCGGGCTCACTCCACCCCCGGCCAGCGCGGTCGTAGACGCATACACGGGTGTTACTGGCGATTGCCGAAGCAATCCACCCGTGGTTCGAGGACATCTCGCCTGCGCCTGGTTGGAGCACGACCGTGGGGCTTCCTGAACCCGTGCAGTTCAGGTGCAGGCTGTAACCCCCGACATCGATGAGCTGCCCAGGCATCCGGTAGGCCCTGGCATCCGCCGCAGCACCGATGGTTTGGTAAGCCCCGCCGATCGAGGCAAGAGCAAGCACGGCGATGACTGGATAGAGCAGCCAGCCTCTACTCCGGCTATGAAGTCGTCGGCGGGCGCCGATGACCATCCAGATCACCAATGCCAGCAGTGCGGGCGGCCACACCCAGTTGAGCGCCGCGTCGGCCACGGAACCGAACGAGACCAGAAGAATGCCGGCCACGCCCATGAACAATGCCGGAGCCGCGGCCCACCGCTGTGGCTGGTCACTGAACCGCACCGAG
Source organism: Arthrobacter pascens (assembly GCF_030816475.1). NCBI lineage: Bacteria > Bacillati > Actinomycetota > Actinomycetes > Micrococcales > Micrococcaceae > Arthrobacter > Arthrobacter pascens. Next base: position 2,367,567 of record NZ_JAUSXF010000001.1, on the reverse strand, counting down.
AGAACGGCCAGCAGCGCCCAGCCCAGCCCGAATCCGCAGAGCACAGCCCCAGTAATCTCACTCTCCCTTGCGCGAAGGAAGGGAGCGGCGACAAGGACCAGTGCAGCGAGGAGTCCTGCGGCCAACGATCCGGTCACTATCCACGCGATACGCCACCTCGCGCCGGGACCGTGAGGGGAAGGATGGTTAGGGCTGCTGCTTAGGGGGCCGGGCAGGGGCGTCCTGGGAGTGGTGGCCACGGGGGGGCTCGATTCCATACAAAGTGGCGTCGCGCGAGTACAGTCATCCGCACAAGTGGCACGTGCCGTCCTTTTGACTATAGGCCGGTATCGGTGACTTTGACCCTCTAAACGAGACCGTAATGACGGCTGATCTCCCTTATCAGCTCAAAGATGGCGGCGCTCCGACTGCGGAAATACGGGGCTGCTGTATCCTTCGTTTTGGGATTCCATCCTGCTGCGGGCTACCGCGCTGCGGAAGACTCTCCTGCCTCTGGATGCAAGGCGCGAGGAGTTGGTCCGTCAGGGCCTCGGTGGAGCAACTGGCGACGGGAGATGGGCGGCCTCGGAAGTATCGTGGTGCTTGTGATTCCGATCGAGTTCTTCCAAGCCTGCGCCACAATCATTCCTACGCTGCTTGTGGCTCTTCTCATTGGAGCCAAGCACGGAACACTGCTGGCAGAAGCGGCCAGAAAAAACCAGACCACCCTCATCTTGTTGACGGGCGCGGGAGTGGGAGGGGCAATACTTATCTCAGTGGGAGAACTCGCCGCGTTGATGGGCATCATGAACCATGGCGGCTCAAAGCCTCAGGCCGCGATATTCTTCATCATCTACATGCTGATGTTCGAGATTGCCGGCCCGCTATCGAGAAATATGCCAAATAACCTCTTGAGCTATGCAGTTTCGGCAGTCTTTTTTCTCGCTGTACTGGGGTGCCTATCTTTTGCTCTATTTTTCATATTTGAATACCGTGCACCCGTGTGACGTTTGGGAAGCAAAACAGCGTCGTCGCCAGCGATGCCTCATGAGTCGCAGGTTTCCAACCGTCGGGGAGGGGCACGCCAAGTCCGGGTTATACCTAACGGGGACAGCTTTGAGTTGCGTGGAGGGCTCCACCTGTCCACAGTGGGCACAACCCGTTCAAGCCTCGCTTCCGCTGTGCTGGCACCCAGCTCCTGTGCTCTCTTTGTGATTGCGGTGACTGCCAGAACAGGGCCTGGATGCGCGGTGGTTGTGGCTTTTCGATGAAAGAGACTCCTGAGGCCCATTTTTGTGTCCCCCTGACACTAAGAGCGTCAAACAACTGATGATCGGGTGTCCGCTTCGCAGCCGGCTGTTGGGTCCAGGCCCCACGTCGCAGAGCTCCGCGCCGCCTGGTCCTGTTTGTCACGACGATTTTTGGTTGCTCTCCTTATGTTGTTACCGGGATCAGTTCCTCGGCCGTTGTAGGGTCGTGGCTACCCAGGGGAGGCGGGTATGGCTTTGGTTGCTGTGCCGGGCGGTCTCGTGACGGCTTCGAAGGATTGGCCGCCCGCCACCCCGCGATGACCCGACCGCTGATTGAGAGACGCGACATGATCGCCGGATAAGGACACGACGGCGCGGTTATCCGCTGGGCTCTACCCATCCAACAGACTGGAGGCTGTTCTTGGTGCACCTTTGGGCCGGTATCGACGCCGGCAAAGCCCATCATCACTGCGTGGTGTTCGACGCCGACGGAAACCGTCTGCTCTCGCAGAAAATCCCCAATGACGAACCAGCCCTGCTCGAGCTCATCGCCGCCGTTTTGAAGCCCGGCGAGGGCGATGAGGTGGTCCGGGCTACGGACCTGAACCACGGGGGACCGGTGTTGCTGATCGCCCTGCTCGTCGCCCACGGCCAGAACGTCCTCTACATCCCGGGCCGGATCGTCCACCACGCCTCCCGGCTCTACCGCGGCGAAGGCAAAACGGACGCGAAGGACGCCGTCGTGATCGCCGACCAGGCCAGGATGCGCCGAGACCTGCAACCCGTGCGGGCAGGGGACGACGTCAGCACGGGACTGCGGATCCTCACCGCCCGTAGGGCCGACAAAGCCGCGGACCGGACCCGGGCAATTAACAGGATACGGGCCCAGCTGCTCGAATACTTCCCCGCGTTGGAGCGCGCATTTGACTACAGCCGCTCCAAGGCCGCACTGTTGCTGCTGACAAAACACCGGACCCCGGACGGGATCCGGCGCACCGGTCTGACGAGACTCCACGCGTGGCTGAAGAAACACGGCACACGCTCGTCCGCCGCTGTCGCGCAGACCGCCATAGACGCCGCGAAATCCCAGTACACCACAGTCCCGGCCCAGCACGTCGGGGAGGGGATCGTCGGCGCACTCGCGCAGGAAATCATTACCCTGAACGAGGAATTGGCCGATCTGGATGTCCTGATCGGGGAGAAGGTCACCGAGCACAAGCACGCCCAGACGCTGCTTAGCATGCCCGGTTTCGGACCTGTCCTTGCTGCAGAGTTCCTCGGCGCCACAGGCGGAGACCTCACCGTCTTCCAGTCAGCTAACGGGTTCGCCGGCGTCGCCGGACTCGCCCCCGCACCTCGGGACTCCGGCCGCATCAGCGGCAACCACCACCGACCCCGGCGCTATGACCGAAGGCTCCTGCGGGTCTTCTACCTCTCATCCCTATCGGCACTGAAGAGCTGCTCCGCATCGCGGACCTACTATGACCGCAAACGCAGCGAAGGTAAAACCCACATCCAGGCGCTGCTAGCCCTTGCCCGACGTCGCCTCAATGTCCTCTGGGCCATGCTCCGCGACGGCACCGATTACATCCCGGGCCACGCCACGCTGACAACAATTGCCGCATGATCAAATCCACCCGCTGCAGTGTCGCACCAGCAAACGGATCTTGCCGGTCACGTCAGGTCCGTTCGATCAACATTCAGCCCGGGAGGGAGAAGCTGCCGGCACGAGGGTGGGGCCATCCTGGGCTAGGTTGTCCGTGGGGTGAAGCGGTAGAGACACACTCCGTGCGGGGCAATCTCGAAGCTCAGCGCTTCCCCGGTCCCTTCGAGTTTCTCCTGGTTCCAGGACTCGAGCGCAGACCAGTATCGCCATTCCGCGGTCTCGCCCAGGCCGAGATCCCGGAGCGGAATGTCCCGGCGAAGCACCTCGGTTCCTCTGTTGAACACGGCGCCAAACCGGTCTTCCGACGTCGTGCTTTCAGCTGCCCAGATCACCAGATCCCCCTCACGGAGGAGCTCACGGTTCCCGGTGCTGGCCTTCAGAACCTCAAGCGCATCCGGGTTGGTCAGCAGACCCAGCGTTTCCGGGGGTGAGCTTGGAAGATCGCAGCCCAGCATCAGGGGTGAGCGGGACATGCACCAGAGCGTCATCATGGTGCGCTGTTCGTCCAGGGTGAGCCTGGTGACCCGTTCGGGGCCGCGTTCCGCACGCAGGGCGATCCGGCCTACCGGCAGCATGTCGGCGTCGGCCCAGGCACCCGCTCGTTGGTGCGGCGCCCACCGTGCCATACGCGCAAACTGCGCCTCGATGTCGTCCCAGTTGTCCCAGAGATCGTCGGAAACGCGCCACATCTGGGAGTTTTCACGGAGGTGCTCAAGGTGTGCCAGGGACAGGGCGCGTCCCGGCGAGAGGCTGAGGATCATCTCCCGGCCGGAATTCCGGATGGCCTGCTGGTAGGACTCAATCTCCGCCGCGAGGTAGGGACCCACCATGTCGTCGGCCTTGATGAAGTCCACACCCCACTCGGCGAAAAGCGCCAGCTGGGAATCGTAGTAGGCCTGAGCGCCGGGATGGTTGTGGTTCAGGCCGTAGTTGTCGGTGTTCCAGTCGCAGACCGAATCGAGGTCTGCCACCTGGTCGGCGGTGAAGCCGGTGCCGTGGACGGGAAGCTTGTCCCGCACCGCCTGCCGGGGAATGCCCCGCATGATGTGGAGGCCGAACTTGAGGCCAAGGGCATGGATTTTTGCGGCCAGCGGGGCGAATCCCTTACCGTGTGCCGCTGAGGGGAATCGGTTCACTGCAGGCATCTGCCGGCCCACGTGATCCAGGACCAGGGCCGCGCCATCGTTGTAACCGCCCGCTTTCGCCGCCGGCTCATACCACTGGATATCGACGACGACAGTATCCCAGCCGTAAGGGCCCAGATGTGCGGCCATGTACTCTGCGTTGGCCAGGACCTCGTCCTCTGTGACCGTGGTCCCGTAGCAATCCCAGCTGTTCCAGCCCATGGGCGGTGTGTGCGCTAACAACATTCCTCCTATATGCGGACGGTCTCCAGCGGTTGGCTGATAATGCTTCAGCTGGTGCTCCGTTCGCTTGGGGCTGAGTTTTATATCCGGGATTTCTTGCATTTTGGTTCTTTCGTTCGGCAGGTCGTTGGGGTGGTGAAACACAAGGATCGTTTGTGTGGGGGAGGGGTGGAGGAACAATCCGTGTCCGCCGTTTTCGGCCCACAGCGGTTGGGGTCGTGCCCGGTCGGCGGAGTGGTTGATGTCTTCGAAGAAGACGCCCCAGAGATCCGTGCTGATGTTTTCGTATTCGTATCGTCGGCGCGGACGCCCATGCGGACAGGTTCATCGGGTGTCATGACCGGTCTTTCGGATAGGCGCGCTCCAGGCGGGCGCGTTCGCAGGCGGTGATCGGGATCACGGAGCCATGGCGCGCCCCGTTTGGTAGCCGCGCGGAGGGGAGGTGCTTCCAGTTCCCCGCGTGCGGGTCATCGCTGCGGTAGAGCTGGTACCCCCGCACGCCGAATTCATCGAGCAGGAGGTACGCGCACCGGCCGTCCACCGAGTTGAACGCGGCGGGGCCCTCGGCGCACGACTGCGTCCCCTTTCCCAGGTCCGTGGCGATCGGCGCGAAATCCGGCTGCAGCATCGCCTGCCCGCTCTCCTGCCGCACGAATTGCGATCGGAGTGCTGGGTCCGCCGACGCCGAGTCGGCCGAGAAGCGGGCAACCCGGCCCTGCCAGTCCAGGAAGGTCACGTCGATGACGTCGTGGCCGGGATCTAGATAGGTTTCGGCGGCCGAGAAGGTGACGAAGTCGCGCGTCTCGGTCACGAAGATCCGCTGGTGCGTCTGCGCGTGCCGGTCGCCGTGGGTCTCGTACAGGGCGCTGGCGAAGAACACCAGCCAGAGCTCGCGATCGGCCGACCAGAACGCCTTCGGTGCCCACGCGTTGCCCGCGCCCTCCGGGGCGACCTCCGCAAGCCGTCCTGGGGTCCAGTTGACCAGGTCCGGGCTTTCCCAGACCACGATCGAGCGGCTCCCCCACCGGACGGCCCGGTCCCAATCCTCGTCGGGATGAGTGCGCAGATCCGTCGCGATCACGACGAACCGTCCGCGCGCGTCATCCCTGACTATGAACGGATCGCGAACGCCGCGTTCGCCGACCGTGGACGCCAGAACCGGTCGTCCTCCGTTCAGCTCTTTCCAGGTGTCCGGTTCGCGACCCGGCGTGACGGCGAATCTGATCTGCTCGGCGTCCGGGGTGTTGCCATTCGCGAAATGCGTGAGCAGGAATCCGTCGAATATTAGGCTCACCGGGCAACTCCGATCGTGGGACGGGCGATTCGATGTATCGTTATATTATTCAGGGGCGGGAGAACTGCCCCGAGGCGGAGGGGAATGAATCCATGGTGACCATTAACGACATTGCGAAGGCTGCGGGCGTTTCGCCGATGACGGTCTCGAACGTCATTAACGATCGCCCGCATGTGAAGGACAGCACGCGCGTCAAGGTGCTGCAGACGATCACGGACCTCGACTACCGGGTGAACGTCGCGGCGCGGAACCTGCGGCGGGGTCGCACCCACACCATCGGACTGGCCGTTCCCGAGGTCGACAGGCCCTACTTCGGTCAACTTGCCGCCGCAGTGATCGAACACGGCACCCGCCACGGCCTCCATGTGGTCATCGAACAGACCGGCCGCTCGAAGGAGAACGAGCTGAACGCGCTGGCGCTGTCGAGAGTCCGCATGTACGACGGCCTGATCCTCAGCACGGTCGGCCTGGGCGAAGCGGACGTCGACACGCTGCGCGTGGACTTCCCTGTCATCATCCTTGGTGAGCGCATCTTTAAGGGACCGGTGGATCACGTGGCCATGCCGAACATCGAGGGCGCGCGAGCCGCGGTCAATCACCTCATCGATCGCGGATGCCGTCGCATCGCGGCCCTGCACGGACCGCTGGGAAGCGACGTCGACGTCTCCAGCCTGCGCCACGAGGGGTACCGGTGCGCACTGCGCGACCACGGTTTGGACGAGGACCCGGCGCTGACCATCGTCGTGGAGGACTTCTCCCTCCGAAGCGCCGCGAAAGCCGTGCACGAGGCCGTGGCCGGCGGGCTTCGGTTCGACGGGCTCTTCTGCGTCACTGATTACGTGGCGCTCGGAGCGATGCGCGGCCTCGCAGACGCCGGCCTCTCGGTGCCCGGCGACGTGAAGGTGATCGGATTCGACGACGTCGACAGTAGCGAGTTCCTGACCCCGTCCCTGTCGAGCGTGAACCCGTCGCACGATTTGATGGCGGGGAAGGCCGTTGATCTTCTCGCGGCCCGAATCGCCGGGGAAAGTGGGGACCCGGTCGAGTTTGTGAGCCCGTTCACGCTCGTGGAGCGCGAGTCGACTGCAGTCGTGGCGTAAAAGGCCTCCGCGCCCGAAGGACCGGGCGGTCATCACTTGACGCTGCCGCTGGCGAGACCACTGACGATCTGGCGCTGCGCGAGGATGAAGAAGATCACCATCGGAATGAGCACGATCAGGCTGAGCGTCATGAATGCCGGCCAGTCCGTGGTGAACTGCCCAACCGCCGTATACACCTGAAGGACGAGCGTCTGCTTGTCGGGCGAATTGATGAAGACGTTGGGTGTGATGAAGTCGTTCCACACCCACATCGTCTGGAAAACGCCGACGGTGGCCAGGATCGGTCGGATCAGGGGCAGCACCACCGACCAGTAGACGCGGAACGGCCCCGCTCCGTCGATCCGCGCGGCCTCGAAGAGCTCGGAGGGCAGTGATCGCATGTATCCGATGATCAGGAAATAGCAGAAGATCGACCCGCACGAGTACATGAGGATGAGGCCGTTGAGGGAATCGACGAGTTGCAGGCCGGCCAGCATGTGGTACAGCGGAATCAATGTTGCCTGTCCGGGGACGATGAACGCGACAACGAGCATGACCCCGATGGCCGTAGCGAACCTGCCTTTGCCAATGAGCACCCCGAATGCCGCCATCGATCCGATCAAGAGCATCAGGGCGATGGAGAACACCGTCACATACAGCGTGTTCAGGAAACTCTGCAGGATCGGCATCGTCGTCAGCACCTGGACGTAGTTGTCGAAGTCCAGTGTGCTCGGGAGCGCCAGCGGGTTCGCGGCCGTTTCCTGCTGCGTCTTCAGCGTGTTGACGAGGACATAGTAGAAGGGCAGGGCCATCACGCAGGCGATGGGCAGCATGATGACGCTGAGAATGATTCCACGGTTCTGCTTCATGAGTAGCGCTCCTGGAGGCGACGCGAGACGGCGAGCTGGACGACGATGATCAGCCCCACTGCGATGAGGAAGAGAACGCTGAGAGCCGAGGCCTTGCCGATGTCGGACTGTGCAATGCCGTTCTCGATGATGGACTGGGTGAGTGTCCTGGTGGCGAAGCCCGGTCCTCCCTTCGTCAGGGTGAAGGGTAGGTCGTAGACCTTGAGTCCGTTGGTCAGCAGCAGCAGCGTGCTCACGGAGACGGCCGGCATCAGCAGCGGCAGGGTGAGCATCCGGAACTCCTGCCAGCGATTCGCGCCGTCGATCTTCGCGGCCTCGAAGACATCGGCCGGCAATGACTGGAGGTAGGCCAGATACAGCATGGCGTGCCATCCCGTCTGCGCCCAGACGGCTACCATGATCACGCTCACTTGGGCGAGAGTCTCGTCGGAGAGCCAGGGAACCGGAGCGATTCCCAGGTGGCCGATTACCGAGTTGATGACGCCCGAGCCCAGGGGGCTGAGGATGAATGTCCACACGAGCCCCAGGATCGCGACGCTGGGGACCGCCGGGAAGAAGAAGACGGATCGGACGAATCCCCGCCCGAAGAACCGGCGGTTCAGGACAAGCGCGAGCGGAATCGCCAGAACGGTGACGATCAGGGTGGTCAGCACGGCGTAGCCGAGGGTGAAGCCCAGCGCCGACAGCATCGACGGATCCCGCCAGATACTGATGTAGTTCTTGATGCCGATGAAGGTCGGCGAACTGACGTAGCCGTTGTAATCGGTGAAGCTGTAGTACAGGGATTGCGCCATCGGGATCAGGTAGAGCACCACGAAGACGATGATGATGGGGACGACGAACCAATACGCCGCGTAGCCTTCGCGGCCACGCCGGAATCGGGACCGTACCCCAGGAAGAGCTCGGATGCGCCCGGGGGCGGGACGCTCCACCGTGGTCGCGTTGGCCATGGTTTTCCTCTCTTGTCGGATGTCGGGGATCGGGGTGGGCCGGCTCGGGAGCCGGCCCACACGCGACCTCACTTGGTGGACTGTAGTTTCGTGTCCATCCCCTTGGCCACATCTTCCGGTGTGATCTTTCCGGCGATGGCCTGTTGCAGCAGGGCGGTGGCTTCGCTGCTCATGACATCACTGTGGTCGGGCCAGCTCACTGCCGGCAAGTAGAACTTGCCGTCGCGGACGGCCGACGCCATCGTGCCGAGGGCCGGGTCCAGAGTCGGGGTGTAGTCAGCCGTGGTGGTGATGGACTGCGTCTGCTTCTGGTAGATTTCCACACCCTGCTTGCTCTGCAGGAACTGGACGAACTTCTCAGCGGCCGCCGGGTCCTTCGCCTTGGCATTGATCGCGTAGCCAGGAGAGACGGCGCCGGCCCAGTAGCTCTCGCCGCTCGTGCCGGGAACAGCGAGGAAGTCCAGCTTGAGGTTGGGGGCGGCCTGCTGGATGGTGCCGAGGGCCCACGAGCCGGTCCCCATCATCGCGACCTTGCCCTGCTCGAACTCCTGGGTGATCTGCTCGCCGGTCAATCCGGCTACGGTCTGGGGCACCGCACCCTGAGCGAACAGTTCGTGCCAGGTCTTCAACGCCGGCGTCCAGGTCTTCTCGAACGTGGTCTTGCCCGCCCAGATCTGCTCGTCCATTTTGCCGTCGAGTGCCTCGTTCTGCAGGCCCAGCAGGGCGGCGAGGCTGACCGAGATGCCTTGTCCGGATTCGTAGAAGGGCGTGATGCCGGCGGCGCTGAGCTTCTTGGTGAGCGCCAGGAAGTCATCCCAGGTCTTCGGCGCGTCGGTGTACCCGACCTTCGCGAGCAGATCCTTGTTAACCAGGATGCCGCCACCCCAGGACGCGGTCGCCGCTCCGTAGACCTTGCCGTCCTTGGAGTACGTGTCACGGGCGGCCCCGGCGATGTTCGAGATCCACGGCTCGCCCGAGAGGTCTTTGGCGAAGCCTCCGTTCATGATCTGGGTCTTGTTCTCCGCAGTGATGATGAACACATCGGGACCGTTTCCCGAGCCGAGCTGAGTCTGCAGCTTCTGGATGTACTCGGGGACCGGAGGCGCGTAGGACGCCTTGACCGTGTAGCCCGGGTTCTCCTTTTCGAACTCATCGAACACCGGCTGCATCACCTGTGCGGTGTCCCAGGAGAGGAACGTGACCGTTTTCGATTCGGTGTTCGAGGCAGCGGGAGAACATCCGCTCAGTGCGCCCGCAGTTGCCGCGATGGCGGTGAGGGCGACCAGGATGCGAGCTGCCCCCCGGCGGGTTGTTTGTGATGTAAGCGACATTGCTTTCTTCTTTCTCTTGGATCTCTAGGTCTGGAGGGTTTCGGGTAATGCGGTTTTCGTGATTTGGATGGGAGCGAGTGTTGGGACGACCTGTCGCAGATCACCCGAGGGGAGATGAACGAGCGGGTCGATCACGATCTCACGGTGGAACCCGTCGCCGTCGGGAATCGCGAACCGGTGGTATGCGATGACCCAGTCCTCTGTTCCCGGCAGGCGCAGGATGGAGTGATGTCCGGTGGCCTGGATGCCGTCCTGGGGCGACTGCTCAAGCAGGATCCCTTTTTCCTCCCAGGGCCCGACCGGGCTGCTGCCGATCGCCCAGCGTACACGGTAATCGGGATCACGGGTATCATTCTCGGACCAGGTGAGATAGTACCGGTCGAGGTTCCGGTGGATGTGCGCGGCCTCGCGGAACGTAGGGTGCTCCCAAGCGACGACGCTCTGCGTGTCGATGGAGACCATGTCGCTGTTGAGCTTCGCAAAGTGAGCGACCGAGTTGCCCCAGATCAGGTAGCTCGTTCCGTCCTCGTCCGTGAACACCGCAGGATCGATGGCTCGTCCGGAGTAACTCCCCCGTGCGATGAGCGGACGCCCCGAGTCGAGGAACGGTCCTTCCGGCGAGGCGCCGACGGCGACGCCGATGTTGTCATCAGCAGTGAAGTAGAAGTAGTAGAGACCATTCTTCTCCGTCGCTGCCGGCGCCCACGCATGGCCGCTCGCCCACAGCACGTCCCGTCCCAAGGTCAGGATCTCCCCGTGGTCGGTCCAGCTCTCGAGGTCATCCGAGACGAGCACCCGGAATGAGTCCGAGGACCAGTCCTCCTGCCCGTCCGTGGTCGGATAGAGGAAATAGCGCCCGCCGAACTCCGCCAGTGCGGGGTCGGCGTAGTAGGGCCTGGCCCCGGCGATCAAATGGTCCACGCGGTGTTCTCCGATCATCTTCATCGACTGCGGCTTACCCAACATTTATCGTTACATGGTGGGGATATCCTGTATCGTCACATATTCGTCCGGGAAACGCAACTGGTCCTGTGCACTACGACCGTGGGGTCGGGATGGTCGAGTCGCACCAGGTCGTCTGAAAGTGAATGACCCTGAATCGCCCCGGCTTTCGTTCCTGGGGGTTTTGCGTGGGTTATCGAGCACCGCCCGCCAAGCTGGCGCCAGTGGCGTGCGCGCACTCGAGAGCGCACGGGTTACCGGACCGGCATCCGGAACGGGTTCAGATTGCAGCTAACGCTCGGCGCGTGGCCGCGACGCAAAGTCAACCGATTCAGGCTTGGCTATTGACTTCGCGGGGATAAGGGGTGCACTCTCTGTATCGATACATACAGATGCTACGCCCGACGGCACGTTTTGAATGGGCTAGGACGTCAATGAGGACGAAAGGGAAATGGATGCGCAAATACACGCGCTTTGTCGCTGCTATCGGAGCGTTAATATTGGGCGTGGGGGGCGTCGTCGGTACAGCGGCCCCTGCGTCTGCGGCCGGATGCACCACGTATTACGTGTCGTCCACGACGGGCAGCGATACGAACGACGGCTGCAGCACCGTGACGCCATGGAAGTCGCTGACAAATGTCAATGCGACGACGTACGCGGCGGGCCAACAGATTCTGTTCGCCAAGGGCGGGTCGTGGACCGGAACACTCGCACCACAGGGCTCGGGTAGCAGCAGCAACCCCGTCGTAATTTCCAGTTACGGTACCGGTGCTACACCGATCATCGCGGGCGGCGGCGCCGCCGCCGCGGTCAGTCTGCTTGACCAGCATGACTGGACCATCCAGAACCTGGAGATCACTAATACGGCCGTCCCGCTCGCCTACAGGGCGGGAATTCACGTCGGCAACAATGCGGGCATCCTGCACGGCATCCATGTCCTAAACGACAACATTCACGACATCTCAGGGACCTGGAACAATACCGATCCCCAGCCCCTGGACACCTCCGCGATCGCCTTTGAACTCATGGGTTCGAACACGACCAGCGGGTGGGACGACATCCTCATAGAGGGCAACACGCTGTTCAAGACCGATGCCGGCGGCATCTATCTCGGCTCGAAACAGCCGAGTCACGACAAGTCCACCAGCAATGTGGTGATCCAAAACAACACGATCCGCAGCTCGGGTGGCAACTCAATTGTCTGCGTCTACTGCAACTCACCGCTCGTCCAGTACAACGTGTCAACCGATAGCGGCTATCGGTTCTCCGGAGCAGCGATGTGGTCCGGCCAGACGACAAACGGGGTCTGGCAATACAACGAGGTCGCCCGTAACTGGCGCGCATATGTCGACGGGGAAGCTTTCGACATCGACAACAACGACAGCGGCACGATCCTCCAATACAACTACTCCCATGACAACCCGTGGGGCTTCATGATGTTCTGCTGCAGCGCGACATTCGGTGCGGGTGGCACGAGCACTGTCCGCTACAACATCAGCCAGAACGACGGCGCCTCCGGTGCGAACTTCGGGATCCTCAACGGGTTGGTCCCCGGCGCGGTAGCCCAGATCTACAACAACACCATTTACATGCCGGCCGGAAACAACGGCAACATCACTAGTGGCACGCCAGCTTCCGGCGCGAGCGCCGTATTCACCAACAACATCATCTACAACCTCGGAACGGGCGGATATTCGACCACTCGCACCACATGGAACCACAACCTGATGTACGGCAACCACCCCAGCAGTGAACCCGCCGACGCCGCGAAGGTCACGTCCGACCCTCAGTTCCTCGCACCTGGCGGCGGAGGAGATGGCCGAAGCTCAGCCGCTGCATACCAACTTCGCAGCGGCTCACCGGCACTGGGAACAGGACAACTGGTATCGGGCAACGGTGGCCTGGACTACTTCGGTAACCCCGTCTCCTCCAGCACCGCTCCAAACATCGGCGCGTACAACGGCCCCGGCCTGGCGGCGCCCGCTCCAGCCGCTGGCGGTTTCTGGCGCTTCGACACCGGAACAGGCACTGCGGCGCTGGACGCTTCCGGCCACAACAACCCGGGCACCCTCCAGCCGGGGGCGACATGGACCACAGGGAAAATGGGTCCGTCCGCGCTCTCCCTCACCGGCAGTTCGAACAGTTTCGTCGACGTGCCAAGCACCGCGATCGACACCAGCGCTTCATACACCGTGCAAGCATGGGTGAAACCGGGCTCCCTCTCCGGGAACCAGACCTATGCCTCGGTCGACGGGAACGTCGTCAGTCCTTTCTATCTCCAGCTGAGCGGCGGAAAGTTCGCGTTCACGGAACGCAGCGCCGATTCAACATCGAGCACGTACACCCAAGCCGTCGGGCCCGCCCCCACCGTCGGGCCGTGGTACAACCTGATGGGTGTGTACGACAGCACGGCACACACGATAAAGCTCTACGTCAACGGTGTGCTTCAAGCGACCACACCCTACACGTCAGCGTGGAAGGCCACCGGGCACACGACAATTGGCCGAGGAAAATGGAACGGTGCCCAGGTCGACTTTGCCAACGCGACCATCGATGACGTCCGGATGATCCCCGGCGCTCTCACTGACCGCGAAGCCTTTGCGATCGGAAGTGGCGCCTCTGCGTACTACCCACTCAACGAGAACGGGGGCAGCGTCATTTCGGATACAACCGGTTACACCACTCCCGGCTGGCTCGCCGGCAACGCAACCTGGGGTTCGGGCAAGTCGGGAGCCAGTGGTTTGAGCCTCGATGGCAGCAAGGGAACGTTTGGTGCGACTCCCGCCACGCCTGTCGACACAAGCGCCAGCTTCACGGTCGACACCTGGGTGAAGCTCAATTCGACGACCGGCTTCCAAACCTTCGTGAGCAGCTACGCCGTGAATTCCAGCCCGTTCTACCTGCAGCTGGCAGGAGGGAAGTTCTCGTTCACGACACGTCCCGCTGATTCGACCTCCGGCACTTCCAGTACCGTCACCTCGACGGTTGTCCCGACGACAGCCACCTGGTACCACGTTCTTGGTTCATTCGATGCCAGCGCGGGCACAATCTCGCTGTATGTCAATGGCACACTCCAAGGAAGTACCGGCGCCGCCAGCGTATTCAGGTCGAGCGCGGCGATCGCGCTCGGCTCCGCGGTCTGGGCCCGTACACCCGGCGACTTCGTGAACGGCACGATCGACGAGGTGCACTTCTACAACCGCACGCTCAGCCCGTCTGAGATCGCCACCCTGGCGACACCGTAACCCATCCCGGTTTGGGAGGGCTCGCCCTCCCAAACCGGGACACTATCTGGAGAGCCGATGACCGAAAAACCACGAGGGCCACTGGCTGCCATTCTCACCATCGCGGCCATTCTGACAGCGGTCCTAGGGATCGTCGTGATCGGGATTGCCCAGCGGGGACCGGTATCGGGGCCTCCCGCGGTGAGCCCGCCGGGCGTGACGCTTCCAAGTCCTGCACAAACTGTGGCCACCATCAATGGCATTGCCATCCCCGCACGTGAGCTTCAGATCTTCATCGACAAAGACCGCGCGGAAACTCTGGACCACTTTCAGACCACTTTTCACGCGACGGCGGACGCCAACTTCTGGACCACTCCTTACGGCGGCACTACCCCGACCGAACACCTGATCAACCGCGCGCTCAAGGACATCAGCACCTCGACCGTGCAACTGCAATGGGCGGTGAAGTACGGGCTCATACCCTCCGCCTCGTACGATTCGTTCCTAACCGGGCTAGAGCAGGAAAACAAACGGCGCGCCAAGGCCATCGCGGAGAAAACGCCCATCTACGGCCCCACCCAATACACGGAAGCCAACTACTTCCACTACCTGAATGACCAGTACAGCTTCGACCTGCAAGCCAAGATGAGAGCCGACGGCACGATCGCGGTGGACCAGCCGCAACTCGATGACTTCCTGGCAACCCATCCCGATGTCGCGGCTAGGGCCAAGACTCCGGCAGGCGAAACACGAAAGGATGCAACCGAGCACGTCGTGCAGCTCTACGTCGAGAACCAATACGAAGCCCTCCTGGCGCACGCCGCAGAAACCGCCACAATCGTGCGCACGGTCGCGCTCACCAATCTTGAGAAAGGCGGCTGTGCTCAAACCGGTGAATGCGTTGCAAGTCGATGAATACCGCGAGAATAAAATTGGGCCATCCTTAGCCGCGGTCATCTCGGGCCGGCCGCGGCACCCACGCGACCCCCTACGACGAGGACGCGAAGGCGAGGTCCACGTCCAGGCATCAGCAGTGTAACCATGCTCTAACCGTCCGTGGGTAGGCATGATCGTCGACCGCATCACTCTGGGCCGACTGACCGTCCCCAATAATCGCTTCACAAAAGTCCCACAGCTGGCGCTCACGATCCTGACAACGCGGGGACCACCTTCGGGTCCAACTCTCCGGTAATCCTCGGCACGTTGGCCGCGGCCATCCTGATAGGGGCCGTCGCGCTGGTCCTCACAGCCAGACGGCGCAGCCGTTCAAAAGCTGCTGAGGATGCAGCACCTGCAGAGACCGCGGCAGAGGATCTCGAGGGAATTCAAGTGCTCTCGGATCAAAGGCAGCGCTGAGCGTCCTTTTCGAATTAGGTGTGAAGACTGAACATGGTGGTGCCGTAGCGGCTGATTGGTCGAGTGGGTCGCCTGGTCGGATAAGAGGGCGAACCACCCTGAAAGG
Source organism: Arthrobacter pascens (assembly GCF_030816475.1). Taxonomy (NCBI): domain Bacteria; kingdom Bacillati; phylum Actinomycetota; class Actinomycetes; order Micrococcales; family Micrococcaceae; genus Arthrobacter; species Arthrobacter pascens. Next base: position 2,352,154 of record NZ_JAUSXF010000001.1, on the reverse strand, counting down.
TGGTCCGCCCTCTGCACTAATGTTCAGCAGGATCGCTCGCAGTTACCGGGCTGCCCGGGCGTCGTGCCGGTTCTTGAATCGAAATTCAGCTCCCAACTGGCTGGAATGAGCCTTTTTCGCTGAGGATTTCCTGGAGCGGTTCGGTTCTGCGGAAGCGCCTGAGCACGTTGCCGGTTATCTGAGCGATGTTGTTGTCGTAGTTGTTGTGAGACAGTGACGCGGTGTAGGCGATGGAGCCGACGGAGAAGAAGCCTCCTCCGCCGTCCAGGGCGCAGTACACGATGTCGGATCGGACGCCGGGTTGTTCCGTGGCTCCGATGCCGGGAATGGATTCGTAGACTTCTTCTGCGGCCAGGAGGTACGCGTCGGAGAGCGGCCCGGATGTGGCGAGTACCAGGGTGCCGGGGGGAGAACCGAGGCCTGGCTGGTAGCAGTCGACTTCGGCGCCGGCCGCTCCGCCGCCCATGATGCCGAACTCGCCGATGCGTTCGTCTTCACCGATTCCATGGAAGATGAACCCGGCGGCTGGTGAGTGGCTGTCCTCAAGCCGTTCGTAGTAGGTGCAGCGGTCAAAGCCCTGGGCGGCGAATCCCACTCCGGCGAGCTTCTGAGGCGGCAGGCCCTTGTTCCTCCAGATGCCGGCGAGTTCGCCGGAGGTGGCGTGGCGCTTGTCTCCATACGGGGATTGGTGGGGGCGCGTGCCGCCGTCCGAGCGGCGGAGTTCCATCAGATGTGGTTGTTCTGGGTCGAAGGAAACAGTGGCGTAGAAGCCATTGCCTCCCAGATACATGAGTCTTCCGCCGTTGGATGTGAACTCCTCAAGTGCGGTGAGCTCCTTACGAGTGACGTACTCGGGATGGCTGCCTGTAATGACGACCCGGTAGTCGCGGAGCAGGTCGTAGCCTTCGCGGTCGAGGTCCTCATCGGTGATGGCGTCGAAGTCGCAGTTCTCTACTTCGAGCCAGTGCACGATGCACAGGTCAGCGGGAAGTCCCCACACACCTTCTGCCTGGAACCACGCCCGATGTTTGGGCTGCAGGGTAAGGATGGGCTTGCGGACGCTGCCAAAGACGACGCCGGACCCATCGTTGTGGATCTCATAGCAGGAGCGGCCGAATTCGGGATGATCCTGGAGAGTAAGGTCTTCACGGTCAAGAATGGGGGTCCGGCTGACGATGATTTCGGCCCCGTCAGCTTCGAAGGCAATCCGGTCATTGGCATAGGCCAGATAAGTCGCGGTGGAGAACAGCACGGCGACGTCGTTTTTCTTTTGGCCTGCCCGGACGAAAAAGGGAAGGTACTGCTCTGCTCCGTCTGCGGTGAGTTTGGCTGCGTACACGCCGCTGGGCAGGTCTGAGGGAACGTCCAGTGCGAATGCTTCCGGCCAGCCGGCATCGGTGATGTCGTCGTCGTGGAAGTGGATCGCGTCGTATTCATCGGGAACCAGCCTGAAGTCGTCGACGAGACCTGTGAAGGCGTGGCCTGCGACGGCGCGGGTGGGTGCGTTATGGCACCTGCCGTGGAGGCGGTTTGGGGATTCGTCGAGTACGTCCCACAGGAGCAGTCCGTCATCGCGCTGGCTTCGCCCAAAGTGCCAGTCAGCGACTGATTTGGTCGTGACCGGGGTGGATCGCTGAATCGAGACGCCGCCGATTTTTCCGTTGAAACCGTTGGCAGCGAGCCATCGTTCCCCGTCCAGCCGCGCGCCGGCACCAATGCGGAAGGGAGCTGTCGTGGCTGCAGGTGTAGACGGTTGGGCCGCTGCGAGTTTTTCTTCGGGCTCCAGAGGAAGCGCCTGGTCGGTGTACCGATTCATGATGTTCGATAGGGGGGTCTGGATAAGGCGGACGTGGCTAGCTGCCGTATTGACTTCCACGTGGAGGCTGTACCAGTGGTGGCCCTCCAAGGGGCTGTTCAGTGAAAAGGACTTCACCGTCCCATGTTCACTCCAGATGAAGGTGGGCCGCCCGGCATCCAGTACGAGCGCATACCCGGTCGAGGAGTCTTCTGACCAGTTTCCCAGGATGACTTGCCGGTCGCTTGCGCCCCCGAACGAGTTCTGGGTGACGTGGTAGGCGCCGAAGTTCCCGGAGCGGGAGCTCAGGGGCAGGGTGGGGTATACCTTGGCGTCTATGACAAGGCCTTCTGGGCTGCTCAGCAGCGAGGACGGGTCCGGTATTTCGACGTAGGATCCCGGCTGGCAAGCGTATTTCTTTCCCTGCTTTTTACCATCGATGTCTGAGGGGACCGGTGTTTCGAGGAATCCCGGGCCGGCCTCACCGGTAAATCCGTGGCGTAGTCGGACCAGTGATGCCTGGTATGTGGAGGGTCCTTCGCAGCTGACGTGGAAGGAGAGGCTTTCTCCGGGGCGGGCGGCGAAGCGATCGGTGTAGCCGAAGATTTTCGGTTCGGGCTGTGTGTCTCGTGTGGGTGCTGCTTCTGCAGTCATTTTCTTAGGTCTCCAAAAAATTCTTGCGGCGCAATGAGAACACTCGGCGCAGCGCGTCTTCGTAACTGTGGAATGTACCCGGCATGAGAAAGAGATTCCCCGGTGCCCCGAGGGTAATCCTGCCGATGCCCCACGGTCCGTTGGGACCGAGGTTGAGGATGATCTCTTTGCCGTTTGCTGAAGCGTTCCCGAGTGCGCGCACCACTCGGGCGGTCTTGTCGTCATGCGGGCCGAGTGGGCAGCGGTCGTACGCGGCTGTTACTTCATCTGTAAAGTCGCGGCGTAGCCGGGAGGAGAACCGTTCCTCGAAAATGCTCATGAGCTCGGATGAGCGATCCGCGCTGGTACGCATCAGTTCGCTCCGGTTCGGCCACGGTGGAAGTAGCCAGGGTGTGGACTGGTCCGTGGATTCATGGGATGGTCTCGCTTTCGTTTTTGATTGTGGGACGGGTGACTGGAGGGAAGCTGCCTGCCGGCGCTACCCCTGTCCATGCACTTTTGTTGTCGATAGCTTCCACGGTATGACTGGCGGGCTGTGCGAAGTATCGGTAGTTGTGCGTACTGGACGGGACGCTCATGGAGTGGGTTTTGGTGGCGCGCTGGTCGGGGAGTTGCACGGAGTGGGATGGGGACCCCGGGTCACCGGCTCTGGCTTGGGGGGCAGAACCGGTGACCCTTCGACCCCTGGGGTTGCGGCTGCGGGGTTTGCTCCGACGGGGCTTAGATACGGTCTTCCGTTTCAAGCGTGCGGCCGGACCGTTTCAGGACGAGTGCGACGATGGTGCCGATGACCAACCACGAGATGCCGATGATTTTGGCCAGGATGTTAGTGCTGTAGAGGGCGTATCCGAGCACTGCAATACCCAGGATGGGGGAGATCCAGTGGATGAAGTACTTCCGGCTGGACTGACGCACACCGAAGTGGATGATGACACTGATGTGCAGCAGGATGTAGGCAGTAAGGGCACCGAAGGTGACCATTGTGACGATGAGCTCGATTTGTCCTACGGCCAGTACACCGATGACGGCCGTTAGGATGGTCACCACGATCATGGCCACGGTCGGGACCTGGTGCTTTTTACTCACCACGGCCAGCCGGCGGGGCAGCTGGCCGTCCCGGGCCATTGCGAAGATCATCTTCGATGTGGTGGCGTGGGAAACGAGGACGTTGGCGAACAGCGCGATCAGGGCTGTGATCAGGGTGAAGACGATCTTGAACCAGGGCGCCACTACGGTTTCGCTGATGTAGTAGAAGGCGTTGTTCATCGCGTCGCCCTCGGCGAATGGTTCGTTGTTGGGTACAAACAGAGCCGCGAAATAGACCTGTGCGACGAACAAAGCGATTACGAGCCACAGGACGATCATGGTCGCTTTCGACACGGCTTTTCCGCCGCCCTTGGCTTCCTCGTTTAGCGTCGAAATGGCGTCGAAGCCGATGTAGCTCAGGGCAGCGACCGGGATGGCGGTGAAAACGAGTTCCCAAGAAAAGAATTCAGGTTGAAAGAACGGGGCAAGGCTAAACTGCGCCCGGCCCTGGGCGATGGCCACCAAGGCCCCGCCGACGAAAACGATGAACGCTGCGCCCTGGATGATCAGGAAGATCATGTTCATCCGCGCCGTAACGACGATTCCGCGGAGGTTGATAAACGCCACCACCGCGATGAAACCTATGACCCAGATCCAGCCCGGAACATCGGGCATGAGGGCTGCCATCGCGGAGGCTGCCAAAATGCACAACAGCGCCGGCAGGAGCAGATAGTCCAGGAGGATGGCCCACCCCGACAGGAACCCCACGAATTTCGTGGTGCCTAATCGGACGTACGAATATACGGACCCGGCAACGGGGTACTCCTTGGCCATCTCCTTGTAACTGACGGCGCTGAAGAACATTGCAATGCCCGCAACCAGGTAGACCAACGCGGCCATGCCATGGGAGAAGTTGAAGATGGTGCCAAAAACGGCCACAGGGGCCAGCGGGACCATGAAAATGAGGCCGTATACGACGACATCCGTCAAGGTCATGGTGCGGTTGAGCTCTTGCTTGTAGCCGAGGGCCCCTAGTTTTAGCTCTTCGACGTCGTTGACTCCGGCGTCATTGGGCGAAGTAGCGATACTTTCGTTTTTCATGGGCTATCTGTGCCTCTCAGGGGAATCCTAGTCTTAATGTCGACTCGTGGATTCTGTAAATGGGATTGGAGTGAAATAAAGGAGCGACCGGGTGTGCGCTCAGTGTTCGGACGGGGCCTCGTGGGCTGAGATCTGTCGGGTGCGGCCCTTGCTGTCTGGGATCTGCAACGGGGGTTGCCTCGACGGCGAAATGACAAACGGCACATATTCCTCGGTATTGGCCGCGCGTAACTGCACGGCATAAAACCCGCTTTCCAGCGACTCCGGGACGGCGAGGGTGATCCGCGCGAGCCACCTCTCGGTATCTGGCCACCTGTCCACCAGGCGGATGGCACCGTACCTTTCCGGCGCGGTCCTGAAGTCTTCGACCGCGTCTCCAAGATGACCCGGAACCGCCCTCAGAGGTCTGTTGACGCAGTGGGCGTTAAAACAACCGGTGATATCCGGGACTTCATCCGAGTGGATACCGTCCTCGGAAAGGCCGCGGGAGAAATCCCACGCAGCGATGAGGGCAGAAGCGTCCAGGCGCCGGGCGTGCAGTCCCGGCAGATCCGCGCTCCGGGTTGCGTTCGCGATCGCGTAGGGAGATTCCAGCGTTCCCGTGAAGGACTCTTCGGCGGCCGTCCAGTGTGAAGTGAGCTTGGCACTGGCGCCGATCATGATGGGAGCGGGCGGCAGCCGAGCGAGTCTGCGATGACGCGTTACCGTGTGGATTTCGCAGCTCAAATCCGCCAAACGGCGGGACCCCGCGGCCGCGGAGCATGGTTTCTGCGACAGGGCGCCGAGACCTGATGCGAGGTCGTAGGACGCGGCCACTTCGTGCCAGACGCCTGGCTGGAGAGGCTGCGGGATGCTGAGCTCCATCCTGGCGTCGCCGTCGCCCGCCAAAAGCGTCAGCCTTCCCTGATGAAGGAATACTCCTAATCCTGCGCCTGTGGTTGCGTCCCAAACGGTGAGAATCGCTTGCTGTCCAGCCTTCGGCGCGTCTGAACGTATGAAAGCTCCGAATGTAACCCCAGCAGCCGTGCTGAAGGCATTTTCGCTGCCCGGAACTTCCAGATAGGGGCGGGGGCAAATCCCATCCCGGCGGCGTTCATATCGTGCATCGATGCTGCTGTGCACTGCCGTTCCATTTACGTCCGCAATCTCTTCTTCGCGGCGGTCGTCCCCAAGACGGAGCAACTGCGCATGAAAGCTGGACGAGCCCCGGCACGTGACTGTGAAGCAGATGTCTTCCATCGGGCTGACATTGAAGCGATCCGCCTGCCCGTGCAGCTCAAGAGCAGCCATCATTAAGCCCCTTCATGCTGGCCTTGTCGCCGCACGAGGAGGCCCTGATCCGCTGATCGAGTGGGCAACTGCGCCCGCGCGTGATGATGGCTTCACGAGGTTTTGGCTTAATGCTTGTCACTTTGTGCTCTTTCACGACAGATACGAGGCTCACGGCTTCGTGTAATCAGCCTATGAATGGGGCCGCGTGACCAACATCGGTATTTATACGTACTCCGAAGCAACTCGGCGGGCGCGCACGTCAGAACCTCGCAGGCCGCTCAGGTACTGGAGGCCGAGCATGACCGCCACCGAGCCAGGAGCCGTATAATTGGCCGCATACTCGGAGGCATGTTCCTCCTGTCTTGGAGGACCTTGATGGTCAGCGGAAAATCCCAGATTCTGCTCAAGGCGGCTTTCGCTGCCGGTGCAGCCCAATATCAACTTGATGGCGCTGACCAGATCCTGCATATCCTGGCCGACGGCACCAGGCATGACGCTGCCGCCTTGCTCTTCTGGAACCCTGACCGCGCCCAACATGTTGTCCTGGCGAACGATGGCTACCAGCCGGAAACCCTGGCCGCCCTAGGGGACCCGTATGCCGCGACAAAGGTTCATCGGAAACTGTTGAAACTCAACAGGCCCCTTCGCATTGACGATCTTAAGTACGACTACCGGGAGACGCAGCTGTATCAGACGGCCCTGGCGCCGGCGGGCTTCACCGATGGAATGACCACGTGCCTGATTTCTGACGACGGCCAATATTCTGGGATGCTGCACCTCTCGGCAACTCATTTTCACAACTTCGACGACGATGCACGGGACCTCATCGGGGCGTTGTCCCCGATCGTCGCTGAGCTGTGTAGGCGGCAGACGCTGGGCTACCCTATTCTCCGGCTACGGGAGGACTGCAAAGCCGCCCTCTTTGACGGAGAGGACGCTCCTCGCCCCGTTATCTCACGGGACATGAGCAGTGTTGTTTTTCAGCCGCGCTTCCGTGAATTCGTCGCGCGCTTCCTAGCAGGCGACTCGGCGTCCGTCTCAGGGCTGTGGGCTGTCGAGGACGGCACGGTCGCGCTGGAAATCACGCGGACCGCAGCGGCACGGTCAGGACGCGGGGACGTTGCCTTGATCGTTGAAACACCGATGGACCTTCCATTCGGACTGACAACAAGGGAAGCCGAGGTCATCGATCGGATAACGGTGGGGCGCTCAAATCAGCAGATTGCCTCCGAGCTCGGCATTTCCATCCGCACGGTCACAACACACGTCGAGAACATTCTCGTCAAGATGGCACAAGAATCCCGATCGGGTGTGGCTGCAGTGGCCATCAGCGCCGGCCTGCATCGACTCGACACAAGGTATTGAACCTCGTTGCGGAGACGCAACGCGGTAAGACGCAGCGCTCCGCCCCCATTCAGAAGCCACGCGTGCCGGAGAGCGCTCCCCCGATAAGGAGCCAAAGAAAACGTAACTAAGCCCGCGGTAAGGCCGGCATACTACCGCGGGCATCGCGGCTCTCTTTCGAATCAATGCCCTGGCCCCCAGCCCCACTGCCGCAGCACTTCACGGTCCTTCATCTCAGTGATCGCCGGCGGTCCGGGATAGAAGCCCCCAATGGAGGCGACACGGACTACCATCACCCCGGCTACGGCATGGGCGTCGCCCAAGCCCAATACTCCCTCGCTGACCTCGCCCATCAACTGCTGGAGCGGGGAGTGGACGTCCGGTTCAGCATCCACATGAATGTCCACCTGGACGAAGTCGAACTTCCTCACGGCATCGTCCTCGAAATGGACGAGATCAACGAAGATCTCGACGGGACTTCGGTCGTCCTCAACATTGGAGCACCATCAACCCGCCGGCCACAGAAGACCCGTCCAGCCCCATTGCCGGAATGGCTGTGTGGCGTGTCCGGGTAGCCAAGAACGTCGTGGTGTTCAGACGCTCGATGGCAGCGGGCTATGCCGGCGTGCAGAACCCTCTGTTCTTCCCGGACAACTCCTAGATCCTCTTCGGTGACGCCAAACAACGCGTCGGGGACATCCTCCCGGCTTTCTGGCGCGTGATCAGGTCGTGACCCCGGATGGCAGGCATTTTGCGACAGAAAAGTCCGTATGGAGACTAGGTACCGTCGTGAACGGATTCTGCAGTATTTGGGCAAAAGAGGGTGTGTGCACATTGTGCACACTCTGGGCTTCGGACTGGGTCGTACATCGGTCGGACTGGCTCGGATTGGCCATATTTTCTGGAGTTCCCAGTGTTGACGAGGGCTGGAATGCAGTTCGAGTCCCACCTCGGGCATGTGTTTCCGCATGTCAGAGACGGTTTTGAGGCCTCTGACCCTGTGCACAATGTACACCCCCTCCCCGGGGTCTTCATAACGGTGTGTTGGTCACGCCGTATTTATCTGTGGATGTTCTCGTGGCCGGGTGCTTCTTCCTTGAGCGTGGCGATTTTCTGCCTTGTTGCTACTTCATTGCTCGGCAGGGTCGTTCCGACATGACCTGTTTCGAACCGGGGGAGTGGGACCGAGGCGGCCTGTTCTCTTTGTTTCTCGTCTCATGCATGTTCATGGCTGTAGTCGTGGGCTACCGCATGACCAAGGAGTTGGTTCGACTTTATTAGTCCAGGTACAAATCTTTGGCTATCTGCGCCAGCGGCGCGTCGCCCTTGCGGCGCCCTGGCCGAACTCCTGCCCCATAAGCCGTGGGCATGGGCGACATCCTTCCACGAGCACCCGCTGGCTAGGTCAAGGAGTCACCGCCTGGCGTTCTGGGTCCCCTCCACGTCAAGACGAGCAGTATCCAGGCCCAGCTGGATCTGGGACGTCTCGACTTCCCGTCCGCCCACGTGGAGGAGATGGTGCATCAGGGGAAGTCAAGGAGGCCGCGTCCGCATTCAACTGATGAGGCGCTGCCAATCGATATCTAGAGCAGTTCATGCACCAATCTGACGGAGCGCACTCGCGCGGTTTTCCGGAAATTGCTGTGGGCTGCCTCGTTCAAGGCTGAGTCGTCCGCTCGTCACTAACAAGGCTGGCAGACACCAAGCCGCGGTTCGACCCAACCAAGTTGGACAGCTCCACAGTTACCCTTCTGGTAAGGCCAACGACAGCGCCGGCCATCTTGTCATGGCCATGACCACATTGCTGAGCGGCAACCGCGAGCTTCTGCTTTTTGTCCCCGGACTGGCTTACCAGGTAAGTGCCGGCGGCGGCTGGGGGTAGGGCCAAGGGCTCACGATGGCCCTCCCGCCGCCGGCACGCTTTTGGGCCGCGGGGCCGGTTCAGAGCGGACGGTCGGAGTACCAGTAGCGTTTGGTGACGGTGTTTGTAGCCATCACCACGATCCCGGTCGAGCGGTTCACGGCCTGCTTTGTAGTGGTGACGTCATTGATGTGGGCGGAGGCGCCGTCTTGGATCACTGGCGTTCCGCGGCCCGGGCCGAACACCGGGCTGTCCATAGAGGCCGTCTTTTCGTAGATGCTGCCTGTTGCACCGATGTAGGCGCAGCCACTCTCGGATGGGGCGGTGAAGAATGCATGAATCTTGTAGTTCTGCGTGTCCAGAAGAATTTGGGGGCGGGTGACGCAGTCGCCGACGGTAGCAATGGTGGATTTGGTGAACGAGCCGGTGCCGGGCTTGAAAACGAGCAGCTGCAGCTGCGGCAGTGACTTATCCGAGGACGTGGTGTCCAGGCTGGTCTTGGCTGCTGCATAAACCCTCCCCGACGGATCCGCCAGAAGGGCCTTGAGGTTCAGGTGGTCATCAGCCTGCCCTTTGCCCTGAATTGCTGCCTGTACCTTCCAGGACGAAGTAGCGGTTGGTGATGTGCCGTCGGTTCGGGTTGCCCACCACATGCTTCCGGTACGTTGGTCGCTCCACATCACGCCGATCTTGTTCTTTGCGTAGGAGACCACAGCAGAAATGTCATCGGGTGCAGGGCGTGGGTTGGACACGGGCAGGACAAAGGGTGCTGGCCAGCTCGTGCCGCCGGGTGCGGAGGCATTGACGTACACGGTATTCGTGAAACCGGAGGTGGAGTTTCCGGCAACTTGGGTCCAGGTGGCCCAGATGGCACCGGTCGAGTCCCTGTCGATGGTCATCGATTCACTGCTGTTGTTGGTGATGGTGGTCGGGAATCCGGCATCGAGGGTGTATTTACCGGCGGTGTAGCTGTAGCGGTAGAGCTTGGCCGGCTGTCCGGAAATCGAGGCTTTGGGCGTTCCATCGCTGCTGACGGTGACCACGTGGGAAGCGATGTAGAGGTGGGAGCCGTCCCAGAGGGTATCGGCGAGGGTGTTGGACCGGCTGTCGTTCAGCACGCCTGTGTCGACCCATTTGTGCGTGCTGCGGTCCAGGCGAAAGATATGCCATCCGCTTCCTGTGGTCCACATGTCCGCCCACCAGGAACCGTCGTTGAACCAAAGCTTGCTCTGGGGTTTGTCCGAGGTTGGCGGGTTGGCTACCCCTGAGTAGGCGATGCTCTGGTAGCCGTATGTGGTGGCCGCCTGCGCCGCCGGCGCCGAGGCAACCACCAGCCCGGTAACAGCAAGGCAGAAGGTGAGGATTTGGCCCAGGAATCGCTTGGTCTCTGATTTCATCACGGCTCTCCAGATTGAAGTAACCGGCGGCCGAGACCATGCTGCCAGAATGCGGGTAGGACGAGCCTAGGCTTCACCAACAGACGTGGCAAGGGGCTCCGCCCCATTAGGGGGACGACCTTAGGGGGTTAGGGGCTGGCACAGACGCGCCTGGGAGGAAGGCAGAGCGGCGTCGTGAAATCGTCGGCGGGCTGCCGTATTGTTTGCCGCCTGTTTGGGGAGGCACATTTGGGTCGTGTTGTCCGTGGCTTCGGCCGGATTGAGCCGATGATAGAGGTATGCAAAGGGTCATCGGTTGGCTGGCTGCAGCCATCATCGTCACATTTGTCTTCGGAAGTGCCTACTTCACCCTGCAGCAGTTGGGCCGCCGCGCGGCCAACGATGCGCCGACCGCTGCTGCAGCGGCACAGGTTGCAGTCATGGGTTTCCCGGCACCGAGTGCGCCGCGGCTGGAATTGACACCCGACAGCGGCGTCTTCGTCATTGTCTACGGGGCTGATAACCAACCGATGTCCGGCACGGCCACACTTCATGGAACCCTTCCCGTCCTTCCCGCCGGGGTGCTCGAGGCGGCAAGACGGTCCGGATCTGATGCTGTGAGCTGGCAGCCTGAGCCCGGTCTGCGGATAGCCGTCGTGGCGCGCCCGGCCGGGGACCAGGTAGTCGTCGCGGGACAGTCGCTTAAACCCACCGAGGACAGGAACTGGATGGTCCTGATCTTCCTGTCGGCGGCGTGGTTGGGCAGCATGATTGTCTTGGCTCTGGGCTACGGCGCGACAGAGATTATTCGGGGCCGATCGCTGCGGTATCCCCGTCTGCCAATGGGGCTTGTTTAGGTTTTGGGGAGGGCATGGATGGTGTTGTTGCGCTTTTCGTGGGTGAGTTCGGCCAGGCCCAGGGCTTCTAGAAGCAGTGGAAGGTACATGCCGAACCTGCCCTGGTAGCCTTTCCGCAGGCCGTACAATCCCTGGGTCCCGCCCCCAAGCCTCCACGCTGCCCTCCGGCGCCGGCTTGGTCTCATCTGCTGCTCCAAGGGGAACCCCGTCACCGCGTTCCAGTAGCCACTGGTGGAGGTCCTCGATAGCGTGCAGGTGATACTTCAGAGTGGTCGAGCCGGCCCGGCAGATCAAGGCAGGAGGGTCCGCGTTCGGATCCCGGTACATCGTGTATTCAGATGATCCTGGTGCTGTCACCAAAGTCCAGGGATCAGCCTTCGTTCCCTCAGCCATAGTCCGTACCACCCTTTCCGCGGAATTAACTGGTGGATCAGACTACGGGCAGCAAAGGACGCGGTAAATACCATGCGTTTCGGAGCCACCTGCAAACTGCATCGGAATCGACCCAGGCCCTGGTGCCCTTGCCTTGGATGTGGGCATCAGCAGGCGCCGGCATACCCAAGGCGTCTGCCAAGGGTTACTGACTCATGTTCAAGGATTCTTTCTACCTCCCGCTCGACGGACAGGGCGACGGATGGGATTCTGGATCATCGCATCACATCGCGCCGCCGTCGGCTGGACGCTCTGATGCTTTCCGGGACACATCACGGCCTTAGTGTGGGACTGAGGTGAAGAAGTGAATTCCCCCACTGAAATCCGCGTAACTGCCGTTCGAGTGGCCGAACTGCTGGCCGAAGGCGAGCCCATGCCGGTCTACGTGCATGTCATCGACCACCCCGAGGCGCGCGTGCTGGTGGATACCGGCATGACTCAGCTTCATCCGGCGGTCGCCGACATGGACCCGCCGCATTTACCCGTTGAACGAGCAGGACTTCGACATCGGCAGTCTCGACATCGTCGTAAACACCCACCTCCACTTCGACCACTGCGGAGGTAACCACCTCTTCGCGGGCAAGCCCACCTACGTCCAGCGCCAGGAACTCGACGACGCCCGCAACCAGGACGACTACACCATCCCCGAATGGTAGACCCACCCGGTATGCACTACGAGACAGTCGACGGCGAGTTCGAACTGCTTCCCGGGCTACGGCTCCTGCCGGCTCCGGGCCACACCAGAGGCTCACAGATTGTCGTCGTCGAAGGAACCGGAGGCCCCACAATCATCGCCGGTGACACAGCCGTATGGTTCGACGAACTTGATAACCCCCGCACCGAGGGACAGCTACTGATCCGTTCCCTGAACCCTGCAATGGTTTGCCTCGCGCATCAGCACACCCCATGGAAACCTGATGCCGCGGTCTCTCCGTGAAGCACCCAAAAGGCCGCCTCCAGGGAAATCCCGTTAGCGCCTAGGGGAGTTCAGGCTGGAGCAGATTTTGTCCGGGCTATTTTCCGGCGAGTTCCGGTGGACGGTGGCGGAGGGTTTTGGTGATGGAGAGTTTGCTGGAGTACTGGATGGACCCGTAGCGGAAGAGGTGGACCGCGAGTCGCAGGACGAGGATGCCGAGGATGAACAGTTCGGCGATGACAATGATTGCTTCGGTGGTGCTGAGCGTTCCGAATCCGTTGCGGAGCAGCGCGGTCACGGGGGTGGAGAGCGGGAAGTACGTGAAGGCCTGGACGACGGGGGAGTGCGGGTCGCTGAGGATGAGGTTGATCGCGTAGAACGGGACGAAGATCAGCCCCATGAGCGGACCGAATACGACCCCGGCTTCCTTCGCGGTGGGCATGACCGCGCCGATCGCGACGAGGACGGCCGTGAACAGGGTGAATCCGCCCAGCAGGAGCAGGGCCCCGGTCAGCAGCGGCACCGGTTCAAAGACCAGGGAGCTTAGGTTGAGGTCGGGCAGGGCGAGCCGGTCCCTGAAGAACGCGTAGCCGATGACGATCGGGGCAAGGAACACGCCGATCTGGACGATCCCGACGAGGAACAAGGAGATGATCTTTCCCACGATCAGGGTCGTCGGGTTCAGGGTCGTGAGGATCATTTCGGTGACCCTGTTTTCTTTCTCCTCCAGGGTGCTGTCGGCTTCGTAGGTGTTGTTCGCGAAGATGCCTTGTCGGTTCCGTAGACCTTCACGGGCTCCTTGGCGGGGTTTGCCGGGTAGGCGAAGCATGCGTCGATGCGGCCGGCTTTCACCTCGTCCAGTGCAGCGCTTGGGTCGGTTGCTTTAGTGCCGCCCATGGCTGTGGCCGCCTTGTCGGGGATGATCTCTGACGCGTCCGTGTAGGTGAAGGTCAGTGCGGTGTTCTTCTGCGCTTAGGCTGTGGCCGTGTGGAGGAATCGCTGGTGAAGACCAGGACGAAGATGATGGCCATGACCACCAGGATCGCGAGGGTGGCGATCCAGAAGCGCCGTTTCTTGATGGTGCGGATGAATTCGAAGCTGACCACGGTGCCGAGGTTGTGCCGGCCCAGGAGCGAGGAGCGGGTGGGTGTTGTGGCCATGGTCAGGCTCCTGCCGTTGCCTTTCTGCCGTACACGCGGATGAAGATTTCTTCCAGGGAGACCCGCTCGGTGGTGAAGCTGCGGACGGCCACGCCGGCATTGATGAGTTCGCGCTGCACTGCTGTTTCGTCGGTTCCGTGCCGGGATCGCCTCACACCGGTTCGCTATATAAGCAAGGCTGGCGCTTCGCAGGGCTCGCACCCATTCGGGCGTCCGCTTCGCGGCCGGCTGTTGGGCCCGTGCTCCCACGTCGCAGAGCTGCGCCGTGCCCGGTCCTGTTTTGTCTAGGACGATGCTCCTATAGGCGCGGAGGCCCCAGCGACGATGAAGCATCATAATGACAGGCAGCGATGGTTCGTCAGATCCCTCGGGACAGTTGGATCAAGGCAGTGTGTGTCGCGGGGTGTAGATTTCTGCAGTGAGAAATCCATGTGTTAACTCGAGCCAGCCCAGAATGAACCCCTGGTGCTCGTATGAGGATCGCGGAGTTCTTCAGTCCAGTTGTGGGTTGTCGTCGACTTTCTTGATGCGAAATGGGCTCGATCGCCCGAATCCTGTGCCCGCAAGCCAAAATTCCACCCCTTGGATAGGCTGTCCCAGTGACAGACGAGATAGAGTGGCCCGCCGTGCCAGCTCCTCACGCACGCGGCCAGGGCTCCGGCCGTGACCGTCTCACGCTGGCGCTAATCCGCCCACGCATGCCGAGCTCAACTGCATTGAAACCGCCGCAGAGGACGCTCCTGCCGTCGAACTGACGGGTGCGGAGCTTGACAGCAACTGAAAGGCAGCCATGAAAACTCATGATCCATTTGCACCAACATCCGGGATCGAATCCTTCGAAGTCATCAGCGAATCCTTCGAGGATGGCCAGGTTCTTCCGGAAGCCCAGCGCAGCGCCGTCCTGGGAGCCGGCGGGCGGGACGAATCGCCCCAGCTCACCTGGTCGGGCGCGCCCGAGGGAACCAGGAGCTACGCAGTCACCGTCTTCGACCCCGATGCCCCAGGCGCGGGCTACTGGCATTGGGCTGTGGTGAACATCCCGGCAGACGTCACCTCCCTCCCGGCCGGTGCAGGTTCCCGGGACAACTCCCGGTTACCGTCTGGTGCAGTGCAATTGAACAACGATGCCGGATTTGCCGGTTTCGTGGGAGCTGCCCCGCCTCCCGGGCACGGTCAGCACCGGTATTTGCTGGTGGTCCACGCCTTGGATGTTGAGCGGCTGGACCTTCGCACTGATGACACCCCGGTCGCCCTGCAATCCGCGCTCTCCACCCACATCTTGGGCCGGGCGAGGCTGACGGGTATCTTCGAACGCCGCTAGGGTGTGTCTCCCAAGCCCTGAGGCTGTTGTCCGGAATGCTTGATGGGTGTCTGGTATTTCTATGTTTTGACTGATGGGCAGTGGGCTCTCATTCAGCCGTTGCTGCCGTCTTCTATGGGTCTCCGGGGTCGCCCCTTCCGGGAGGACCGGCGGGTGGTCGAGGGCATTAGTTACCGATACCGCTGCGGGATCGCTTGGCGGGATGTGCCGGCCGAGTTGATTCCATAAACAGTCTGGCAGCATTCGACTCGGAGTAGCGCCCATTGCAGGGAAGCTGTCCACGTACCGGAGGAGGTATCGTTCGCGCCCGCTTGGCTGGCCCGACATTCTGAAATACTTCCGGCTCGGGCCGGAACGCGTTGTACCCCGGCCGGCCCGCCTGGGCGAGCACATGCTGGCTGGCCATCCCCACAGTCCTGGCTCAGACCGCCATCTTCCATGCTCGGCGAGGGAGCCGTTCGGGATCGCCAGGGCGATGCTGAATACGTCCTTGTCGGAGACGTAGTCTCGGCCCGTCAACCGATTGCCTTGGGCGAAGGCGTCCAGATCCGCGAAGAAGGGGTCTGCGGGGACCGGCAAAGAAGCGGTGCCCTTGGCTTTGGATGATCTCTTCCCCGAGGGGCCCGCTCCGCGCGCCACCGTGCTGGTGGTGCGCGGAGCGGGAGGTGGTCGGAGGTGGTGAAGGACCGTCCCTGCTGTGGTCGAAGAGGATGTGGTACGTCAGATCCGCCCCGATTTCACCGTCGAGGTCCATCTTGGTCCCATGACTGACTCTGGGATCAACTGGCTCGACGCCGGGCGAGAGCTGGGCATGGACATCCAGGATGATGACCGTGCGGCTCGAGTCCTTAGCCTTGGCGATCAGCCTGCCTTGTGCAGGTGGCTCGCTTACGGCGCAATGACCGTGAACACTGCGTCGGTCCGGTTGGACGTGTTCGCGTCGTTGGCCCGTATGGACAGGGACGCAAACGACGAGCCGACGGAAGCCAGACCGACGTAGTCGCCCACGAAGAACCCGCCGGCCTCGGGCGCCGTCATCATGTCGAATGGGCCGTACACGTGCGTCTCGCCCCCGAGCGCAAGAGTGCCCACTGGGGAGGAGGTGAACCAGTAGTCCGTTGGAAGGGTGCTCGTGTTCCCGACGGTGAGGTTCCGGAAGTCGTAGTACGTGACGCCGACCTTCCCGCCGGCGACGCGGATGCTCGGGGTGAAGGCCGGGACGCCCTTCGGCGTGTTGGCCCGCACCGGCGCGCTCCAGGTCGCACCGCCGTCAGTCGACGTCGAAATCGCGACCTCCTCGTAGTGCCCGCCGTTGAACCGTGAATCCTGCCACACGACGTACAGCTGTCCTGTGGCGGGGTCGACCGCCGGCTCGGGGATGATGTCTCCGGTCCGAACGGACGCACCCGTGTTGGGGTCGGTGACGCCCACGGTGTTGAGCTTCGCGATGACCTGTTGGCCCGTCCAGCTGGAGCCCCCGTCCGTGGACTTGGTGTAGGCCACGTTGAGCCCGTGCAGCTTGTCGACACCGTTCTTGCCCGTGCCCAGGATGAGGTCGAAGAAGTTGTAGAGCGTGCGGTCCGGGCCGATGACGATCTGGTTGCCGATGGTCTGCTGCTTGTTGCCAGTGGGCACGATGACCGTCGGCGAGCTCCACGTGGCCCCCGAGTCCGTCGTCTTGGAGAAGAGCGTCGGTCCCGTGAACGCGGCGGCGTGGGCCGTTGCCCGTGGGTTGTCGGTCGGTGAGACGAGCCGGTCCCACACTGCGTAGGCCGTGCCCCGGATCAAGGGGTCAGCGGTGACGGACTCCTTGTCGTTGAAGAACTGTGGAGACCCGAGGTCTTCGATCAGGGTCTTCGGGGCAGTCCATGTTGCTCCGCCGTCGTGCGAGGTCGAGGCGAGAACGGCATTGTCGTAGCCGACGCCTTGGAACGAGATGGATACCGAGTATGCCGTGCCGTCCGGTCCTATCGAGACCCACGGGTCCGAGGCTCGGTCGTAGCGGGAAGGTCCGCCCGCAGCGCACGCCGAGAACGGCTGGGCTACCTCATTCCAGGTCGTGCCCCCGTTCGTTGAGTAACCGGACACGAGGCCGCGCGCGCCGCCGTCGGACCACCGGTCCTGCTGCCACACGCCGATGATCTTGTTGGAGTTGGCCGGATCGACGGCGACCCACGGCTCGACCTCGGCGTTCGGGTAGATCACGGCGCCGGGGACGGAGCCCAGCGTGCAGGCCGCGAACGGGCTGGCCCCGCTGGCAACGGCTAGGGGTTTGAGCGTCGCGGCGGAGGCTCCGGACATGTTGAGCATGAGCGCGGCCGGCAGCATGGTGAGCAGTGCCGCTCGGCGCAGGCGTCTGGCGATCATTGGTTTCTCCTACAGGGCGGGGTGGGGTGGCGGGTGCGGATGTGACAACGGTCAAGGGGCCGCTAAAGGCCTGTGCGCTGCGGGAAAGTCCAGCTCACGAGGTCACTGAACGGCTCAGCCTCGAACGCGGAGGGCCGTTCTCGGCGAACCCGTGGCTCGCGCTGAACGGCTCGAAGACCCTCGCGGCTCGGGCAGGCGTCGGTGATGCTCGCGCCAAAGACCTGGCGGTCTCGAGCTGGGCCGCCAGGGCCATGAGCATGAACGGCGTGCCCCTCGAGCTCGAGGGCAAGGTCCTAGAAGAGGAACGGGACATCCGCGACCGGCGCGCTGGCCGCGGCAGGGCGGCGTCGTGCGCGTGTGCATCGGACGGCGGGCCGCCAGGCACAGCCTCCCTCATAGAGCGTTGAGCTGGGGGTGGCGGCGGCGGATCCGCTCGCGGGCCTCAGCCTTGAGTTCCGCCGGGCTCGCCTTCTGTGCTCGGACCAGATCGGCTTGCGCGAGGCCGTCGAGCCACCGGAGCTGCTCGTCCATACGCTCAGAGACACACAAGCTGGGCGCACGCGCAAGGGCCCGACAAGACTCACATAAAGTGCCCGCGAACTGGGGGTGCAAGCCTCAACAAATGCCCGCGAAATACCTGGTAGATTCCTCCGCCGGCTCCGGCCACCGGGTTCGGTACTTCAGCGACTACGACATCGCTGAGATCGGAGGAGTCTTCGCAGCACTCGAGGGACGGGCGGCCCAGCACACGGCGCTCCCACTTCCCGAAACGGTTGAGAAATTGCTGTGGGCCATCGCAGAACGCATGCGGGAACTGCGTCTGCCGGAAGACGTCGATGAGCAGATGAGGCTGGACCGCGAGTTCCATGGCACGCTAATGAGTGGACAGACCAAGGCGAAGCTGGGCGAGGCCTGGCAGACCCTGAAGCCACTAATCGACGTCATGATGGTACCGATCATGCGGCGCGGACTGGGCACAGCCGATAACCAGACCGACCGGCACCTGTTGCTGGTGGACGCCGAGATGACCGGAGAGCGCGAGACGCTGATCAAGGCTCTTGAACAGCACTAGTACCAGGCGTAACAGCAGGATCGGCCATGTGGTGGCGTCGCGCCTTCGCGGCGAAAGTATGCCAGGAGCGCCACGAAGCAGCCAGCCCGACGGCGATCCACTTCGAAAATGAGTTGAGCCGGCCGGTCCGAATTGGATGGGAAGAGCTGTGGGTAACCCGACCGGATGAGAGGGGGCGGGCCACCCTGAAGTTGGTCCGCCCCCTGCACTAATGTTCGTCAGGAGCGGGCGAGCTTTACCTGGCTGCCCGGCGTCCATCCGGTCTTGTTTGTGAATGCCCAGTCCCCTGCGAAATCAGTGACGGCAACGGCTCCCCGGCCTGCCAGGACCTGGAGGATCGAGATTCCTCGATGAACGGAATGAACCGAGTTACTTGCCTTGCCGGGTTTGTTCTCCACACCGAAACGCTACCTCATTCAAAGGGCTCTTCCGATGCAGGTCTCCGGATGTGCACGAGGCACAGCCTAATTTGCCCATCCACCTCCCGAACAAGGTTCTCGTGCATACTAAACTCGCTCTAGCGGCTCTGCCCTCCGCAGATTCGGCAACAGCACGCCCAGGAGAGTATGCCGCCGCGTTAATCGCACAGAATCCGAGGAGGCATGGATCCCTGAAGACGTTTGAGCAGGAGTTGGAGAAGACGCGCATCCCTCGTATCAGCCGCATCTCGGTGACGCCCATCAAGGGATTTGCGCTGAGTCATCCGTCCTCGATAAATCTCACATCCCGGGGTGCCGAGGGAGATAGGGACTTTTTCTTGATTGATGACAAGGGATCCGTGGTTTCCGTCTCTAAAACTGGAGCTTTTTCCGGATTTGTACCCGAATATAACGCGGCGGGCAATGAGTTATCAATTACTGCTCCGGACGGATCTGTTTCCCGAGAAGAGGTCTGTTTGGGCGAGACCATCGTCGCTGATTTCTGGGGCCACCACAAAGCTCCCGCTCGAATGGTGATCGGGCCATGGGCCAATTGGTTTTCTCATGTTGGGGGTCAAAACCTTCGGCTGGTAAAGGCCAGTACACCAGGTGGTGGTATCGATCTTGAACCTGTCACCTTGCTCGGAGGCGGCACGCTGAAGGCCCTGGAGGACCATGCAGGGCTGGAAGATCTGGATGATCGACGATTTCGAATGCTTCTCAATTTTTCGGGAGCCCCTGCCTATGCTGAAGATTCCTGGCTAAACAAGGAATTTCAGATTGGATCGGCCCGCGTCTATTTGACTGGACCGGTGAAACGCTGCTCCGCGGTAACGCGTAACCCGGATACAGGAAACCGTGACTTGCCGCTGCTGAGAATGCTGAAGCAGCATAGAGGTCTACAAGAATCGGTCCTCGGAATGGGAGTTTGTCTCGGCGTGTACGCGAAGGTCACGCTGCCTGGGACGGTCGCATGCGGTGATGAAATCATTGCGGTCAATTAGAAAAATAAGGTAGGACACAGTCAATGGAGGACCCTGGCTATTTCTTCTGCGTTTGGCGCATTTCGTCGATCGTTTCGAGCAACCGGTCTGACCTGAGGCGCTGGACGGGACCGTTGATCGTGGCAATGCCGGTGAGGCCTCATACCGGTGGCCCGCCGTTGTCCAGCGGCTCCTGGGGTGTCAGGCTCCCTGCCCGGCTGCAGCGCCGCGGCTCAGCCCGTCTTGCTAACTCGGCAGCTCTGCTTTTCCAGCGGGTCTCGTGGTGGCTTGGACGCCGGATGGGCTGGCCGTTGTTTTGCGGAGGACTAGGTGAGGTGTTCTGACGATGCGTGCTGGCTGCTGGTTGCCTTCTATCCGGTCTACTGCCCGGTCAACGGCTGCGGCAGCAAGGAGCGGTGCGTCCTGGCTGACTGAAGACAGTTGCACATAGCTGAGCCGGGCGAACTGGCTGTCGTCATAACCGAGGACGGATACGTCTGAAGGGATATCAATTCCAGCTGCCCGGAAGCTTTCTATGATGCCGAGGGCGCATCTGTCATTGAAGGCCACAACTGCGGAGGGCATGTTGGCTTGAAGGAGTTGCCCGACCCTCATGCCGTCTTCTTCGTGTGGACCGCCAGGGAGGGTTAGGGGCTCCAGGCCGTGACGGAGCATTTCTGTTCGGAAGGCTGCCCGGCGCTGCTCGGAGGAGACGGCGGTTCCGCCGTCGACGTGGACGATTCGGCGGTGGCCGAGACTGGCGAGGTGGTCAACGGCCAACCGGATGCCGGCGTGGTCGTCACTGCTTATAGAGTCGAGGGAATCCCCGACGTCGTCACGGAGGAGGCTGACGACGGGCACCTCGCGGGCATAGCGCGACAGGTCCTGATTGCTGAGCGTAGGGGCGATCAGGATGAGTGCTTCGGAGCCGAAATCCAGCAGCGCCTCGATGACACGCGTCTCGGGCCGGCCATTGGCGACGGCGCTCAGGGCTATTTCGTAGCCCTTGGCCGAGGCTTCGGCGTAGGCGGCGTCGACTAATTCCGTATGGAAGGGCTGGGAGCTGGAGAAACTCAGGCCCAGGAGTTTGGTTCGGCTGCTGCGCAGCAGCTTCGCCCGGGAGTCCGGCCGGTAGCCAAGTTCGCGGGCCGTTTCCAGGACTTTTTGCCGGGTGGATTCGGATGCCCCGGGCGCGCCGCGCATCACGATTGAGACCAGCGCCCGGGAGACGCCGGCCGCACCGGCCACGTCCATTAGGGTCGGGCGACGCTGCTGTTCCGTCATATCCATGTCCTCCTCGCATGAAACAGTCTATAGAACGATCTAGACATGCCGCGCATCACATGGCAATATGGACGAGCTAGAACGATCTAGTCCCCAATTTCCAGGAGTTGTCAGTGAGTTACCTCAAGTACCCGGTCGCCGAAGACCGCCCCGTCCGGATCGGTCTGATCGGTGCGGGATGGATTGGAAATTTCCACGCGGAGTCCGTCGCTTTCCGCATCCCCAACGCCCGCCTCGAAGCAATCGCCGATCCGGCCTTTCCTGCCGTTGAGGCCCTGGCCGGCCGCCTGGGCGTCGCCAGGATCAGTGCTGATCCGGCGGACGTAATCAACGATCCTGACATCGATGCCGTCCTGATTGCGGCACCGGCACGCTTCCACTCCGGGTCTGATCGCGGCCGCGGCGCAGGCCGGAAAGCATGCATTCTGCGAGAAGCCCGGCGGGCGCACGGTGGAAGAACTTGATGAAGCCCTTACCGCATCGGAGGCTTCCGGAGTGATTGTCCAGTTTGGCTTCAACCGGCGCTATGCGGCCGATTTCGCCGCCGCACGCAAACTCATCGACGACGGCGCCGTGGGCACCCCGCAGCTGCTGCGGTCCCTGACCCGCGATCCCGGCAGCACGGCGGGCATCGCCAATCCGGAGCGGATTCCGCCGGGCACGATATTCCTTGAAACCCTTATCCACGATTTCGACACCTTGAACTGGCTCAACCCCGGCTCCGTTCCCCTACGTGTGCATGCGGTCGCTGACGCCCTGGTCGCCCCGGATGCGAAGGCGGGCGGGCTGCTCGATACGGCCGTCGTGACCATCACGTACAGCAACGGGGCGATTGCCGTGGCCGAGGCGAACTTCAACGCCCTCTATGGCTACGACGTGCGCGGTGAAGTTTTTGGGTCCGCGGGCATGGTCACAGCGGGAGGGCCGCAGGCCTCCAGCGCCACGACGTACACCTCCGCCGGCATCGGCGCAGCCACAGTCCGCCTGAACGTGGACCTGTTCCACGACGCCTACACCGCAGAGCTCGCCCACTTCGTCGACGCCGTGAGAGCCCGCCGTGACGGCCTCGAGGCTCCCGGAACCCCGGGCCCGGGGGGCACCGATGCCCGGAACGCCCTGGCAATAGCTCTGGCCGCCGTCCGCTCGGCAGAGACAGGCCTGCCCGTGGAGGTTGCGTCGATCGCCGAGCTACGTCCCGCTGAGTCTGAACTCCACCTGGCCGGCGGTCAGGCATGAGCTTCCGCCTGGCCGTTTGCGCCGAGATGGTCTACGGCGAGATGCCCCTGATCGAACGGGTGGAGAGGATCCACGAGCAAGGCTTCGAAGTTGAGCTTTGGGACACCAGGGGAAGGGACATCGGCTCCCTCGCCGCAACAGGGGCCCGGTTCTCCTCGATGAGCGGATACTTCGGCGGCAGCCTCATCGACCCCGACAGCACCAGCGAGGTGCTGGCATCAGCGGAGCGGCTGATTCCAACGGCGCTTGAACTTGGTGTCGAGCGGATGGTGATCCACCCGGCAGAGCTCGGGGACGGAGGCCGGGCTGTCCGTCCCATCAACCGGGCCACCGGCCAGATGTGGCTGACCGGCCTGCGCACCCTTGAACGCCTGGCCGTCCTCGGCGAGAGACACGGCGTGACCTTCGCGCTGGAGAACCTGAATACGATCCTGGACCACCCGGGCATACCGCTCGCCCGGGCCAAGGACACCTTGGCGCTGGTCGCGGCAGTTGACCAACCCAACGTCAAGATGATGCTGGATCTCTACCACGCCCAGATCGGTGAGGGAAACCTAGTCGAACTCGTCAGGGCCGCACTGCCCTCCATCGGGGAGATCCAGGTAGCCGACGTCCCGGGCCGGTTCGAACCCGGCACGGGGGAGATCAATTACAGTGCCATTGCCTCTGCTTTGAGGGATGCCGGCTACAGCGGCGTCGTCGGTCTCGAGGCGGGAGCCTCCGGCGGCCCGGGCCTGGAAGCAGGGGACACCGCCCTCGCCGCCTTCCGCGCAGCCTTCGAAGGCTGACCAACGCTCTCCATCCGTTTGCCCATTGGGTCCGTTCATCCTGGCCTTTGGCGGCAGGTCGGTAACAAATGATGATCAACGTTTTCACAAGCTGCAGTGACGCAAGGAAGTATCGATTTTGGAAACCATGTACGACGGGCCCGCAGCCCGTGCGCTGACCGACAACACGTCCGACCCTTTGTCAGGCATCCGTCATATCGGCTGGGCGGCCGGCAGTCTGGTGCTGCTGTTCAAGGCTTCCAAGGATCATCCCGTGGTGTTGAGCGGCCTTGGAGGCGCGGAGGACGCCCACGTGACCGGCGCCACGCAGCCGATCGTCGAAGTGATCGCAACCGGTGATGGACGCGCGCGCACTACAACCCGCTTGACCAACACCGGTGTCGGATCGCGTCTGCGCTACCTCGAGCACAGCATGCACAATGAACCGGGCGAGGAGCTGCTGGCCATCGTCCAGGCCGACGCCGTGACCGGCCTGCGCGTGACCACAACATTCATAGCCTCCACCGACGTCCGGGCCGTGAGAGTCGTGACCACGGTTCACAATGACGGCGGACATCCGGTGGTCCTCGAAGCCGTCTCTTCCTTCGCTTTCGGCGCCGTCGTCAACCCTGGTGAATCGACCAAGGACCTGCTTGTCCATTCAGGGACCGGGGAGCAGTTGGCCGAGAACCGTTGGACCGCCCGTCCGCTGTGGAGCCAAACCGCACTCGCTGACTTCAATGCGGCATTCACCAAGCAGCCCGGCCGCGGCTCGTTTGAAGCCGTCAGCACCTCAACCTGGACTACCGGCCGGGCACTCCCGACGGGAGTGCTCGAGAATTCGGCCACGGGACGCTCGATCGCGTGGCAGATCGAACACAACGGCGGTTGGCGCTGGGAAGTCGACAACGTCCGCGAAGGCGAGGATTCGGTCGCGGTCATTCTTCTCGGACCCGAGGACCTGGACCACCACTGGTCCGAGGAACTGAACCCCGGCGACAGCTTCACCTCGGTCCCGGTATCCCTCGCCGTCTCCACGGATGGATTTGAGGGCGCCATTGCGGAGCTGACACGTCACCGCCGCTGGCTGCGACGCAACCGCGACGCCGACCGCGGCTCGCTGCTGGTCTACAACGACTTCATGAACACGCTCAGGGGCAATCCAACCACCGAACGCCTCCTGCCCCTCATCAGCGCCGCAGCCGCAGCGGGAGCCGAATGCTTCTGCATCGACGCAGGGTGGCACGATGACAGCGGCCTGGCGGACTGGTGGCCCACCGTTGGCGAATGGATCCCTTCCGTCAACAGGTTTCCCGACGGCGGACTCGCGCGGGTCATCACTGCGATCCGTGACGCCGGCATGAAGGTCGGACTCTGGCTGGAACCCGAGGTGATCGGCGTGCAGAGTCCGATCGCGACGACATTGCCGGATGCGGCGTTCCTGCAGCGACACGGCCGACGCGTCGTCGAGCACGAGCGCCACTTCCTGGACTTGCGCCACCCGGCTGCGCGCGGACACCTCGATGCCGCCTTCGACCGGCTGGTCGAAGCGTTCGACGTCGACTTCTTCAAGCTGGACTACAACGTCAATGTCGGCCCCGGTACGGACTACGAGGCATTCTCCGTCGGCGCAGGGCTCCTCGGCCACAACCGCGCTCACCTCGCCTGGGTCGCCGGGCTGCAGCGCAAGTACCCGCGCGTTATTTTTGAGAACTGCGGTTCCGGTGCCATGCGCGCGGACTTCGCCATGATGGAACTGTTCGATCTGCAGTCAACCTCCGACCAGGAGGACTTCGTCCTCTACCCGGCGATTGCCGCAGGAGCGCCCGTGCAGATATTGCCCGAGCAGGCAGGCAACTGGGCCTACCCGCAGCCAACAATGAGCCAGGAGGAGATCGCCTACACGATGGTGTCCGGCCTCAGCGCACGGCTCTATGTCTCAGGGTTCCTCGACAAGATGGAGGATGAACAGTTCGCCCTCGTGCGTGACGCCCTCACTTTGTCAAAGTCGATCCGTGACGACATCGCCATGTCCGTGCCCGCCTGGCCTATGAGCCTGCCCGACTGGTACGCCGACTCCATCGCCCTCGCTCTCAGGGCTCCGGACCGGACCTTCGTGTACGTATGGCACCGGGGCGCCGAGGATGCCGAACTGAGCCTCCACCTCGGCGCGGATGTCCGTGCCCGCCACCTCGTCGAGCAGCACCCCCGCACACTCGCGCCTTGGACCGCCGCTGACGGCCCTGACAACTCCGTTATCCTCCGTCCCGGCCAAGCCGGCATGACCGCTCGTGTCTACGAAATCATCCAGGACTGAGCCCTACGGCACGACACTGGCGACGCTGCCTGCGGTTTCAACGGTGCCGTCGATGCGGCGGTTCAGGTGCCACGGGTTGGTGTCCTGCAGCGGGACAGGCAGTAGTTGCTGGGGGATGTTCTGGTAGGCGTTGACGGCCTTAATCACAGCCTGGCCGACGAGTTCGCTGGTGCCTGGGTGGGCGTTGTGGGCTTTGAAGACCACCGGGCAGCCGGCGGCGAGGGCCGAAGCCGTGTCGCCTCCCGCCGTCGAGAACGCCAGCGGGAAGTTGCTGGCACCGAAGACGGCCACAGGGCCAAGCGGGATCTGGCGCTGGCGGATGTCGGCCCGCGGCATCGGCGTACGGTCCGGGATGGCCGGATCAATCCGGACGCCGCGGAAGTCGCCCTGCCGGACCACGGACGCGAACAGGCGGAGCTGGCCTGTGGTGCGGACTAACCGCGCGGGCGGACGATGACGGGACCGCCTCCCGCGTTGCTACAGTGAGCCCATGAGCATGACCAGAGGGGAATAAAACCCGCCGGACGCCAACGTCGGGGCCCCGCCAGACGGCCCAGTCGGCGTCGGTTCGGCGGCTGTTGCACCCGCAAATAAGAGGGTCCGGAATGCTGCTTCCCGGCCTTCTACCGCGCCGGCTGTCCCGCTGCCTCGGCGGCTTCCCGGCTGGCTGGTGCGGAATCCGCTGCATGCAGGCTGGGCGTGGACGGGTTTCTGGGCGTTGCTGATCATTGTTGATGAGTTCGTGGACCTGGCCGGCTGGACCTGGTACGTGCTTGTGGGGATGGCTGCCCTGCCGACCCTGGCCTGCAGTGTGGCCGTGCTCCATGCGACCCCGCGCCGGTACCTCAAGCCTCAGAAAGAATCGGTGCTCGCGCACTTCTTTGTCCGGTTCCTCGCGCTGACGGCTGCCTTTATGGTGTGGGGCCTGTCCGTGGTGGCCAGCGCCTCGATTTCCACAACGGTGCAGGCGCTGGCTGGGAATTCGGAGCGTGCTGTGACGTCGCTGGGGTTCAACCTGCTCCTGGCGGCGGTGCCCCTGGTTGTGTCGGTGTTGTGGATGGCGTTTATTGTGCGCTGTGCGTGGTTCCTGCGACGTCTCCGCGGCTGGCGCCAGAACCCGCAAGATTCGCGGCTGCCCAAGAGATTCCTGCGACATTCGCCCCAACTTCGGCGCGTTGTGGTGGGTCTCGCCCACCCCGGCCTGCTTCTGGTGGCCGGGCTTGGCACCTCGGTGCTGGCACTCTTCCTCGGCGCCATGGGAGTCACGCTCAACCTGATTGCCTGAGGAGCGGCAGCTTCCGCAGAAAAGAGACCTCTACACCCAGCGCGGGTTGTCCGGAGGCGGCGCCCGACATATGGGGAGGCGGGCTCTGTAGGCGTGATTCTATAGCTTCAGTGAAGCGCAGCAGCCTGGTGTAGTGAGGTCGTATTCGCGGGTTCAGGGTTGGCGAGAGCGTGGTCCTTCTTTCCAGCCCAAGCCTTGGTAGAGCGAAACACAAACCTGGAGGTCCTCAACATATACGCCTAGGCACGGCTCGAGCCCGTCACCAATGCAGCCCTGCAATGGCCCGCTGCTTCCAATCCACGAGCCCACTTTGTTGCACCGACGCTAACGATGTCCGGCCTGCCGAAGTTGATCGGGTCGACAACGACAAGTGGGACGGATACCCGTGCCAGTGCGCGGAGATGCCGACTGGTCATTTGGGCCACCCACATACTTCTGCCTGTCGGATTTCGCCGTGGCCGGAACAAGACGTGGCACCGCATCGCTCGGAGCGGTTAGGAGTTGCGCATTTCGTGTATGAACCATTCGCGGATGAGGCCAACCCGGGTGTCGCCGGGGTCTCTTGAGAGGAATACGTACTTGCTGCCATCTTCAACGAATCCGAAGGGTGCGACGAGACGGCCGTCGCGGAGATCGTCCGCGACCAGGGCGTAGGGGCCTATGGCCACACCAACACCGGCGGCGGCGGCCTGCAGTGAGAGATAGAAGTGCTCAAAGGTCGTCTCGCTCCGGGCCGGGAATTCTGGTGCTGGGGCGTTTTCTTTCCAGTCCGTCCAGGCTCCAGGGCGTGTAGCCGAATGGAGTAGCGGAACGGCGCTGAGGTCTCCGATTGTAGAAATTTTGCTCGCCATATCGGGACTGCAGACCGGGCCAATTCTTTCGGAAGTCAGGATCGTGCTGTCCATGAGGAGTGGTATCGCGAAGTCGTTGCGGCGCACGGCGATGTCAACGCCTTGGCGGGCAAGGTCAATTCTGCCGCCTGCGCCGGAGAGGTGAAGATCAACGCCTGGGACGGCTTGATAAAGGGCCGGCAGCCGCGGAAGCAGCCATCGCATCAGGAGTGTGGGCTCGCACGATAGGACCAGGCTGTCACTCTGCCGGAGGCGCTGAACGCGTCTGGTTGCTGAAGAAAGAAGATTGAGGGCGTCAGTTATTTGGGACGCGTAATCCACCGCGTCCTGTGTTGGAACGATCGCACGGTTACGGCGCTCAAAAAGGCTCAAACCCAGAGAACGTTCGAGGGCCTGGATCTGCCTGCTCACGGCGCCGTGGGTTAGGTGCAGCTCCGCGGCTGCTGCGGTGACGCTTCCCAGTCTGACTGCACATTCGAAGGGAACCAAAGTCCCCAAGGGCGGTAAGTCTTGCCAAATCATGTGAGTAATCCTCACACGTGCGTGCCAAAGAATCCATTTTTATTTAGGCTTCCCGGTGGGACAGTTGAATGAACCTAACGTGAAGGAAGGAAAAATGCTGGACAAGGTAGTGCGTCCCAGACACCCTATGACGCTTCGCGATGGTGACATGGACTTCAAGATAGGTGTTCTCGCTGACGATCTGACATCAGCGGGTGACGGTGCAGGCCCGTTCCGCGCCTTAGGCATACCCGCGAGCATCTTTCTCGGAGAGGTGGAGGGCGAACTGCGAACGGGCGTCTCTGCGGTAGATGTAAACACCCGTTCCCAGGATGAAGGGACAGCGGTTTCCGAAACTGTCCGTTGTATGCGGCGGATCAGAGATGCTGACGTCCTGTTCAAGACCGTTGATTCCACCCTGCGGGGCCATGTGGTTGCTGAGGTCGAGGGGGCACTTGCCGAGAGCGGGCGAATGACGGCTGTGATTGCGCCCGCGTTTCCAGCTGAAGGACGAACCACCCAGGGCGGCGTTCAGCTCCTTGACGGCGTTCCGGTGTCGGAAACGCATTTCGGGCTGGATGCTGCCAATCCGGCAAAGGAAAGCAACCTTAAAAGGCTTTTTCCTGAGGCGAACCTGATCGATGCAACCATCTCCTGGAACCACCGCGTGGGTAAAGAACGGATCCTGATTGCCGATGCGCGTTCGGACGCTGACCTTGACCTTCTGGTTGCACATCCCGATTCCCTTGCGGATGTCCTATGGGTTGGTTCACCTGGGTTGGCGGCCGCTGTAGCCAAGAGGTGTGCCGTTTCGTCAGCTCCGGCGCCGGTACCGGCGAGTACACCGTCCACGCGTGTGTTGATCGTTGTGGGGAGTCTGCATCCCTCGAGCAGGGAACAGCTTGGTGTGGTCCTGGGTCTGCTTTCCTCTGAAGGGCAACGCTCCCTTCCTGCCGAGACCAGGAGCAAGGCGGACCTGGTTGGAAGAGTCATCGAAGAGCTCTCCGCCTATGGCTATTCGGCCTTGCATGACCCTTTTGTCTCCCACTCCACAGGGGAGGCCGACGACTGGCTGGCGTCAACCGTCCAGGAGCTGTTCGACGCAGACGCATTCGACGCGCTCATACTTACCGGTGGCCAGACTGCACGAAGCGTGTTGGACAGGCTCGGTTCGCGCCAGATCGACGTCCTCTCTGAGCCGGAACCAGGCATAACTCTCGGAATCCTTGACCATCCCGCACACGTGCCGGTCCTGATCAAGGCCGGTGGCTTCGGGAATCCCCGGTCGCTCATCCGGCTAAAAAACCTTTTGCTCGAACTCCAAGACATTGAGGAAGAATCATGAAACCAATTGCATTGACGATGGGGGACCCCTCGGGAATCGGACCAGAGATCGTCATGAAACTGATGGCTGAGCAAGGACTGAACATCCCTGCACTTGTCATAGGTGACGTCGGCGTGCTGAACAGGGCTGCCGCGCAGAGCAACATTGCGTTGGAAGCCCGGGCCATCACCCTGTCCGAGTTCTGCCCGGATGCCAGTTACGTTCAAGTGCTCGCTAAAACGGAGTTGCCGGAAGACCTGCCCTTGGGGAAGGTTCAGGCGCAGTCGGGCCAAGCGGCCTTCGACTACGTCAAGGCAGGCATTGAGGCTGCCCTCGCGGGTGAGGTTTCCGCCCTGGTGACGGCTCCTATCCACAAGGAGGCGATGCGATTGGCGGGCCTTCCTTATCCGGGACATACCGAGATCCTGGCAGAGCTCAGCGGGTGTGATGACTACACGATGATGATGTCCAGCGACGATCTTCGCGTGGTCCTTGTGACCATCCACGAATCCTTAAAGAACGCCATTGAGCTGGTCACCACGGAGAGCATTCTGCGGTCGATACGGCTTGCCCACTCCGCCATGGTGAAGGCCGGGATCGCTGAACCACGGATCGGCGTGGCCGGCTTGAATCCGCACGCTGGCGAGAACGGTCTGATGGGCACCGAGGAATTGGAGATCATTGAGCCGGCAGTCGAGAAGGCCATCGCTGAAGGAATTTCTGCCTCCGGCCCATGGCCACCAGACACAGTGTTCCTGCGTGCACGCCAGGGCCATTTCGACGTCGTGGTGGCCCAGTACCACGACCAGGGCCTCATTCCGTTCAAATACCTCGGTCTTGAACGTGGAGTCAACGTCACCATCGGGCTGCCGTTCGTGCGGACCAGCGTGGACCATGGAACGGCCTTCGACATCGTTGGCCGTGGCATCGCCGACCACCGAAGCCTGCTGGTAGCACTTCACCATGCAGTCCGGATGACAGGCGGACAGTAACCCCGCCCCACACGGGATCGGGATTTCCGACCCGCCTACCGCTATTTCTCCCCTGAAAGGAACCAACTCTTATGGAATTCATCTTCATGCTCACCCGGGATGATCAGACCGTGAAGGACTGCCTCAACGTTCTGACCGAAATCGAGGACGTCCCACTAAAGCACATCGGCTTCAAAGACATCGGCGTCGCACCTGACGTTCTCCGCGAGCTTCACACCCGAATCAAAGCCCGGGGAGCCGCTACCCACCTCGAAGTGGTCAGTACCAGCCGCGACGCCGCACTGCAATCAGCCAAAATGGCAGTAGATCTGGGTGTGGACTATCTCCTTGGCGGCACCTTCGTCGACGAAACACTTGAAATACTCTCCGGTTCCAACGTGCAGTACCTCCCATTCCCCGGACAACCGACAGGGCATCCCACGAAACTAGGTGGAACGCCAGAGGAAGTGGCCGCGCAATGCACCGCATTTGAACAGGCCGGAGCCGCGGGAGTTGACTTGCTCGCCTTCCGCGCAACCGATGCGGAGCCACTGGACCTTGTTGAGGCGGCGCGGAAAGCCACGCATGGCACGCTCGTTGTCGCAGGAAGCATCGCGTCCATCTCCCAAATTGAAGCACTCGCCGCAGCGGGAGTAGACGCCTTCACCATCGGCCAGGCAGCCTTCACCGGCACCATCTCTCCCCGGTTTGGTTCCCTGCGCAGCCAACTCCAGGAAGCACTCACGGCTGCAGCAGCGACCGCCGCAACATCCTCCGCCGCTTAACTGAACACAAAGACACGCACCATGACGGTCCATAGCAAATGGCAACCAATTACATTTCAGCCGGCATGTGCCGCTGGACCCATTGAAGGGAATCACCATGAAGACTACAAACAAGATCCAGACGGCGGCCGCGGGGCTCGCTGTCCTGCTGGCCCTGAGCGCCTGTGGCGGGGCGGCCACCAGCACGCAGGCCACGGACCTGCCCAAGACGCAGAACACCCGTGACATTTCCGAGGGTGTCCAGCCGGACCCTGCCGCTGTGGCGCTGCTGCCGCAGTCCGTCAAGGACAAGGGTGAACTGACCGTCGCGATGGACCTCAGCTCCCCGCCGATGACCTTTCTCGCCGAGGACAACAAAACCCCCATCGGCGTGAACCCGGACCTCGCCCGCGTGGTCGCCAAAAAACTCGGGCTGAAGCTGAAGTTCGAGAACACGGCGTTTGACACGATCATTCCCGGTATCGACGGCGGCCGGTATGACTTCACCGCGACCACCATGGCAGCTACCGACGAGCGGCTCAAGGTCCTGGACATGATCAACTACCTCAAGGGCGGTTCCGCCGTGGCGGTACCCCATGGCAACCCGCTCAAGCTGACCAACGACACGCTCTGCGGTAAGAACATCGGCGTGGCCAAGGGCTCCACCCAGCAGCTCAAGCACCTGCCCAACGTCTCCAAGTGGACCTGTGAGGACAAGGGCCTGCCCGCCATCAACGGGGTGTCATTGCCCAGCGTCCAGGAGGCCCTGACGCAGCTGGACTCCAAGCGGATCGACGGGGTCTTCTACGACGCGAGTGCCCTGGCCTGGGCAGACGCGCAGCAGCCCAACCATTTCACCGTCCTGGAGCCCAGGATGGATACCCGCACGAACACCACCGTCGCCATGGCGCTGAAGAAGGGATCACCGTTGACACCGGCCCTGCAAAAAGCCATCCAGTCCCTTTTGGAATCCCCGGAATACAAGGAGTCGCTGGAGTACTGGGGCCTGGGAGCATCAGCCATCACTGAAGCCGCGATCCGCTAATGGCAGAGCCAATGCTCACAACGATTCCCCAAGGAAGTGGAACCGCAATGACCGGCAAGGACCCGGCCCTGAAGCCCAGGCTCAAGCGGCGCAGCACCTTTGAGTACGTCGCCTGGGTGGTGTGCAGCCTGATCGGCATCGGCATCCTGGCCTCGGTTTCGACGAACCCTAACTTCAAGTGGGGCGTGGTTGCGAAGTACTTCACGCAGGAGACGATCCTTCGTGGTTTGATGCTCACGATCTTCCTCACCGTGGCGAGCATGGTCCTGGGAACTCTCCTGGGCCTGGTACTGGCGATCATGCGGGCCTCGAGCGTCAAACCGATCGCAGCGACCGCCGGGGTCTACATCACTTTGTTCCGCGGTACCCCGGTCCTGGTGCAGTTGATTTTCTGGTTCAACATCGCAGCACTTTATCCGAACCTCTCGATCGGGATCCCTTTCACCGACATCGGCACCGCCATCGACGTCAACGCGATCATGGGCCCGATTACCGCGGCGCTGGTCGGGCTGACCCTGAACGAGGCCGCGTACATGGCTGAGATCATCCGCGGCGGGTTCTCTTCGGTCGGGAAGGGCCAGCTTGAGGCTGCTGACTCCCTCGGGATGAGCGCCTCAACGAAGATGCGCAAGGTCATCATCCCCCAGGCCATGCCCTCGATCATCCCCGCGACCGGTAACCAGGTCATCGGAATGTTCAAGGAAACCTCCCTCGTGAGTGTCCTTGGTGTTGCTGAGCTGCTCCAAAGCGCCCAGCTGATCTACGCCCGCACCTACGAAACCATCCCGCTGCTGATCGTCGCCAGCCTCTGGTACCTGGTGATGACGCTGCTGCTGAGCTACCCGCAAGCCAAGCTCGAAGAGAAATACTCCCGCGCAACCTCCAGGCTTCCCCGCAAGGCCAAACCCGTTGTGCTCACCGACCCGGAAGGTATCGCCCGATGAGTGCAGACGGAACCATCCTCGCCAAGAAAATCCGAAAGTCCTTCGGACACAAAACAGTCCTCAAGGACATCGATTTGGAGATCGCCAGCGGCGAGATCTGCTGCATCATCGGCCCCAGCGGCTCCGGCAAATCCACCGTCCTGCGCTGCATCAACGGCCTGGAAACAGTGGACTCCGGAGTCCTGAAAGTCAACGGTGAGGACTTCGGCTACTACGAAACCGAGAACGCCTACCACGCCCTGCCGCCCAAGAAACTCGCCGAGCAGCGCACCAGGCTCGGCATGGTCTTCCAGCAGTTCAACCTCTTTCCGAACATGACAGCGCACGAGAACATCATGTCCGGACCCGTCCTGGTCAAAGGCGCCGATAAGAAAGAATCAGCCAAACGCGCCCACGAACTGCTCGCCAGCGTCGGCCTGGCCGGGTTCGGGGACTACTACCCCGCCCAGCTCTCCGGCGGCCAGCAACAACGCGTCGCGATCGCCAGGTCCCTGGCCATGGACCCCGAGATCATGCTCTTCGACGAACCCACTTCCGCCCTGGACCCCGAAAAAGTCGGCGAAGTCCTCGCCGTCATGAAGGACCTCGCGAAGAAGGGCATGACCATGGTCGTGGTCACCCACGAAATGGGCTTCGCCCGCGAAGTGGCCGATTCCCTGATCTTCATGGACGACGGCTACATCGTCGAACGCGGCGACGCCCGCGAAATCCTCTCCAACCCCAAGGAACCCCGCACCCAGGCCTTCCTGGAACAGGTGCTCTAACTCCAAATCAATCCTACTAAAAGAAGAACTGAGATCATGAACCACTGCAAGAAGGCACTGGCATGAACCTGCCACTACCTCAAACCACAAAGGCGGGCTCCGCCTTGGACCGGCTCCGGGGCCTTGGCCTGGAGCTACCGAGCCTCGCGGATAACCCGTACTACGTGCACCACCGGGCGGTTGACTCCAGCATCCACATCTCGGGCCAGCTGCCGTACAAGGATGGCGAGCTGCTGGGCCAAGGGATCGTCGGCCGGGACGTTGAGCTGGAAACGGCGCGGGAGCTCGCCCGTCACTGCGTGCTGAACTGCCTCGCCGCCGCTGTGCAGGCGGTGGGCGATCTGGACCGGGTCCGGATCGTGCAGATGCTGGTCTTCGTGGCCAGTGGACCGGACTTCGCTCTGCAGTCACGGGTCGCGGACGCTGCCAGTGGCCTGCTCATCGAAGTGTTGGGTGAGAACGGGCGGCACGCCCGCACCGCGATCGGTGTCGCCGGGCTGCCAGCCAACACTCCGGTCGAGATCCAGATGATCTGTACGGCAGTTTAGACGCTGGCACGACGGCGGCACTGTGCGATTGCGGTGGTGTGCGGGACCCGCTGATGCGGGTCCCGCACATGCCACACTCGAGGAAGCCTGCACCGCGATCCTCGATCATTCATAGACAGACTTACAAGGAGTACAGCGTGAACCGCATTCAACGAGCACTCGAGGCTCTCCTCGAGCGAATCGACACCCCCTCACCAATCGTGCTGGCGGACGTGATGCAGGAGAACATCGACCGCATGCAGGCCTTCGCAGCCCGGAACAACCTCGACGTCAGGCCACACGTCAAGACGCACAAGTGCGTCGAAATCGGCCGGCGCCAGATCAAGGCGGGCGCGGTCGGGATCACCGCGGGCAACGTGGGTGAGGCCGAGGTCTTCGCCGCGGCCGGGTTCGACGATATCTTCATCGCCTACCCGGTTTGGGCCGCTGGCACGAAAGGGCCCCGGATCCGCAAGCTGGCCGAGACCACCCGGTTGCGGGTCGGCGTCGACAATATCGCAGCGATCAATGCCCTTGCCGACGCGATGGGAGACGAACCCGGGCTGCTGCAGGTCGTGATTGAGGTCGACTGCGGGGCCCGGCGCTCCGGAGCTCCCCCCGAGGTTGCGGGTGACCTCGCCCTGGCCGCACGCAAGCGCGGCCTAGTCCCGGCCGGGGTCTTTACCTATCCGGGTCATGGCAGCGCGGGTCCGGACGCCCGCAAGGGTGCAGCGGATGACCAGGACGCAGCCCTCATCGTCGCGGTGCGCAGACTCGCCGCAGCCGGAATCACCGCGGAGGTGGTCAGCGCCGGCTCCACACCCACCGTGGAATTCGCCACCGACAGCGTCATCACCGAGATCCGGCCCGGCGAATACGTGTTCAATGACCTCGGCAACGCCCGGCTCGGTGCCTGCACCGAGGACCAGATCGCACTGTTCGTCGCCGGCACCGTGGTCAGCGACTGGGTCCCCGATCAGGTCATGCTCGATACCGGCACCAAAGCCCTCGGCCGCGAAGGCAGCCCCGAGATCGGCTACGGCGGAATTGCCGGCACCACCGCCGTCCTGTCCAGGCTCAACGAATATCACGGATTCCTCCCCTTGCCTGACGGAGACTTCCGCCCGGGCGTCGGGACCGTGGTTCCCGTGGTCCCCAACCACGTCTGCCCGGTGGTGGTCAATTTCGAGGAATACATCGTCACCGACAGCACCGGCACAACGCTGGAACGGTGGCCTGTCGACGCCCGCGGATTCAACAACTGACCAGGTATGGGGCGGGAATGCCCGCCCCATACCTGCACCCTCCAACTACTTATCCACGAAGGAATGCCTGACATGAGACTTGATAAGACCACGGCCCTGGTCACCGGTGCGAACAGCGGAATCGGGGAGGCGGTATGCTCCCACTTCCGCCGGGAGGGCGCCCGGCTGCTGCTCACCGGCCGCAGGGAGCAACTCGACAGCGCCCAGCCCGATGACCTGTACGTCCCGGGAGACCTTAACGACGAGGCGTTCGTCGAAAGCCTGGCCCGGCAGGCGGCCGAGTCTTTCGGCACCGTGGACGTTGTTGTCCTCAACCACGGCCTGCAGGTCAGCGGCCCGCTGACGGAGATGGCCTACGAGGATGCGAAGAACGTGCTGCACAGCAACCTGCTCAGCTCCTTCCTGGTGATGAAGCACTTCGCGCCGCTGATGCCCGCAGCGGGTGGCTCGTTCGTCCTCGTGAGCTCACGGCTCGGCATGGTAGGCATCACCGATCAGGTACTGTACTCCGCAGCCAAGGGAGGGCTGATCATGCTCGCCAAGGGTGCAGCGATCGAATGGGCCTCACGCAACATCCGTGTGAACGTCGTTGCACCGGGTCTGACCGCGACCCCGATCATCGAAGCATCGTTCCAGCGCAGGGAAGACCCCGAGGCCTACCGCGCCCAGCGTGAGGGCCAGATCCCGCTCCAGCGCCTGGCCACACCCGAAGAGATCGCCGACGCCATCCTCTTCCTCGCGTCGAAGGAATCGTCCTACATCACCGGAGCGGTCCTGCCCGTCGACGGCGGATACACCGCCGCCTGAACAGCTGGTAATGGCAACCAGTTCAGCGAGCCGGCAGCCCGCCAGTCAGCTGCAAGAACCAAAACCTCATCACGGAAAGCAAGGTAGAACCATGACAACACTCGAAACAGACGTCGTCATCGTCGGAGTCGGCTCTGTAGGAAGCATGGCAAGTTGGCAGCTCGCCTCCCGTGGTCAACGGGTTATCGGGGTAGACCGGTTTTCGATCCCCGGACCCTTTTCCGGTTACGCCGGCGAATCACGCGTTTTCCGCAAGATCTACGCTGAAGGCGGGCATTACACACCCCTCCTGCAGAGGGCACAGGATCTCTGGCGTGAGCTGGAGAAAATCAGCGGAACGCGGCTGCTTAACACCACGGGTGCTGTCAGCATTCTCAATGAGGACAATCCGCGGTTCGCATCGCTCATGGCCGCCTCGAAAGACAATGGCCTCGATTACGAAATTCTCCGGGGCGACGAGGCGAGGACAAAGTACCCCGACCACGTGATCAAGGACACGGATGTCACGATCTTTGATCCGGAAGGAGGCTACCTGAAGTCTGAGAGGGCAGTGACAGCGGCCCTGGCCGAGGCTACCCGGCTTGGCGCTCAATTCCTGGGAAACCGGAAAGCGCACAGCGTTGAAGCGTACGGTGACCGGTACATCGTCCGGACCGATCAGGAAGAAATCATTGCCTCCCGGGTGATCGTCTCGCAGGGTACAGGTGCGGGCGCAGTCTGCAAGGAACTCGGTGTTCACCTTTCCGTTCGTCCGCAGGTCCTGACATGGTTCCCAGCTGTGGACCCGTCTATGTGCAGGGAAGACCTGCCGGTCTTCCTCCGGAGGGCGGAGGATGCGGGAAGGTCAGACCGGGCCCTCTTCTACGGGTTCCCGAGCGCTGACGGCTGGACAGTAAAAGTGGCAGGGAGCGTTTATATGGACGAAGTCGAGTCCATGGAGAAGCCTCTTAGTTGGGATCCTCAGTATTTGGACCCGATCCGGGCATGGGTCAAGGAATTCATTCCGGGACTGAATCCAGAACCGGTGCGGGTCGCTTTGTGTGCCGACGGTTATACGCCAGACGACACCGGGATGTTGGGGACGGTTCCGGGAATGGAAGGCGTTGTGGTGGCGGCCGGCTTCTCCGGTCACGGCTTCAAGATGGCCTCTGCCCTGGGGGCTGTTGCAGCCGATCTCGTGCTGGACGGAACAACGGCCACCGACGTCAGCTTTATGAACGCTTCCAGGTTCCTCGGACCGGACACGCAACTCACGTCACTGGCTCTGAGCTGACAGCTTATGCAAACGGAGTTTGACGTTGCGGTAATTGGCCTGGGTGCCATGGGCAGTATGGCCCTCTGGCAACTGGCTGAAGATGGATTGAATGTCATTGGGTTCGAACAATTCGGGGTTGGCCATGATCGCGGGGCGGTGGGAGGGGAGACGAGGCTATTCCGCCGGATGCAAACCAGTCGCCCCGATTACACTCCGATTATCGACATCGCTCGTAGTCAATGGCTTAACCTGCAGGAGTTTGCCAACGTCCAAATCCTCAATGAGACTGGCGGTTTGACCATTGGCCTCGCTAATGACCCAAGGCTAATCGCCTTCCGGGCAGCAGCAAGGGGAGCCGGCGTCGAGACAGAGACACTTGACCGAAAGGAGATGAACGATCGGTTTCCCGAACACTGGCTTGACCACGATGAGGTCGGAATTCTCGACCCATCGCAAGGATTCATCCGCTGTGAACAGGCAGTTTTGACCGCCGTCGCACGAGCACGGGCGCTGGGGGCCAGCGTCCAGGACTATTCGAAGGTCCGCATCGAGCACGCCACGGCGGGCGGGGTGCTCTTGACCGACGGTCAACGTGAGTGGCGGGCCAAGAAAGTAATCGTCACTACGGGCTCCTGGTCAAGGGATCATCTTGGTCCAGGGCTTCGGGACAGGAGCCGTCCACGACGTATCAAGTTGACCTGGTTTAGCCCATTGCCCGGACACGATTTCGGGCCAACGACCTTTCCGGTCTTCGACCGTCTCGTTTCGGACGGGATTCTCTATGGAGCGCCAAGTCTCGATACCGGTGGGTCGGTCAAAATTGCACCCGGCGGTGCACCCACTGAAATCTCAGGGCCGGATGACTACCCCCGCGGCCAGACCGTGGATGAGATCCTGTACATGGAAGAGCACGTATCGCGATATTTTCCGGGACTCCATAAAAGCCCAATCCGGGCCTCTGCCTGGACGGACTTCTACGTGGATGATTGGATTCCTTTCCTCGGTTTTCTCCCTCACAGCCAAAATGTCGTCATCGCAAACGGGTTTGCTGGCTTCGGATTCAAGATGTGCCCTGGAATTGGACGAATTGCAGCGGACATAGTCCAAGGAAAGATCGATACAAGGTTTCAATTCATGGATCCATCACGTGCAATCGCCGCAATCACCGGACCGCCTCGTGGGAGCTCTTACTCTTACGGGAGTCAGGATCTGCCGAGTGCCCGTAGGCGCCTGTGCCGGACGGGAGCACCTGCAGGGGACCGTTGAGTGCTTCGTCCAATGCTGTAATCTGCGCCTGGACGAAGGCCTGGGAGATGGCGGTTTTCGGTTCCATGGAGTCGAAGTTGTGGTAGGCGCCGGGCGCTACGCGAACCGTGCATGCGACGCCGGCCTGATGCAGTCGCCGGGCGTAGGTGGCGTCCTCGTCGTGGAACAGGTCGTTGGTGCCGACGCCGATCCATGCGGGCGGAAGGCCGGAGAGGTCGTCGTAGCGCGCCGGCGCAGCGAGCGGGGGCACGTTGCCGTCCGCGGTGGCCTTTTGCGTGTTTTCGGGAGTTCCCTCTGTCCGCAGGGGCTGCTGCGGTTCGAGTCTCATCCGATCCCGCGAAGGCACGATGCCGTCGGGGGAGCCCGCGGACCCATAGGAGGCAATCCATACGCCATCCGTGGCATTCTCATGCCTGCATTCTTGCCGCGGAAACAATCCCTGATGCTGTCCCGCCTAGAGCAGCTGGAACCGGCTAGGCGTCGATCACCAGATCGGTCCGGGCGGTGGAGCAGCAGGGCAGGAACTTGCCTGCACTGATTTCCCGTGCCCGGATCCCGCCCTGGTGGTTCATCTCCACCTCCCCGGAAAGCTTGACGACCTTGCAGGAGCCGCACATGCCTTCCTTGCAGTTCGCGCCGATCCTGACGCCCGCACGCTGGGCCACCCCGAGGATGTGTTCGTCGGGGTCGATGCGCACATTGATGCCGGTCCGCATGAAGGACAGGGTGAGGCTTCCTGTTCCGACAGTGTCGAAGCTCGAGGCATCGGGGGACCCGGCCTCCGTCGCCACGGTCGGATTGCCTTCGGGGGCTTCTGACGCGGGCGCGTCCTCGTCGGCGGTTTCCAGCGGCAGCCCGGTGGCCTTCAGGGTGCCCTCGGCGTCGTAACCCGGCTCGTAGAGACCGAACGCGGTGGGCTGGCTTTCGTAGTAGTCCTCGGCGGAATCAGCGATTTCCTCGGCGATTTCCTCCGCAATGTCCACTGCAAACGCGAGCTCCGCCTGGTACTCAAGGATCGTTTGGCGGTCTCCGGAGAAGAATTCCATGTAGATGGAGGTGTCGTCGACGCCGACCTTCCTGAGGAGTTCCGTGGCGGTGTTCAGGTACCCCTCGGGGCCGCAGGCGTAGACCTGGCGGCCGTTGGCATCGGGGGCCACCTCATCGAGCATTGCCGCCGTCAGCCTTCCGGTGAGCCCTTCCCACCCCTCGGGTACGCTGCGGTCGCCCAGGGAGTAGAAGACCTTGATGCGCGAGTCCACGGAGGCGACGTAGGCCAACTCCTGGTGGAAGGCAAAGCCTCCGACCTCCGCTCCGTGGTAGAGCACCACCACATCGGCCTGTCCGGGCAGGGAGTGGATGGTCCGCAGCATCGACATGATGGGGGTGATGCCTGCGCCAGCGGCCAGCAGGAGGTACCGTGCCCGGCGGTCGGCGTCGGGCAGGTGGAATGCCCCTACCGGTCCGAGCATCTCGAGAACGGTGCCGGGTTTGACGTTCTCGTGCACCCACGGTGAGACGAGTCCAGCGGGGTCGCTTTTGACGGTGATGTTGAAGGTCCACGGCTGCGTGGGCGAACTGGACAGTGAGTAGCTGCGGTCCACCGGATCCTGGTCCTCGCCGTTCAGGGGAAAGGCGACGTTCACGTACTGGCCAGCACGGAACGCCAGCGGCGCACCGTCGCAGCGGCGGAACACGAAGGTCATCATGCCGCCCGCCTCGGGAACGGTCTCGACACATTCGGCCATGAACTCCTGCGGGTGCCAGGGGCCCAGTGCACGGGCGGCACCTGCGGCTCCCTCGGTGCTGCCCATTACCCTGTTCCACGGCATCTCAAGACCGCGAATGCGCTGTGGTTCCTGAATGGCCGTCTCGGTGAGGAGTTCAATCATGCCAAGTGCTCCTGCACGCGCTGCACGTACCAGTTGATGAACGCCTCCACCTGGTATTCGCTCTTCATGTAAGGGCCGGGCTCGTAGGCGGGGCTGCCGGCGCCCGTCTGGCACAGCTCCACGAACGCCTTGTCCTGCAGATTGGTCTGCTTCCAGGTGTAGGTGAGTTTCTCCAGGTCATAGTCGACGCCTTCCTCGGCGTCGTCAGCCACCAGCCAGGTGGTGCGCACGAGTGTCTGGTGTTCGTTGACGGGGAAGACAGCGAACGTGATGACATGATCCCCCTGGAAGTGGAACCAGCTGTTGGGCTGCAGGTGCATCGAGCAGCGGCCAAGCCGGAAGTCCCGCAAGTCGCCGAGCAGCTTCTTGGAGAGCCTGCGCCCATCGGGCGAGAACGATTCGCCCTCACCGTCGAGCGATTCCCGTGAGATGCGGATACCAGCTACGCGTGTGTCGAGCTCCTCCACCACCTCATAGGGAAGGCCATAGCGGCGGCAACGTTCCTCGAGCGAGGACTGGGCTTGCTTGTTGCGGTCCCATACTT
The DNA here is from genome assembly GCF_030816475.1 of Arthrobacter pascens. NCBI lineage: Bacteria > Bacillati > Actinomycetota > Actinomycetes > Micrococcales > Micrococcaceae > Arthrobacter > Arthrobacter pascens. Next base: position 2,310,592 of record NZ_JAUSXF010000001.1, on the reverse strand, counting down.
CTTCAAGATGGGCCGGGATCAGGCCCTCCGTCAGGCCCCAGGTGGGAAAGAGGGAACAGGCGAGCTCCGGGTGGCCGTCACAGTGGTAGCACTCACGGTTGTTCTCCATGACGAGCTTCCAGTTGCCCTCCTCGACGATGTTCTGCTGGTAGGCGATTTTCGTCTTCGACAGATCGTGGGGCGCGAGGTAAGGCTCGAAGATCTTTGCGGTTTCGTCAAAATCCGCCGGCGGTTCGTTCGCAATGCAGACGAAGATGAGTCCGGCCACCACGCGGCTGTGGGCGCGCTTGAGGCCAAAGCAGCCCTTGTCGAACTTCGTTTCCCCCGGTGCCGAGGCGTGGATCAGATTCCCCTCCGGGGAGTAGGTCCAGGAGTGATAGCCGCAGACCAGGTTTCCTGTTGACCCGGCGGGCTCGGTCAGGACGCGGGCGCCGCGGTGGCGGCACACGTTGTGCAGGACGTTCACGCCGCCGTCGTCGTTGCGCAGCACGATCAGGGAGTAGGGCCCGTAATCGACGGTGATGTAGTCGCCCGGCTCCGGGAGTTCGGCGATGCTGCCGGCAAAGATCCAGTGCTGGCCAAAAATGGCCTGCATGTCGATGTTGAAAATCGTCGGGTCGGTGTAGAAGGGGGCATCGAGGGAATATCCCACGCGCCGGAAATCGAACAACTCTTTGATTTCCGCCAGCTGCTCGGCAGGCAATGATGAGGCGAGTTTTCCGCGTGAATTGAGGGGCAAGACTGGAGCAGACATGTGTTTCCTCCCGGGAGGCGTGGATAAGCGTGCGATTCGTTGCGACCACAGCTGCGTGGGTGCAAGCGGTGTTGTCGAAAACCTTGTAGTCACGAGATTAGGGCCGATCGATCTGCAGCAAAAGCGCAACATTTAGGAGATAACAGTGCACAATGGGTGCATGATCGATCCACGCCTCATAACACTCCGCGTCTTTGCCCGGTGCGGCACTGTTGGCGCAACCGCGGAGCTCACGGGTTATTCTCCCTCGGCCGTGTCAGCGCAGTTGCGGGAGCTCCAGCGCGTGCTTGGAATGCAGCTGCTGACGAAGGACGGCCGGGGTGTGCGGCTGACCGCCACGGGCCGCTTTCTTGTGGCGGGTTCGGACAACCTCATTGCCGAATGGGAGAGCCTGCGCGCTGCGGCCATGGAGGCCGGCGACCAGGTGCAGTCCCGTTTTGGCCTCGGTGGATTCTCCACGGCGGCCGCCCAGTTGCTCGCGCCGCTGGCCGCCACCTTACGCGCAACACGCCCCCTGCTGGACGTGCAAGTACTCGAGGCCAACCCCGCCCGCTGCTTTGACTTGTTGGTTGCCGAGCGAATCGACCTCGCGGTCATCGTCGCCATGCAGTCCGACACCTATGTTGAGGACGATCCGCGCTTCGAGCAGACCGTTCTGCTCGACGATCCTCTGGACGTGATCATTCCCTCCGATCATCCGTTGGCATCGCGGGAAACGGTGACGCTCGAAGAGCTGGCGTCGGAACCCTGGATCACCGAGGCTGCCGGTTCCACCTACCATTCGCTGTTCACCGCGGCGTTCACGGCAGTCGGGGTGACGCCGCGGATCGCTCATGAGGCCATTGAATGGGAAACCCAGATCGCCTTCGTTGGTGCTGGGCTGGGGGTTGGGCTGCTGCCGCGACTGGCGCCCCTGCGTGGCGCCGAAAACGTGGTTCGACTGCGCATTACCGGCAAGGGGAAGCCCGCGCGCCGCATTGTCGCTGCTGTGCGCAGGGGCAGCATCGCGTCGCCCCTGATCCAGGAGTCGCTGGGCATCCTTCAGGCCAGGGCCAATCGGATCCTCACCGCCCGACCCGAAGACGATCTCTGAAAGCGGCCGCGCTTCCGTTGCTGCCTCTGGATCCTGCGTTAAAGGTCGACGCAGGCAAAGCACCGTGAACGACTCGCTTTGAACCACGCCCTGGCACGTGCCGTGCCCGCGTGAAGGCTACATCGGTGGCCCTGGCCAGCGCTATGTGGTCCCCGTGCCCCATGCAATCTGCCCTGGCCCCGCCGTCGGTCGCAAGCATTGGCATTCGACAGAAGGCGCGACGAACCGAGCAACTGCTGAATCCGTTAACCACTGCACCGTTCCGGTTGGCCGGGGGTAATAACACTAAGAGCTGCTCTTATATCTGATTTCGCCTCTTGATATATGAGTCCTATACTAGGTCTGAATCCGCGGAGGATGGATCGTCAAACTCGATGAGGAGTGGAACAGCATGCAGCAACTCGCGCACCGGCTCGAACGTCTGGGCACCGAAACTGCCTTCAGCGTCGCCCAAGCCGCAGCCGCCTGGAAGGCGAAGGGGAACCTTGTGTTCCCCTTCCATCTCGGTGACATCAACATCCCGACGGCGCCACATATCGTCGAAGCGATGAACCGCGCCATCGCCGACGGCTATACGGGCTACTGCCCCGGCCCCGGCATACCTCAGTTGCGCGAGGCCCTCGCTGAAGATCTCGGGACCCGCCGGGGTATCGAGTTTTCTCCCGACAACGTCGTGGTGATGACAGGCGGCAAGCCTGTTATCACGAAGTTCCTGCAGGCGGTCATGAACCCCGGCCAGGAAGTGCTATATCCCAATCCCGGCTTCCCGATTTACGAATCGCAGATCGAATACCTCGGCGGCACAGCTGTGCCCTACAGCTACGTGCCCACTAGCACGGGCTTCGCGATCGACATCGACCAGGTGCGCGCATCGATCACCCCGAATACTGTCGCAATCATCTACAACGACCTGCAGAACCCAATCTCGGCAGAGTCGACGGCGGCCGAGCGGGCGGCAATCGCGCAGCTCGCTCAGGAGCATGATCTCTGGGTCCTCTCCGATGAGGCGTACTTCGAGACGCGCTATGAGGGTGTCTCGAGCTCGATCGCGTCACTTCCCGGGATGGCGGAGCGCACCGTGATCCTTTACACCTTCAGCAAGAAGTTCGCTATGACCGGGTCCCGCCTGGGCTGCGCCGTCGCCCCTATCGAGATTGCCAGAATCCTGAGCACACTCAACACCAATGACGAGTCGTGCACGACGCACTATGTGCAATGGGCGGGCATCGAAGCGCTCCGTGGCACACAGGAACCTGTACAGCAGATGCTCGATATCCTGCGCGTCCGCCGGGATGCCGCATGCCAGCTCGTGAACGACATCGCCGGCATGCACGTCGCCGTGCCGCAGTCGACGTTCTACCTGTTCCCCGACGTCACCGAGGTCATGCAGCGCATGGGTTACAACGCGGTTGGCGATTTCGCCTCCGCAGCCCTGTACGAAACCGGCGTCTCCTTCTGCACACGTGAGCACTTCGGCCGCCGCCAGCCCGGCGAGGAGCGTCAGTACATCCGCCTCGCCTACTCCGGCATCGACGTCGCCGATATCAACGACGGCCTCGGCCGCCTGCGCAAATGGATCGAGACGGCATGAGCCGGGTAGTCGTTACGGGACGTATACCCGAAACCGCACTCGAAAAGCTGCGCGCAGAGCACGAAGTAGACGCCTGGGAGGGTCCGGAGTCGATTGGCCGTGAGGAGCTCCTGCGCAGGGTGGCTGGCGCAGATGCCGTGGTTAGCTTGCTTACTGAACGTATCGACGCCGAACTGCTCGACGCCGCCGGACCGCAGCTCAAGGTCGTCGCCAACGTTGCCGTCGGCTATGACAACATCGACGTGCCCGCTTGCACCGAACGGGGCGTCGTCGCCACTAACACACCCGGCGTACTTACGGAGGCCACGGCCGACATCGCGCTTGGCCTCATCCTCTCAGTGACCCGACGGCTCGGCGAGGGGGAACGGCTCATCCGCTCCGGCCAGGCCTGGAAGTGGGGCATGTTCTTCCTGCTCGGCAGCAGCCTGCAAGGCAAGACCCTCGGCGTTGTTGGCATGGGCGGCATAGGCCAGGCTACCGCGCGCCGTGCCAAGGCCTTCGGCATGGAAATCGTCTACCAGTCACGCCGCGAGATCGACCCGGTACTTGCCGACGAACCGGGCGCCCGCCGGGTCGAGCTCGATGAGTTGCTGGCCACCTCCGACATCGTCTCGTTGCACTGCCCCTACGGTCCTGCCACGCATCATCTGATCGGCGCCGAGCAGCTCGCCGCGATGAAGAGCTCGGCATACCTCATCAACACCGCGCGCGGACCGATCGTCGATGAAGCAGCCCTCGCTTCTGCCCTTCGCGACGGGCAGATCGCGGGCGCCGGACTCGACGTTTTTGAGAACGAGCCCAGCGTGCACCCTGGTTTGGTCGAGCTCGAGAACGTGGTGCTCGTACCGCACTTGGGCTCCGCCACCGTCGAGACGCGCACAGCGATGGCGATGCTCGCAGCCGACAACACCCTGGCCGTGCTCAGCGACGAACAACCGCCCGCACCGATCAACTAGGAGCAACTGGCTAACCCGAAGCCACGCAACAACGCGGCCAAGTAGGCATTCCCTCTCCTGGGACCGGAAGTTCAGCGGGCGGCTGTGGCTGTCAGGGCTGTTGCTGGATCTTGCTCAGTCGTGGCGCCGGCTCCGAAGCCGGCGATTGCGATCATTTTGGTTCGTTCGTTGGGGAGGTGGTTGGGGTGGTGGAAGACGAGGATGGTTTCGTCGGGCGTGGGGTGGAAGAACATGCCATGGCCACCGTCTTCGGCCCACAAGGGTTCGGGGTCGTGGTCCCAGGGACCTTCGATGGTCTCGTTCCTGGATCGGGCCAGGCCCATGGACTGGGAGTGTCTTGCGAAGGATCGTTATTGAGCCTCGAACCAAGGCAGCGGTTTTAGTCACTAGGCCGAAAAATTGAGACGCCCCAATCGCGGAGCATCGCCCGTCCACTCGCCCCACATCACCTAACGCTTACATCTTCGGGCGGCAATGGGACACCCAGGGCACAGCCTCCCCTCACGACTCCAGGCTGGGCTCCCGAGAGGACGAGATGTATCGACGACACGGCCAATTTCGATGCGAGCGGATTAGGGATACCATCTGAGTAGATCGCGACGGCCTCAGGTCGAGTGCATCCGGCGGCGCACGTACTGACCACTTCGTCGAGCATGACAGTACCCCCGTGTGCCTTACCGCCCCAGTTGGCATTGCTAGGTGCCAGGAGAAGTCGGAACATCACGCGCGGCCCGGTGCCTTCATCGGGGTACACCTGGGATGCCATTGCAGGGAACATTCTCTCGTGAGGGGTGCCCACTCCCGGATGTTGGCCTTTCACTTAGAGGTGATACTTCGGAGAGCCTCGAGAATGTCGATGGCTCGGCCGTCGTCCGGACCCTGCATCTCGTTAGTGACGAACCCGAACCCGATCTTCGCCTCTGAATCAGCGAAGGCCAACTGGCCGCCGGCACCGTCGTGACCGAACGAGGCCGAGCTCAGGAAAGGACGCGCGGGGGCATCCACCATGAATCCGGTCGCCCAACGCGCAGTGTCCAGCCGTTCCGGCTCGAAGTAGGACGCTCCGCTGGACTGAACCGCTGTCATGTCCGCAATGACCGATGGGTCGAGCGGCAGCGTGTTCGCTGTTTCGATCACCGTGGAAGACCAGATGGAAGCCAGCCCGCGCGCGGTGGCGATCGCTCCTGCTCCCGGAATGTCCGCAGTTTGAATATCAGGGTCGTTGAAGCCCTTTCCCGGCTCAACCAATCCGAGAGGGAACGCGCCGCCGAGGGTGAGGCAACGGGCGATCTCGAGGTCATTAGGGTCAGAGTCAAGCGCCTCCGCGGTCAGTTCGGTGGACGGAGCGATATTAGCCACGCCTGCACGCCGGTCCGCAGGAACGCCGAACCACGCCTCCGCGCCCATGGGACCCGCGAGCCTTTCCTGCAGCATGGTACCAACGCTCTTTCCGCTCACCCGTCGTAGCACCTCGCCGACGAGCCAACCATAGGTCAGCGCGTGATAGGCCCAATTCCGCCCGGTTTCCCACAGCGGGGCTTGAGCGGCTAGCTCTTCAACCACGGGATACCAATCAACGATGTCTTGTTTGCTCAGATCCCGCACGGGATAAGGAAGGCCCGCCCGGTGAGAGAGCAGGTGCCGGACCGTCACGTCGGCCTTCCCTCCTTGCGCGAACTCCGGCCAGTAGCTGGCGACACGAGCGTCGAGATCGAGCCTGCCCTCGGCCACCAACTGCGCAGCAAGGACCGCCACCAACCCTTTGCTGCACGAGAAGACCACGGTGGATGTCTCCCTCTGCCAGAGGCGACCTGTGGCGTGGTCTGCGTAACCTCCCCACAGGTCAGCGACGGTTTCCCCGCCCACCTGGATTGCCAGCGCCGCGCCTCCGCGCGTGGTCTTGGCGATAGCAGCCGCGAACGCTTGGGCGACCTTCTCATAGCCCTCAGCGACGAAACCAGAAACGGTCAGGGGCGCATCGGGGTCCGTATTCACACTGCTGCTCGTCACGTATTCCTCCTTGAACATGTGTAGATGAGAAAAGCATCGATCTGCTCTCGAGGCTGCGGAACCATCGGGGAACTCCTGCCATCTGTCGTTGATCGTCGGTTGAGTCCGCCGACTTGCGACGCGGTTCTACAGGTAGAGGCGGCGAACTCTCTGAGATATGGCTTGACGCCGGCTGCTCGATCCACCAGTCGAACCACACCAGCGCCGGATCGTACTTCTCGACCAGCTCGGGGACTCGAGAGCTCCAGTCGACATGGAATTCCTCGTTCGGTGGCCCATCGAGGGACCGCCCTCCCCGGCTCGCCGCCGCTGTCCTGCGGTCGCCCAGCACGGAGATCCTCCTCATCCGTGCAAGAAGTCGTGACGGGGTAGGCGAGCCTCGTCTTCGAGGTAGAGCCGCACGACCGGACCCGCTGCGGTCTGCGATTGGGCCGGCAACGTCACATCAAGCGACTCAGCGGATCGCTGCCAAGCAACCTCATCGGCAGAACCGAGCACTCGAACCTCCCGGATGCCTCGGGTAAGGAGGCCGGCGCCGCTCCCAAACGATCGGATTCGCGCGACCCCGTCCTCGGGATGTGCAAGCAATGTCGCGTAAACGTAGTCGCCGGTGACGTGCGTCCGTGTCGTGAAACGAACATCCGCGGCCGTGTACTCGGGCGAGGAGCTGTCAACGAATGAGCCGACCGTGACCACGGTCGGGCCCTCGCCGGGAATCGTCCACGGCCGGCTGCCGTAGATCGCTTCGCCGTTTCGCGTCAGCCACTCCCCGATGGCCTGGAGGAGCCGACGTTCCTCTTCCGGGATGGTGCCATCTGGCTTCGGTCCGACGTTCAAAAGGAGCACGCCGTTCTTCGACACGGTGTCAGCCAGCTCGGCAATCAGCTCGTGCGCGCCCTTGTACTCGTGTCCCTCAACCCAGCTCCAGGAGGTGCGCGACACCGACGTGTCGTTCTGCCAAACGTCGTCGCGGATACCGCCCATGGTCCCGCGTTCGATGTCGTAGACAGCGCTCCCCTTCGCGAAGGCGTTCCACTTGAAATTAATGACGACCTCACGACCCCACTCGGCGGCGCGGTTGTAGTAGTACGCGGCGAAACGACGCAGATACGGCTCGAAGGCCGGCGACTCTATCCACCAGTCGAAGTAGAAGATCTGCGGCCGGTACTTGTCGACGATCTCGACACACCTCAGAAGCCAGTCCTCGAGGAAGCGCTCATTCGGCGCGATCTCCTCACGCTGGGCCGGACCGTAGAAGTCCGCGTAGGCGGGATCGCGAACGTCGGAGTCGAAGCGGCTGCCCCCGTTCATGAAGAACCAGTGCTCTGCGCGATGACTCGACGCGCCGACAACCATCCACGCATGATCGACCGCGTCGCCGAGCTGACGAAACACGTCCTGGCGCGGGCCCATATTCGTCACGCTCCACCGCGAACGATCGGTGTCGTACAGGGCGAAACCGTCGTGGTGCTCGGCCACCGGCACCACGAACTGCGCGCCGGCCTCCTTAAACAGCGCGGCCCAGTCGTCGGGCCGGAACTTGTCCATCGTGAAGCTCGGGATGAAGTCCTTGTAGCCGAACGCATTCTGCGGTCCGTAGGTCTCGACGTGATGCTCGAATGCCTTCGTCCCTTCGAGGTACATGGAGCGGGAGTACCACTCGTCGCCAAAGGCGGGGACGGAGAACACTCCCCAGTGGAGGAAGATCCCGAACTTGCCGTCGTGGTACCACAGAGGTGACCGGTACCTCTGCAGCGACTCCCAGGTCGAGTCGTAGGGCCCGGCGTCGATGACCTGCTTCACGGCGGCCAAGGCTGCGGTGTTATTAGAAACATCGACCTGATCGGGGAGGTCGTCAGGGTTGATCAAGGGCAACGTCATTGTGGATCCTTCTCGGGAGCGTCATTGAAATCGAGGTCGTTGGACCAGACCAACCCGAATGGTGGTTGACAGCCTGGGCGTTCTGCAGGACAGTGTACCCCAGTCCTTGGAGCGTTCCAAGGCTGTCACTGTTCAAAGGAGAATGGACATTGGGCCCGCACAACGGCAACGAGCCGTCAACCGGGTGGGTCTACCTGGATCCCCAGCTGGTCGGACCCCTCCAATCCGCCACGCAGGCCTCAGTCGGCGCGGGGGCCTATCAGCCCCGGGAATCGTCGCCCGCATTGGGCACCGGTGTGCCCATCGCCTCCAACGGCGGCAGGGACTTCGCCGGCAACCCGCTCGCCGCGGTCCCCAGCATCGGTGCCTACGAGAAGGCCACCACGAATCTGGTTCCCAATGGCAGCTTCGACTCGGGGGCCCTCGCTCCCTGGACGCTGAGCGGGCCAGGATCATCGCTGACCACGGGCACCCGGTTCAACGGCACCTCGGCCTGCAGACCGGCAACGCGAACAGCGGAGTCAACAACGTCGTCAGCGGGCTCACTCCGTCAACGACGTACCTCCTCTCGGCATGGGTCAAGGTGGGTGTCGCCGGCGAGCAGGTCGCGATCGGGGTCAAGAACCACGGCGCGGCGGAGACCTTCACTCAGTCGACCGACTCGACGTGGGCACTCACTACCGTTCCGTTCACCACGGGACCAAGCAACACCACGGCGACGGTCTACTGCTACAAGAACGCCGGGACCGGCCCGGGCTTTTGCGACAACTTCAGCATCGTCAAGCTGACGAACCCCGCAAACCGGGTCGTGAACGGGGACTTCGAGACCGGCTCGCGAACGCCGTGGGGCCTGTCGTCGACGGTCCCCGTCAGTGTGACGGCCTCAGCTGCCCACAGTGGGTCGTTCGGGCTCCTGACCGGAGCGGCGAACAGTGGGGTGCAACAGACGATCAGCGGGCTCCAGCCAGGCACGACGTACGTGCTCACCGGGTGGCTGCGCGCCGCGTCTGCCGAGCAGATTGCTCTCGGCGTCAAGTCTTTCGGCGCTGCCGAGTCATTCCACGCGCTGGCCGGGGCGACATACGGTCCGGCGGCAGTGGTGTTCACCACGGGCACTGCCAGCACGCAAGCAACCGTCTATTGCTACAAGGGCGCGGGATCGGCGGCGGGGGCATGCGATGACCTCGCGGTGACCGCGGTGGGCTAGTCATCATCTCGATGTGTGGCTGTGTCGGCAACCGACCGACATGGTCACCCTTCGCGCCGCACCGCATCGCTGTCCTTGGTAAGCTGCTGTCTTTGGTACGCTCCAAATAGGCCGCTGGCCGATGAATCTCCAGGCAGCGACAATGATCAAAGGACGGGAATGGGTCGGCAAGTAACATTAGAGGACGTCGCCGCCGAGGCGCACGTCTCCAAGAGCAGCGTTTCGAACGTGATCCGAAACCATCCGAACGTTCGGGAGTCGATGCGCCAGCGTGTCAACGCGGCCATCGACAAACTCGGCTACCGGCCGCAGGCCATTGGTCAGAATCTCGTCTCAGGGCGGACAGGGCTCGTGAGTCTTGCGATCCCCAATTTTGCACAGCCCTACTTCGCCGAGTTGGCGCGGGCCGCGGTTGCCGCAGCCGACGAGGCCGGGATGCGCCTGATCGTTCAGCAGACCGACAATCTCTTGGAGCGTGAACGTGAAGCTGCGGACTCGTGGAATCTGGGCTCCGCAGATGGTCTCATCTTCAGCCCGTCCGTCATCGAGGACAAAGAGATCGAGGTGAGGCGCGGTCGCGCCCCGCTCGTGCTGTTGGGCGAGCGATCGAAGTTGTCCTCCGTTGATCGCGTCGGTATTGACTCTGTGGCGATCTCACACACTGCCACCAAGCACCTGTTGGATCAGGGCCGGTCGCGACTGGTGATGCTAGGCGACAAGACGTTCGGTGACCCGTTCGTGGTATCGGAGCGTGAGGCCGGTTTCCACCTGGCGTTGGAGGAGGCCGGCCTGCGCGAAGCCGGGCCCGTCACGGCCGTTCGGGATTGGACCCGCGAAGACGGAGCCCGCTCGATCGAAGAGCTCCTCGACGCGGGCGTCGAGTTTGACGGGGTTTTCTGCGCAAACGACCTGCTCGCACTGGGGGCGATGTCGGCGCTTCGGCGACGCAGGCTGAAGGTCCCGGAGGACGTCGCAGTGATCGGAATCGACGATATCGAGGATGGCCGGTTTGCTTCACCGACGCTTTCCACGATGTTCATCGACAAAGAGTGGATGGCGCGTGAGGCGATCCGGCTGCTCGCCAAGCAACTCGCCGATCCAGACTCGATCCCCGAACAACTCAGCGTTCCATTCCACCTCGTCGCGCGCGAATCAACCACCTCGCCGCGCTGACTTGACAAAACCCCCTGGCAAAGTCATTCTTTAGATGCGCCCATTTGGAGCGCTACAAATTCTCAATGGAGAGGACACCATGAATCACAGCACCCGACCTGATCGCAGTGATGTTGCTCGTTCAGGCAGCACTGGAGGCCGTCGCGGACGCCTGATCGTGGGAGCTGTGGTCGCCCTGTCCACGCTCCTGATGACGGGCTGCGCGTCGACCGGCGCAAGCGGAACCGACCAGAAGACCGTCCTGAAGGTGTACGGCTGGAAGGGCGGGGACGCCGAGCCCGCGAACGTGAAAGAGATCAACGCCGCCTTCGAGAAGGCGAATCCGGATATCTCGCTCCAGTACGAATTCATCCCGTCAGCTGCATATCCCCAGCGTGTGCAGTCGGAACTTCTCGCCGGCAACACCGCCGACGTCATCATGACCGACTCGGCCAAGGTTCCGGACTGGGGATCCTCGGGATACCTCGAGGATCTGTCTTCGCAGCCCTGGGTGAGCGGTGTGCGCAAGGAAATCAAGCCGTTCGTTGAGAACGAGGGTAAGACCTATGCGATGCCGATGGAGGTGATTGGCATTTCGCTTTTCGCCAACAACGCCCTGCTGCAGAAGGCAGGAATCACCTCGACGCCGACGACGTGGCCCGAGTTCGAGGCGGCCCTTCAGAAGGCGAAAGACGCCGGCATCACACCAATTTCTTTGCCCAACAAGGGCGGGTGGACCGGAGACGCAGCGATCAACGCCATTGCCGCCTCCCTCGTCTACAAAGACCACCCGGCATTCGACGCGGACTTCGTGCAAGGAAAGGCGTCTTTCTCTTCATGGAAGTCCTCGCTGCAGCAACTGATGGATCTGCAGTCGAAGGGGTTCGTTGACTTCAAGAGCGAGCTCGGCGTTGATGAGTGGAGCACCGGCATCTCGGACTTCCAGGCGGGCAAGAGCGCGTTCTATGTGCAGGGCGCGTGGAACCAGTCAACGTTCACGAAGGCCGGACTGGACAGCTCGTTCATCCCGTGGCCAGCCACCAGCAAGGCCGATTCGAACGCGAACCTGTTCGTCGGGACGATGTTCAGCGTCAATGCCAAGTCCAAGGTCAAGTCGGCGGCAGAGAAGTTTGTCGAGTTCTGGTCTGAGAGCAAGAACGCCTCGCTCTACCTGGAGGCCGAGAATGCGGTGTCGCCGTTCACCAACGGCGACACCCCGTCCGGACCGGCGACGAAGTCCTTCGTTGCGGCGGTGAACGAGGGAAGGTACCGCATCCTTCCGTCCAACACTTGGGCGTCTGCCGCGGGCGAGAAGACACTGCAGGAGCAGGTCCAGGCCCTCTGGCTGGGTCAGCAGAGCATCGATCAGACGGTCAATAACCTCGACGAGAAGCTCAAGCCCACGAAGTAGGCAACTCCGGCAGGGGCCGAGTGGCATCCCGCTCGGCCCCTGCCGTTCAGTTCAATTGAAGGAAGATTCGATGATCCACCGCAGACCGCTCGTAGCCCTCGCCTTCATGGCCCCGGCCCTGGCGATGTACCTCGCCATCATTGTGTACCCGCTGGTGCAAGGGCTCGTGTTGAGCGTCACGAACAGCAAGATCGGCAATGCCGGCGACTTCGTCGGAGCGGCGAACTACCTCGCCATGGCAAAGGACGGCAACGTCATGCGGGCATTGGGCGTCACGGTTGCCTATGCGGTCGTGGTGGTCATCGCACAGAACGCGATCGGTCTGGGCCTGGCCAGGGCTCTGTTCATGCGCCCGCGCGTCCGCCAACTGGGCAGCACGCTCATTCTCGTTCCCACTCTGATGTCGGCCGTGATGGCCGCGTTCGTCTGGAACTCGCTGCTCGCACCAGACGGGGCCGTCAACTCCCTCCTTAAATCGCTCGGTTTGAGCACGCTCACGCACGTATGGCTCGGCGATCCCTCAACGGCACTCTGGGCGATCGCGCTGGTCAACATCTGGATGTTTTCGGGCTATTCAGCTGCCATCTTTTTAGCCGGGTACATGAACCTCCCGACCGAACTCCTCGACGCATCGAGCGTGGATGGAGCAGCAGGCTGGCGCAAATTTGTCTCGATCGAGTGGCCGCTTCTCGCCCCGGCCACGACCGTAACCGTCACCTTGTCCCTGCTCGGTTCGCTCAAAGTTTTCGAACTCCCCTTCGTGATGACAAACGGTGGGCCAGCCGGTTCAACCACGACTCTGACCATGCTGATCTTCCAAAAGATCTTCGGAGGACAGGGAAGTTTCGCGTATGGCGCTACCATCGCCGTCCTCCTTCTGGTTGTCGTCGTGCTCTTTGCCGGAGCCACCCAATCCCTTCTTCGACGTCGCGAGGAGCGAATCTAATATGGAGAACACAACGATCACGGCACCCCCGACAGCCCCGACGGCATCACGAGCGGAACGTCGAGTCGGCGCACGACGAGTGTGGCGCGGACCCTTATCGCTGGTCGGCGATGTGATCCTGGCCATCGCCGTCGTCCTGATCTTCGCCCCGTTCGCCTACACAGTCCTCACGTCGTTGCGCCCTCCGTCCGACGTGATCAACGATCCGCTTGGCTGGCCGACGAGCCTGACGATCGATAACATCACTAACGCCTATTCGAAGATGAACTACACCCAAGGGTTGCTCAGTTCGACCATCGTCCTGGCGGGCGCGTTGATCTTCACCATCATCGTCGGATCGCTTGCCGCGTACCCGCTTGCACGTATTACCCGATCGTGGACGACGGGGGTGTACCGCCTCTTCATTGCGGGATCGACGATTCCGATCTTTGTGTTACTTGCCCCGCTGTACCTCCTGCTTCGAGACGTTGGCCTTCTGAACAGCTACGCGGGAATCATTCTCGCCTACACCGCCATCAACCTTCCGGTCGCGATCTTCTTCTACACCTCGTTCTTCCGACAGATTCCGATCGAGCTTGAGGAGGCCGCCGCGATCGATGGATCAGGACCGGTGCGCACGTTCTTCGTTGTGCTGTTCCCCCTCCTCCGGCCCGTCACCGCGACCCTTGCCACGTTCCTGACTCTCAGTGTCTGGAATGACCTGATCATTCCACTGGTCTTCGTCCAGGATCCGTCGTTGAAAACGGTAATGGTCAATGCCTACTCCCTTGTTGGGAGTCACACCTCGGACCCGAGTGTGCTCTTCCCCGCCGCGCTGCTCGGCGTCGCGCCACTACTCATCGTGTTTGCCTTCTTGCAGCGGCACGTCGTCAGCGGACTCACGATGGGTGCCGTGAAGTCCTAACAATGGCGCACAACAACTCACAACAGGAAACCGCTCTCCACCCCACGTACCCAAGCCACGACCCGATCGAACGGTCCGAGTTGCGCATCCGTGACCCGTACATCGTCGAGTACGAGGACCGCTACCTGCTCTTCGGGACCACGGATCCGAGCCCCTGGCACGGACCGGGTTCCGGGTTCGACCGTTACGAGAGCGATGACCTTGAGCGGTGGAGGGGACCCTTCCCTGCCTTTCGCCCGGGTCCCGGATTCTGGGGCGAAACCCAATTTTGGGCGCCCGAGGTGCATTTCTACAACGGTGCATGGTGGATGTTTGCGACGTTCGCCGACGGCGCGGGCCGCCGCGGCACCCAGGTGCTGGCGGCATCAGCCCCAGACGGTCTGTTCCAACCCTGGAGCGAGGGACCTGTCACTCCGAGTGGGTGGATGTGTCTTGATGGCACCCTGTTCCAGGACCCGTCCGGTGCGCCATGGCTGGTCTTCTGCCATGAATGGCTTCAGGCAGGGGATGGCGCGATTTATGCGCAGCGTCTCAGTGACGACTTGCGAACCTCGAGAGGGGCTCCGGTTCTCCTGTTCACTGCCTCCGAGGCGCCCTGGACACGACCCTTTCGCAATGAAGAAACGGGTTACGACGACCTCGCGTTCATCACCGATGGTCCCTTCGTGATTCACGATGACGCGGGGCTTGCACTCCTCTGGTCCAGCGGCGGCGAAGGAGGCTATTCAGTCGGCGTGGCCCGCAGCTCCACTGGTCTCATAACCGGACCATGGGCGCACGAACCGCAACCCCTCGTTGGGTCTGATGGCGGACACGCAATGCTGCTGACGACACGAAATAGTAGCTTTCTGGTGTTTCACCAGCCCAATGAACTTACCTTTGAAAGGCTTACCATCCGACTCGTGGCTGAAACCAACGGGATCTACCGGGTCCCGGCTGCAGATGCCGACTATTCCAACTGAACAAAACAATCGCCTCGCCCGGCGTAGTCGAGCGACCTTTCCTTAGTGTCCGTTTTTGACCTGATCGGGAGATCTTGTGAATCAGAGAAATTCGGTTGACTTCGTTGGGCCTCGTGATGCGGAACTACTTGAAGGTCCCGTCCCGCACTGTCCAGAGCACAGGTGAATCGCGAATATTTGATGAGTCTCACCGCTGAGAACTTACTTCGTCCGTATCTCATGGAGGCGGGGTTGTGGCGATACTCCGGTTCTGTAGGGGACAACTGTCGGAGAGACTGCAGCCGACGGCCCCGAAACTTGGCACTGGGGATGGGAATCGCCCACGAGTGATCTTCGCGGTCATATCCTCGGTCACTGGTTATCGGCCGCAGCCTACTTGTCAGCACACGACGAGGAGGTGCGCGCGCGAGCCAACCATATTGTCAAGGAGCCGGTCAGATGCCAGGAGGCGAATGGCGGTCAGTGGGTGGCTGGGACTCGGCGCGGATATATGGACCGGGTTGTGCAGGGTCAGCAGGTGTGGGCGCCCCAATACTCTGTCCGAACTCGAGATCGTGCGCTTGCCGGCGCAATACCGCGAAGTCCTGGTCGGGGCCTCCGGAAGCTAATCCCAGTGGCGCGCCACAACAAGTTGCTGTAGCTAGCCGGCCGCCGCATCAGCCAACTCGCAAGGCCTCTGGCGGATTTCGGTCCGGCGTCTTGGAGTCCCGGGCGGCATACGATACTCCTTGGGCCGTCGTAATCCTCGCGGACGGTGTTGGACGGCCGCTGATGCCGACGTCGGCGGACAGGATAAGTCCGTCAAAATCACCCGGGGCGGGGAGTCCGATCCTTGCTGTCGTAACCACCAGTGTCGACATGGAGCGTCCGGCAAAACAGATGCTCGTGGGCTGTCGTGCGGGAACATGCAGGATCCGCTCAACGCTGCCGTCCGGCCGGTACCGGTTGATCCGGCCGGCGCCCCAAATAGCCACCCACAAGTGGTCTTCCGTGTCGATTATCATGCCGTCCGGACTTCCGCCGGAGACAGTCGCGAACTGCTGCGAGGCTCCAAGTTCACCGCCGGCAGTTTCCACCTCGAAGCGCGTGATGGTGCCTGTGGGGCTGTCGGCCAGATACATCACTGACCCGTCGGCGGTGAAGGCGGGGCCGTTCGGGATGGTCAGTCCGGTGAGGACCGTGCTGATGCTTCCATCGTTGTTGACGCGGTGCAGGGCACCTGCCCCCGGGGTTGCGTCAAGGGCCATCGTCCCGGCCCAGAAGCGTCCGTGCGGATCGCAGACCGCGTCGTTCATCCGGACGGCCGGTCCCGGGGTGCCTTCTGCGGCCTGCGGGCTTTCCAGTTTCACCAGCCACGTGAGCTCACCGCCGTCGAGGATCGCGATCCCGTCTCCTGTAGCCGCCAGCAGCGCAGTATCCGATCCGGCGATGGGCGCCACGGCGCCGAGGGGCACGGGAAGGACCTGCAGCAGGACGGCGCCATCCGGGGAGGCCGGGTCGATGTGCCAGAGCTGGCCGCGCAGGATATCGACGGCGATAACACGGCCGTCCGGCAGCATCCGCGGCCCTTCACCAAGCTCCATCGGTGCCCGGTTGCACGCCTTCCACGGCGGATAGTAGTGGTCTTCAATGTCCGGGGTCATGTCTGCCTTCATCGGAGGGCTGTGCCGTTTCCGGCGTCGAGCAGTGCAAGTTCAGACCGGGTGGGGAGCCCTTCCCAGTCCCCCCTGCTTGACACAGCGAACGCCCCCAGCGTGTTGGCCAGATAGAGCCGTTCTTTCGCGCTGAGGCCGGTCAGCAGCCCGGAAATGTAGCCGGCCGTGAAGGCGTCGCCTGCACCCACGCTGTCGACGGCGGTGGCAGGGCGGGCGGGGGAGTGGACCAATCCGTGCCTTCCATGGAGGGTGGCCCCGTCGGCGCCGAGTTTCAGCACAACTTCGCGTACCCCCAGGCTAAGGAGTGCGGATGCTGAATCAGCTGGTGCGGCGGCCCTGTCTTCGATGAGGAGGCCCACTTCGTCGGGGGAACCAATAATCACATCGACAAAGGGGATCAGTGCACGAAGGGCCGCCGCAGCTTCCTCCCTGCTCCATAGTTTCGCCCGATAGTTCACGTCGAGCGTGACTGTGGCCCCTTCCCCCTGCGCTGCAGAGGCTGCCTTCAGGACCGCCTCCGCTGCACTCGCACCCAAGGCGGAGGTGATGCCAGTGATGTGCAGGATGTGGGGATTTCCGGCCAGTGCGGGTGCGAGGTCATCGATGGTCAGTGCCGAGCCTGCGGAGTTCTGCCGGTAATAGCCGACTCTGGTCACATCCGGCAGCCGCTGCTCGAAGATCAGGATCCCGGTCTGCCGGCCGGGGTCAGTGGTGACGTGGTCCTGTCCCACCGACTCGGCCCGAAGGGTGCGGCGGATCAGCTCACCGCCGGAGTCGTCACCGACGCGGCCGGCCCACTGGACGTCGTGGCCAAGCCGTGCCAGCGCTGTGGCCACATTGGATTCCGCGCCGGCGATCGTGGCGCTGATGTTCGGGTTCATGGCCAGCGGGCGGTCGGCCCTCAGCGCAATCATGGTCTCGCCGAATGTCAGGACGTCCATGGATGCCGGCCCTCTGCGTGGTGGCTTTGAGCGGAGCCGGCCTGAGCCAACCCGATGAATTTCCGGGCCCGGTCAGTGAGCTCGGTCAGGTTGCCGCCGCGTGGCGCGTCACCGGTCAGCGGGCTACCTGCCCCCACGGCCAGCGCGCCGGCCCGCAGGTATTCCGTCACGGAATCCGCGGCAACACCTCCCACCGGGACGAATTCGATGTCAGGGAAGGGGTCCCTCAGCGCCTTCAGGTAGGCGGGGCCGCCAACGCTGGCGGGGAACAGTTTTACCGCGGTTGCCCCTTCGCGTGCGGCGGCGTAAACCTCGGCAGGTGACAGCGCGCCGACGAGTAAGGGAAGTCCGAGACTGGACGCCGCGTCCGTGCTGGGTGCGAGGCACGGGGTGACGATGAACCGGGCGCCCGCGTCCCGGGCTTCATGCACCTGCCCGGATGTGAGGACGGTACCGGCACCGAGGAGGGCCCGTCCGGCGGCGGCGTCGTGGATTCTGCCGATGACTTTCAGGGCCTCTGTGGTGGTGAGGGAGACTTCCAGGATGGTGATCCCGGCATCAATCAGGGTCATGGCGGTGTCGAAGCAGGCATCCGGGTTGTTTCCCCGGATGATGGCGAGCAGGCGGTTGTCCCGCAGCCTCGCCAGCAGTTCAGAACTCGCGTCGTCCATGAGTTAGTCCTTGGCATGGTCGGTTGTGGTGGGCAGGTTTCGCGTGTCAAACATGAGGCAAGGTGTAGGGTGTGGCGCCTCTCTGGATGCCGGTACAAGATTGGGCGTGGCGTCGGACGGGCTGAATCCCAGGTCCCTGACGGTTTCCCTCAGGTCCCAGCGCTGCGATGCCCCTGCTGACATAGCCAGGTACGTCCCGTACTTCACCGGAGAGGTCAGGGACGCGAGAAGGAGACTGGCGTAGTCCGTGGGGCCCAGCCACTGGGAGGCGAGGCCGGTTGTGTCAGGCGCGAATCCGGTCAGGCCAAGCCGCAGGCAGACGACGGAGATGTCCGTCCGTTCGGTCAGGATTTCCAGCAGGTTCTCGGAGAACACTTTGGCGGCGCCGTATTCGCAGCAGGGGCGCGGCTGCCACTGCGGGCTGATCGGATACTGTGCATGCCGGTGGTACAGGCCCATGGTGTGGATGGAGCTCGCAAACACGATCCTCCTCACGCCCGACACCCCCGCCGCAGCCGCCAGATGCGCGGTGAGCATTGCGCCGCCGTCGAAAGCGGTCCGTGCATCGATCTCCGGATGGGCGTTTCCGGCCAGATGGACGACGGCGTCGGCGGACGTGAGGGCGGCGTCCCAGGTTTCGCGTTCGCTGAGGTCCAGGGCCAGCCTTTCGGTTCCGTCCTCCTCGTTCCGCGACTCGCCGGACGGCCAGTCCAGGTCGATCAGCCGGAGCCGGTAGTTCCGGGCGAGGGCCTGGGACGTGAGTTTGCCGACGTGCCCGGCGGCACCGGTGACCACGACGAGGGGACGGGGTGTCACTTCATCTGGATACGAGTTCATGCCTGATAGTTTCACCAATTAGTGAAGGAACCGTCCAAGCGGCGCAGTTGGGGCATAGGAGGGGGATCCATCTGGTGGGCCCGCGCAGCCTCCAGATCCACTTCCAGTCCAAGACCCGGAGCCTCGGGCCGCCGCATCCATTCCCCGTCCATCGTTGCCTGGACAGGGAACACGTCATTGGCCTGGGTGCCGGGAAGCTGGTACTGCTCCTGGATGCCAAAGGTCGGCAGGGTCATGTTCAGGTGCAGGGATGCCGCCGTGGCGATCGGGCCCAGCGGATTGTGGGTAGCCGTGCGGATATGGTGGGATTCGCACCAGCCCGCGATCTTCTTGGCCTCCGTGAAACCGCCGACGATGCAGATGTCAAAGCGGGCATAGTCGATCAGGTCCTGTTCGATCAGGGGCCGGATTTCCCATTTCGACGCCGCCTGCTCGCCTGCCGCTAACGGTACGGAAGTCCGCTGGCGCAGCGTTCGGTAGATATCCGGATTCTCCCAGCGCAGCGGGTCCTCGATGAAGTACATGTTGGCCCCCTCCAGCTCACGGCACAATGTCGTTGCCTCAGGAAGTTCCAGGCGCGTGTGTACATCGAGGATGAGCTCGAATTCGCTGCCGAGCTCATCCCGGACCGCAGCGACTTCAGCCAGGGCATGGCGGGTGGCCGCCCGCGGTTCCAGGAGGTCGCCCTCAGACGGCACCGAGAGACGGCCAACGGTCCAGCCTTCCTCCAGGGCCTGCCGGGCACTGTCAACAACCTCGGCATGGTCTGCACCGCCGATATGCCTGTAGCACTTGACCCGGTCACGCACCGCTCCACCGAGCAGTTCATAGACAGGGATATCCAGCGCCTTGCCCTTCAAATCCCATAGGGCAATGTCCACGGCGGAGATGGCCGATGCGAGCACCCGGTCTGCAGGGTAGAAGCCAGACCGGGACATAACCTGCCACAAGTGTTCCGTGCGGAACGGGTCGTTGCCGATAAGAAGGGGCTTGAAGTGTTCCAAGGCCCCGCGCACCGCGAGCTGCCGGGAACGCAGCCCGACTTCTCCAACGCCGAAGATCCCTTCGTCGGTATGCACAACTACCATCATGAGGGCGCCGCCGTCATCAATGGTGAGGACTTCGAGGTCCGTTATTTTCACTGTCAGGCCTTTCCTATTTCATGCCTGAAGTGGCGAACCCATTGACATAGGACCGCTGGACGAAGAAGAACATGATGAGCACGGGTAGGACATAGAGAACGGCGCCTGCTGCCAGCAGATTATTGACCGGGAAAACCTGGCTGTTCACATAGCCTGTGGTGATGGCAACTGCAAGTGTGGTGTTGTCCTGGTTGAGCAGGAGCTGCGGAGCGATGAAGTCGCCCCACACGCCGTTGAAGGAAAGCACGAAGGCGGTGATGATGACGGGCTTGGATAGCGGCAGGAAAATCTGCGCAAAGATGCGCAGCCGTCCGCAGCCGTCAAGGATGGCGGCCTCCTCAAGCTCCCGGGGAAGCTGTGCGAAGAACTGCCGGTACAGGAAAATGAGGTAAGGAGCACCGGCCATACCCCACAACACCCAAGGCCAGTAGGTGCCGACCAGACCCACTTTCGCGAACAGCAAGTAGGTGGGAATGAGGGTGATGATCGGAGGTGTCATCATCATGGCGACCAGGACCCCGAAGAGGACCTTCTTTCCCTTGCCGTGGAGGCGGGCGAACCCGTAGCCGACCAGCGCAGAGCTGATGGTGGTCAGGACTCCGGTCACGGTGGACAGGAAGAGGGAATTGGCGGCATAGGCCCAGAACGGCAGGATCATCGTGGCATCGATGAAGTTCTGCACTTGGGGCGGAGTGGGAATCCAGGTGATCGGATCTGAGGCCAACTGCTGCGGAGACTTCAGGGCCGTCAGGAAGAGCCAAAGGACCGGAAGGAACAGAATGGCGCAAACCACAAGCAGGATCACGAATGCTACCGGGTTTTTGCGTTCCCGGCTTGGCCGGATCGGAGGTTCCGGCGGGGCAGTCTGGGACTCCGTTTGGGGGCGGTGACCGGTGAGCGTCATCCCTCTTTCCCTTCTTTAGAGGGGTCGACGGCGTAAAACACCGTGCGGCCGCCGATCTTGAATGTAAGGATGGTGACCACCAGGATGACCAGGAAGAAGAGCCAAAGCATCGCGGATGCATACCCGTACTTGGAGTACGCGAAGTACTGGGCGTAGACGTCGACCATAAAGACCCTGTTGGCTTCAGGCACGGCCGTGATCGCTGCCGGCCCGTTGGCCGGTGACAGCAGGATCGCCGGGACGAACGTCTGCAGCACGCCGATGGTGGTGGTGATCACTTGGAAAAGAATCACAGGCGAAATGCTCGGCAGAGTGACGTGCCAGAATGCGGTGAAGGCGTTTGCCCCGTCCAGCCGCGCGGCCTCATGAAGCTCTGCGGGAACGTCCTGCAGGGCCGCGAGGTTGATCAGCACGCCGGCGCCAATGCCCCAAAGCATGACCACCAACAGCACGACGAACACCGTGTTCCCGCTCATCCAGCTCACCGCATCCGCACCGAAGATTGCAGTAACACCGTTGACGGCGCCGCTGTCGCGGTCGAACAGCAGCTTCCAGGTCAGCGTCGCCGCCACGGGCGGGGACGATGGCCGGCAGATAGACGAGCATCCGCAGCCCTGATCGCCAATGGACCTTTTCGTTCAGCAGCAGCGCCAGTCCGAGCCCTCCGCAGATGGTGACGGGCACGATCGCGAGAGCGAGGAGCCCGGTGCGCTGCAGGCTGGCCCACATTCGCGGATCACTGAGGGCATCGGTGTAGTTCCTCAGGCCGATAAAGTTCTGGTTCGGCGCTATTCCATCCCAGTTGGTGAAGCTGATCCACAACGCGTACCCCAGCGGAAACAGCGTTAGGAGTATGGTTCCGATGAGCCAGGGGGAGATGAAGGCGTAAAAAGTGCCCGAACCCCTGAAGCCGGTGGTTCCCCGCCGGTTTCTGGAGCGGACGTACTTAGCCAGCGACTGTGTACTCACCCGCTTCAGCCCTTCTTGCCGGCAAGTTCCATGCCCTGCTTGAGGAGTTCGTTGACGTCAGTGGTTGCCTGGTCCGCGAACTGGCCGGCCGACAATTCTCCGCTCACTGCCTTGGGGAAGAGGTTCGCGATGGCAGCGCTAACAGCGACCGCCTGGGCGTAAGGGCTGAACGGGAGGACCTGAAGGTATTGCTCCTCGTTCTTCTGGACCTTCATGGCCTCCGCCTGGTAGGGCTGGGACTGCGGCAGTTCGGAGTTCAGGGTGGTGACGGAGGGCATGCCGGTGCCGGTCTGTGCCCTCACCTTCGCGTTGGGGCCGGTGCAGCAGTACCACTCAAGGAACGCGTAAGCCTCGTCCTTCATTGCGGTCTTGGCGGAGATCCAGTATCCGGTGGCTGATGTGGTCGGGCTGACCCGCTTTGAGCCCATCATCGGGGCAGGGGCCAGCCGCGCGAATTCGGCAGTCTTGGGGTTCGTGGTCACCATGCCGCCAAACCAGTACCCGGCCAGCGCCATGGCGGTCCTCTTGGCATCAAACGGCGGCCAGTCCCAGCCATCGGGGTTGGGATCCACCAGGGTGTAACCCACCTGCTTCTTGGCTACATCGATGTGCCACTGCAGCGCCTGTTTGGCCTCGGGGCTGGTGAAGTCCACCTTGGTCAGGTCGTCATTGAAGATACGCCCGCTGGTGGTGGCCACCATGGCCGAGAGGTTCTCGATGCTAGGCGCGGTGCTGAACAGACCGTACTGTTCCACCTTTCCTCCGCCGCGCTTCGTCATGGGCTCGGCAATTTGAAGCAGCTGGTCGTAGGTAAGCGGCTTGTCAGCAGTCGGAAGCGGGATGCCGGCGGCAGCAAACATTTCGGTGTTGTACCAGAACATGGAGTCCTGGGACCAGTCCTTGACGAATCCGTAACGGGGTCCGCTGCCCTGCTTGTTTCCGTCCCAGCGCCATACGTCGTTGATTTTGGCCAGGTCGGATTCCTTAAGAGTGCTCGATTTCGCCACATACGGGTCCAGGTCAAGCGCCAGCCCGCGGCTGGCCAGGTTCGCGGTGCTGATCGCCCCAAGGCTCCTGGCTAGGTCCGGGGGAGTTCCAGCGGCCATCATGGCGTTGAGCCGGGTGGGATCATCCTTGATCAGTGTGATGGGTACATCGGGGTGGTCCTTAACCCAGGCATCGATGACTTCCGGCGTGATCTCACCGGGATTCCCCATAATCGTCAGGCCGCCGGACTTTTTGGCTGCCCCTCCTAAACCACTGGCTGAGCACCCAGTCAGTCCGCCGACAGCCGCAAACCCGGCAAGCAAAGCGGCGCCGCCGAGGACGCTCCGACGGGAAACATGTTTTTGTACATTCATTTGACGTACCTTCATCGCTACGGCCCAAAGAGGGCGGAGTGTGTAAATTCTTGGACAAATCCCCGACTCATTGTGAGCGTTCTCACGAGAGTGTGTCAAGACTCTTTACACAAGCTCTTTTCATCGACTCTGACGTCCGCCATAATGGGGAAGTGAATTCCTCCCGAACCGGCGGATCCCTCCGCAACCTGCGACAATCCAACTCACTCCACGTCCTGGACCTGCTGGCCAGCCAGGGCCCCATGCACCGTGCGGAGATGGCGAGACGGGCGAACATTTCCCGGACCACCGTCACCACCATCACCCGCGACCTGATGGAGCGCGGTGTGCTGGTGGAACTGTCTGAACGGGCCGAGGGTGGGGAGGAAGTCGACGGCAGGGCGGGAGACCAGCTCGCATTCAATCCCGACGCCGGATGGATTGCCGGCATGAGCCAGGTCCTGGACAGAATCTGCGTCCGGATTACAGACTTGATGGGCAATGAGGTGGCTTCGGCTGACGGTGCCATCGGCGCCAAGGATGATTGGCGCTTCCGGGCTGAAGCGGCTGTCTATCTCCTGGACCGCGCGCTGAAGGAGGGCGGCGGAGACCGCGATGACCTTCTTGGGGTCGGGATCGGGTTGCCAGGGCAGATCAACCCGGTGGATGGCATCGTACACGGTGCCCTGGCCGACCAGCCGTGGCACGGCATCAATGCGCGCCAGGAGATGAACCGCCGCCTCGGCCTTCCTGTCTTCATCGAGAACAACGTCCGCCTCGAGACCATCGCCGAGGCAAAATGGGGGGCCGGGCAGGGGATCAGCGACCTCATGTACGTCAACATGTCTAGCGGAATCGCCGCGGGATTCCTGTTTGGCGGTGAGCTGTACCGGGGATCTGTCGGAGGTGCCGGGGAGCTGGGCCATACTTCAGTGGATGTCAACGGGCCAGCCTGCCGGTGTGGAAACCGGGGATGCCTCGTCCTCGTCGCGGGGGCTCCCGCCATCCTTAGCCGGCTCACACCCACCTTGGGGCCGGCGGCTACCATGAACGACGTACTTGCAGCCAACGCTGCGGGCGACAGGTCTGCGCAGAATGTGCTGGCAGAAGCCGGAACGATGGTGGGCCGCCTCCTGGCCAGCATGTGCAACCTGCTCAACCCGCAGCGCATTGTGGTGGGCGGCCAGACCTCCTTGGCCGGGGCTGTGGTGCTGGACCCGCTCCGCGAGGGCATCACACGTTACGCCCTCACGCCGTCGGCCGCCCTGGAAGTCGTAGCCTCGGATCTCGGCGGCGGCCCTGAAGCCGGTGCCGCCGGAGGGGCCGCCCTCGCACTGTCCATGCTCACCAGTTCGCCTGAAATGCTCAGCCGGCTCCTTGACGGCCGCAAGGCCCTCCCCAGCCAGACTTAAACATATGGTGTCTCTTCTTCTTTAGGCAGGAAGTGGATCCTGCTACAGGTAGGATAACGATATCCCCGCGTGTTTCCTCCCGATTCTGGACAGAGAGCGCCAGCCGGCGGTCGCCGACTGACAGCCATAGCTGTGTGCCCGGCACCGTTTCCTTCTAACGACAGAAAGAGTGATCCATACCGATGAGTTCCAGCAGTGAGTACGCGGGGTACCTATACGTCCATTTCAAACGCGAAGCAGCGGACGGTGAGCAGATCCATTTCGCGCTGAGCGACGGGAACGACCCCCTGCACTTCGATGACCTCAACGGCGGCAAACCGGTCCTGTACTCGGCCTTGGGGGAGCGCGGCGTCCGCGACCCGCACATCGTCCGCTCGCCGGACGGCGGCCGGTGCTACCTCGTCGCTACGGACCTGCGCGTCTACGACTGCCGCGACTGGGACCATCTCCAGCGCCGGGGCAGCCGCTCCATCATGGTCTGGGAGTCCACGGATCTGGTGGACTGGGGCGAAGGCCGCCTGGTCGAGGTCGCGCCGCCCGAGGCAGGAAATACCTGGGCCCCGGAGGCTGCCTGGGATCCCGAGCAGGAGGCATTCCTCGTGCACTGGTCCTCGATGCTCTACGACAACGCCGAACACGAGGGCGAGAGCTACAACCGGATCATGTACGCCACCACTCGCGACTTCCGCGAGTTCTCCGAGCCGCGCGTGTGGATCGACAGGGGATGGTCCACCATCGACGCCACGGTGATCGAAAGCGAGGGCCTCTACTACCGCTTCGTCAAGGACGAACGCGCCCGGGACGGGCAGGCGCCCAGCGGCAAGTCGGTCTTCTCGGAGACCGCTGGATCCCTGACCGCCGCCAAATGGAAGCCGCTGGCCGAAGGCATCGGCCTCGGCCCGATCAGCCGGGGCGAGGGCCCGCTCGTGTACAAGTCGAACACAGAGGAGAAGTGGTTCCTCTGGATCGACGAGTTCACCCCGGAACGCCGGTACGTTCCTTTCGAAACCACCAATCTGGCCGGCGGGCAATGGACTCCCTCCGAGGACTTCCGGCTGCCGCCGGACCCTTGCCACGGCGTCGTGCTCCCTGTGACGGCGGAAGAATACGATCGGCTGAGTACTGCCTGGAGGAGCTCGGACGGATCCCACCCGGCCGTGGCTGCAGGAGCCGTCAGCCATTGATCGCCTGCGGGACGCCGAGGGCTTGAGGCCTTCGACGCCGAATTCCAAGCCGTAGCCGGACAGCCTGACGCACGGAGCGGGCGGTTCCGGACACGCCCACGTTGCGCGCCGCCGCCGAACGCCATTTGAGCCAGCGGCGCGGGCGGACTCCCGCTGGTCATCGTCCTGGAAATCCCCTCGTTATGGACTTTTCCCCCAGACATGCCGGGGGGAAAAGACCATAACGGGGGGAATCGCGGGAGGCTAGGCCGCGTTACGGGCGGCCTAAACAATTCCAACCTCCACCAAGGGGGTTAAAACGGCGAAGCCGGGGACGGATCCCGTCCCCGGCCTGACCAGCCACGCTTAATGCGACGGGCTGACCGTGTGGTGCCGGTGTTCCTCCGTGCTTGGCTTGATGGCCAGGGCCGTGACAACCAGCGCGACCAGGCCTGTGATCCAGGATGTCCAGGCGGCGTCTGTGTAGTTGGCATACGAGCCAAGCCACGGCGACAGCAACAGCAGGAGGCCCAGGGCTGCCTGAACCCATTCCATGGCCGGCGTACCGGGCATGGCCAGGTTGATGACTCCGCTGGCGATCAGCAGTACACCGAACAAAACCATCAGCATGGTGGACGAGCCCGCCTGCGTGGTCCACATGACCGACAATGCAGCGTAGAGCCCGGCAACAACCGCGACCCAGTCCTGCCATCGGGTCCATTTCTTCATCGAACAACCTCCGGAACTTCGACTTCCCCGGGCACGCCCGGGAACTTTGTTTCAGGTTGGCGGATACCTCTCCATGAAGTACCGTCACATCTTTTAACAACGATCGGGTTCCACTGCTTCCCGGCATGGGAGGTTACCGGCGGGCATTTGTGGCGCGGAACGGATCTTTTGGCAGAGGGCGGATTAGAGCTTTGCCTCGGGCCGGGTCGGTTCGAAAAGCTCTATGGGGTTGCCTGAGGGGTCTTCCAGCAGAATCTGATTTCCGCCGACGCCGGTGACAATTTCGTTGCGGAAGTGCAGGCCCGCTTCCTTCAGCGATCGAACGGTTGCGGCGAGGTCGGAGACCTCAAGCTGGAAGCGGTTCCAGCCTCCGGACCATGGTTCGGTGCCGTCCGGCATGGCGTGGCCGCCACCGCCAACCTGGCTTGGCGCGCTTAGCGCCAGACGCAGTTCTCCTCGTACGAGCATTGCGAACGTCGGCGCCGGGTGCATGACTTCCTGGAAGCCGAGATGCTGACAGTAGAAGGCGATGGCATCGTCGACGTCATCGATGATGTAGCGGACGCCGACCCGGGCCATGGCTTCTTTCTTTCCGGGAGTTTCCAGGTTATTTGGTTTTAGTTTATGGCGGACGTCTAGCGGACCAGGAAGACAATTGTCGCGGCGGCTTAGGTCAAGTGATCGAAGTCTCCGCGCGCCCAGGCAGCGTGCCGCTGGGCGGAATCGTGGAGAACGGCCTTGGCTCCGGACATGATCACATTGTTGAAATTGCCGTAAATCCGGTCGAATGTGAGCTCTGCCAACTGACGGGAGATTCGCAACGCCACTGCGCCGGATAACGGCAAATGATTCGGGTAGCTGCGCATGAAGGCGATGGATTGACGGTCAGGATTCGGATACACACTGTCACCGGTCAGCAGCACTCCTTTGCCGCCCGCGCCTGCTGCCCAGTGCACTACTGCACTGCCAACGAAGTGCCCCCCGGTCTGGTGAAGTGTCAAGCCTTCGGCGATGGATTGGCTGCCAGACCAGTATTGGATGACCGGGTCTTCGCGCCCCACCCACTGCCGGTCTGCATCCGCAACAAGTACAGGGACGCCACCGAGCCGATGCGACCATTCGACCTGCACACCAAACATGTGTGGATGGCTGGCGGCGATAGCCAGGACTGACCTCCGCTCGAGCACCGCCTTCACCGCCTTGTCATCGACATATCCCACGGGGTCCCACAAAAGCGAACCCTCGGGTGTCTCCACAAGCTGAGCGGTCTGACCGATTCCCACTTTTGGCTCGGTCCTGATCCCGATGAGTCCCGGCTCGTTCTCCTTCAACATTGCCTGCTGTCCCTCCTGCACCAGGTCCTCCAGGTTGAGCCACTTTTGTCCGTCCTCGGGCACATACTGCCGTTCGTCGGCGCAGATTGGGCAGGCCTCCGGGAGAGGTTCGTCGCGTTCGACGGCGCAGGTTGCGCAGATCAGCATGGTTAGTCCCTTCCAACTAGGCTCGCTGGTCCTGCTTTCGTGCCTTCCTCACCTTTGGCCGCAGGCTAGTGATGGAGACCCGGAAAAGGAGGATTTTCAGGATTCCAACGCACGTTTGAGGTTCCGGACAAAAACCTTGTTGCGGCGCGGAACCATGAACGCCATCACCGGCGTCATGAGCATTCTCAGTCCGCTGGGTCGCATCTCCACCCTGCGCGTGAATCGCGTTCCCGCTGCTGCCGGTTCGACCGTGTAAGTGATCCGTGGCTGCAGGCCGGCGAAATCGGCTCGATATTCCAGCCGCGCGCCGGGTTCGACGCGAAGTGCCGTGAAGGTGCCCTCGGTCTGCCCCATGAAGGGCTTGAACTTCAGGGCGTAGGTCTTGCCTACGACGGGAACCGGATCGGTTTCAGGAGGCACCGCGGCTATGTCAACATGCCAGGTCGGTTCGTTGCGGAGGTCTGCGACATACTGAAAGACCTCGGCAGCCGTACGGTCGATGACGACGCTCTCTGCAGACTTGATCAAATGATTCTTCTAATCACTCCCGCGTGGGCAATGCCAGAATTCAGGCCCAGAACTCGTCCGCCCTGGCTGTGTCCTCAAAGAACTCCCGGCCCTCGACAACCTTGCCGTCGCGGAGCACGAATGCGATGGCCGTTGCCACGTCTAATGTCTTCCCGTTGTTTTCCGCGTGGCTTTGCTGGATCCCCACTGTATGGTTTTCCCCGCCGACGATGTCCTGGACGGTCGCTTGAAACGAACCCTGGGAACGGGCGCCCAGCTCGCCAAAGTATGCAAGGACGGCTACGCGTCCTTGCTTTTTGCCTGACAGCGGGCCGCTTCCGGCCGCGTACCAGACTGCGTCCTCCGCGAATAATTCGCCAAGTGCCGCCAAGTTCCCGGCGTTGAAGGCCTCGTACCCCCGCCGAACCAGGTCAGCGTTTTCTGCAGCTCCCATATCGAACACCCCGTCATCTTTGTCGGTCATCTTGCGACGGCTTAAGCCGGTTCACTCAGTATCCGCTTCGATATCGGGGCGCTCAAGAGGAGGCGCCCGCTGAGCACAAGGGATAGGAGGGGCGACGTTCCTGGTCCGAAAGTCTATTGGCATTCGACGTGTCATATGACGGTGTGGGGTGGTTAGGGAAGAGTCGCTTCGGTGTTAAGTGAGAAGTGTTCGAACGGGAGGGAAGCGAGAAACCCTTGAGCGGGGAAGGCCGATGCCGGGGAGAGAACGCCTGTTGGTGCTTCGCCGGCAATGATCCTGGCTGCTGCTTCGACCAGGATTGGTGCGGAGCTGGCGTAGATGTCCTGGCCTTGGACCCGGGCCGTGCGGCGGACGCCGTCGCGGAGCGCAACCGCTTCCATGACGAAGCGCTGGGCTGAGCGTCCCGTAGCGTCGGTTGCGGTCGGTGGAGGAGTAACGGGGTCCCGTAACTCGGTTAGGGCGCTCAGGTTCAGGTAACTGCTGACGCGTTGTGCGGGCAGGTGTCGGGAAATGCAGATGGTTTCGGCAAGGCCGAGTTCGCCTAGTTCGCAGGTGCCGAACGGGGCGGGAAAGGTCCAACTGACTGGTGGTTTACCGGGTGAGTGGGACGGGGCCAGTGGAACAAGGTTGCCATCGGCGACTTTGAATCTCAGCCCGGTGTTGCGTTCTCCTGTGCGGCGGGTTCCTGAGGTGGGATGCCAGTGGTCAAGGGCCGTGAACACCGAGATTTCCTCAAGATCGCCTGTCTCTGCCCAATCATCTGCCGCGGCAGTGGCAAGTAGATCACCGAGGGCTCCGAAGAAGCCGGCGGCCGGCATAATCGTGCTGGCAATGGGAATCCCTTGGAATTCTGCGGCTAAGTTCAGAACGGGTTGTTGCTCGGCGCTCAAATCCAGGTAATGAATCCCTCTTTGCACGGCGCCAGCAGCCAGGGGGAGCGCCGTATCCGCGAAAGGACCGGCGCAATTGATGACAAGGTCGACTCCTGAGAGCAAGGCATGCGCGTCCGCAACGTCAGCAGTCCTGATGCTGAGATCCGGATAGTCTGCACTTAGCGACAGGAGTCTTTCTGAGCTGCGCCCGGCTAACACCGGCTCGAGCCCCCTGCGCATGAGCTCGTCGAGGACGAATCGGGCGGTGTGGCCATAGGCTCCGTATACCAGGACGGTCGCTGATGCAGGAAAGTTTGTCATAAGGCATTCTGCACTGACCTCTGGCTCCCAGCACGGAGAACACGGTGATGGGTGCCTCGTCCAGCTCAACAAATGCTCTGACCCGGAATGCCCAGGGCCTGAGTTTCCAAGGAAGCGTTGGCCGGGCAGTTATGACATCGCTGCCGTTCCACTCGTTAGGGCAGTGAGGGCTTCGAGCTGGCTCACGTCCAGATCTATGTCTGCCGCTGAGGCGTTGGCGTGCAGTTCGTCGATGGTCTCTGCACCAACGATGGCAGAGGCAACGGCCGGTCGGGACAATAGCCACGCCAATGAGACCTGGTTTAGCGCCAGTCCCCATTCCCGGCTGAGCGTGTCTACTTCCCGGGCGATGGCGATCTCGGACTCGGAGAAGCCACGGCCCGAGAAGCGCTGGTCGCCTGCGACTTCCCTGTCGAGGACTCGAAGGTCGGCAAGCAAACCTCCATGCAAGGGCGCGTAGGCGACGATGGACAAACCGAACCGGTGGCAGGCCGGCGCTAGTTCATGTTGGGCACTCCGGTCGATCAGGTTGTACTTGACCTGGGTGGCGGCGGGCGCATGTTGTCGTCGGTCATCGGCGATCCACAGGGCTTCAGTGACCTGCCAGGCGGGATGGTTGGACAACCCGAAGTAGCGAATTTTGCCCTGCCGGATCAGATCGTCATACACCGCGAGAGTCTGCTCAAGCGGCGTGTCGGGGTCAGGATTGTGGGCGTAATAGAGGTCGATGTAGTCAGTGCCCATGCGGCGGAGGCTGGTCTCGATCTGACGGACGATGTGCCGGCGAGACAATCCGCGGTCGTTGATACCTGGTCCTACCTGGCCATGCGACTTGGTGGCGATCACGACCTCGTCGCGGCGGCCTCGAAGCGCACGGCCGAGGATCTGCTCGGCGGCTTCACGGTCAGAAGCAGCCGGTGCGCCTGGCCGGTCGAAGACCGGCATGTCGCCATATACGTCGGCAGTGTCAACGAAGTTGATACCGAGGTCGAGCGCTGCGCCAACAACGCCGTCCGCGTCCTCCACGTTCGGAGCAACCCCGAACGTGGCAGTGCCGAGGCAGATACGCGAGACCTTGACGCCAGTCGAACCGAGGATTGA
This sequence comes from Arthrobacter pascens, assembly GCF_030816475.1. Taxonomy (NCBI): domain Bacteria; kingdom Bacillati; phylum Actinomycetota; class Actinomycetes; order Micrococcales; family Micrococcaceae; genus Arthrobacter; species Arthrobacter pascens. The sequence goes on along the minus strand of NZ_JAUSXF010000001.1, from coordinate 2,279,196 downwards.
GTACCGCATCTGCGACTTCCTTCATTGTCCGGGTTCTGGCCATGAACAGTAACCGAATGGTAGGTTTTCGTCAATGCTCTGAGGAAAGGACGACGATCATGCCGACCACCACTGGTACGCCCGCCCGGGGGCCTTATAAGAGGGGTATCCGACGGCGGGAGCAGATCGTCGCCGCTGCCATCCCGATCTTTGGTGAACACGGCTTCGCGGCTGGATCCATCCGCACCATCGCCGAACGGGTCGGCGTATCCCACGCCACGCTGCTGCAGCACTTCGGAAGCAAGGAGGGGCTATTGATGGCGGTGCTGGAGGAATGGGACCGCCAAACCGTCGAAAGGGGCTTCACCGGCGTCTCCGGACTCGACTACTTCCGACGACTGCCCCTGGTCATGGGAGAACACCTGGCCAATCGCGGCCTGCTGGAGCTGTTCACCACCATGGCGGCAGAAGCCTCCGGGCCCAATCATCCGGCCCGCGACTTCATACAGCGCCGCTACACCCACAACCTGACCACCCTCGCCACCCACCTGCAGCAGGCAGTAGACGATGGTGACGTGGCGCCCTTCACTCCAGCGGAGATCGACATCGAAGTCCGCCTTGCCACGGCCGTCCTGGACGGGATCGGTCTGCAATGGCTTCTCGACCCTGCCACCGACGTCGTGGCCACCGTCACCACTTACATCAACCGCGCCGTCACAGACTGGAGTGCAGGAGCCCGAACGGGCCGCACCTCTCGCTGACTGCTGGCAAAGCCGGCGCCAAGGCCATGCCACGTATCAGTTCAGACCAGGCGGGCGACACTCCGCCGGCTGGGGCGTGGCGCGGCGCCGTCGGAAAAGAGTTCGGGCGTCGATTCCTGGATGCGCTGGACGTCCTCGAACACTCCGCGGAGGTGGAGGCGAAGGCTGTTGTCGGCGTCATTCAGATCATTGGATTCCAAGGCATCGACGACGGCGGTGTGCTGTTCGATCAGCGTTTCCACTGGCCGGGTGTCTATCAGGCTGAGGCGGCGTGCTCGGTCCAGGTGGGCTTTGGCGGAGTTGACGGCGGCCCAGGCGGATTCGTGGCCGGCCAGGCGCAGCAGCTCGCGGTGGAAGTCCTCATCCAGCCGGAAGAACTCTTCAACGTCGCTCGCGGCATCGGCATCCGACTGGGCCTTCAAAATGTCCCGCAGGCCCGCTATCCCCGCGCTGTCCACGGCAAGGTCCCGCAGCGAGGCGCATTCGATCGCCTCACGGACGAACTGCGCCTCGGAAACCCGGCCCAGGTCCACCAGGGACACGAAGGAGCCGATCTGGGGAAAGACCTGGACCAGCCCTTCCTCCCGCAGCAGGATCAGGCTCTCCCTCACAGGTGTCCGGCTGACGCCCAGCTCCTGCGCGAGTTCGTTTTCGGACAGCGGCTCGCCCGGAGGCAGCTGCAGCGAAATAATGCGCCGCCGAAGCGTCTCAAGGGTCTGGTCCCGCACGGAGAGCCGTGGGGCTGCAAGTCGTTTGTCCGAAGCCATGGGCTCATTCTATGCCTTGACACACTAGAATGGTAGTGCTTGTATGGTAGTGCAAACAGGACGTGCTGCCGGTCGCTTTCTCCGTACTCCAGCCCGCTTCCGCCGTTTATCCCTAAGTTCGCATCACCTGCAAAGGAGCAACTGATGACCGAAAGCATTTCGCCCCCCGCCGTGAAGGTGGAGCCCAGGAACACCCGGGACCTGGCCAAAGTGGCCGTCTCGGGCTGGCTGGGAACCGCCATGGAATTCATGGACTTCCAGCTGTACTCCCTGGCCGCGGCCATCGTCTTCAACAAGATCTTCTTTCCCGATGTCAGCCCCGTCATCGGCCTTATCGCCGCCATGGCAACCTATGGCGTGGGGTACGTTGCCCGCCTGTTCGGCGCCATCTATTTCGGCCGCATGGGCGACCGGATCGGGCGCAAGAAGGTTCTCTACATCACCATCGCCCTCATGGGCGCATCCACCACGCTGATTGGTATCCTTCCCACCTACGCCATGGTGGGCATCTGGGCACCCATCCTGCTGGTGGCCCTGCGCCTCATCCAGGGCTTCGGTGCCGGCGCGGAAATCGCGGGAGCCACCGTGATGCTGGCCGAGTTCGCGTCGGCCCGCCGCCGGGGCGTCATCTCCTCACTTGTTTGCCTGGGCACCAACTCCGGCACCCTCGGCGCCTCCGCATTGTGGGCCATTCTGGTGAGCTCGCTCTCCCAGGAGCAGCTCCTGAGCTGGGGCTGGCGCATCCCGTTCCTGGCCAGCTTCGTCATCATGCTGTTCGCCATCTGGATCCGCCGCTCCATCAAGGAAAGCCCGGTTTTCGAACAGCGCGCCGACGTCGTGGACGGCGTCGCCCTCCCCAAGGACAAGATCAAGGCCGCCGTTCCTGAGCTCCCGGGCACCAGCACCATCGAAGCGGCGTTGCACCAGCGCAAGGGCAAGTCCTTCCTGATCGCCCTAGGGCTCCGCTTTGGCCAAGCCGGCAACTCCGGACTGGTTCAGACCTTCCTGGTGGGCTACCTGGCCACGGTGCTGCTCACTGACAAGAGCGTGGGCACCAACGCGATCATGTTCGGCTCACTGGTCGGCTTCATCACCATCCCCGTCGTCGGCCTGCTCGGCGACCGCTTCGGCCGCCGCCCGCTGTACCTCGTACTGAGTGCGCTCACGGCGCTGTACGCCATCCCGATGATGCTCATGATCACCAGCGGCAACCCCGCAGTCATCACCATCGCCATGGTGATCGGCCTGAACCTCGGCGTCCTGAGCCTGTTCGCCATGGAAAGCGTCACCATGGCTGAGTTCTTCGGAGCCCGGACCCGCTTCACCCAGCTGGCCCTGGCCAAGGAAATCGGCGGCATCCTCGCCACCGCCATCGGCCCGCTGCTGGCCGCCATGCTGACCGCAGTCACCGGGCACTGGTGGCCGCTCGCCGCGATGCTCATTGGCTACTCGCTCATCACCCTGGTCTCGGCCGCCGTCGGCCCCGAGGTCCGCGGCCGCGACATGGTCCGCCTCGAGGACGCCGTATGAAAGCGGTCGTCGTCCACGGCGCCAATGACCTGCGCATTGACGAGCGGCCGGAGCCGGTTGCCGGCCCCGGGGATGTAGTGCTCGACGTCGAATGGGGCGGCATCTGCGGATCGGACCTTTCGTACTGGCGCCATGGCGCCTCGGGAACGGCGGCGCTGAAGTCGCCGCTGGTCCTGGGCCACGAAGTGGCCGGCCGGATCGCCCAGCTGGGCGCTGGCGTCACTGGCCTCGAGGTCGGGCAGCCGGTGACGGTGCACCCCGCGGAACTGGTGGGGGAGGGCACCATGCCCGAACGGCTGGCGGGCCGGACCAACCTCTACCCCCAGATCCGGTACTTCGGCTCGGCCGCCTTCGACCCCCACACCGACGGGGGCTTTAGCGAACGCAAACTCGCCCGTGCCTCCCAGATCCGGCCGCTGCCGGAGGGCGTGGACACGCTGCACGGTGCGCTGGCTGAACCACTCGCCGTCGCACTTCATGCCGTCGGCCGGGTAGGCAACCTGGCCGGGCGGGACGTCCTGGTCAACGGTGCCGGCCCCATCGGTTCGCTCGTGGTCGCCGCAGCCAAGCACGCCGGCGCCAGGAACGTCATTGCCACGGACATCAGCGAAGCGTCGCTGGCGATCGCGAAGGCCATGGGTGCCGACGAGGTGCTGAACGTCTCCGGCGGCGGAGCGCTCCCGCAGGACGTGGAACTCGTGTTCGAAGCCACCGGCATCCCAGCTGTACTCGGCGCGGTCCTGCGTGCCACCGCCCGAGGCGGCACCATCGTGCAGGTCGGCAACCTGCCCGGCGCCCCAGCGCCCGCCACGCTGGGTGACCTGGTGACCCGCGAAATCACCTGGATCGGCTCGTACCGGTTCGTGGATGAAATCACCGATGCCCTCCTTGCCATGGCCGGGGGCCTGGATGTGTCACCTGTTATCACCCACAGGTTCGATCTGGACCAGGCCGAGGAAGCCATGCGCGTTTCCGCCGACCCCGCTGCGGGCAGCAGCAAGGTCATGCTGCGCCTCACCGCCACCTGACCGCTCCGGAACACCCCGCCCACCCCAACTAAGTAGCAGTAAGTGTCGTTATGGGGGGCTCATACGACACCTGCTGCGACCTACTTGCAGATCCCCATACTTACGAAGGACCAACCAGTGAAGATCACCGACGCACGGGTAGTGGTTTCGTCGCCCGGACGGAACTACGTCACGCTCGTTATTGAAACCGAGGACGGCATCATCGGCATCGGCGACGCCACCCTGAACGGGCGCGAGCTGTCCGTGGCGTCCTACCTGTCCGAGCACCTCTGCCCGCTGCTGATCGGCCGCGACGCACGCCGCATCGAGGACGCGTGGCAGTACTTCTACAAGGGTGCCTACTGGCGCCGCGGGCCGGTGACGATGACCGCGATTGCCGCCATCGACGTCGCCCTGTGGGACATCAAAGGCAAGGCCGCTGGCATGCCTGTGTACGAACTCCTCGGCGGCGCCGCCCGGGAGGGCGTGATGGTCTATGGCCACGCAAGCGGCTCCACCCTGGAGGATCTCAGTGCCGACTTCCAGCATCACTTGGACCTCGGCTACAAGGCGATCCGCGCCCAGGCCGCCGTGCCGGGCCTGGAAAAGACCTACGGAATCGCGCCCGTGGACGGCAAGCTCTACGAGCCAGCCAGCGGCAACGTCCCGCAGGAGGACACCTGGGAGACGACGGCGTACCTGGACTTCGCGCCGAAGATGATGGCCCATATGCGTGAACAGTTCGGCTACGGCGTGCATGTCCTGCACGACGTGCACCACCGGCTGACGCCCATTGAGGCCGGGCGACTCGGCGCCTCACTCGAGCAGTACCGGCCCTTCTGGATTGAGGATCCCACGCCGGCGGAAGACCAGTCGGCATTCAGACTGATCCGCCAGCACACCACCACACCCATTGCGGTGGGGGAGGTGTTCAACTCCATCTGGGACTGCCAGCAGCTTATTACCGAACGCCTGATCGACTACATCCGCACCTCTGTTTCTCATGCGGGCGGCATCACGCACCTGCGCAGGATCTTCTCCCTCGCGGACCTGTACGGTGTGCGTTCGGGCTCCCACGGTGCAGGCGATCTGTCCCCGGCGTCGTTCGCGGCGGCCCTGCACGTGGATATGAGTATCTCGAACTTCGGCATCCAGGAATACATGGGGCACCGGGAGCCGGCCAACGAAGTCTTCACAACGTCCTACACCTTCAACGACGGCTACATGCACCCCGGGGACGCCCCCGGGATTGGTGTGGAGTTCAACGAGGAAGCTGCCGCCCGCTACCCCTTCGACCCGAAATACCTTCCCGTCAACCGGCGGCTCGACGGATCGGTGCATGACTGGTGAGCCTCCCAACGCAGCACTCCAAGCAAGAGCCGTTCGACGTCGTCGTGATGGGGGAGATACTCGTTGAGGTGGCCACCGACGTGGCGTTCGGCCACGGCGTCCGGGCGCAGCTCGGCATTTCAGGCGACGCCCTCAACGTCGCCGCGGCAGCCGCTGCCGCGGGCGCCCGCGTGGGGCTCCTGTCCGTGCTGACCGACGACGACCTGGGCAGGGCGATCGCCGCCCGGATCGTTGAGCTCGGCATTTCCCCGGACCTGCTGAAGGTTCGCAGTGGCCAGCAGGGCGTTTACCTGGTGCACTGCGATCCTGACGGGCAGCGTGAGTTTTCGTATGCCCGCACCGGCAGTGTCGGCTCCACCTTGGGACCCGACGACGTCGAGCCGGCAGTTTTCGCCGCCGCGGGAGCCGTGGTGGCAGGAGGCATCGCCTGCGCCGTCTCGGAATCGTCCCGGGCAGCAGTCATGAAGGCCGCCGCTGTGGCCAAACGGTTGGTGTTCGATCCCAACTTCCGCCCCCGGCTCACCTCCGTGGAGGAGGCGACGGCGGCACTGCTTCAGGTGGCAACCCGCGCCTTCCTGGTCACCCCCTCCTTCCCCGGCGAGACGTCAGCACTGTTGGGCTGTTCCACTCCGGTTGAGGCGGCAGCGAAACTACGCAGCCTGGGTGCGCGGAACGTTGCCGTTACCTGCGGTGCCAACGGAATTCAATTGGACGACGACGGCCTGGACAAAACCTGGATCGACTCGATCCCGGCCCCTGCGGTGGTGGACCAGACCGGCGCAGGCGATGCCTTCGTTGGCACCCTGACTGCCCGCCTTGTCCTTGGCGACAGCCTTCCGGGAGCTGCCCGCTATGGTGCGGCCGCCGCCTCGCTGGTGGTGGGCGGCAAGGGCGGCACCGGGTTCATCCCTACCTTGGAGCAGACGCGCGCCCACGCTTCCACCAGCCCGGCACCGGAAGGAGCAGCGCCATCACACGCCTAAGCGCAGCCTCGCTCGCCGCGAACGGGAACCACCGCGCACCCCTCGCGGGCCGGACCCTCCGGCCCGGCATCGTCCACCTTGGCCTGGGCGCGTTTGCCCGTGCCCACACCGCCGTGTTCACCGAGGATGCCATGCTCGCCACCGGCGATTCTGATTGGGGGATCACCGGAGTCACGCAGCGTTCAGACACCGTCGCGCGCCAGCTGGTCCCGCAGGACGGGCTGTTCACCGTTGCGGAGCGGGGAAGCGGAGCCGCTCCGCTCCGCCTGGTGTCCAGCATCGTGGAAGCTGTCTCCGGCAGGGACCATCCGGAGACAGTGGTTGATCGGATCGCCGCGGACAGCACGCAGGTGGTGACGTTGACCGTCACCGAAAAGGGATACCGCATCGATCCGCACACCGGGTCCCTGAACCTCGCGGATGAGCAAGTCAGGGGCGACCTTGCCGGGAACCCGCCGCTGACCGCCATCGGACAGGTCGCACGCGGCATTCAAAGGCGGGCCCTCACCGGCGCCGGACCGCTGACCGTGGTCTCCTGCGACAACCTGCCGGGAAACGGTGAACTGACCGGCACCCTGGTCAGGGCCTTCGCGGCGGCCTTGCCGGAGGACGAATCAAGGCCGTTGCTTGGCTGGCTGGAGGACAACGTCACGTTCCCCAGCACTATGGTGGACCGGATGGTGCCGGCCACGACGGCCGGTGACCTTGACGCCGTCGAACGTGAACTGGGACTCCGGGACGAGGCCGCGGTGGTGGCCGAACCCTTCATGCAGTGGGTCATCGAGGACAACTTCGCGGGGGACCGGCCCGCCTGGGAGAAAGCCGGGGCGCTGTTCAGCAGCGATGTGGCCGCGTGGGAGGCCGCCAAGCTGCGCCTGCTCAACGCCAGCCACTCGATGCTGGCATACCTTGGCCTGGCCAGCGGCAAGGCCACCATCAGCGACGCCGTCGGGGAGGACGCCTTCCGCTTTGCCTGCCAGCGGATGATGGCCGAGGACGCGCTGCCCACCATGAGGCTCCCGCAGGGCCTGGACGGGAAAACGTACTGCGCCCAGGTCCTCGAACGCTTCGCGAACCCGGCGCTGGGCCACACCACCGCGAAGGTGGGCAGCGACGGGTCCCAGAAAATCGGGCTTCGGCTGCTGACCACCGCCCGTGCCACCCTCGACGCCGGCCGTGAGCCGCGCTGGGCTGCCCTCGCCGTGGCCGCGTGGATGCACCACGTGGCCAGCACTGCTGCCGTCGACCTGAACGATCCTCTCGCGGACCAGCTGCAGAAAGCCCTGCCAGCCGAGCGGTCAGCGGCCACAGTGGTGCCGGCGCTCCTGGGCGTGCGCAGCATCTTCGACGCCGAACTCGCGGCCAACACCACGTTCGCGGACCTCCTGCGCCACTGGTACCGCATCATCGACACCGACGGGCTGGACGGCCTGAGAAAAGAGATTACCCATGGCTGACGCAAGCAAGGTCCTGCACATTTCCCCTGTCATCCCCGTGGTCACCATCGCCGATCCGCAGCACGCCGTTCAGGTCGCGAGGGCACTGGTTGAGGGCGGCGTGGGCATCATCGAACTGACATTGCGCACGGACAGCGCGCTTGAATCACTGAAGCGCATCGCCAATGAAGTGCCGGACATCCTGCTGGGCGCCGGCACCATCCTCACTCCGGCGCAGGCCGAGGACGCCGTCTCCGCAGGTGCCCAGTTCCTGGTCAGTCCCGGTGTGACGCCCTCCCTGCTGCAGCACATGCTGCAGCTGGACATCCCTGTACTGCCGGGTGTGGCCAGCGTGGGAGAGGTGATGGCCGTCCTGGAGCACGGCCTGACCGCAATGAAGTTTTTCCCCGCCGGACCCGCCGGAGGGCCGGAGTACCTCGCCGCCATCGGCGCGCCCATTCCGGCCGTGCAGTTCTGCCCCACGGGCGGCATCAGCCTGTCATCCGCGCCCGATTACCTGGCATTGCCGAATGTTGCCTGCGTCGGGGGGAGCTGGCTCACGCCCCGCTCCGCGATTGAAAGCCACGACTGGCAGCACATCGTAAAACTCGCGCAAGGCGCCGCAGCCCTCCGCCTCGAGTGATTCGCTGCTGGAAGTAGGTCACCATTTCGCGGGGCTCGGTAACGGGAGCGACAGGCGAGCGTCGGGACTTCAGGCAGGACCAGATCCGTACGGACGCGTGATCGCCTCGAGGAAATGCCCGTCAGGATCCGCGAAGTAGACGCCACGTCCGCCGTCGTTGTAGTTGATCTGCTGCGGGCGGGACCGTCCCGGGTCCGCCCAATAAGGGATGCCCCGGGCCTGGATCCTTGCAAAGATCCCGTCGAAGTCCTCCTCGCTGACCAGGAAGGCATAGTGCTGCGGGGAGATCGGCGGCTCTGCCGTGGCGAAATCGAGGGCCACTCCGTGCTCAAAGGTCACGGTCATGAAAGACCACATGACTTGCGGTTTTGGCAGTCCGAGCACGGTGGCCAGGAACTCCGCCGAGCGGCGCTTGTCCGTTGCATAAACGATGGTGTGGTTGAAAGCGACTGTCATGATTAACCGTACTGCTCAAGACGTTCGGCAAGCTTGTTTAACGCACGACGACGGCGGGTGGCCACCCCGCGAGGTGACCACCCGCCGTCGGGCTTCTTGTGGAGCTGTTAACTGCCGCGCTCTGCGAGGCGGTGGGGCTGGGGTTCTCGATTTGGCCTTAGCGCAGTGTTTTGAAGGCGCGGGCCATTCCTTCGAGCAGGCGGTCGGCGTCGTTGCTGGAGAAGGGCAGCGGGGGGCGGACTTTCAGGACGTTGCCCTGCGCGCCGCAGGCTGAGATGAGGATCCGTTCTTCGCGTAGTTTGTTCACGATGGCAGCGGCGGCTTCCCCGTCGGGTGTGAGAGTGGATCGATCGGTGACGAGGTCGACGCCGATGAAGAGGCCGCTTCCGCGTACTTCTGCGACCTGGTCCAGGCCCTGGCTGAGGTCTTTGAGCCCGTTGATGATCTTTTCGCCGACTTTGTGCGCGTTGTCTATCAGTGATTCCTCGCGGATCACGTCCAGGACTGCCTGGGCGGCGGCAATGGCTACTGAGTTTCCGCCGAAGGTGTTGAAGTAGCGGATGTTCTTGCCGAACTCGATGAGTAGTTCGGGTTTGAAGATGGCTGCCGCGACGGGGATCCCGTTGCCCATGGGTTTGCCGATGGTCACGATGTCCGGGACGATCCCGTGGCGCTGGAAGCCCCACCACTGGGCGCCGGTGCGGCCGAAGCCGGGCTGGACTTCATCGGCGATGTACAGGCCGCCGGCGGCGTGTACTTCTTCGATGATCGGGCGCAGGAAGCCTGCGGGGCCGGCGAAGACACCGTCGGAGGAGAAGATGCTGTCGGCGATGAAGGCCGCCAGCCCGATTCCGTGCCGGTGCAGGTCCGCGATGGCGGCGCGGACCTGGTTGCGCAGGTGATCCTCCAGGGATTCCTGGTCGGAGGAGTACCGCAGGGCGTCCGGGGCGTCGATGACGCGCACGTTCGCGCCCAGCGGCACACCGATGCCCAGGGACGGGGAGAAGGACGCTACCTCGGTTGTCAGGCCGTGGTAGGCGCCGGAGGTGACGATGATGCCCTGGTTTCCGGTGGCGTACTTTGCCACGCGCATGGCGAGGTCGTTGGCTTCGGAGCCGGTGCAGGTGAACATGACGTGGCCAAGCTCGGCCGGGAACGTGGAGAGCAGCTGCTCGGAGTAATCGAGGATGGATTCCTGGACGTAGCGGGTGTTGGTGTTCAGGACCTGCATCTGTTCGTGGACAGCGGCGATGACTTTCGGGTGCGCGTGACCGACCGAGGGGACGTTGTTGTACACGTCCAGGTAGTCATTTCCCTCCCGGTCAAAGAGCGTCACGCCCTTGCCGCGAACGATTTCGATGGGTGTGTCGTAGAAGAGCCGGTAACCGGGTCCCAGGCTCTGGTCCCGGCGCCGGATGTTCTTCTGCATCTGCTCCGGAAGCTCACCGAGACGGTTGGGATCAAAGCCATTGATCATGGCCCGCGACGGCTTGCGGACGGTCTGGGAAGTAGTAGTCATGATTTTCTCCTAGAAGGCTAGTGCTGGTTCAGAGTGAGAGGCAGTTGTGGTGCGGGGGCTGCTGCTGTGGCGGCGAGCCGGTCCCAGTCCGGTTTGGAGTGGGAGAGCAGGTAGTCGCGGCGTTGCGGTAATTGGCTTGCCCGCCACTGCGTGATCAGGGCCCGCAGAAGCAGGCGGGCCTGGGCCGAGACGATCAGGGCCTCCAGCTCATGCGCGGGCAGCGGACGGATGCGAAGGTAGCCTTCCATGACATGCAGTGCGTGTTTCCAGGGGCTGGCGGGGTCAGCTCCCAGGAGGTTGGCCATGGTGACGCTGAGGTCAAAGATCACCGGTGTCCGCACGACGTCGCCGAAGTCGATAATCCCGCTCACGTAGTCCGGGCTGTCCGGGTCGATGAGGATATTGAAGGGGCTGAAATCCCCGTGGACCACCTGGGAGGTCAGGGTCTCCTGGAACGGAACCACTTTCTCGTCGAACCGGTCGAAAATGTTCTCGGCCAGGGAGCGTTTTGGCTGCTCCTGGACGTAGTCAAGCAGTGGCCGCATCCGGTGAAAGTGCTTCAAGTCCCACAGGAGCAACCGGTCCGCACGGGGATGATCGAAGTCCTGCAAGGCCAGGCCCAGGCGGGCAAGGCTTGAGCCCACCAGCTTAAGCTGCCCGGCTGAGGCCTCGTGGTTGGCCAGCAAATCTCCAGGCATGAACCGCATCACCCGAAGTACCCGGTCAAAGGGCCCGGCAGGGGAGGGGATGAGCACTTGGGGATCCCCGCCAAGGCTCCTGACCAGACGCTGGACCGGAAGTTCAGGGGCAGTCAGCTCCAAATGCTCCATGCATGCTGTCTGAAAGTGCACGATCACCGGGTCCTCATCCGAGGGTGAGACCTTCACCAGGTAGGTTTCATCCCCGTCTCGGAGCCGGAAAGTGTCATCCTTCTCGGTGGGAATCCGGACCAGCGCCCCGGTCAGGCCGTAAGACCCTTCAAGGAGCTCAGACACAGTCGAATCAGCCAGGTGAGTCTGCTCTCCCAGGAGCCCGCTCTCCGACGCGACGGCGTCAATAAATTCGGAGTCGGTACTGACATCCATGGCCTGGGCTCCTGCCGTTAAGTGGGAAGTTGATAAGGGGATACAGATGTTGATCTGTTCTCCTGTTCAACAGTTCTACATCACAGAGTATGGCATGCAATGGCTTTGGATCGCAAGGATTTACGGATTACCTCATGCGGCGGCGTGTGGGCCACGCGAACATAGGGGAATTCATTGGAGTAGCTGCTAAATGAGCTTCGCCTCAATGATGCTGAGCGCCCATGCGCGAAGCGGAAACCAGGGCAGATGCCAGCCTGGCTGCAGCTACATCCATGTCGGCTGCGAGCAACTGCTTCCACAAGCGGCAGGCCTCGCACGTCGAGATGCTGTGGCTGCGGAGGCGGGCCGTCTCGCGAAAGAAGCGCAGGAGCAGTTCATGACCCCGGCGGGGCCTGTGCCTCAATTAGGCCATTGGCTCAAAATGAATGCCGCGGCGGCCGGAAGGCCGTGCTACTGGAAGGTTCAGGATTTCGGGGGAGGGTCGCTCCGCCGCGACGTGCTTAGTGAATCCAAGTGAATCAGCAAGGCTTGCCGGGCTCATTCCTTCGTCGTGGGCTCGGATGACAGCTTCGATGAGGAGCTGGTCAACCGCCTCCTTGAGGGCCCTGAGGTCACGAATAGCAGCTTCGGTCTCCGGTAACTGGAGGTTAATCTGGTGCCACCGAAATTCTTGGGCGTGGCGGCTGGCTTTTCGTTCTGCACTCATGCGGACAACATTAGTTCCAGTCGCAGATCCCAACAAAAAAGAAACCACTGCGCGAGGCATAAGGATCAGTTGTAGCAGCGGTAAGTTGCACCATAAATTGCGGGCTAAGGTTGGGTTGTTCATGACCAGAATTGACCGCGAGACGGGTCATGCGTGGGCGAAGAGCCAGGCGAGAGTCTGAGTCTTATCGTGAACTTTTGTTAATCGGAGAAAGAGAGGGGAGGGTCTATGGCCAATCTTCAGAGCAAGGCGGCAGCACCAAAGGCGAGGGCGGCTGTTAAGAAGACGTCAAGAACTTCTGCAGTCACAACTGTGAAACCGCCGCCGCAGCGATTCCGCTTGAGCGTCCCCGCAGCCGATGAGGCTGTGTTGGCGTGGATGGATTTGCAGGATAACCCATCACTATCTATTCGGATGCTGATCCGTGAGAGCATCGAGCGCCTTGGCTACGTTGATGTCATCAACCGACCAGTTTCCCAACTTCCCACCCGGGAACGTCTTGTTGGTCCTGAAGAGGGATCAACACGGACAGAGCGGAATGCAGAAATGGCTGGCGCGCCGGCTGCGTTGGTTCAGCAGAAGGCGGCACCTGCTCCGTCCGCGGATCCGGATCCCAGCCAGCAGACAAACACCGAACCCGAGATCCTGGACATCGCACTGGCAGTCCCGGCACTGGTTCCGAAGTCTGCACCAAAACAGGACGACGTCCAGACTTCCTCCTTGACCATTCCTGAACCGGAGCAGCCTTCTGTCGGACAGGTTGAAGTTAACGACATTTTCTCGATGCTGCGCTAACTCCCGTAACAACTCCCAGCACTTTCTTTTGTATGGCAACCCAGTAACCACATCAAACACTCTCCACGAAGGGATCACATTCATGACCATTTCGATCAATCTCACCGGTGGCATCGACGTTGGCAACGGCTATGTGAAGGGCCTCATCCGCGGCGCCGGTGCATCAGGTACCACCAACGTGGACGAGATCGACTTGCCAAGCGGCGTGTCAACGATCACGCGCCCGAACGCTTTGCCGACCCCTGACGATGAAGCCGCCGCGAAGCTGGAAGGCAACTTCTACAATGAGCTGGACGTCAGCTTCGTTTCCCCTCTGGTTAGCAATTATCACCGCAGGCTCTTCGGCCTGCGTGCCCTGAGCGCCCAAGGTGCCTTTGATGAGTTCGACGTGGTTGGCCGTCGCAGCAAGGCCCAGCAGGAGCTGAGCAAGGTCCTGGTCATGGGTGCTTTCGCCGCCAAGGCCCTGCGTGACTACGTGCGTGAGCACGGTGGATTGCCGCCGGCTATCGAAACCCTGTATGTGGAGGCCCGGGTAGCACTTGCGCTGCCGATCAACGAGTACATCTCGCACCGCACTAGCTATGCAGCTGAGTTCACGAACGGTACGCATACAGTTACTGTTCATAACTTCGAGACTCCGGTCACCGTCAAGCTTGAATTCGTCGATGTACAGGTGATTCCCGAGGGTGCGTCTGCTCAGTATGCCATCACTGCCAAGGGTGAGCCGTTGATGGACGCTATGCTTGCCGATGTCCGTCGCAGGGGCCTGTCATTGGTGGGCATCACTTCTGCTGACGTGCTCGCCGCCGAGCACACTATCGGCATCGATGTCGGTGAAGGAACAGTCAATTTTCCTGTCTTCACCGCCGGAGAGTTCAACGCCGACGCCTCGACTACGCATAACCGAGGTTACGGTTCGGTTCTTAATGACGCGCTGAAGGCGATGGAGGACCAGGGCTTCTCGCATGGCTTCACTTCCCGCAAGCAGTTGGCCGAGTATTTGCAGGCCGGAGCGTCGCCGTTGAAGCGTAACTTCTATGACAAGGTCGCTCAGTTTGTTGATGAAGAGATGCGGTTCTTTGCCAAGGAAGTTACCGAGCGCTTCGGCCGCGTTCTGGCCATCGTTGGTGCGACCACAGAGGTCGCGTATGTCTTCGGCGGCGGGGCAGGTCCGGTGAAGCCACATTTGTATCCCGCGCTTCTTGCCAAGGCCACCGAGATGAACTCGGTGGACTCGTTCCCGACTCTTTACCTGGACTCCTCCTACTCACGAAACCTCAACCGTGAGGGTCTCTACATTGCCGCCCAGGCCGTGGAAGAACGAGCCGGCGCAGCACCGGCCGCCAATGGTAAGCGCAGCGCCCGTTCGGCCAACAAGAAGCTCGTCGAGGCTGCCGTGTAGGTAGCACGGGCAGTGAATGGTAACAAGCTTTGATGATGGGGTCCGGTGATCAACCGGACCCCATCGCCGTCCCCGGCGTGCTCGGCATCGCGCGCTGCCGTTCCCACTGAAACCACGTAGTGGACCTATGAAGTGATCATCGTCGGCGTTCCAAGAACAAAAAACGGTAATACTGGAAAAGGTCTTGAGCCGGCGTGACTCAGCAAAAAACTGACGTGCCTGGCGGCACTGCCTTTCCGACGATCTGTCCGCCGGCTCAAGGTCAATCAAAGGGGGTGATGTGCCAGGCGGACATGACTTCATAGGAGCCTGATTCGACTAATCCCATTACCGTTTTGTCTGCCCACCTGGCCCGCCCCGATTCATCAGCCATTGAACTCGACTGGGGGCAACTTTCATCTTGGCAACCGAAACAACCAAAATCATCGCCGGCATTGACACACACGCCGACACTCACCACGTGGCCGTTATCAATGAACACGGCAAACCCCTCGCGGACAAGGAATTCCTGGCCGTGGGATCGGGATACCGGAAGATCGTGAACTTCATACCAGCCACGGCACAGTCACCGCCGTAGGGGTTGAAGGCACAGGCTCCTACGGAGCCGAAATCGCCAGGATCCTACGCAGCGAAGGCCTATCCGTTTTGGAGGTTAACCGGCCGAACCGGGCCGCGCGCCGGCTGAAGGGCAAATCCGACCCATTGGACGCCTACCAGGCCGCCCAATCCGTACTCGACGGCCGCACCAAATCGATCCCTAAAGCCAAGGATGGCCCCGTTGAATGCCTGCGGATCCTGCGGGCCGGGCGTACCTCGGCACTGAAAGCCCGCACCGCTGCCATCAATCAGATCAAGGGCCTTCTCGTTTCTGCTCCGGACAAACTCCGGGCAAAATACAGAGGGCCTGGAACCTCGGCGATGATCATGGCCCTGCAGCGCACCCGGCCCTCGGGCCATATGGCTGACCCCGAGTACGTGTGCCTGCTGACGTTGAAAGCCCTGGCCACCCGCTGCATGTCCCTCGCGGCAGAAATCGCCGCTGCTGACGCCGCACTTCAGGAAATCCTCGACACCTACGCACCGATGCTCTGCGACCTTCCAGGCGTCGGAACCGAAGTAGCCAGCCAACTCCTCGTCACCGTCGCTGACAACCCCGACCGCGTAGAAAACGAAGCCCAGTTCGCTGCCCTCGTGGGAGTCGCCCCTATACCGGCATCCTCGGGCAAAACAACCCGGCACCGGCTCAGCAGAGGCGGCGACCGAAACGCCAACCATGCCCTGTATCAGGTCGTCCTGGTCCGCATGGCATCCTGCCAACGGACCAAGGACTACGTGGCCAAACGCACCGCCGCGGGCAAGAGCAAGCGGGAAATCATGCGCTGCCTCAAGCGCTACGCTGCCCGGGAAATCTACCGCCAGATAACCAACCCCCAAGCAGCTCCAAACAACACCGATCTGCGCCAAATGCGCACCACGCTCGGTTGCACCATCACGACCGCAGCCCGCGAACTTGGCCAATGGCCCTCCAAGATTTCCCTCCTGGAACGGGGCCTCCTCCGAAACGACGCCCTCGCCACGAGCTACCGCCAATGGCTAAGCGAGCAACAGCTGGAATCCCGATTGGATCATCAAAGGTAATTTGCTTCAGGACCTCATAGAACCGGCTCGCTTAAGGACACCCCGGGTTCCTTCTGGCAGGTGGTGAATGCGGGTAGATTCGCCTCATGGGGACACAGGAACTCTGGATTGGAATCGCTAAGTGGCTGAACGTTAACGCACCCGCCACAGCCAAGACCATACGAGCCATAGCCCGTATTTCCACGGCCCTTTGAGTTAAACAGGAGGTGCTGGCTCCGCCCGATTTCCCCTACAAAAGGAAACCCGTGGTGCAGCTCCAGCTGTACGGTGTGCGATGCTGCCGCGGACCTGGGAACCGCGTGCTCCTGGTCCAGCGGTTGGCGGTCTGGCGTCGCTTTGTCGCGGTTAAGTAGTTGCCTATCCCGCTCCGGGTGATCTGTTCCAGCACCGCTGGCCAGACAGCACGGTGAAGGCGGAGATATTCCTCCTCATGCTCGGGGCGACGCCGGATAACCGAACCGTGTCTTTTCATTTCTCGTCTTCTCGTGGAACGATGTTCGGTTTCGTGCTCTAGCCTGCAGGAGGCCCTTTAAAAGCCAGGCCGTAGAACTCCACTGCGGTGCCGCCAAGAATGGATGCGCGCTCCGACGGTTCAAGATCGGCTATCAGGGATGTGACCGCCAGCCATACGTGGGTGTAGCCGCCGTTCAGGAGGGTCACGGGCCAGTCCCCGCCGTACATCAGCCGATCGGGACCGAAGGTCTCAAGGGCGTGTTGGACGTAGGGCCGCAGCCGTCATACAAACCTCAACACCAAATAGATGGATCACATTCGACCGAATCGAAGCACCGAGAGGGTTCAGATAGCCAGTTTGAGCAGCTGCTGTGGGGTCCCGGTTTCTGTCCACTGGGTTTCCCAGCCCACTCCGGGTGCAGTGGGAGCTTTCACGTTTCCTTGAGCGTCGACGGCGGCTTCGCGTCGGACGGGGTTGGAAGTGACGAGGGATTCGTAGTAGGTGGTGTTGGAAATAGCCATGCAGAGGTGCTCTGCAGTCAGGCCGCCACCGTGGACCTCGGCACGGAGCAGGAAGGAGTCGGCCAGATGCGCGGTGCGCATTGCGCCCGTGAATCCGCCACGGAGTCCGGTGCTGGTCCGGACCGCTGCGGCGCAGCCGCTGGCGATGAAATCGGCGGTGTTCATGTGGGATCCTTCCGCTATTTCTGCCACGATCAAGGGGACACTGACGCGTTCGGCGAGTCGTTTGTAGGCGGTGATGTTGAACTCGGGCATTGGTTCCTCGTACCAGAGGTAGCCGCTGTCAGAGAGGGCATGACCCAGGTATGTCGCGTCAAGCAGGTCGAAACCGGCAGAACCGTCGTACATCAGCGGCACATCATCGCCGACGTGCTCGCGCAGGGCGGTGGAGAGGCGCGCATCGGCGCGAGCATCGCCCCAGGCATGGAGCTTGATCGCCGAGTAGCCAAGCTCCAGGCACTGGTCGGCGACATCGAGGTACTCCTCGATACTCCCGTACGTGACGGTGCTCGCGTATGCCGGAATCGACTCCCGGAACCCGCCCAATAGCTTGTAGATCGGAAGCCCGGTTTGCTTTCCCGCCAGGTCCCACAGGGCGACGTCCACGACGCCAAGCAACCAGGCAGGAAACCGCTCAATCCGGTTGAGTTCCCAGACCCGGTGCCACAAGAACTCCCTGGCCAGCGCATCCTTGCCAACTAGCTCTGCGCGTAGCCGCCGGTCAACCAGGTCCTCGAGGATGGCACCACGGTTGCAGAACGACAGGCCGGTGATGCCGTCGTCGGTTTCGATGACAAGCCAGGCGCCGGTCATTGCCGGCTCCGAACCGGGCAGACCGGTCCGCCAGTTGAATGCAGGGGTATGGGCAGGGACGTCGACACGGACCACGTGTACGGCGGTGATTTCCAAGGAGAACTCCATTTTCGTAGTTGGTCAGCTTTTGACTGAGCCCGAGAGGATGCCGTGGATCAGGAAGCGCTGGAAGACCAGGAACAGGCACGCGATAGGAACGACAACGATGAGACCAGCGAGTGCGACCTCGGGCCGGGTGATCGGCAGGAAGCTGCCGCCCCCTTCCGGATGCAGGGCCGGCGCTCCGGAGATAAGGGCTCCGAGGCCCACCGGCAGGTTGTATGTATCTTGATCGGAGAGCATGACGAAGGGCAGGAAGTAGTTGTTCCAGTTGGCCACGAAGCTGAAGAACGCAAGCAGGCCGATGATGGGTTTTGCCAGCGGCAGCACCACGGAGGTGAAGAGCCTGAACTCAGTGCAACCGTCCAGCCGGGCAGCCTCGAGTAGTTCCTTGGGAAGGGACGTGGAGAAGTACACGAAGGCCAGATATACGCCGAAGGGGAAGAATGCTGCCGGGAGTATGACCGATGCCGCGGTGTTGGTCAGATGAACGGCGTTGATTTCCAGGAACAAAGGTAGGACCACCGCGGCCGCGGGCAGCACCATTGTCAAGAGCGTCAGGGTCAGGATTGTTTTCCGGCCGGGAAAACTCATCGTGGCCAGGGCGTAGGCAGCGAGAAGGGCGGTGACTACCGTGATTGCCAAGGACGCGACCGAGTAGTAGATCGAGTTCAGCATCCAGGTGATCATGATCCCGCCGCTGTAAGCGAAGAGGTGCTGCCACGCTGCGGCGAGTTGGTCGAAGGAGCCGAAAGAGAGCGGGAAGTCGCCCAGGATTCCGGCGTCTGTTTTCGTAGGCGCCAGGAGCAGCCAGACCAGCGGGACCACGCAGAAGATACTGAATCCGAACAGGATGAGTAGCCTCAGTGCGGTCAGGGGAGCCCGTTTGAGATTCACTGTCCGGCGTTTGGGTCCCCGTGCCTGCGATGGCTGTGGCCGAGCCTTCTCGGCTGGCTTTGGCAAGGTGCCGACTGTCATGATTCCTCCTCGTTTTTGAAGAAGTCTGTTTTGAAGACCAGGAATAGTGCGGCCGCCGCGGAGACGACCATGAGGACCACCGAAACCGTCGCGGCCTGGCCGAAGTCGCCTTGGGCGAAAGCGAAGGTGTATCCAAGCTGGTTCAGCGACCACCAGGAGGACCCGCTTTTGGTGATCGAGTAGAACAATGAAGGCTCGGCGAAGATCTGAAGCGCTGCAGCGAACGCCAGGATCAGCATGTACACCACGTACTTCCGGATCAACGGGAGCTTGATCAGCAACGCGGTCCGGAAAGGCCCGGCCCCGTCGATTCTTGCCGACTCCAGGAGTTCTTGGGGGATACCCTGTAACGCGCCGAACATGATGACGATCCATTGCCCCACACCGGTGATGAAGGCGACCAGGGCGAAGATGGGCGCCAGATTGCTGCTGGTGAACACGTCGTTGCTGGTGTGCAGGCCCAGTGCGTGAAGTGAGGGCGCGAACGGGCTGACCTGCGGATCGAGCATGAAGTACCAGAGGAGCACGGCAGCGGAGCCGGTTACAGCTCCCGGAAGGAAAAAGACCAATCGCATGGCGCTACTGAACCGGCCGACTTTCTCATGCAGGAGCAGTGCGAGCAGGATCGTTCCGAACACCATGACCGGGATCCAGATCACAGTGAACAACGCGACATTCCCGATGGCCGGCAGGAACCGGAAGTCGTGCACTACCGCCGCATAATTGTCGAAGCTTAGAGACGTGGGGTTCTTCAACGAGTTGAAGGAGCCGTAGATTGCGTAAAGAGCGGGCACCACACCGACGGCCAGCAACAGCAGCGCATAGGGTGCGGTGAACGCCCAGGCTATGGCGGACGAGCGAGTCGTCGTCCTCCGAGTTTGGGACATCGATATTCCTTTCGCTGCACTGCTGGCTGTCAAGGCATCAGGTGTAGCAGGGTGTTGGGGTTTGCAGGGTGCGGCCGGGCCAGCCGCACCCTTCAACCTTTGCTTTTAGGTTGGGGATCTACTGGGTGACCGCATAGCCGGTGGTCTGCGCGACACCTGCCAGCTGTGTCTGCAGATCCTCCAGCGAGGAGGCTATGGTCTTGCCGGACTTGATCGCAGCCGTGACCGTAGCGCTGAGCGCAGGCGCCATCCCGTACCGGGTTGGACTCTCGGCAGGGTTGATCTTGCCGGCTGCAGCCTGCAAGACAGGGAACGGGTTCTCGGCGTAGAACTTGTCGGACGCGAGACGGGCCGCCCATGCTGTGGCAGCGGGTCCGTAGGCCGGGTAGGTCGGAGCGGTCGTCTGGTAATCATTACTGGTAGCCATCCATAGTGCGATTTTCACGGCTCCGGCCGTGTTCTTGGAGTGTGAGGAGACCATGTAGATACCGCCGCCCTGAGCGCCGGAGTAGTTCGTAGGCTCCCCGGACCAGGCCGGAATCGGTGCCGCCGCAATCACACCCTCAGGACTGCCGAAGGACGCCGCTGGCTTGAAGACGAAGTCCCCGAACCACGAAGCTCCCGGCATCATCAAGACCTTCTGGTCCTTGCCCAGGGCCGCGACGGACGGATCGAACGGGCTTGCCTTCGCCACGGACCCATTGGCCAGCAGCGGATCAAGCATGTCCGCTACACGGGTGCACTTGGGATCCTTGGTATTGATCTTGACTTCGGTGTCGCTGACGACGGTCTGCAGCGGGCAGCCGCTGGACCAAAAGTAGTCATAGTAAACATTGGTGTCGCCTGCGGCGCCGATGATGTAGCCCGGGTGTTCGGCAGCGACCTTCTTGCCCAGCGCCTGGTACTCGTCCCATGTTGTGGGCAGCTTGTAGCCGAACTTTTCCATGAGCGGTTTGTTGTACCAAAGAACGTCCTGAGCAAGGTCGTTCTTCAAACACATAAGTTTCCCGCCTTGCGTGCATCCCTGGTTGGCGTTGCCGAAGCCCTTTTGCACATCCTGGGACACCAGGGAATCCAATGACGCCATGTAGTTGTACTGGCTGCTCGACAGGGAAGTAGCATCATCAGGATTCTGTGAAAAGACGACGTCCGGCCACCCGGAACCGGTGCGGTTGAAAAGCTGGATCTTAGTCAGCAGAGCAGACCCATCAACCGTCTCGATCTTCATCTTCACATTGGGATTTGCTTTCTGGAAGGCCTCAAACCCGGCTTGGCGGGTCGAGTCGGTCCAGACCAGCAGCGTCGCGTTCGGATCGTCGGAAGGCGCCGCCTGCGACGCCCCCCCGCCCGAACATGCGGAAAGCGCCAACACGGCCGTGGCCAACAAGGCGGCGATCGAGGCCCCCTTCCTCGCCCGGCCCGTTGTGGGTTGGTTTTCAAACATCCAGCACTCCTTTGTGGAAGAAATCATGATCTTCCCCAGGGAAAATCATGTACGATTTCTGAAGGCTATATGCTGGACCCTGAGGTGTCAACCGTCACAAGGTTCGATGCGCCGGGACGCAACCCGCAGAGAGGAAGAAACATGAACACACCGGCGGAAGGCCCAGGCCCGATGGCGCAACGGAACCCACCCAAGCGTCAGATGCTGACCGACGACGTCTACAAAACAGTCCGCAACCACCTGCTGGCTGGACGCTTCAAGCCCGGCAGTTGGCTGAATCTGGACCAGTTGGCCCGTCAACTGAACGTTTCCAACACCCCCATACGGCAGGCCCTCGGGCGGCTCGAGGCCGAAGGCCTGGTGACGAAGCTCCCCTACCGCGGATTCGCCGTGGCGAATGCACTGGACATGGAAACGGTCGAGGACATCTACTTCGGGCGCAACCTACTTGAACCGACGCTCGCGAGCCTGGCCGCACAGAAGGCATCCCCCGATGAACTGGACGAGCTGGGCAGGTTGCTTCAGAGGATCGACGTCATTGTCGCCCGCGACCCGGCCGACTGGGCCGATGGCCATGTGAAGGCATGCCTGGAGGCCGACGAGACATTCCATCGAACAATTTCCCGGATGGGCGGGAATAAAATTACGGAGCAAATGGCGGCATGGTTGCAGGACCGGATGATGCCTAACAGGAGTCTATTCCTGCGTGGCGATGCAGCTGCGAAATCGCATTCCGAACACCTTGCGGTGTTTGCCGCTTTACGGGACGGCAACCCCCAAGCAGCCGAAAACGCCATGAAGTCCCATCTGGATGCCGCCCTTGGCCGTTTTCGTAGTGCATCCGCATGAAATGAACGGACTAACCCGCATCATTGCCGAAGTTCCGCTGAAAGACGATCCCGGTGAGGGAGTCACGAAATGGCGAAGGCTGGCCCACGCCGTGAGTAGTCATCAGTCAAGGCACAGCAATGGAGACTCGTTAATCAGGCTCGTTACGGTTGCCATGAGTCAAGACCGGACCTTGGGCGTCAACCAAAAGGCCGACGTCGCCAGGGACGAGCTAACGCAGCTGCTGGCCTTGTCAGGCTGCAAAGTTCGAGGCGATGGGAAGGTTGCCAGGGTAGACGGCCCGTCACGAACAACGGAACAGGATCCGGCGTTAGCGGTCTGTTGCTCCTGCAATGGTCCCAATTGGACAAGTAGGAACAAGTATTGGCCCGTTTCAACCACGCCATAGGTGTCTCGTAAAGGACTTTGTCCACTCGAAATCTGTGAATGACTTGCAATACATGGTTGCGGGACAGTAGCGGCCGCGAGATTGCTGGGCGATCTTTACGTTGCCTACTTTTGCCCTCTAGGGGTCTTCCCCTGAAGGCAGGACCTGAATAACGAATGTACTGCCCCGTTACCCCAACACCCTTCATGTTCGGGTTTACGTGCGGCGCCAACCGTGAACCCGGTCCTCCAGCCACCGCCGCTTTGTCGTGACGCATTTCCCTGATCCCGGATGGGTTTTGCCTGTCTGGACGTGGGCCAAGGTCTTGTGGGAGCCGTCAGGGCCGCCGAACGGCTCGGACGTTGTTGTTGCGTTTCTCGTGCGCCTGGCATAGCCAGCAAGAACAGATTTGACGACTATAGGAGCATCCTTGTCGGAGCACAAAGTGCTCCGACAAGGTCCAGTTGAGGGGCGTACGCCAACTGTTCGACAAGGCGATCCGGCAAAAACAGCCACAGCGGCGGTTGATCGACCTTGCCGCCGTCGGACCTGGCGCCGCTGGCCGAGGTGTTGTCCTCGCTCACGATTGATACGCCCACATTTGGTCATCTCGTTGCCAGCAACTGGATGATTTCAGCGAGTTCGACGCCACTGGCAACGACTGTCTGCACGGCTCCCGGCTTC
The DNA here is from genome assembly GCF_030816475.1 of Arthrobacter pascens. NCBI lineage: Bacteria > Bacillati > Actinomycetota > Actinomycetes > Micrococcales > Micrococcaceae > Arthrobacter > Arthrobacter pascens. The sequence continues at coordinate 2,256,043 of NZ_JAUSXF010000001.1, read as the reverse complement.
CGCATCGCAAATGTGACCATTTTTGCATCACTTCTAAATGCGCTGCAGCTGAACTGTTCAACTGTTGACAGTTGTGGGTGTGCGTTCTAAAGTCGACGTATTGGGCTGCCGGGTCTTCAGTCACCAAAGAGTCCCGTGAAGCTCAGGCACCTACAACGCAGAAGGCCACATGTGGGCCTCTCAAAACTTCTATGAACGGACGAATCATGGCAGAGACCAACCGACCGAAGTACATCTCTTTTGATATCTACGGCACCCTGATCAACTGGAATACTGATTCCACTACCCGCCGGCTGCTCGCGGGCCGTCTGCCTGAAGAGCAGTGGCCTGCGTTCAAGAAGGTTTTTCGCGGGTACCGGTTCGACGAGGTTCTTGGCGACTACAAGCCCTACGAGCAGATCCTTCAGAATTCCTTCGACCGTGTATGTAAGTTTTTTGGCATTGGGCCGACCCCCGGTGCGGGCGCAGAGTTCGCTGACGCTGTACGTGGCTTTGGTGCCCACGATGACGTTCCGGCTCCGCTCAAGCTCATGGGCGATAACTACAAACTGGTGGCTCTGTCCAACGCGGACGACAGCTTCCTGGAGATCAGCATTCCCAAGCTCGGCGCTGACTTCCACGCCGTGTTGACCGCTGAGCAGGCCCAGGCCTACAAGCCGCGCTACCAGGCATTCGAGTACATGCTGGACACACTGAACGCCAAGCCGGAGGACTTCCTGCACATCGCCTCACACACCCGCTACGACATGCACCCGATGCACGACATGGGCTTCCGCAACCTCTGGGTGCTGGACCGTGGCTATGACCCCATTACCGGGGGCTACGACTACAACGCCGTTAAGTCCCTGGACGAGATCAACAAGCACCTCGGTCTCTAAACCGACGTCGAGGCGAAAGGCCAACCCGTGAAACTTAATCCCTATTGGCTGGACACTGCCGAAGCATCCGGAGACTACCGGCGCACTCCGGTTCCCGAGAACGTCGACGTCGCCATCATCGGCGCCGGATTTACAGGACTCTCCGCAGCCCTGGAATTTGCCCGGCAGGGCGCGAGCGTTGCCGTTTTCGAACGTCACACCGTGGGGTGGGGCGCATCGGGCCGGAACGGGGGAATGGCGACTACCGGGTTGGCCATCGGCTTCAGCACGGCCGTGAAGCGTTATGGCGCCAAGCGTGCCGTGGAGATGTTCCGGGAATACAACGACGCCATCGACAGCATCGAGAAGCTGGTGCATGACAATGGCATCGAGTGTGACTACAAGCGGGACGGAAAGCTCTCGCTGGCGTTCCACAAGTCCCACTATGAGGGCTTCCTGAGGTCGCAGGAGAAGATGGCCGCCCTGGCCGACCACCATGTCACCGTTATCCCCAAATCCGAGATCCACAGCGAAATCGGCACGGACTTCTACCAGGGGGCCATGCTTGACCCACTGGGAGCGGGCCTGCACGTGGGCAAGTTCGTGCATGGGTTGGGCGGGGCGGCTGTTGCCGCCGGCGCGGATATCTGCGAGGAGGCCGGTGTCACGGAGCTGAAGAAGGTTTCGGGCACGGTGCACGATGTGCACACCACCCGGGGCATCACCAGGGCCAAGCAGGTCCTGGTTGCTACCAGCGGCTACACCGGCAACGTCACCCCCTGGCTGCAGCGCAGGGTCATCCCGGTGGGCAGCTTCATTATCTGCACCGAGCCGTTGCCCGAAGACGTGGTCAACCGCATCCTGCCGAACCGGCGCATGGCCTCGGACAGCAAGATGCTCTGTTACTACTTCCGGATCACGCCGGACAACCGTCTGCTGTTCGGTGGCCGGGCCCGTTTTGCGCTGTCCAGCCCGGATTCGGACGTCAAGAGCGCCGAGATCCTGCGCAAGGCAATGCTCGAGCTCTTCCCCTACCTATCCAACGCCAACGTGGACTATATCTGGGGCGGACTGGTGGACCTCTCAATGGACCAGATGGTCCATGCCGGTGTCCACGACGGGCTCTACTACTCCTTGGCCTACAGCGGCCACGGGGTCCAGATGGCCGCACACATGGGCAAGAGGATGGCGCACTACATGGCCGGCGACAAGAGCGCCAACGTTTGGGAAGACCTGAAGAACCCGCCCGTGCCGGGCCACTTCGGGCCGCCCTGGTTCCTGCCCTTCATCGGCGGGGCCGCAAAAATCATCGACCGCTTCAGCTAGGCCCACGAAGGAAATCCCGTGCTTTTATCCAGTAACGCGGCTGATGCGCGCCCGAAACAGCCGGAACCACCGGAAAGATAGACGGGCGGCAGACGTCGCAGACCTCGCCGGCGGTGCCTACTTTGAAGGGCAGTGGCAGCGCCGTGATCTGACGTTGGAAGTACGGGATCCTGAGGCGGCCTCCTGGGGCGGTATGCAGTTCGATGGCGGCGGATGTCCGGCGGGCGATCGCCCACATCCACCGCCGCCTGCACCGCGAAGAGTGGCCGCTCCGTTTGCGCCGGCAGGCCTTGGAAAGGGCAGGCCGGCTGCTGACGGAGCAGCTGAGCGCCGGGACGAAAGCGCTGCGGATCGGGCCCAAGCTTGACCGCGGCACCGACGTGGGGCCGCTGATTTCGGAGGCGGAGGCCCGCCGGGTTGAGGAATGGGTCTAAGAGGCCAAAGCGGCCGGCGCGACTGTCCACACCGGCGGCAAGTGCCACAACGCCTACTACGAGCCGACGGTCCTGGCCGGTGTGCCCTCGGACGCGAAGGTGATCGCGGAGGAAGTCTTCGGCCCGGTGGTCAGCATCCTGCCGTTCATCGAGGTCCGGGACGCGGTGTTCGCGGCGAACAACACTGAGTACGGCCTCCAGGCCGGGGTCTTCACCCAGTCCAGGCGTCCGGCACGCGGTCCGGGAAATGACCGAAAGCGAAGAACACCATCATCAATCTTGGCGAGTCCGTATCAGCGTAGGCCGCGGCCAGCTGGTCGACACCCCGGCGCTGACTCACGCGCTAAGCTCAGGCTCGATAGCCGGTGGCCTGCAACCGGCTTAGCTTGCCTAATGCCGTTGGGCGATAATCTCCCGGATCGATTCCCGATATTGGATGATGGTATCTGCTATAACCTTCTCCGCGAGTACGGGGTCACGCGAGTCAAGCGCATCAACTATATTCTGGTGCTCTGCTTCGAGCGTATCTGGATCCTCATATTCGTGATTTTCAATCGAAAGCACAAACATGAAGTACCTCAGTTCGGTTACCAATTGCTGATAGAAGGTCCTCAACTTCTGGCTTCCGAGCAGTCCGACAATTGCGCTGTGAACCGCAAGGTCCTTCTCGACAATCTTGAACGGGTCTCCGCTCTTCAAAACCGCGCGGAACTCCTCCATGGCGGCGTGAACCTCGTCCATGGACGTGCTTTCGGAGATGCTGCGTGCGGCCGTGGTTTCGAGATGATAACGAGCGTTGTAGACATCCATGATCTCGGCGTCGGTAGGATCCCAAACGATGGCGCCCTGATTGGCGCGGTGGCGAATGAGGCCGCCCGCTTGAACTATGCGGACCGCTTCACGAATAGTGTTCCGAGAAAGTCCTAGGTTGTCGGCGAGGAGACTCTCCCTGAGCCGTTCACCTGGCTTAAGCCCACCGCTCAGGATCATGGCTACGAGTCCATCCGCGACCTGCTGCACCGTAGATGAATGGACTATCTTAATCTGCTCAACCATGCCTTCATGCTACATGGATCGTCAACTGTAGGGCAGTAGACCACTACGTGTCATCGTGCGCCTTCATTTCCTTAGTCGTCGTGCTGAGGTCATGGAATGGCTTTTTGCATGTGGTGCTTGAGGGCTTTATGGAGTTCTTCCCGATTGCCGTTTTCGAGCAGGTCGAGGATGTGCTGGTGTTCCTGGATCAGCGTTTGGGCTTGTGGGTAGGAGAATTTCAGGTTGAGAATGCACATTGTTGATTCAGCGGCCAGGGTTTCATAAATTCGGGTCATTCTCCTGTTGCCGGCGGCAGCGACGATTGTGGTGTGGAATTGCATGTCCAGTTGTGCGATGGATTGCCAATTGGTTGCCTCGACCCGCCTTTGCATGTTCCTGAGGATTGTTTTCAGGGCCCGGCAGGTGTTTTTGATGTGTTTGGGGCTGCTGTTGAGCAAAGTATCTGCGGAGGTTGTTTCCATAGCCTCACGCACGGCGTAGATTTCCTTGCTGTCCTGGGTCGAGAGTTCGAGGACGAACACGCCGTGGTTGCGCCGGTTGATGAGGATGCCTTCCTGGCACAGGCGCTGCACGGCTTCCCGGACCGGGCTCCTGGAGGTGTTCAGTTGGTCGGCGAGGATGGATTCGTTGATCTGTTCTCCGGGGCGGAAGATGCCTTGGATGATTTGTTCGCGCAGCTGATCGGCGATCAGCTGCGCGGTGGACCTTCCTTCCAAGGTGAACAGGCCTTTGGCTGCTGGTGATCCTCTCATCTCAACCGGAGCTCTTAGATTGCTATTGCGGTGTATTTGTACTCGAGGAATTCTTCGATGCCGATCTTGCCGCCTTCGCGTCCCAGGCCGGACTGTTTGATGCCGCCGAAGGGTGCTATCGGGTTGGAAACGAGGCCGGTGTTGATGCCGACCATTCCGACTTCGAGTTCGGCGGAGAACCGCATGGCTTTGCCTGTGTTCTCAGTGAACACGTAGCCGACAAGGCCCCAGTCGGTGTCGTTGGCTACGCGGAGCACTTCGTCTTCGCTGTCGAAGGGGGTGATGGCAGCGACCGGTCCGAAGATCTCGGTGCTCATCAGGTCCGCGTCCAGGGGAACGTCGGTCAGGACGGTGGGGGTGTAGAAGTAGCCGGGGCCCTCAGGGCGGGTGCCGCCGGTCAGGACCCGGGCACCCTTGGACACGGCGTCTGCCACGAGGCTTTGGACCTTGTCCAGGCCCTTCTGCTCGATCAGGGGCCCGACCTCGGTGCCGTCCAGGGCGCCGTCGCCGACCCGCAGTTCGGACATCTTCTTGGAGAACTTCTCGGAGAATTCGGCCAGCACTGAACGGTGCACGAAGAAGCGGTTGGCCGCGGTGCAGGCTTCGCCCATGTTCCGCATCTTTGCCTTCATGGCCCCGTCAACAGCCTTTTCGATGTCCGCGTCAGCGAGGACGATGAACGGGGCGTTCCCGCCCAGTTCCATCGAGGAGCGCATGACGTTCTCCGCTGCCTGACGCAGCAGGATCTTGCCGACTCCGGTGGAGCCGGTGAAGCTGATCTTGCGGGCGATGCCGCTGCTGGTCCAGTTCTCCACCACCGGGGCGGCGCTGGCAGTGGTGACGACGTTCAGTACACCGTCGGGCAGGCCGGCCTGCTGGAAAATGTCCACCAGGGCCAGGGAGGTCAGCGGGGTCAGCTCCGCGGGTTTGAAGACCATGGTGCAGCCGGCGGCGACGGCGGGGGCGATCTTCCGGGCGCCCATGGCCAGCGGGAAGTTCCACGGGGTGACCAGCACGGAGGGGCCAACCGGTTCCTTGCTGATCAGGATCCGGGTGTTGCCATCGACTGAGGTGGTGCTGTCCCCGCCGACGCGGACTGCCTCTTCGGAGAACCAGCGGAGCATGTCGGCGCCGTAGGCCACCTCGCCCTTGGCCTCGGCAAGGGGCTTGCCCATTTCGGCGGTCATGATCGCGGCCAGCCGGTCGGTGTTGGCAATGACCAGGTCAAAGGCGCGGCGCAGGATGTCGGCCCGTTCCCGGGGCGTGGACTTGCCCCACGCTGCCTGGGCCCGGCCCGCGGCCTCAATGGCCAGGGCCGCGTCCTCGGGTCCGCCGTCGGCGACCTGGGCAATGATTTCGTTCGTTGCCGGGTTTTCGACGGCGAAGGTGGCACCACGAGTGGCCTTCCGCCAGGCACCGTCGATGAACAAGTCAGTATGAAGAGTGGTGGGATCAAAGGAAAGACTCATGTCACGCTTTCAGTGTCGTGGGGAAGGTTGGCGGGGTCAGCCGGTTATGAACCGTTGGGGCCGGACGAAGTCCAGACCCTCGAAGGTGCGTTTGCCGAGGGCTTCATGTGCGGCGATCTGGCCGTAGCCGGTGGCGTTTTTGAAGCCGCCGCCGGAGAAGCCGGTCGCGCAGTAGATCCTGCTGCCTTCGCTGAACCGGCCGACCAGCGGGCTGCGGTCGGTCGTGAAGAGGTCGGGGAAAGCGTCCGACCTGACGATGTTGGGGTACAGGCCGGGGAAAAACTCGCTCACCGTCTCGGTTGTCTCGGCAATCTCAGCAGGAGTAAGTTCCCTGGGAACTGCACCGGCGTTCTCGATCGGGGTTGGTCGGAAGTCCAGGGTTGCCTTGACGGTGGCGCCGTCGACGGCGGGTGCCCCGTACATGGAGCGGTCCTCCTCGATCCGGATGAAGACGGGGAACTTCTCCGGTGAGAAGAGCGCGGGATCTTTGGCGACGAACCATGTGAGGAACACCCTGTTCGGCTGGGTGTGCGTCTGCAGAGACTCCGGCATAAGCTTCCGTGACCAGCCGCCGGAGGAGATGATGACGTTCTCGAAGGTCCAGGTTTTCTCACCGGAGGTGATGAGGACGCCGTCGCTGGTTTCGGTGATGTTGTCGATGGGGGTGTTGGTGTGGATTGTTGCGCCGTTGGCCTGGGCGGCGGCGACGGCGGCTGTGACTGCCCGGTCGGTGCGCAGGGCGCCGGCGTGCGGGTCATAGACCGCGATGTCGTCGGTGCGGAGGTTGTGCTGGGGGTAGCGTTGGGCCATTTGTTCGCGGCTGAGGATTTGGTGTTCGGCTCCGGTGGTGTGGGTGGTTTCCAGCAGGGCGGTGAGGTAGGCCCCGTTTTTGGTTCCTATGGAGAGTCCGCCGGTGCGGGCGAGGATGTTCTGCCCTGTTTCGGCTTCGAGTTCGGCCCAGAGATTCCGGGAGCGTTCCAGGATGGGGTAGAGGTCGGGGTTTCCGCGGTAGATCATGCGGAAGAGCCGGGTGTCCCCGCCCACGGCGCTACGGCCGTGGGCGGGGGACGCGGCTTCGAACCCGACGACGTCCTGGCTCAGGCGGGAGGCCTGCCAGAGGGCCATGCTCCCGATGCTGCCCAGGCCGATAACGGCGAGTTTTCCGTCCATGGTTTAGAGCACCTGCCTGAGGAATGCCTGGGTGCGGGGTTCCTTGGGGTTGGAGAGGATTTCGCGGGCGTCGCCGCGTTCGACGATGTAGCCGTCGTCCATGAAGATCAGGGAGTCGGCGACTTCGCGGGCGAAGCCCATTTCGTGGGTCACCACGACCATGGTCATGCCTTTTTTGGCCAGGTCCTGCATGACGGCGAGGACTTCGCCGACTTTTTCCGGGTCCAGGGCCGAGGTGGGTTCGTCGAAGAGCATGATCTCGGGGTCCATGGCCAGGGACCTGGCGATCGCGACGCGCTGCTGCTGCCCGCCCGAGAGCTGGGCGGGGTAGTAGTCCCCGAACCCGGCCAGGCCGACACTGGCGAGCAGTTCGTGGGCCCGTTTGGCTGATTCTTTCTTATCAGCGCCCTTGACCAGGACGGGTCCGGACATGATGTTCTCGTGCGCTGTCATGTTCGGGAAGAGGTTGAACTGCTGGAAGACCATGCCGAGCCTGGTGCGCTGCTCGGCGAGTTTCTTGGGCGGCAGGGCGTGGTAGGCGTTCTCGGTTTCGTAGTAGCCGAAGTCTTCGCCGTTGACTTTCAGGACTCCGGAGTCCACTGTTTCCAGGCCGTTGATGCAGCGCAGGACGGTGGATTTGCCGGAGCCGCTGGGGCCGATGATGCAGCAGATCTCTCCGCTGGCGATCTCCAGGTCGATGTCCTTGAGGACTGTTTTGTGTCCGAAGGACTTTCGGATTTTCTTGGCGAGGATGGTTCCGTCTGCACTCATCGGGCGATACCTTCCGGGTCGGTGAGCACAACGGGTTTGGCCTTGCGGGGAAGCCTGGAGGTTGCGCGGGAGTATTTCTCTTCGAGCTTGGCTTGCGGGTAGCTCAGCAGCAGCGTCATTACCAGGTACCAGAGGCTGGCGACGATCAGCAGCGGGATGGTTTCGTAGGTGCGGGCGTAGATCAGCTGGGCGCTTTGGAGCAGCTCAGCAACACCAAGGACACTCACGAGGGAGGTTTCCTTGAACATGCCGATGACCTGGTTACCGGTCGCGGGGATGATCGAGGGCATTGCCTGGGGGATGATGACCTTGCGCATCTTCGTTGAGGCGCTCATCCCGAGGGAGTCAGCGGCCTCGATCTGGCCCTTCCCGACCGAGGAGAACCCGCCGCGGATGATCTCGGCCATGTACGCGGCCTGGTTCAGGGTCAGGCCGACCAGGGCCGCGGTGATGGGTGCCATCAGGGCGTTCACGTCAATCGCGGTGCTGATGTCGGTGAACGGGATTCCGATGGTCAGGTTCGGGTACAGGGCTGCGATGTTGAACCAGAAGATCAGCTGCACCAGGACCGGGGTGCCGCGGAACAAGGTGATGTAGACCCCGGCCGTGGCTGCGATCGGTTTGACGATGGAGGACCTCATGACCGCCAGCGCCAGCCCCAGGAGCGTTCCCAGGACCATGCTGGCTACCGTGAGGAAGATCGTCAGCATCAGCCCGCGAAGGATGGTCTCCTGGGTGAAGTACTTCGCAACCACATCCCACTTGAAGTTCGGGTTGGTCGATACGGAAGCCAGGATGCCGATGCCGATCAGGCTGCACACCACCCAGGCCACATACTCGAAGGTGCTGCGCCGCCGGAGTCTTGGCTTCAGGGCCGGGTCCTTGCCGGTCATTGCGGTTCCACTTCCTTGGGGAATCGTTGTGAGCATTGGCTCTGCCATTAGCGGATTGCGGCTTCAGTGATGGCTGATCCGGCCAGGCCCCAGTACTCCAGGGACTTCTTGTATTCCGGGGATTCCAGGACGGACTGGATGGCCTTTTGCAGCGCCGGTGTCAACGGTGATCCTTTCTTCAGGCCCATCGCGACGGTGGTGTCTGAGCGGGTGTCCATCCTGGGCTCCAGGGTGGTGAAGTGGTCAGGCTGCTGCGCGTTGGCCCATGCCAGGGCACTCGCGTCGTAGAAAACGCCGTCGATCCGCTTGGAGTCCAGCTGGGTCAGGGCTTCCTGGACGTTGGGCAGTGTGACACCGTTGATGGCCGGCAGGCCCTTGTCCTCACAGGTCCATTTGGAGACGTTGGGCAGGTGCTTGAGTTGCTGGGTGGAGCCCTTGGTCACGCCGATGTTTTTGCCGCAGAGCGTGTCGTTGGTCAGCTTGAGCGGGTTGCCCTTGGCTACCGCCACGGCCGAGCCGCCCTTGAGGTAGTTGATCATGTCCAGGACCTTGAGCCGCTCGGGCGTGGCGGACATCGTGGTCGCGGTGAAGTCATACCGGCCGCCGTCGATACCGGGAATGATCGTGTCAAACGCCGTGTTCTCGAACTTCAGCTTCAGCCCCAGCTTCTTCGCCACCAGCCGGGCAAGGTCCGGGTTCACACCAATCGGAGTTTTATTGTCCTCGGCCAGGAACGTCATCGGCGGGGAGCTCAGATCCATCGCCACCGTCAGCTCACCCTTGTCCTTGACGGACTGCGGCAACAACGCCACCGCGGCAGCATCCGGCTGGACACCCTCAGAAACGTCACGAGTGTTCTGCGTCTTCGAAAGTTCCGCGGCCGGGGCGCCCGCGGCCTGGGTGCCCGTGGCCGCGCCGCCACAAGCGCTCAGCGCCAATACTACGGCCAGCCCCGCTGCCGCCGTCTGGATCTTGTTGATGGTCTTCATGATGCTTCCCTTCAAATGGTTTCAGTAGCAAATGCCGGCTGAAGCGGGTGCACCTTCCAAGGCCTTTCAATGAGGGCGTTGGTGTGTGGCGCTTCATGCGGGCTGTGATTCAGATCTCGTCCAGTAGCAATGAAACTCTGTTATTCGTTCAATGTCAACAGTTGAACAGTCCTACGGCAACTGTTGAGCAGTGGGACGACCGCGGTTTTGATCAAACCGTTTAGGGGACCCAAAAGAGGCCTGGTGGGCAATTTCTCCGGAGCCATTGCCCGGGGATGCCTTGCATCTGTTCGGCCAGAACGCAAAGGAGCCGATCTGCTGGGTGCAGATCACTCAGCCGAATCGCGAAGAGCGGACAGGATGTGCCGCACCATTTGTCCTGCGGTGTTGACCTTCAGATAGACCGCGATGCCGCCGTACGTCAGATCGAGGATCGTCCCTCCTAGATCCGCGTCGCTCATTTCCGGATGGCCATTGGGAAAGAGCTTATTGCGGACGAGATTCCCTATCTGCTCCCACTGGCTGGTGAAAAGCTGGCGCTGCCGGTCAGTCAGGGTGCCCGTCGCGCTGCGCCCGGCGCAGCATCCCGAGGGCGATAGGGCCCCACTTTTGTTCCACCGCCCGTGAATCGCACCAGCGGGCGACGACGTCGATCACCTGGCCGGGATCATCGATCCCGTTGAGCATACGCGTCAGATCCGTCGCGTCGTTGCCGGCGTTCCCTTCGAGCAACTGTTGAAGAACGTCTTCCTTGGAGGTGAAATTTGAATAGAACGCACCCTTGGAGAAGCCTGCTTCTTAGGCAATGCGCTCGACGGACGCGCCGTCGTAGCTGTAGCGTGCCACCACGTCGCCTGCTGACAGGAGAAGCTTCTCCCGAGGCAGTGCCTGGCTCTGTTCCCGTGTCCGCCGCGCCATCGATGCCCCTTAAATGTCCGTTCAGCCCAGGCGGGGCCGGAGGACCATGCGCCGGTCGCATGAGGCCATGAAGGGTCCCCGCCGGGTGCTTCTGACTCGGTAGCTCTCAGCGGCCGACGGCGGCCAGCCCAGTCTGCAGGGCCTGACCGAAGACTTCGTCGGGGTCCAGGCGTCGTAGTTCTTCGGCGAGGCAGTCTTTGAGGCTGCGGCGTGGGAGGGAGATGCGTTGGGCTGGTTGTCCTGGTTGGGTGAGTTCGGCGATGGAGAGTCCGGGGCGGAAGAGTTGGACGTCGCCGCCGGGGCGGGTGAGTCTGACGCGGCGGATGCCGGTTCCGGCGGGGTCCGCGACGATGGTGACGGGGGCGTCCAGGGACAGGGTGAGCCAGGCGGCGAGGAGGATGGTGGAGGGTGAGTCGGAGGCTCCTTCGACGGCGACGGCTGTGACGGGGGAGGGATCCACTTGGTCCACGACGGCTGCGAGTTGGATTCGCCAGTTCGTGAGTCTGGTCCATGCGAGGTCGGTGTCGCCGGCTTTGTAGGTGGTGCGGATGTTTTCCAGGGCTTGTTGCGGGTCCGGTTCGTTGGCGGAGTCGGTGATCCTGCGGTGCGCGATCCGTCCGATGGAGGTTTCGCAGGCGTTTTCGGGGGCGCCGTGCGGCCACCAGGCCACGATCGGCGCGTCCGGGAGGAGCAGTGCCGCGACGAGGGATTCGCTCTCGTGGGCGAGTTGGCCGTAGCCGCGGAGCACGATGACTTCGGAGGCGCCGGCGTCTCCGCCGACCCTGATTTGGGCATCGAGCCGGTCGGGGGCGTTTTTGCCGGCGTCGGCGAGGACGATGATCCGGCAGGGGTGTTCGCGGCTGGCCTCGTTCGCTGCCTCGATCGCTTCTTCCTCGAGCCCGGATTTGGTCACGACGACCAGGGTCAGGACCCGGCCCAGGGCGATCACGCCGCCTTGCTCGCGCAGGGACATGATTTTTTTGGAGACTTGTGAGGTGGTGGTGTCGGGCAGGTCTACGATCATGGCCTTCTCCAGGTTCGTCCGTCGCGGGCCAGCAGTTCATCGGCTGAGGCGGGGCCCCAGCTGCCGGGGGCGTAGGGCTCGGGTTGTTCGTTCAGTTGTGCCCAGTAGTTCTCGAACGGGTCTAGGATTTTCCAGGACAGTTCCACTTCCTGGTGCCGGGGGAACAGCGGCGGTTCACCGAGCAGCACGTCCAGGATCAGCCGTTCGTACGCTTCGGGGGAGGATTCGGTGAAGGAATGCCCGTAACCGAAGTCCATGGTCACATCCCGGACTTCCATCTGGGTGCCGGGGACTTTGGAGCCGAACCTGATCGTGACGCCCTCATCGGGCTGGACCCTGATGACCACGGCGTTCTGGCCGAAGTCATCCTCGCCGTGGTCGCGGAAGAGCAGGTTCGGGGCGCGTTTGAAGACCACCGCGATCTCCGTCACGCGCCGGCCCAGGCGTTTGCCCGCGCGCAGGTAGAACGGCACCCCGGCCCAGCGCCGGGTATGGATATCGACCCGGATCGCGGCGAACGTCTCGGTGGTCGAATCGGCAGGGATGCCTTCTTCTTCCAGGTAGCCCTGGACCTGTTCCCCGCCCTGCCAGCCGCCGGTGAACTGCCCGCGCGCTGAATGCGTGGACAAATCCTCCGGGAGTTTGACCGCGGCCAGGACCTTTTCCTTTTCCGCGCGCAGGTCATCGGCGTTGAAGGAGATCGGCTCTTCCATCGCGGTCAGCGCCAGCAGCTGCAGCAGGTGGTTCTGGATCACGTCCCGGGCCGCGCCCACACCGTCGTAATACCCGGCCCGGCCACCGGTGCCGATGTCCTCGGCCATGGTGATCTGGACATGGTCCACGTAGTTCGCGTTCCACAACGGTTCAAAGAGCTGGTTCGCGAACCGCAGCGCCAGGATGTTCTGGACCGTTTCCTTACCCAAATAATGGTCAATCCGGAACACCGCGTCCGGCGGGAACACCGACTCGACAATATCGTTCAGCTGCCTGGCCGATTCCAGGTCATGCCCGAAGGGCTTCTCGATTACCACCCGCCGCCATTTATCCCCCTCGGCCTGGGCCAGGCCGTGCTTGGAAAGCTGCCGGCAGACCTGCTCAAACGCCTTCGGCGGGATCGAGAGATAAAACGCGTGATTCCCCCGGGTCCCGCGGACATCATCAAGTTCCTTGATCGTCTCGCCGAGCCGCTCAAACGAGCCGTCGTCGTCGAACTCGCCCTGCACGAAACGGATCCCCTCCGACAACTGGTTCCAGACCGCCTCATCAAAAGGCGTCCGGGAATAAGCCTTCACCGAAGCCTTCACCTCCGCAGCGAAATCCTCGTTATCCCACTCCCGGCGGGCGAACCCCACCAACGCGAAACTCGGCGGCAACAACCCACGATTCGCCAAATCATAAACAGCCGGCATCAGCTTCTTACGCGCAAGATCCCCCGTCACCCCAAAGAGCACCAACGAAGAAGGACCGGCAATCCGATTCAAACGACGATCCCGCGGATCCCGCAGCGGATTACGCCGGCTCCGACGCCAGGAAGGAGCGGGGGATACCGGAGCGCCTGAGGGCAAAAAGTGGGACAGCAGATTCGTCGCAGACATTGAGGCTTTCTGTTCCTGACATGGATGCGGCGGCCTGCACCCTTCTAGGTGCAGGCCGCCGCCGTCCCGATGGGTGGAGGTGCTAGATGATTGCGGCCTTCAGCTCCTTGGCCGCGAGGGCCGGATCTGCGGCACCGTAGATGGAACCGCCTGCAACGGCGACGTCAGCGCCAGCCCGCTGGACAGCCTCAATGGTGCTGAGGTTGACGCCACCGGCAACGGAGAAGGGAACGCGGGCTTCTTCGCCTGCACTAAGAAGTCCGCTGAGGTCAAAGCCGGGCTGCGCCTGCTCATCCAGGCCCGCGTGGAACTCCACGAAGGTAGCGCCGAGGGCACGCGCCTCTTTGGCGCGGGCGACCTTGTTCGGCACACCGATGAGGTCCACCACGATGCCCTTGTTGTGCGCTTTTGCAGCCTTGACGGCACCTGCAATGGTGGAGTCGTCGGCGCTGCCGAGAACGGACACCAGGTCGGCGCCGGCCTTGAAGGCAATGTCGGCTTCAAGCTCTCCGGCATCCATCGTCTTCATATCAGCAAACACGGTCTTGTCCGGGTGCGCAGCCTTGACGGCAGTGACGGCACCCAGGCCGGCGGCTTTGATCAGTGGCGTGCCGAGCTCAATGATGTCAACATATTCGGCAACTTTGCCGGCCAGTTCGAGGGCGTCTTCGACGGTGAGAAGGTCCATGGCAACCTGAAGTTTCATGATGTTGTTTTCTTTCTGTTGGGAACTGCGTGATTTTTGGAACGACAGTGTGGGAAAGGAAGGGGTGAGGTGGGTTATTCGAGGTTGGCGTGGCGCAGCCAGAGTTGCTCCGCCGGCACATCTGCGTTGCCCCACAGCGTCTGGAAGACGGCTTCGGTGGCCAGGAAAAGCACCTGCTCGAACAGGCTCCCGGAGTATTGACGGGAGACCCCTGATCCGTGGTCGGTCTTTTGCTGAGCGGGGATAATCACCAGCTCGTCGCTGAGACCTGCCAACGGCGATCCCTGGTTGGTAGTAAAGGCCGCGACGCTTGCCCCGGCGCTGACTGCAGTTTCTGCTGCCTTCACCACTCCGGAAGTGGTGCCGGACCCGGAAGCAACCAGGAGCAGGTCGCCGGAGCTGATCGCGGGGGTGGTGGTATCCCCTGCCACATGGACCGTCAGGCCCAGGTGCATCAGCCGCATGGCAGCCATGCGCAGGACAAGTCCGCTTCTGCCGGCTCCCGCGACGAAGACGCGGTCAGCCTGGCTGATTTTCGTCGCCAGCCCCGCCAGTTGCCGGTCATCGATCCGTGCGGCTGTGTCAGCAATCTCGTTCCGGACGAGTGACAGGTTGTAAGCAATGGCGCCGACAGTGTCCTCCACTGTCGATGCACCGGCTGTTGTTGAATTCACTGTGTGCGTTCCTTCATTCGTCATCAGCGACGCTGTGCCAGATGAGAAGCTTTTCATTCTCTGCTATTCATCCTGTCCAACATCCGGGGTGGGCGTAACGCTGATTTAGAACAGTTCCACCTACACTTTCGGATAGCTGCATGGTTTCCCGGTAGTCTGGCCGGATGAACTCAGCCGCTCAGCTACACAACATGGCGCCGGGCTCTCTGCTCCCGAAGGGGACGTGGGCCCTCCTGAACGCGGTGTCGGCCGTGGCCCAAGCACCCCTCACCTCCATCGCGGAGCGTTTGCGCGAGGCGCTGCTTCCCTTCGCGGCAGGCAGCGCACTGGTGATTTTCACCGAGGATTGCACGGGGCGTCCGCAAAAGAAGGCCGGCGAAGAAGGGATCATTTCCCGGGTGTCCATCGCCGAACTACAGGGCCTGCGCGCTTCCCTGACCGATGGAAGTCCCTGGCTGGGGGAGGCCGGGATAGCGGCAGAGCCACGGCCGGTACTGGCCGTAAGGCACGTGGCCAGCAACGCCCTGCTTGTTATTACTGATCCCTGCCTGGACGAGGACGCGCCAGCGACGGACTCCGCACTGGAACTGGTGCAGTACTTTTGGCAGCTCGCGGCCCAAAGGATCCAGGAAAAGGTTAAGGACGCTCCGCCGTCGTACTTGCTGGAATCACGGGCAGCATCGGCCGAGCGGATCCGCGTCACGGCCGAACTCGTTGACCAGCACTCCACGACGCTGGAAACACTCCTGGCCGCTCTTCGGTCGTCTTCCCTGGACGATGCCGCCGCGCGTTCATCTGTCACGGCGCTCACGGCCAAGGCACTGGTA
Organism: Arthrobacter pascens; assembly: GCF_030816475.1. Lineage (NCBI taxonomy): Bacteria > Bacillati > Actinomycetota > Actinomycetes > Micrococcales > Micrococcaceae > Arthrobacter > Arthrobacter pascens. The sequence goes on along the minus strand of NZ_JAUSXF010000001.1, from coordinate 2,240,582 downwards.
GGACTGCGCACCCTGAGTGACCGCACAGCTGATCTCGTGGAGGAGCCGGTCGCCAAAGCCTTCGAACGCCTGCGGGAGGATCTGATGCCGCTGACCCGGTTCAGCGGCATCAGCGTCCAGTTCATTGAACCGCCCCTGAGCGGCAGGGCGCTTCCCGGCGAAGTTGCCCATGCAGCGAGGGCGATAGTCAGGGGACTGCTGCTGGCCATGATGGAACAACCCGAAGTCAGGCGGGTCCGGGCACAGTGGGACTGCGACGGAGAGAACCTGCTGATTAATGTACGCGACGACGGCCTCGGCGCACTTTCAGCCGACGCCCCCAGTATCGGCCGGCTGGACCGACGGGTACAGGCCCTGTCCGGCCGCATGCACCTGGACGTCATGGCCGGCTGGGGTGCCGACGTCAGTGTTACCCTGCCACTGGATCCACCGGCCATGCCTGCGGGTGATGTCACGGCCTGGAATCTTGCCCCCCGGGAACTCGAGGTCCTTCAGCACCTGGCTGCCGGAAAGCGCAACCGAACCATCGCTTCAGCCCTGGGCATCAGTGAGAACACAGTGAAATTTCACGTACGGAACCTTTTCAGGAAGCTCGACGTCGGCTCCCGTACCGAGGCCATAGCCCTGGCCAACAGCCACGGCCTGCGCTGACGTCAGGTCTGCCCCGCAGCCGGTAAGCTCCTATCCCTTCGGATAGCCGACGTCGACCCAACGGTAGGCGGCTCACGCGTCCTCTCATTCATCCGCTGTGGGTATGCGCGTCGATTCGCGAAGTGCCGTGAGGACCTGGCGGGCCATGCCCGAAGAGGCGTTATCCTTTGGAGCGCAATTATTGTGGCCCACCTCAGTGATGGTCCGGTTTCACCAATTCGTTGGTGACGCGGGCCATTACGTCCTCGGCAGTGGGCGGCGGCCCGAACAGCTGCTCCTGCCGCCGGGGGTTTGCGACGTATCGGCCGGTGTCGAACCAGCCGAACATCGCCGTCATGTCCTGCACGATAGGACTGAAACGCCCGGCCAGGGCGCCTATCAGGCGGGTGAGGGCAGAAGGAACTGCGCGCACTTTGATCCGCTTCCCGGAGCTGGCAGTTATGAGTTTTGCCAACTCGATCACGCTGACCGGCCGGTCCCATCCGATGTCGACGCGCTCGTTGTCTCCGGCATCGGCGTCCACTGCTGCTGCCAGATAGGCCGCGAGGTCGGAGGTGTGGACGAACGTGAGCGGGACGGAGGGCTTGCCCGGCCACATCATTCGGCCTTTTTCGACCGGGTTGCCGCCCATGCTTGCGACCTGGTCGATGAACGCCCCTGGACGCAGGGCGATGAACGGGACACCGAGCTGTTCCAGCTTGTCCTCGGCGACCTTTTTGTGCCAGAAGTGGGGGACATGGGGGGTCTGGTCGCTGGTGAGGATGCTGGTCAGGACGAATCGTCGGATACCGGTTCGGCGGGCCGCTTCGGCGAGGTTGGCGTTGCCGACGGTATCGATGTCCTGCGCGTTCTTGCCGCCGCGGGTGTATCCGGCGGCGGTGGTGATGACGGCATCCGCGCCCCGCATGGCGGTGACGAGCGAGTCGAGGTCAAGCATGTCGCCGCGGGCGATCTCGACGCCCTTGTTCTCAAGCCCGCTGGCGTCGGTGGTGGAACGGACCAGCGCGCGGACGCTCTTGCCGCGTTTGAGCAGTTCGTCGACGACTTTGCCCCCGAGGGAGCCGGTCGCGCCGACGACGAGGACCGGGAGGGTCGAAGGGGTGGTCATCAGATCTCACTTTCTAACCGGTCCGTTTTGGTCCGGGCGTTGATGGCACTAACGATGGCGTCAGCGGCGGTCATCATGGACTCCGCCTGCCGGGGTGAAAGGTTCCGCGTCGTGATTTCTTCCAAGGTCCGCCACATGGAGTCGATCGGCTCGCGCATGGCCCGGCCCTTCTCAGTGAGGTGGACGACCATCACGCGGCGGTCGTGGTCAGCTGGCTGACGGATAAGAAGGCCGGCATCCTGCATGCGGCGCAAGGTTTTCGAGACGGTTGAGTGGTCGAGTCCGACGCTGGCGAGCAGTTCGGACTGGGTCTGGCCGTCCCGGTCGAAGAGGTGCATGAGCACCAGTTCCTGTCCGGGATGCAGATCCAGTTGTCGGAGCAGGCCGGCAGCGTAGCCCCGGTGGGCGCGGGCCAGTTGAAAGATCGCGTAGCTCACCGGACCCTGGTCGAAGGTACTGGGGATGTGCAGTTCCGGGGTCGGCATCATTCGGTCCATTCACAAAATGCGGGCACGGTCAGTTGAGGGTGAGTACAATCTTGCCCCGGATGTGCCCGGTATCGCTGAGCTGCTGGGCCGTTGCAGCCTGAGCGAGGGGGTAGGCAGTGACTGTTGTGGCGACCTTGCCGATGGCGGCTTCCTGCGCCAGCGCACCCAGGCGCTCGGCCGAGCGTTCCGTGGCACCGTTGGCAAAAGTGATCCCGAGCTGATGAGCGCGGAAATCAGCGAGGGTGACGATCCGGTCGGTACCGCCGCGCAGGGTGATGGAGTCCTCGAGCGCTCCCTTACCTGCAACGTCGAGCACCGCGTCCACCCCGTCGGGGGCGAGAGCGTGTACCCGCCCGACAAGCCCGTCCCCGTACAACGTGGCAGTGGCGCCGAGAGAGGCGACATAGGCCTGGTTGTGCGGGCCGGCCGTGCCAATGACGCGCACACCGCGGGCAGCGGCAAGCTGGACCACGATGGTCCCGACCGCTCCTGCCGCACCATGCACCAGCAAAGTCTCCCCGGGGGCGATGCCGAGCAAGCCCAAGGCGCGCTCGGCCGCCTCGCCCGCCACGGGGAGCGCGACCGCGCGTTCCCAATCAAGCCCGGCGGGCTTGTGGGCCACGGTGGTGGCCAAGGCGTACTCGGCGTAGGCGCCGGTATCTGACCACCCAAAGACCTCGTCTCCGACGCCTACGTCCGTTACGCCGATGCCCACTGCATCCACGGTGCCGGAGACCTCGAAGCCCGGAATTACGGGCAGCGGCGTCGGGAAAACCGCCTGCAGCGCGCCCGAGCGGATCTTCCCGTCCAGTGCGTTAACTCCGGCCGCACTGACCCGGACACGAACCTGCCCGGGACCGGGTTGCGGGACGTCGACGTCGGCCTCGCGCAGAACTTCGGTACCGCCGAACTGATCAAACTGGATAGCTTTCATCATCTCTTCCTTTGTCGAAACGTATTATGTGGCTAGCCACATAATACACACAAAGTATGTGGCTAGCCAAGTATCTCGACTAAAGGCTGTAGGGACCGAAGCGGGCAATCGCGATGCCTGCTGCAAGGATGCCGAGAACGACGTTGATAATGACGTTTGGAATTTCTCCGCGTCGGGCGTGGGTGATGGCCGCCCCAATCATGAGCAGGAGGAGTCCGGTTGCGGCAACAGGCACCAGGATGGTCGCGATGTTCAGCACGGCCGGAAGGATTAAGCCCAGGGCAGCCAGGATTTCGATTGCGCCGATGCGCTTGACGGTACTGCCGGAGAAGTCTTCGACCCACCCCTGCCCTGAGGCGGCAAGCTTCGCCTTGGGCTGGGCAATTTTCATAGCTCCCGCGGCGACGTAGGTGAGGGTGAGCAGGGCTGTGATGACCCAAAGGACGCTGTTCATGATGATCTTCTTTCGTTTGTTATTACGCGTAAACAGGAAGGCTTGCCAACACGGTGTGCCTGCTCCGATAGAACTGGCGGGTGCCCGTCATGCGACTGCCGACCCGGGACGGGCATGGTCAGCGAGGATCTCGCGGACCATTGGCAGCACCTTGCTGCCGTAGAGTTCGACGGCCTTAAGACGGGCGCTGACTGGCTGGGCTCCCGAGCTGAAGATGAGGTCGAAGCGGCCGACGCCGAGCGAAGTTACCGCACGCGCGATCCTGCGGGCGACGGTCTCGGGAGAACCGACGTACATCGAGCCATGGCGGGTTTCCGCCTCGAAGTCTTCGCGGCGGACAGGCGGCCAGCCGCGCAGTGCTCCAATGCGGTCCCGCACCACCTTGTAGTGGGGCCAGAAGATCTCTTTGGCCTGATCATCAGTGTCGGCGATGAATCCGGGGGAGTGCATTCCGACCGGCCAGGCCTTCGTGCCGAATTCTGCGGCTGACCGCTCATAGAGGTCGATGAAGGGGGCGAACCGTTCCGGCTGTCCGCCGATGATGGCGAGCATCATGGGGAACCCGTATTTCGCCGTGCGGACCACGGACTGCGGTGAGCCGCCGACGCCGACCCATGTTGTGAGCCCGCCTTCTGTCTTGGGGTACACGTCGGCATCGACCAGGGGTGCGCGCACGCTGCCGCTCCACGTCACCGGCTTCTCGTCAAGAAGCCGCGCAAATATCTCGATCTTCTCCTCAAAGAGCACGTCGTAGTCCTTGAGGTCGTAGCCGAAGAGCGGGAACGATTCGGTGAAGGAACCGCGGCCGAGGATGACCTCGGCGCGACCGCTGGAGAGTGCGTCGACGGTGGCGAAGCGCTGGAAAACCCGCACAGGGTCATCGGAACTTAGTACGGTCACACCGGATCCGAGCCGGATGCGTGAGGTGCGGGTGGCCATGCCCGCGAGGACAGTCTCGGGGGCTGATACCGAATACTCAGGGCGGTGGTGTTCACCGACAGTGAAGACATCCATCCACGCCCAGTTCGTCGGCGAGCACTGCCTCGTCCACCAGCTGCCTGATGGCCCGGGCGTGGCTGACGGGTGCACCGGCGTCATCCGTGGGGACATCCCCGAAGGTGTCCAGCCCGAAAATCATTTCGTTCATGATTCGTCTCCTTTGGTTGACATGTCAATCAGATTATTGACGTGTCAATCATTGCGCCGTATGGTTGACATGTCAACCAGGAGGCAGATAGTGAAGAACGAAACCAGGAAACGTGCCAGGCAGAGCCCTACTGCGGCCGAACTGGCAGTTTGGCGCGAGTATGTTGAGACAGCCGAGGCCGTGCGGCAGGCATTGGCCTCGGAGCTGCAGGCCACTTCCGGCGTATCGCCAGGGGATTACGCCGTGCTCCTGGCCCTGAGCGAGGCTGGCGACCACAGGCTGCGGTCCTCCGTGCTTGCAGAACAGGTTGGCTGGGAACGGAGCCGCTTGTCCCACCACCTGGGCCGCATGGAAAACCGTGGGCTCATCCGGCGGCACCGCTCAGGCAATGACAGTCGTGGCGCAGAAGTCGAGCTCACCGACGAGGGGGCGCGGATATTCCGCAGTTCATCGGCACCGCACCTGCGCCTCGTCCACCAGCTCTTTATCGAGGCGTTGACGCCGGAGGAACTTGAGGCCGCCGGCGGGGTAGCGGCCAGCTTGCGCCGCCACCTGCAACAGGTGTCCTCGCGCCAGAAGGAGCACTCGGCGAATGAATAAAAAAACATCACCGCAGGGCTATCGTAGATTGTTGACAATCGTTACACTGGCGGTATGAACCACCAACCAAAGCCGGTAACCACCGGCTCTGTCAGTGAAGGAAATGTCATGAAGAAACGTCGTCCGGCTGCTTCGACTCTCGTTCTCGATGAACCATCACGCACCGGTCATTACTGCCCGAAAACCGGATGGTGGTCAGCCGCTGGGGGTCCGAGCGACGCGAGGTTCATCATCAGGGGAGAGGTGATGCCTGCCTTGAGCGGCATGCCTGCGCTCTGGACATTGAGGGCGACGACTGGCGCGCTCCGTGGCTTGGAACTCGACTCCGCCTTGCACCCGATTTCCTAGGAGCTTTCCCGACCGAAACGATGAATCTGCGTCGGATGGGCGGGAGTATTCTTCAATCACCCTCAACATGCCCCCCGATGACGGACGGTACGGCGGGCTTTCCCTAAAGATCGAATAGACGATCGAGGGAAAGGCGTTTTTGTGGGACATTCCGGGCGGGATGCAGCGGCTGACGTACTGCGGGGCTGGGCATTGGACGAGGATCTGAAAGCACGTGTCATGGCGTCCCCGGCTCTAGCTGCCGTTGCCACACGGATTGCCGAACGATACACGGCTGGAGAGACTGTCCATGATGCCATCGCAGCAGCCAAGCGGAGCGTAGCTCGCGGCCACCTGGTCAGTCTGGAATATGCCGGCGAAAGCGTGCGCGATGCCGAACTAGCAAAGGCCGAGACGGCTGTATTCCTGGACCTGATCGACCAATTGAGGCAGGCCGGGATCCGCAGTACGGTCTCTTTCGACCTCTCGCACATCGGCTCAATCGTCAGTCCGTCACTTGCCCTGGAGAACGCCCTTCTCATGGCAGACGCCTTGGCCCCGCTCGGCACCGCCCTGATGATATCGGCGGAAGGATCAGAGCGGACGGACCTCGTTCTGGACCTCTACGACACTCTCAGTGCAAGCGGCGCGAGTATCGGTATCACGCTGCAGGCGCGGTTGCACCGCAGCGAAAAGGATCTTGAGCGTCTCCTGGAAAAGCCAGGACCCATCAGGCTGGTGAAGGGGGCATTCCTGGAGGCCGCTGAGGTCGCGTACCCACGCGGAAGCTCCGAACTGCATCAGAATTACCTGCGCCTTGCCGACCAGCTCCTCGACGCAGGACATCCGGTCTCGTTTGCCACCCACGATGCCGGGCTGATTGATGAAATCCTCCGGAGGCATCCTGGACTCGGCGATGTACCGCAGGTCGAGTTCGAGATGCTACTTGGGCTGGGCACTTCGACTTTGGACCGCCTGCGCGCGGACAATCTCACCACCCGTGAATACTCCATCTTTGGAGGCGAATGGTGGCTCTATGTGCTCAACCGCATCGCCGAAGACCCCGAAAGGGTATTCGACGCCATCGTTGCAGCGGGAAACTGACCTTCACGGTCCGTCAAGCCCCCGGCGTGCTGTTGCTTCGTCGCTTCTGACCGGTGAAACGCTCCCGGCAACGCACACGATCCCATAGTGGCAGAATTCTGACGTCCTCCTTACAGGCGGCTTTACGTAATACGCAGTGTGCAATATATTGGAGATCTGCTTCCTCTCCAATCAGAAACGACTGCTATGAAGACTCGGACCATCATGAAGGTGTCAGCCCCTCGGCACTTCTTCCCGTCACCCGGCCATGGGCGGATTGAGTCCGCGTCGAAGTCTGATGTGCGACGCGTTGTGGGGATTCTGGGAGGAATGGGCCCGGAAGCGACGGCGGATTTCTACCTCAAACTGGTCCGCGCGACCCCTGCCACGCGCGATCAGGAGCACCTTCAGGTGCTGATCTGGTCAGACCCCAAGATTCCGGACAGGACAGAGGCGCTGCTGACCCATGGTGCGGATCCAACGCCAGCGCTGATAGCGGGGGCCATGCTCCTGAAAGAGGCCGGCGCCGGGATGCTGGCCGTCCCGTGCAACACTGCGCACGCCTTCCTCAAGGCCGTCCAGACCGCGGTCGAAATCCCGATTATCCACATGATCGAGGAAACAGCGGAGTACATCCAGCGGCTTTCGCCAACCGTTCAGAGGGTCGGACTGCTGTCAACGACAGGAACCCAAAAGGCTGGACCATATCAATCATGGCTTGATCGGAAGGGCGTAGCTGTCATCACGCCTGACGGCGCCGGCCAGGAGCTTGTCATGGACTCCATCCGCGCCATCAAGGCGGGCAGGACTGGCTCCGCGGTCCGCACGGGATTCAGTGAGGCGGCCCAGGGTCTGATTGATGCGGGCGCCCAGGTAATCATCGGGGGTTGCACGGAAGTTCCTGTGGGACTCTCCGGCATTGACATCCCGGTTCCGTTCGTCGATCCCGCTGAAATTTTGGCGGATGCGGTGGTGCAGCGCGTTCTTTCCGGCCAGTAATACGAAGTACAGTATGCAATATGCCACTTGCCCGCAGCAGCGCCGTTGAGCGACCGAAAATGAGCGACGCAGCTTACGACCGCCTCAGGGACGCCATTGTCCGCGGTGAGCTCGCGCCCGGCGAGAAAATCAAGGACGCTGAACTAGCGGAAATGCTTGGCCTGAGCAGAACCCCTGTACGGGAAGCACTTACCCGGCTGGTCGAAAGCGGACTCATCGAAGCCAAGCCCGGGGTTTACACGCGTGTGTCGACACTCAACCAGGACGACGTCGCGGCAAACCTCGCCGTCCTCAAGGCCCTCGACTCCTTGGCGATGGCCACTGCTGTCCCGCGCCTTACTGAACGTGACTTCCAGGCAATGCGCCAAGCGAACCGGAAGTTTGCCGCAGCGGTGCAAAAACAGGACGTCTCGAAAGCGCTGGCTGCAGACGATGCATACCATGCAGTGGTCATCGACGCCGCAGGAAACCCTGTCATTAAGCGCATCATCGAACAGCTCCACCCACAGCTCCACAGAATTCTCTATCGTAAGTTCTCCGGGCTCCTCGGTGGCGAGGAGACCATCAACCACCACGATGAACTCATCCGTGTGTGTGAACAAGGCGATGCCGAAGCAGCCGCTGGCCTGTCAGGAGAACATTGGTCCCACCTCGGAAACCTCATTAGCGGGCTTTTCGACTCCGACGAGCTCAAAAGCTAATCAGCCACGCCTACTTTTGCTTTGGACTTTCGGCGCTGAGCGCATTCTGGAACTGACCGGCCATCTCCTGACGGAAGGCATCAATGTCACCTTCCAACGCCAGTTCAGCCAATCTCTCGTGCTCAACAGCGATTTCATGGAGATCACTGTATGTAGGGTGGTCCACCGCGAAGTAGAGTCGCAGCTTGTTCTCCCAACCGTTCCAAAGAGCCTGGAGCGCGGCGTTCCCCGAGAATTCATAGAAGAGCCGGTGAAAGCGAAGGTGGGCGTCAATGCTGGCCGGGATATCGTTGGTGTCCGTGGCCCGGTACAGTTCCTCGATGGTTTGCTTCAGCCGCAGCCGTTCAGGACCGCGCAACGCTGCTGCCGAGAGTTCAGCAGCATAAGGCTCCACAAGTAAACGGATTGATGCGATCTCGGCGACGTCGCGGGCACTAACCTCGACAACGAAGGATCCCCGGAAGGGGATCTTCACGACCAGCCCTTCCTCCTCAAGCTTGGTCAGCGCCTCACGTAGCGGGGACCGACTGATTCCGAGATCGGCAGCGATGTGCGTCTCGCGCAGCTGTTCCCCTGGAGGCACAGTTCCGTCCAGGATCGCTGTACGCAGCACGCGGTAGACACCGTCCGGCGTCGTCGTCCGCTGTTCTTGCCACTTGAACTTGCCGTCCATCGTGCCGCCTCTCTTGTCGATTGTCGATTATACCGGGAGCCGGTGTTGCCCGTGGTAGGCGCCACTGAGAGCGGCTAGTCCTGCAAAGTGTTGGTGAGGTCCTGGATGGCTTTTTGCATATGCCATTTGATTTCCTTGAGGAGGCCCTGCCTGTCGCCTGCCTCCAACAGGTCCAGGATGTTTTGGTGTTCCTGTACCAGAACGTCGACGTTCGGGTAGCAGGCTTCCAGGTAGGGGATACACATTCTTGATTCGGCCGCCAGCGTCTTGTAGAGGCGGATAAAACGAGAATTTCCCATGCCGGCTACGAGGGCTGAGTGGAACTTCATGTCAAGCCGCGCAATCGTCTGCCAGTCTGGCGCGGCCACCTGCTTCGCCATTTCGCCCACAATTTCCTTCAACGCTTCGCAGCCGGCTCTTATCTGCTTGGGGCTGTCATCCAGCAGCCTGCTTGCTGCGGCGGATTCGACGAACTCGCGAACCTCGTAGATTTCCTTAATGTCATGTGCTTCAACTTCGAGGACAAACACTCCGTGGTTGCGCCTACTGATGAGGAGCCCTTCCTGGCACAAGCGCTGTAGTGCTTCCCGGAGAGGACCACGCGACTTGTTTAGCTGGCGCGCCAGGAGGGACTCGTTGATTTGTTGCCCCGGGCGGATGAACCCTTGGAGGATTTGTTCGCGCAGCTGATCTGCGATCAGCTGCGCCGTCGGTCTCCCTTCCAGTGCAAAAAGTCCTTCGGGGGCCTCCATTGACCTCATCTCTCATTCTTCGGCATGCTACGTATTTCCAGATGTTAGAGCGGTGTACTTGTACCTGTCTTGAACCGTTCCGGGCGTACGAATTCCAGCCCCTCCAAGGTCTGTTTGCCGAGGGCTTCGTGTGCGGCAATGTGGCCGTAGCCCGTGGCATTCTTGAATCCGCCTCCGGAGAATCCGGTGGCGCAGTAGATCCTGCTTGACTCGCTGAACCAGCCCAAAAGCGGACTCCGGTCCCGTGTGTAGAGGTCCGGGAAGGCGTCCGAGCGGACGATCGTCGGGATCAGGCCTGGGATGAATTCAGAGACCGTTTCGATGGTCTCGGCGATTTCGGCTGTTGAGAGTTCCCTGGGGAAACCGTCGGGGTCCGGTGTTACTGTGCCGCGGCCGTCAAGGGTGGCTTTGACTGTGACGCCGTCGACGGCGGGTGCCCCGTACATTGATCGGTCCTCGTACATCCGGTTGAACGTGGGGAACTTTTCCGGGGTGAACTGGGCTGCGTCGTGGGCAACAAACCAGGTCAGGAAGACGCGCTTTGTCTGCGTTGCGGCTTTGAGGTAGTCGGGCATAAGCCGCCGTGACCAGCCGCCGGAGGAGACGATGACGTTTTCGAAGGTCCAGGAGGTGTCTCCGGAGGTGATGACAACGCCGTCGTCGGTTTCGGTGATGCTGTCGATCGGGGTGTTGGTGTGTACGGTTGCGCCGTTGGCCTGGGCTGCGGCGATGGCGGCAGTGACGGCGCGGTCGGTGCGTAGGACTCCGGCATTCGGGTCGTAGATGGCGCAGTCATCAGGGCGGAGGTTGTGCTGCGGGTAGCGTTCTGCCATCTCCTCGTGACTGAGGATTTCGTGGGCCGCCCCGTTGGTTCGGGTGGTTTCCAGGAGGCTTCGGATGTACAGGCCGTCGGCGGTGCCGATGGACAGGCCGCCGCAGCGTGTGAAGATGTCCTGTCCGGTTTCTGCTTCCAATTCAGCCCAGAGATCGCGCGACCGTTCCAGGATGGGGTAGAGGTCGGGGTTGCCGAGGTAGATCATGCGGAATAGGCGGGTGTCGCCGCCCACGGCGCTTCTGCCGTGAGCGGGTGACTGCGCCTCGAATCCGATGACGGAGTCGGTCATATGCGAAACCTGCCACAAAGCCATGCTTCCGATGCTGCCCAGGCCGATGACAGCAAGTTTTCCGTCCATGGCCTACAGCACCGGTTCCAGGAAGTGCGCACCGGCGGTCTGAACTCTATTCATGGTCTTCATGGTGTTCCCTCCAGGGGGTTCAGGTGAAGGTTTGGGTGGAGGATTATTCGTGTAGTCCGGCGAGTCTGCTGCCGAATTTGGCCAGGAGTGAGGTCTTGGTGGAGTCCCTGCGTTCTTCCCATTGGTCGGCAAGTCCGAAGAGCCGGTACATGCCGTGGACACCGAGCCAGCGGATGGGTTCAGGTTCCCAGTTCCGTGCGCGGTAGCCGACCCAGGGGAGTGTCGTCCGTTCGGTTTCCTGCTCGAAGGCGAGCTCCGCGAGGGTTCTGCCGCCGACATAGGCTGCCGTGACGCCGTGTCCGGCGTAGCCGGTGGACGATCCGATCCCGGACGCCTGATCCCAGTGCACGCCGCCGTTCCAGTCACGGGTAACGCCGAGGACTCCGGACCAGGCGTGATCCACTTCGAATTCGATACCGGGGAAGAAGGAGCGAAGCTTTGTGGAGATCAGGTCAATGGTGGACTGGGGTGTTGAACCGGCGCCTCCTGTGCCTGAGCCGTAGCGGTAGGGGACCCCCCGTCCGCCCATGGTGATTCTGCCGTCGGCTGTTCGCTGCGAATAGATGAATGTGTGTGCGGAGTCGCTGAGGCACTGGAGCCCGTTCCAGCCGATCTGCTCCCATGCCTCGTCGGACAGCGGTTTGGTCACGATCATCGAGGAGTTGATCGGTATTAGGGTCCTGCTGCCAAGCAGTGGTCCCGAATAGCCTTCCGTGCAGATGAACGTCTTGGCAGCGGAGACGCGTCCGTTCCCTAAGGAAAGGACCTTGCCGTCGACACTGTCCACCCGGCTGCCCTCGTAAATGCTCACCCCCATGGAGGTTAGGGTGTCAGCGAGACCGTAGACAAGTTTCGCGGGGTGGAACCGGGCGCAATGCTTGTTGAAGAGCCCGCCGTGGACGGTGGAGATGTTGATCTTGCTCTGGAACTCGTCCCGGTCAAGCAAATGGACATCGTCTTCGCTCAGCCCGTACTTCCAGTCGGTGTCACGCCTGGCCACGAGCCGGCCCTGCCCGGCCTTGGTGTGGGCAGCGACCAGCGCGCCGCCCTTGTGCTGATCCGCATCGATGCCCTCGGCCTGGAGAATATCCAGGACGGAATCGACGCCGGCGACAAACTCCTGCTGCAATGCAATGCTGGCGTCCAGCCCGCCGCCGGATGCGCGGGCGAAGGTGGCCCGGTTTCCCGGGGGCATTGCTGAGAGCCAGCCGCCGTTCCGCCCGGAGGCACCGTAGCCGATCTGTTCTGCCTCAAACACAGCAACCTTGAGTGACGGGTCGAGTTTCTTGGCGAAGTACGCGGCCCATAGGCCGGTGTAGCCGCCACCGACAATTGCCAGGTCTACAGCGTCCTGACCGGTAAAGCGGGGGTAGGTGGGCCTGGTGTCCGCGAGTCCGGACATCCAGAAGCCAAGATTTCCATTTCGGGGTGATGCCGCAAGCGCTGTCATAGTGTCCTTCTTTGTCTGGGAACGGTTGTGGTGTTCAGGCGGCGGTGTATCCGCCGTCGACGGGCAGGACCGCTCCGGTGATGTAGGAGGATTCCTTCGACGCCATGAAGAGGATGGCGTCGGCGATCTCTTCGGGGGTGGCGAGGCGCTGGAGCGGGATCTGGCCTTCGCGGTGGGCGCGGTAGGCTTCGGGGTCTTCCCTGCGCTGGATTGATGCTTCGATGATGGGGGTTGCGGTCAGGCCCGGTGCCACGATGTTGACGCGGATGTTGCGTGAGGCCCATTCGATCGCGGCACCTTTGGCGAGCATGATCAGGCCGCCCTTGGCCGCGGAGTACAGGACTTCGTCGGGCTTGCCGACCATGCCCAGGCGTGAGCTGACGAGGACGAACGAGCCACCCGTGGCGGGCATCAGTGGCGCGAAGTGCTTCATCACCAGGAAGGAGCTGAGCAGGTTGCTGTGCAGCACGTTCTTCGCATCCTCGTAGGCCATCTCCGTCAGCGGGCCGCTGACCTGCAGGCCGTGGTTGAGGACGACGACGTCCACGGTGCCGAAGGTTTCGGCGGCCTCCCGGGCCAGGCTTTCAACGAACGCTTCGTCATTGAGGTCTCCGGGAACGTAAAGGTCATCGGGCTGGGCGCTGTCGGGGTGCTCCCTGCGGCCGGTGAGCAGCAATCGGGCACCTTCGTTACGGAAGTGGGAACATACTGCCCGTCCGATTCCGCTGTTGGCTCCGGTGACCAGGGCCGTGGTCTTATCAAGTCTCATATCAGACACTCCATCGTGGGTAAATTGCTGGGGTTGCAGGCTGGGGGACGGAAAGTCCCGTCCGGTGATCGGTCCGGTTCCGTCAGTTGAGGAATCCGCGGGCGTCGACAGGCCACCGTTCCACGGTGGTGCCCGTGCTGTCGGTGACGATGTACTCCTCGAAATTGACCACCACCGGGCAGACATGGTTGGGGACCACCGGGAGCACCGTGCCGACGCCCGGGCGGAAGTCCACTGTGTGCAGGGGGAGGAATCCGTGGTATTCGTTGAGCCTGGACAGGACGGCGTTGGTGCCTGCAATGGCGCCGTAGCCGATCTCGGGGCTGCCTTCGCGGCCGAGGGCTTTGGTGCCGATGTCGAGGATGACCTGATCAGGGACCCAATCGCTGACCACTGTGCCGGCGACGAACAGTGCGATCTGGTCCTCGGTGCAGGCACCGAGCCTGGTGTTGTTCATGTCGTTGAACACGTATTCGCCGGGCCTGATCTCGGTGATGACGCTGTTGGTGGCGAACTCCACTGTGGGTGTGGAGCCGGCGCTGACCACCGCCGGAGTGATCCCCACTGCGCTGAGGCTGCGCACCGCCGTGACGAGGGCGGCGTCCTGGTCTTCGGCGGCACGCTTGCGCGCGTCCGGTCCGGCGCTGCCGTGGCCCGGATAGGTGAAGACACCCGCTGGCACGAGGCCGCGGTTGCGCGCGGCGAGGGCGAGATCGCCTGCGGCCTCGGGGGCAGCGCCGGAACGGCGGGCGCCGCAGTCGATCTCAATGACGATCTGCAGCAGTCCGGGTTCGTCGCCCATCGCGTGGGCGAGGGCGTTGATCGCCGCGAGGTTGTCGACACCCACCCGCAGCCGGGTGGTTTCGGCCAGTTTGCGGATCCGCGGCCCTTTCGTCCCGGCGGCCCAGATCGGGTAGGCGATGAAGATGTCATCGAACCCGGCCGCGGCGAAGACCTCGGCCTCACCCACGTTGCCGGCAGTAATCCCGACCGCCCCGGCCTTGACCTGGCGCCTGGCGATTTCTACGCACTTGTGCGTCTTGACGTGTGGCCTAACGTCCAGGTTCTGGGCGTCGGCGAAGGCCTGCATGCGGTCGATGTTCTCCTGCATCACGTCGGCCAGCACGATCGGTGAGGGGGTGTCGATCCGCTCGAGGAGAGCCTCGAGTGCTGATTGAATGCGGTTCACGCTGTGCTCCTCATGAATTTTCTGTCTATGAATGATCGAGGGCAGCGGTGCTGGCTTTCCCGAATGCTGAATGTGCGGGACCCGCATCAGCGGGTCCCGCACACCACCACCGCTCCAGCACCACGGCCGCGCCCGTCGCTAAACGGCCGTGCAGATCATCTGGATCTCGACAGGAGTGTTCAGCGGCAGCCCTGCGACACCGATCGCTGTGCGGGCGTGCCGTCCGTTCTCTCCCAGCACCTCGATGAGCAATTCACTGGCCGCGTTGGCGACCTTCGACTGCAGACCAAAGTCCGGCCCGCTGGCCACGAAGACCAGCATCTGCACGATCCGGACACGGTCCAGATCTCCCACCCCCTGGACAGCGGCAGCGAGGCAATTCAGCGCGCAATGGCGCGCGAGCTCCTGTGCCGTCTCCAGATCCACGTCCCGGCCCACAACGCCGGTGCCCAGCAGAACCCCGTCTTTGTAAGGCAGCTGGCCCGCGATGTGGATGCTGGAATCCACAGCCCGGTGGTCCACGTAGTACGCGTTATCAGCAAGGACGGGAAGCTCCATGCCGAGGGCCTGGAGCCGCTCCAAAGCCGAAGCGCCCTTTACGGTTTGAGGTAGCGGCAGACTCATCTGTACAGGTCTCCCTTAGGAGGCAGCGGGACGCGGCAGACCGAAGAGGACGGGGAGCTCGGCGATGTCGGTGATCCGCTCGTAGCCGAGCCAGTGCTCGTCCTGCTCGAAGCCGCGGTCGACATACACCTTGTTCTTGATGCCCAGGATGGACGCGGAGCGCAGGTCGTACATCGGGCTCGCGGAGACGTGCACAATCTCATCCGGCGTCACGCCCAGCTTGTCGAACATGTACTCAAACGCACCAAGGCGCGGCTTGTACATCCCCATTTCCTCTGCGCTGATGACGACGTCGAAGGGGGCCTTGAGGTTCGCTGAAAGGCGTGCAGCATCCGCGGTGTCGCTGTTCGTGATGATGACCAGCGGGACTTCTTCAGCCAGGCGGTTCAGTGCTTCGGTTACACCCGGGTACGGGCCCCAGGTGGGGACGATCTCGTAGACGGCCTGGGCGTCGGCCTCGCGGTACTCAAGGCCGAGCCTGCGCGAGGCGCGTTCCATGGAGTTGGCGATGATCTGGCGGAACGGCTTGTATTCGCCCATGCACTCGTCGATGCGGTACGCCTTGGTCGCCTGCAGGTACGCGTCGGCAACCTCGGCCGGCAGCCGGTCGCCCAGGACCGCACGAGTAGCGTCCGCGATAGCGAACTTGATCAGTGTTCCGTTCATGTCGAACGTCACGAACTTCGGCTTGGTTTCGAATTCGAATGCCATGTGATCCTCCAAATTAAGCGGGCTTCGTCGATTGTCGACGAAACTGACGTGCTGTCGATTGTCGACGATACTCGGGGGCGCCATGCGTTGTCAACGATCCCTGGGATTTAATTCGCGGATCCACGAGCTCGCGGGCTGTATGCAGCAGGGATCTGAGACCGACTGCCGAGCGGGCTCGCACGGCGCCAGGGGAGTGTGCCGGCCACCACTGTCGCCAGCATTCTGAATCTCGAGCTGCTGGTGCATGCGTGGGACTTCGCCAAGTCCACCGGCCAGGACCTGGCTGTGTCCGACGTCGTCACCGACTACGTAGAGGGGCTGGCCCTGACGACGATTTCCGATCAGGTCCGCTCCGGCGGCAGCTTCGCCCCTCCCAAGCCCGTCGCGGAGACAGCCGGCAGCCTCGAACGACTCATCGCGTTCACCGGCCGGACCGCCACCGTCTGACCCATCGATGCATCCCTCCCGCAGTAAACAGAACAACAATCATGAAAGAAGGCATAAAACGTCCAAGTTTCTCTTTATCTACCACGCCCCGATGACGCCTGCCGAGGCTGCGCCGCCGGCACCGGAAGACATGGAAGCCGCCATGGGGGAGTGGAATGCATGGGGTTCCAAAGTTGGCGACGGCCTGATCGACTTCGGATCGCCTTTGGCTAACGGCGTCCGCGTGTCGCCCGGCGGAGCCCCCGCGCCGAGCCAGCGGGACGTTGCAGGATACAGCCTCCTCGAGGCCGGGAGCATCGACGACGCCCTTGAACTCGCCAGGCAGCACCCGCACCTGAACATGCCGGGCTGTGAAATCGAAGTTCACGAGGCGCAGCAAATCCCAGGAATGTAGCCGAGGGCTTCAACTCGGGTCAGGCAGTTTGGAATTCCCGTCCAGCCGCAGCCCGGACAGGAGCTTTGGGGATGAAACGCCGAATGAAGGTGGCCGTTGTCGCCCCGAGAAGGGACAGGAGGAGCCAGGGAGCGAATGCGGTGACTGATGGCGTGTAGGCGAGTTCGTAGAGGGGTGCGAGCGCCGCGTTGCCCATGACGACGGCAAGCCCTCCCGCGCTTGCAAGCAACCCGTAGTACGCGCCAGTGGGGCGCCCGGCCGCAAACTCCAGTACCAGTCCCATCGCCATGGGCACAACGCACATGTTGCCGAGTGCAAGACCTGTCACCAGCAAAATGGCCGGCAGGATCGGAAGCTCGCTGGGCGGTGGGACTATGGCCATGGCCGCGAGAGACGCGAAGCCGAGGGACTGCAATGTGAAGCCCAGCGGAAGCGCAACTTTCGGTCCGGCTTTGCGCATGAGCCGGGCCATCGGCCATTGAAGCGTGATGGTCAGGACTGATGCGTAGGCAAAGACTATCGCCAGGGCCTGGACACCCGCACCGCTGCGTTCCAGCTCCACAGGAAGCCCGAAATACAGCTGGTTGGCCGCCAGGAGATTGATGCTGAAGAAGGCGGCGAACCCGATGAACCTTTTCTCCCTGAGGCAGGACCAGAGGCCCGACGTCGGCGAATGGTCGGGCAGGTCGGCTGAAGTTTTGGTGGCCTGGGGGTGGGTCTTCGGGAGAAACAGCCAAAAGACCAGAGCCATCACGGCAAAGACAGCAGCCCCTGCCATCAGGGAGGTGTCAAAGCCGGTATGGAGCAGAAGGGATCCCAACAGCGGACCGACAACCACGCCTACCTCGCCGCAGACGACAGCCAATGCAAAGAGCGTGGATACATTGTGCTGCCTTTCGGAACGGCTGTGAGCGGACTCGTCGTGCACTGTGCTATCCGCCGGTCGGTCTTTCTCACTGTTCCCGTTCTGGGCGGCCGAACCCACGAGGCTTTGCAGGGCCGGCGAAAAAAGTGCACCGCCAATTCCCGTGATGACTGCGCCGATCAGGAATAGCGGAAAGTCTGTCGCCCAGGCCAGCAGCAGGAAGCCGGCAATCCGTACCAGGCACCCCGTGATCATCGACTGTCGTGCTCCCCACCGGTCTGCAAGTGCCCCGCCGAAAAGGAACATTCCCTGCTGGGCGAAGGTGCGCGCGCCAAGGACGATTCCGATGGCCATCGCGCCCAGCCCGAAGTCGTTCCGCATGGCTACCGCGAGGAACGGCACTACCGCATAGAAGCCGATGTTGAAGATGAGTTGGCTGGCCAGCAGAAGCTGCGGCGCAGGTTCAAGCCTGACAGGACGTCGCCGGGTGAGCCTCGGACGCAACTGTCGCGCCGCCGTCGGCCTCATCTGTGGCTGCCGAGCGGAGAGGCGGAAAACATGGCGGATCCTTACGTACAGGGGTGGTGGAATGTCCTCCACCTTATCAAGAACTATTCGCAATAGCACGTTAAGTCGTGAATCCGGGATGAGTATCCGCTACCACAGAAGACCCGTTTTCCCGACGGTGCGCTGTCAGTAAACTGGGACGCATGACCGAGCAGGAACCCGCCTCGCGCGGGCCCGCTGCCGCTCCCGACGACGTCGACACCTCCGTACGCAGTCCGGAGCAGCGGTCCCGCACCTTCACAGGAATCCTGGTGAACACCGCCCTAGCGAACATCACCACCAGCTATCTGTGGTTTGCCCTGACCTTCTGGGTGTACCTGGAGACGCGGAATGTGATCGCTACAGGCGTGGTCGGGGGTGCGTACATGCTGTTGATCGCGCTGTCCAGCATCAGCTTTGGAACCTTTGTGGACCGCTACCGCAAGCTGGCCGTGATGCGGTTTGCGGCCGGCTTCACCCTGGTGATGTTTGTTCTGTCCGGCGTCATGTTCCTGCTGACACCCATAGGCTGGCTGCTGGACCTGAGACAGCCGTGGTTCTGGGTCTTCACCCTGGTCATCCTCATTGGGGCGGTGGTGGAAAACATGCGCAATATCGCCCTGTCCACCACAGTGTCCATTCTCATCGAGCCGGAGCGGCGGGCTAACGCCAACGGGCTGGTGGGCATGGTGCAGGGAATCATGTTCATCGTCACGTCGGTGCTGTCCGGGCTCTCGGTTGGGCTGCTCGGCATGGGTTGGACCATTGTCGCCGCCCTGGTGCTTACGGTGCTTGCCTTCGCGCACCTGTGCACTCTGCGCATGCCGGAGGAAGCGCGCCCAGCAGCCACGGATGCGCACGGTGGGTTCGACTTGCGCGGCTCCCTTGCCGCAGTGTTGGCCGTTGCCGGGCTGTTCGCTCTCATCCTGTTTTCTTCGTTCAACAACTTCATCGGCGGCGTCTACATGGCGTTGATGGATCCCTACGGCCTGGAGATGTTCCCCGTGGAGCTGTGGGGGACATTCTTCGCGCTTGGCTCGACCGGGTTCATCGTGGGAGGCGCCCTGATCGGCAAGTTCGGGCTAGGGTCCAACCCGCTGCGGACCATGCTGATGGTAGTGATCGTGATGGGCGTCCTTGGTGCGGTCTTCACACTGCGCGAATGGGCGTGGCTGTACATTGCGGGGATCTGGCTTTACCTGGTTCTGGTTCCTTTTGTGGAGGCCGCGGAGCAGACAGTCATCCAGCAGGTTGTGCCACTGGAACGGCAGGGCCGGGTGTTCGGATTCGCCATGGCGTTCGAATCCGCGGCAGCTCCAATTACCGCGTTCCTGATCGCACCGATTGCCCAGGTCTGGATCATCCCGTACGCGCGGTCGGCTGAGGGCGCCGCCCAGTTGGCCCCCTTGCTCGGTGAGGGCACTTCCCGCGGCATTGCGCTGATCTTCCTGGTCGCCGGCATCATCATGATCGCGGCCGCTTGGGTGGCCTTCCTGACCCCGGTCTATCGCCGGGTGTCGTCGTCGTATGCACGGTCGGCTGCAGAGGCGACGGCGGACTCCGGCTCCTCGTCCTCCGGGTGAGCCGGCTTAAGTTCACCGCTGAGCGCGGAACCCGTCCGGTCACACTGCCCTGTATAGGGGTCAGTGCTTCAGGCGTTCAGTCGCGGCAGTCCGGCCAGAGCTGCTCTCCGTCTGCAAAACAGGTGCCCGGGCTCCATTTCTGCGGAATGGCGGATGGAGTGCGCCACCCCGTGGCGGGGTAACTGTTGCCGCTGGGCACTCTGACTTCCGTGCCGGTGCGTGAGGGCCCGCCGACGGTCCGTGGCGCTGAGATCCGTTTCATTTCAGCCCACTGCGGTGATCAGTGCTGGGACCGCCGACGACGGCGGCTACTTCCCGGGCTGGTGCTTGATCCATTGCTTTTCCTGCTTCGCGCATATCCGGTGCTGCCTTCTGCGCCAGCGGCTTTGTACCGCCGGTGTGCTGCTGGGTTAACGATGTGGCCGCCGGATCAAGACTTCTCGTGGTTTTTCACAGTTCCAGTGAAATTTTTGGGCAGGAATAGGCAAGCATCCCGCCGGTACTGCAGCGCCTGGATATTAAAGGGCCTTGATCGAATCCGGAAGCCGGCCAATGAGGATGAAAATGAAGGCCGCCACAGACGTCAACCGAAAATGCACTCGAAGCGGACGAGATGCACGGTTGGGCCGCTGCTTCTGCCGGCCATTCATGGCGGTCGCAACACTTTCGGTCTCAATTGCTAATGATAATGGTTTGCATCTAGTGTGATGGGTCGAGTCATCAAGACACCGCAATAGAGAAGGAAACAGAAAAAATGGGTTGGCACAGGTGGAGGGTGGCGGGCGCGTCCGCTGTTGCGTTGTTAATGATTGCGGGGTGCGGCGGTGCGGGCAATGATGTCCCGGCAGCCAAAAAGCCCCTGAAGGTGGTGGGACAGTTTGAGTTCCACAGCCTGGACCCCTCCACGGCCGGTGGCGTGTTCACCCGTCTGCAGGTGGCTGAAACCCTGGTGGACGCGGACGTCCGGGGCGCCCCCAAGCCGGGACTGGCGGAGACCTGGGCCGCCTCCGCTGACGGATTGTCCTGGACGTTCACGCTCCGTCCGGGCGCCCTTTTCCACGACGGCACGGCTGTCACGGCTGATGTTGCGGCTGCTGTGCTTAACAGTGCACAAGGCAAGGCCGGCACTCCGCTGGCGACGGTTCCGCTCAAGGCGATCTCCGCCGATGGCAGTTCTGTCCGCGTGGACCTGACGGAGCCCTTTGCTCCCCTTCCGGCGGTGCTGGCCCACACCAGCACCCAGATCCTTGCGCCAAGCTCCTACGGCCCGGACCACGCAGTAACCCAAGTAGTGGGTTCAGGACCCTACAAAGTGGCACACATCCAGCAGCCTGCGGACATCGAACTGGCGGCCTTCGAGGGGTGGCGGGGAGAGAAGCCGGCGATCTCCGAGGTCACGTATCAGGCCGTAGGGAGAGCCGAGAGCAGGGCATTGATGGCCGAAAGTGGCCAGTCCGACGTCACTTTCGGCATGGATCCCACCAGCCTTCAGAAGATCAAGCAGTCACGCAACCTGGACATTGTGGACGTGACCCTTCCCCGCACCATCCTGCTCAAGGCCAACGCCGGTCATGAAATCCTGGGCGATGTCCAGGTTCGTCGCGCGATAAGCCTGGCCCTGGACCGTGAATCGATGGCCACAGCTTTGTTGCGGGACCCCGAGATGGCAGCAACGCAGCTTTTTCCGCCATCGTTGCCGGATTGGCACCAGGCATCTGCCACACCCCTGGAGCATGATCAGACGGCGGCCAAGGACCTGCTGGCCGCCGCGGGCTGGCTCCCGGGCAGCGACGGCATCCTGGAACGCGGCGGCAAGAAATTCACGGTCAGCCTGCGCACGTTTCCTGACCGCCCGGAACTGCCCATCCTGGCCACCGCGATCCAGGCGAAGCTGAAGGAACTGGGGATCGCCCTGGAGGTGAAGGTGGGTAACTCCAGCGAGATTCCGGCCGGGCATCAGGATGGATCGCTGGAGCTGGCACTTTTCTCCCGCAACTATGCACTGGTACCCGACGCGCTGGTGACCCTGGCCGGTGATTTTGCGCCCGAAGGTGGGGACTACGGCCCCATGGGCTGGAACGATCCTGCGCTTACCTCCGCCTTGCACGTCCTGGCCAGCGGCAACGACGCAGGCCAGGCAGCAGAGTCCCGGAGGAAAGTTACCGAAATCCTGCAGACCCAGCTGCCCGTCATCCCCGTGGCCTGGTACCGGCAGAGCGCCGTGGTGAACACCCGGGTTGAAGGACTCGTCCTGGATCCGCTGGAGCGTTCATGGCGTCTGAGCGACCTGACCTGGAAAAAGTAGGAGCGGACATATGACACTATCGACGGCTAAACCTGCCGCTGAATTCCGTGCCCTAACCAGGGCCGCTGTCCCTCCCGCCGTGGCCACGGCGGCAAGGGTTTTGGGCCGCCGCGTCGCGCAGGCGGCCGGGGTAGTCCTCCTCGTCTCTACCGCTTGCTTCGCCATTGTCCAAAGCCTCCCCGGCGATATCGCTTTCCGGATTGCCGCCGGCCGCTACGGCTATGACCAGGTGACTGCCGCGTCCGCAAACATCGTCCGCGCTGAGCTGGGGCTTGACCGGTCGGTCTGGATCCAGCTCGTGGACTGGCTCTCCGGCCTGGCATCCTTTGACCTCGGCAACTCCCTGGTGACGGGGGCAAGTGTGGCCGGGGAGCTCGGGCTTCACATTTCCAGCAGTCTGCAGCTGGCGGCGGCTGCACTGGTTCTTGCCTTGAGCGTCGGAACCACGGTGGGAGCCCTGGCAGCGGCCCGGCCGGGCGGCCTCCTTGACCGGCTCACCACAGTGTGGGTGTCCGCCGCGCGGGCGCTGCCGCCGTTCCTGCTCGGACTGGTCCTGATCCTGCTGTTTTCGGTCCACCTGGGCATGCTGCCCGCCGCTGGCCACGGTGAAGCGAACAACATCGTGCTCCCCGCGGCAACTCTCGCCGTCGGCCTTTCCGGGCTGTTCGCCCGGGTGACCCGCGACGCGGTGGCACAGATCCGGCAATCGGACTATGTCCGCTTCGCAGCCACCAAAGGCCTGGGCGGCTGGCTCGTGTTCCTGCGGCATGTCTGCCGGAATACCGGCGTGACCCTGATCGCGTACGTCGGAGTGCAGGTGCTGGTTCTCATCGAAGGTGTTGTGGTCGTGGAAAGCCTCTTCGCCTGGCCTGGCCTGGGACATGCCCTGGTCCATGCAATCTTCTGGCGGGACATCCCCATGATCCAGGCCGCAGCACTGGCGCTGGCGCTCATGGTGGTCGCCATGAATACGATCGTCGATCTCGCCACAGCGGCAGTGGATCCCCGGCCCCGCCATAAGGAGGCAGTACTGTGACGAACAGCGCCGCCATGAACCAGCTTTCCCCGGCACCAGCCAGGGCCTCCAAACAGCCGCAATGGCTGTCCGGCGGCACTGCAACCCAGCTCATTTCGGCTGCCCTGTTGGCCATCCTGGTTGTTTTCGCGCTGGCCGGACCGCTGGTCTGGCCGGATCACGCGGTTCAGGACCTGTCCAGGTTCCTTGAGGCGCCAGGGCCCGGGGAGCCCCTTGGCCGTGACCACCTGGGCCGCAGCGTCATCGCGCGGCTGGCGCACGCCGCACAACTCTCGCTGCTGATGGCGGTGCTTTGCGTCAGCGCTGCCCTGCTGTTCGGAACGCTGGCGGGCATAGCGGCCGCGTGGCGCGGCGGCTGGGTGGACACACTGCTGCACGGCCTATCGGAGGTGTTCATCGCGCTGCCGGCCCTGCTGGTCGTGCTCGTCGTCTCGGCCATCGCCAAAGGCGACATCTGGACTCTCTGCCTCGGGCTGGCACTGGCGCAGTGGGTGGAGTATTTCCGCATGGTCCGCGCCCGGAGCGGCCTGATCCTGGCGGGCCCTGCTGTGGAATCCGCGGCCCTGCTCCGGCTCGGGCCCGTCCACATCGTACGCAGGCACCTCTTCCCTGAGCTGCGGCCGCTGCTGACCACCATGGCGACCTTCGGCGTCGGCTCCTCAATCCTTGGCCTCTCGACGCTGGGCTTCGTGGGGATCGGTGTCCGACCGCCCACGCCGGAACTTGGACAGATGATCACCGAAGCTTTCCCGTACTACCACGAGGCACCCTGGATGGCGCTGGCGCCCGTCCTGGTTCTCACTGCCATCCTGATCGGGCTCCTGGGCCTGCGGAGCAAGGAGTCCCGAGCATGAGCCTGCGCCTCAGCAACCTCAACGTTACCCACGGCGACAAAGTCCTGGTCGAGACCGCCCGGCTGGTCTTCGAGCGCGGGCAGCCGGTGACGATCGTCGGCGAGAGTGGTTCGGGTAAATCTCTGCTGGCCCACGCCATGATGGGCACGCTCCCGCCGAACCTCGCAGCCCGGGGAACCCTGACTGTAGACGGGCATTCCTACGACATCAGTGATCAGGCGAACCGGCGCGCGTTGTGGGGACGGACGATGGCCCTTCTTCCCCAGGAACCCGTGCTTGCCCTGGACCCCACCATGCGCGCCGGCGAGCAGGTGGCCGAAGGCGTTCCCGCGTTCCGCACAGACAAACGCGGTGCCCGGCGCACTGCTGATGCCCTGCTTTCCTCCCTGAGCCTGGGGCAGGCCTCCAGTTCCTTTCCACATACGCTTTCCGGCGGCATGGCTCAAAGAGTGGCGTTCGCTGCCGCAACCATCGGCGGCGCTCCCGTTCTCATCGCGGACGAGCCGTCCAAAGGCCTGGACCGGCGCGCCCGGACCGAATTGGCTGAACTCCTCAAACTGCATCTCAACGGCGGCGGCATCCTGCTGACCATCACCCATGATCTTGACCTTGCCCGCGAGCTCGGCGGGGAGGTCCTGGTGATGAAGGATGCCCATGTTGTTGAGCAGGGAGCGGCCGGCCAGGTGCTGGCACAGCCGGTGCATCCGTATACGCGTCGGCTCCTCGCTGCCGAACCCTCCCGCTGGAGTCATCCTTGGATGAGGGGCTCCCTGAATGCAGAGCGTGCGGATGTTGTACAGGGAGCGACGGGCGCTGTTCTGGTCTCGGGAGAGGGCCTCACGAAATCCTTCGGCGGTCAACAGCTGTTCAGCAATCTCTCCGTCGAGGTCAGGGCGGGGGAGCGGATCGCATTAGGGGGTCCCAGCGGAAGCGGAAAGACCACGCTGGGGAACGTCCTGCTTCGGCTTCTCCCGCCCGACACCGGAACGGTGCAGCATGCGGACGTCCTCAAAGGCGGACGGCTCCAAAAGCTCTACCAGGATCCCGCCCTGGCGTTCCCCCCGCGCGTACGGCTGGCGGAGGCACTGGGCGACGTGGTGCGCCGTCACGGACTGGACGGTTCCTGCCTGGAGGAACTCATGGGCTCGCTGCGGCTCGCTCCCGAACTTCTTCACCGCAGGCCGGGGCAGATTTCGGGCGGGGAACTGCAGCGGATCGCCATCATCCGGTCGATGCTCCTTGAGCCGGCCCTGGTCTTCGCCGATGAACCGACTTCCCGCCTGGACCTCATCACCCAGGAAGAAACGATGCGGTGCCTCATGGAGCAGGTGGAACTGCTGGACTGCGCCCTGGTTCTGGTGACGCACGACGACGCACTTTCGGCCGCCGTGACCGACCGCAGCATACAGCTGGGAGCGGCAACGCCGTTGAGAATGCCGGAGTTGCAGCCCGCTGTGCTGTAAGTGGAGCACGCCTGGCGCGAGGGCTGAGTGCGCCCGCGGATGTAGTCCAGCCCGATCTGTAAGGAAAGCTGACCGTCTGGTGTTAGGAATTTTCGCTTTTTTCTACCTTTTTGCCCTTATACGGTTGCTTCACCCAGTCGGCGGTAATCGCCTGCTGATCAGATCTTTTCTTTAGGAGCAGTTCATGAGTCTCACGCAGGACGATAGTCCGGTTTCCGCCGGCGCCTCAGGGGCAACAGCCTCCCGCAGCCCGGCTCACGGAAAGAAGCTTCGGACCCGTCATGTCACGATGATCACTCTCGGCGGGATCATCGGCGCAAGCCTTTTCGTAGGCTCGGCCAACATTGTCCGGGCCACAGGACCGGCTGCCACTCTTTCCTATGCCATCGGCGGAATGTTTGTCTTCCTGGCAATGCGCATGCTCGGCGAGATGGCAGCCGCCCGGCCCGCGGTTGGTTCCTTCATGGAATATGCCCGGGTGGGCCTTGGCAACTGGGCTGCATACGTCGTCGGGTGGCTGTACTGGTACTTCTGGGTAGGTGTCATCGCCTATGAAGCGGTCGTTGGCGGCGGTATTCTTCATGGCTGGTTTCCCGCGCTGCCGGCCTGGGCAGGTTCTCTTGCCCTGCTCGCGATCTTCGTGTGCAGCAACCTCATCTCCCTTCGAACATTCGGGGAAACGGAGTTCTGGCTGGCAAGCGTCAAGGTGATCGCGATCGTCGTGTTCCTCGCCGTCGGCGTGCTGTTCGCGCTGGGACTCTGGCCGAACGCCACCTTCTCGGTATCGAATCTCTGGGTGCACGACGGTTTCGCGCCGAATGGCTTCGGCGTGGTGCTCTCCAGCATTGCGCTGGTGCTGTTCTCGTACTTTGGCACGGAGATTGCTGTCATGGCGGCCGCGGAGTCAGAGAACCCGGGCAAGGGAATCCGGCAGGCCGCGAACACGGTGATCTGGCGCGTCATGCTCTTCTACGTCGGGGCGATTCTGGTCATCGTGACGATCGTCCCGTGGAACCAGCTCCCCGAGCCTTCCGTCACTGCCCCGTTCACATACGTGTTCTCAAGGTTCGGGGTGCCGGGCGCCGAGGTGATCATGGGCCTCGTCATCTTCACGGCGGTGATCTCAGTGCTCAACTCGGGTACGTACTCTGCATCACGAATGTTCGCAGCCCTGGCTGAGCAGGGGCTTGCGCCGGCGGCCGTCGCGAAGCGGACCAAACGCGGTGTCCCGGCTCTCGCTGTGATTGCCTCGACCGTTGGCGGCCTCGTCGCAACCCTGGTGAACTTCATCGCGCCGAGTTCAGGCATTTACGACTTCATCATGAATTCAACGGGACTTGTAGCCCTGTTCGTGTACGTATTCATTGCGGTCACCCAGTGGCGGCTGCGAATCAAAATGACCGACGAAGAGCGGTCCAACCTCAAACTCAAGGTGTGGCTTTTCCCGTGGCTCAACATCGTCCTGATCGTCGGTGCCATCGGCATCGTAGGGATCATGATGCTGACCGAGGGCGGACGCACGCAGGTATGGACGAGTTTTGTCGCCGCCGGCGCCCTGCTGTTGTTCTGGCCGATCGTACGAAAGAGGCTCGCGCTTCAGAAGGAGAAGGAGGCCGGCTTCCCGCCCTCCGCCCTGGCCGAGACGCATCAGTAGGAGCCTGCACAGGCTGCTGTTAGCCCTCTCAGCAGGAGCAGGCGGCTAAATTCCACCTACAAGGAGGTTGTGGTCTGTTGGTCCCTTGGGATCAACAGACCACAACCTCCTTTTTGCATCAAGCCGATTTGTTTCCGTTTTTGAAAGCTTCCGACGGCGGTGCTGGACTAGTTGCCCTTCATGCCAGTGCTCTGGTGAGGTGGCCACGGGGACGCCTGCCGGCGTCGGACTTCCCTCGTATCAAAGCCCTCTGTGTTAAAAGCAATGAGACCGGCGCCAACAGGGGCGCCGGTCTCAGCGGGGGTGGTTCGCTAGATGGGCTGCTGCTAAGCGGTTGCGCGCCGCGCTACGTTGTAGAAGCGAATGTTTTCGTATTCTTCGAGGCCTTCGGAGCTTCCTTCGCGTCCGAGGCCTGACTGCTTGATGCCTCCGAAGGGGGCGCCGGCGTTGGACGGCACGCCCTGGTTGATGCCGACGATTCCGGTTTCGAGGCTGTCGGCGACGTTGAGGGCGCGATCGAGGTTCTCGGTGAAGACGTAGCCGGCGAGGCCGAATTCTGTCGCGTTGGCCCGGGTGATCGCTTCGGTTTCTGTGGTGAAGCGCTGGATCGCGGCGATGGGGCCGAAGATCTCGGACTTGGCGACGTCGGAATCTTCGGTGACGTGGTCCAGGACGGTCGGGGCGAAGAAGTTGCCGGCAGAGTCGTATCCGTGGCCGCCGGTCAGCAGGGTTGCGCCCAGGGTGACGGCGTTGTTGGTGTAGGTGTGCATTTGGGCTACTGCACGGTCATCGATCAGTGCACCGAGTCCGGTCCCCTGTCCGAGGCCGTTTCCGACGGGCACCTGGGCGAAGCGTTCGGCGAGTGCGGCGGTGAAGTCATCGGCGATGCCGTCCTGGACGTAGATACGGTTGGCTCCGATGCAGGACTGGCCGCCGTTGCGCAGCTTCGCTGCAAACGTTCCGTCCACGGCGCGCTGCAGATCAGCGTCGTTGAAGACGATGAGCGGTGCGTTGCCGCCGAGTTCCATGGAGCTACGAAGCACATTCCGGGAGGCCAGCTCCAGGAGCCGGCGGCCGACCGGCGTCGATCCAGTGAAGGAAACCTTCCTGACCCTGGGGTCGAGCAGGACGGCTTCGCTGAACGCCCCTGAATTGGAGGTGGTGATGACCTGGATCAGTTCTTCCGGCACGCCTGCTTCGATGGCGAGCTGGACGGCAAAGTACGTCGTGAGGGGAGTAAGGGTCGCCGGTTTGATGACGACCGGGCATCCTGCCGCCAGCGCCGGTGCGATTTTGCGGGTGGCCATGGCCAGCGGGAAGTTCCAGGGCGTGATCAGCACTGCCAGGCCCACGGGGGAGCGGCGGGTCAGGAGGCTCGCGCCGCCGTCCGGGGTGTCTCGGAAGTTTCCTGCGGGGCGCACGGCCTCCTCGGCGTACCAGCGCACGAAGTCGGTGCCGTACTTGACCTCGCCGCGGGCCTCTGCGAGGGGCTTGCCCATTTCGCGCGAGATCAGGTGTGCGAGGTCTTCGGTGTGGGCCACGAGGTTGTCGTACCAGGCGTGCAGCACATCCGCGCGCTGGCGAAGGCTGCTCTTTGCCCAGTCGGCTCCTGCTGCGTCCGCCTTGCCGACAGCTTCCAGCGCTGCCTCAACGCCGGCGTCGGGGATGTGGGCGATGGTTTCGGCCGTGGCAGGGTCCTGGACTGCGATGCCCTGGCTGGGAAGGTTGATGGACTGGATCACTGCATCCGCGTGCCGGAGGCTGGCGGCGTCAGCGGTGATGAGCGGGGCAGCAACGTTGGTGATGGTCATCGGTTCTCTCTTTCGGTAATGGCTTGGTCAATAGCGGTGACAAACAGCGTGAGTTCCTGGTCGCTGATGATGAAGGGTGGGCTGACCTGAATGGTGTTGCCGCGCAGCGGCCGGGCGACATAGCCAAGCTCGATCAGGTCATCGCAGACTTGTTCGGCCTTCAGATGGCCGGCGAGGGTGATGCCGCCGAGCAGTCCGGCCACTCGTACGTCGGTTACAGCAACGTTCTGCCGGGCCAGCTTGTCGAACTCAGTCCGCAACAGTGTTTCGAGTTCCTTGACGCGGGGAATCAGCTGGTCCCGCTCGAGGATTTCCAGGTGGCGCAGGGCCACTGCAGCGGCCGTGGCGTGCCCGGCATATGTCGCCCCGTGCCGGAAGACCGGCGTGTCCGGTGAGTCAATGTAGAACGGTTCCCACACCTGCGGGCTCACGAGGACTCCACCGAGGGGTGCGTAACCTGACGTGATTCCCTTGGCAAAGATCACCATGTCAGGTTCGATGCCGTAGCGCTCAGCTGCGAACATCGTCCCGAGGCGTCCGAAGCCCGTGATCACTTCGTCGAGGAGCAAAAGGATGTCGTTCTCGCGGCAGATTTTTTGGATGGCTTCAAGATAGCCAGGTACAGGGGGATTGACGCCGCCTGTTCCCTGGACGGGTTCGGTGACAATCGCTGCGATGTTCTCCGGCCCGATTTCTGCGACGACGGCCGCTACCTGCTCAGGGTCGTTGAAGGAAACCCTGGCGGTTTCCGGCACGAGAGAATCCGTGCCGTAACCCTCGCGGTTGAAATCAAGGCCGGCGATGCTCGTGCCGTAGGCGTGGAGGCCGTGGTAGGCGAACTCGCGGCTGAGGATGACTTTTTTGCTGGCGCGGCCTTCGCGCTGCCAGTGGCGGCGGGCCAGTTTGCAGGCGACCTCGATGGCATCGGAACCGCCCGAATTCAGGATCACCTTCGAACGGTCTATCGGCGAGATTTCAGCAAGCCGCTCACCCAGGGCAAGGGCTTTGTCGTTGGTGAAGCGGGCGAAGATGTGATACGTCTCAAGCCGCCTCATCTGATCGAAAGCGACTTCAGCCAGCTCCGGATTCGAATGGCCGATGTTGGCGTGCCACAAGCCGGCCGTGCCATCAAACAGGCGGCGGCCATCGTCCGTGAAGATGTAGGACCCTTCGCCCCGGTCGATGACCAGCTGGCGGCCGAGCACTGTCGGTGTGTGCGCCTGGGCAGGCCAAAGGGCGGGCCCGTCCAGCAGTCTTGAGCCGGGGTCGCCCGGAGACGGAATGTGATTGAGGGACATGTGAAGCCGCTCCCTTCCAGTGGCAGTCATGGATTGGCAGGAACAACCGCGTGATTGCAAGGGATTCCGGCGCAAGAATAAACCTAACCTTGACTTCCGGTAAATAAAAGCGAATGTTTATGACACTCACATGTAAGTATTTCTTACAGATCAGAGTTGAGCCGGAACGCTTGTTCAATTGCTTCCCGCACGGCCACCAGGGCCACACTGTCCTCTGACCCTGACCTCACCAGATACTGGATGGCCCGATGCTGGTCAGAGGGAAGCCAAGGACTCGGCACCACGTCACTGTCCGCCTCCCGCACCACCATGTCCGGCAGAAATGCTGCCGCCAGGCCCTGTTCGACCATCCTGAGGTGAAAGAGCAGGTCAGAGGAGGTGTGGGCCACGACGGGCTCAAACCCCAGCTCCCGGCATACCCGTAAGGCCCACTGTGAGGACGCTGCGCTAACGGGTTCCAGGACCCAGCGCGCGTTGCGGAGCTGATCGAAGTCCTCAAAGGCCACGCCATGAGGGAGATAACCCCGAATGGGATCCTGGCCGATCACGGTGGTATGGACACCGCCATGGGGAGCGCCCTGGGTGCCGGGAAATGCATCAGTTACCACGGCATCAACCTGTCTCGACATGAGCTGCATGACAGCGGTTTCCGGTTCCTCACGACGGAGGCGAACGTCCAGACCCGGATAGTTTCGAGCCAGTTCAGCCACTGCCGCCGGCAGAACGCTGCGGCTGATGCTTGCGAAGGCAGCGACGGTGACGACGCCCTGTACCCTCTGGTGGGAGGTTGCCAGGTCAGATTCCGCACGCTCGATGGCGGCCAGGATCGCTTCTGTATTCCGCACCAGTTCCTCGCCGGCCGGAGTCAGCTTGACGTTGCGGCCGGCTTTCTCCAGCAGGATCACACCGGTTTCCTTTTCCAGAACCCCCAGCTGCTGCGATATGGCGGAATGGCTGTAGGCGAGTTCCCGTGCTGCGGCGCTCATGCTGCCGTGCAACTTGACTTCCCTCAGCAGGGTGAGGCGGTGGACATCTAGCATGATGCCTGCTTCCTGGCTATCAGCTGTCGATTGCACTGAGGGTGTGCATGCCCAGGGGCCCGGCACGGACATATCCCAGAGCCATCCATCAGCTGTTCGAAATCGACCCGACGTTGACTATCGTATTCCGCCGTCAACAGCAGCGATGTTGTTCCCCTCCTTGTGAGGTCAGTTTCCGGGGTCAAGGAGTTCGGCGAGGTGAAGGCTCTTGCGCTCCGGTTCCAATTGCCTGACCTGCATCGCACAGCTGAAGCCGTCCGCGAGGACCGGGGTGTCCCGGGCGGTACGGGCGAGGGCCGGAGCCAGCGCCTGTTCCGCCACCTTCATGGAGATGTCGTAGTGGTTGGCTTCGAAGCCGAAGTTCCCGGCGACCCCGCAGCAGCCGGTTGCCTCGGTGACATTGGCGACGCCGAGGGCGGCCAGTGCCTTGCGCTGGACTGTGGCCCCGAAGGTGGAGTATTCGTGGCAGTGGGTCTGCACGGTCACATCGGCAGGTACAGCCGGTGGCGTCCAGCCTGCGTCGACCCATTCCTTCACCGCTTCGGCGAAGCTGCGGATCCTGTGGGATACGCGTTCCGCTGCCTCGGTGCCCAGCAGTTCCGGCGCGTCCTTCTTCAATGCGGCGGCGCAGCTTGGTTCGATGACGGCGATCGGTGCATCGGTGCCGTCATCGAGCTTGGCTACGGCCTTGCCCATGAGCTTTTTCGCGGTGTCGAGTTGACCCGTGGAGATCCAGGTCAGCCCGCAGCAGGCGTCGGATTCGCAGCCGACCTGCCTTCCTGTGCTTTCCATGACCCGGGCTGCTGCCCCGGCCACTTCGGGCCTGAAACCCTTGGTGAACGAGTCAACGAACAGCACGGCGTCGGCTGTCTTGGAGGGGGCGCTGTACGGGGCGAGGGCGTCGCGAAGCATCTTGCGGGAAGCGAACTTCGGCATCTTCCTCTTGGTGGTGAGGCCGCCGGCAGCCGCCACGACGTTCCCGAGCGGGCTGGCCAGCACCATGTTCACCAACGGGCTGATCAGTGTGGTGAGTTTGAGCCAACGTGGCAGCCAGCCAAGGGAGAAGTGCGACATCGGCCGGAGCTTTCCCTCGTAGTAGTGCGAGAAGAACTCCGATTTGTAGCTGGCCATGTCCACGCCGGCGGGGCAGTCGTTGGAGCAGGCTTTGCAGGACAGGCACAGGTCCAGTGCCTCGCGAACGTCTTCGGACTTCCAGCCTTCGTCGATGCTCCGGGCACCGCGCACCATGTCCTGGAGCGCCCTGGACCGTCCACGCGTGGAGTCTTTCTCGTCCCCTGTGGCCCGGTAGCTGGGGCACATCACCCCGCCGGAGTCCGAACGGCACCTGCCGACTCCGATGCAGGCCTGGACGGCATGCACCCAGGGATCTGCTCCTGCCGCGGCAGCCTCGACGGGCCGGAGCTCAAAGTGTGTTCTCCACTCACGGTCGGGGATTCCCTCGAGCGCCAGGTTGGCGTCAAAGGGATCCGCATCGGTGATCGACCCCGGGTTCAGGATCCCTGCCTCATCCCAGAGCCTGCGGTATTCCTCGAACGCGGCAAGCATGCCGGGGGAGTACATGTGCGAAAGCAGCGCAGAGCGGGCCCGTCCGTCGCCGTGTTCGCCGGACAACGAGCCTCCGTGGTGGACAACAAGCTGGGCAGCAGCCTGGGTGAACTTTCGGAACACGCTGCGTCCTTTGACGGTGCGCAGGTCGTAGGTGATGCGGATGTGCATGCATCCGGCCCCAAAGTGCCCGTACATGATTCCTGTCAGCTCATAATCGTCCAGGAGCCTGCGGAAGTCGGCCAGGTAGGCTGCCAGGTTCTGCGGTGCGACCGCGGAGTCCTCCCAGCCGGCGTGGGATTCTCCGCCGCTGGCGGGCCTGGATGACAGGCCTGCGCCGTCTTCCCTCACCCGCCACAAGGTAGCGCGTTCAGCGGTGTCCGGAACCGCGCACCCGTCGACCAGCCGGCCGTTCGCAGCGAGCCGTTCCAGCAGCAGGGAGGCCTGGCGGGCCACTTTGTCCGGGTCGTCGCCGTCGAGGTCTACATACAAGAACGCGTTGCCGCGGGGAAGCCCCAGCACGGAGTCCTCGCCACGGCGCAGCCGCATGGTATCCACGATGGCCTCATCGATGCCTTCGACAGCTGCCGGCGAGAAGTCAAGGATGGTCTCGATGTCCTTCGCGGCATCGACGACGTCGGCATAGCCGAGGCAGACCAGCAGTGCGCTGGATGGCTTGGGGACGAGTTTCATCCGGGCGCGGACGACGACGGCGCAGGTTCCTTCGGTGCCGACCAGTGCCCTGGCAATGTTCAGGCCATTTTCCGGCAGCAGATTGGCAAGGTGGTAGCCGGAAACCTGCCGCTGGATGCGGCCAAGTTCAACACGGAAGGCAGCCAGGTTGTCCTGGGCGAGCTTTTTGAGGTCTTCGCCCAACTGGAACGCGCGTGATACCGAGTAAGCGTCGGTCGGATCAGTGGCATGGACACCCTTGTCCGATGCTGTCAGGAGGGCTCCGTCGGAGGTGACGACGTCTATCTCGTGGACGTGATCGGAGGTGCGTCCATAGCGGACTGAGTGGTTGCCGCATGCGTCGTTGCCGATCGCACCACCGATGGTGGCACGGTTCTTGGACGACGGGTCGGGAGCGAAAGTGAGACTCCCGCCGGTGGCCTTCTCGCTTTCCCGGGTGAGGGTTGCCAGAACGACGCCGGCCTCGACGTCAGCCGTTCCTGTTGACTCATCGATGCCGATGATCCGGTTCATGTGACGCGAGAAGTCCAGCACGATTCCCGGCCCGATGGCGTTACCGGCCATGGATGTCCCTCCGCCCCGGGATATCAGGGCAGTATCTGTTTCCCTGCACACTGCCATCACAGTAACGACGTCGTCCACGCTGCGCGGAAACACAACGCCCAAGGGCGGGATCCGGTAATTGGATGCGTCGTAGGAGTATGCGGCCAGCCGATGACCCGAGGCCTCCACGGGAACACCCGCGGCCTGAAGCCTTGTCAGGACCGGTGCAGGTTCCGTGGCGGTGAACTTTGAGTGCATGGTGGCGCTTTCGACTTGGGGTTTCATGGAACCGTTTTGATGAATGATTGAGGCAGCTGTTCTGGCTGTGCCGACTCAGGGCTCCTAGGAGGCTTCTTCCTGGATCTGGCTGGTCAGGAACGCTTCCGCGTCGTTCAAATGAGCCGCCCAACGCTGCAAAGCCTTTTCCGGGATGCCGGCGACAAGCGCATCCAGGAGCTCGGTGTGTTCATGGTGCAATGTGGAGACTTGGAGATACCGGGGGTGAAGGAGCGCCATCAGGAGGCGGATCTCTGTGGAAATCGTCTGAAAGAGCCTGCTTAGCCGTGGCGAGCCTGCAGCTGCGACGACTGCCGAGTGAAAGGCCATGTCAGCCTGTGCCGCAGTTTCCCAATCCTGCTCATCCCTGACCTCTGAGAACCGGGCCAGGGATTCGCGGACCGGCTCCGTATCTGCGCCTTGACAGACGGAGCGGACCGCCTCGAATTCGATGAGCCGGCGCACGTGAAAAATGTCGGCGACGTCCTGGGCGGAAAATCGGCGCACCCTCGCGCTTCGCCCGGTTTCACGTTCCAGGAACCCGTCAGCGATGAGGCTCTGGACCGCAACGCGGGCAGTGGGCCTCGCCACGCCCAGTTTCTGCGCTATGACGCTGTCCTTAATCTGTGCTCCCGCCGAATAGTCACCGGCCAGGAGACTGCGTTCAAGCCGGGACCGGACAACGTCCGCAACAGTCATCACGTCGTCTATCATCCCAAAACTGTATAACAGCTATACAGATTAACCAAGACTTGGCGAAACGCAGGGTAACGACCGGTCTTGCCGCTCTCTGCGCGGGCGGCACTCCTATACCCCTCGTTGATTCAGTGCGTTCCACGCTCAGCGGACCGGAGGCCGAAGAGGCTTGGAACCCTGTGGAAACAAAAAAGCCTGCGGGTTGGGCCTGTTGAAACCTCCCGCCGTGGCAGGTGTAGTGGCAGGTGCATCCGGTGGTTAGCTCTGGCCGTGCAGGACCTGGTCCAGTCCTTCTTCTGACAGGGAGGGTCCGATGTAAGCAAGGTCCGGGAGGTCGGAGGACGAACTGCCAGGCAAGGACCACGGCTGGTCTGGCCAGTGTGGTGGTTCCCAGTCCTGGTGTTCGCTCTTGTAGTGCCGGCCGGAGGGTGAGGTCCATCCGGGTGGTTCGCCTTGGGCTGCGGGCGTGGGGTTCCAGCCGGTGGTGTGGCGAAGCTTGTGGTGTTTGCGGCAGGGTTGTCCAAGGTTACTGATTCCGGTGGTCCCGCCTTGATGCCAGGCGAGAATATGGTCGGCTTCGTTGTCGAGGGAGTGGTTGCTGCAGCCGGGGAAGGGGCATTTACCGTCGCGCATCCGCAGCCAGTTCCTCATCGGCTTGGTCAGTCTGTAACTTGTCCGGCCGATTTCGAGCGGGGCCCCGTCCCGGGGATCCACGAGCACTCTGTAGAACGCGCCGGCCCCGTTGGCGACGAGATCCCTGGCCATTGACGGCGGGATGGGACCATACCCGTCGAGCATTGCCGGTTCATCGGTCAGGCCCATGAGCGAGAACACAGGCACGGTGATCAGTACCTGGGCATGGATGAGGGTCGATGGACCGGCATCTGCTCCTGTACCTGCCCCGGCCCTGTTGCCGTCTCTGTTGCCGTCTCTGTTGCCGGGACTGTTTCCGGCTCTGGCCCCGGCGCTGAGAAGCGATTGCTAGAATGTGTCGGCCCTCAGCTGGGTGAGGCTGCGTCCCTCGTTAGGGCCTTGCATGCCTCTGGAGAGCGCGGTTAGCCGGTTCCATCCCGACAGTGCCTGGTCTGCCGGTAAGTAGGCCGAGAGCCAGGCCATCCCGTCCTGGTCCGGCCGGTATTCGACCCGCCGGTCCGCCATACCCTTGGCGTGGCGCTTTTCAAAGGACTCGGCGTGGTGGCGTTCCCGCCAGGTGCGGGCTTTGGCTTTGAACCGGTACGCCGGCATGTCCCCGACCCCGGCGGCGGGTGGCGTCGGTGCCTTAGGATCCAGGAAATGCGCCTCAAGTGCTGCGGCCCCGGCAGGGTCGAGGCTTGCTGTTTCGTCCACCATGACCAGGGCATGTTGCCAGGAGATCGTTCCTGACTGCAGGGCCGATAATGTCAGCGGCAATGTGGTGGCCAGGGCGTGGGATGCGGCCAGCAACGAACCGGCAGCCCGGTCACTAAGGCACAAAAGGCTGCCGATTTCCGCGGTGACCGCCATCTCCTGGGATTGCACCGATGCATCCGGCGGCGCCAGCGCCTGGACAGTGTCCGAGTACTTCATGGCAGCCCGGGCCTTCAAGCCCGCGAACCCGGCCTCCACCCCATGGACCCCGGCGAGAATGTCCAGACACCCATCAGCCAGGCCGGCCAAAGGGTCTCCGTCCCACCAGGGCTCAGAGTCGGACCCATCCACCTCGGCATTGAGGACAGCAAGGGCAGACTTGATGACCTCAAAGGCCTTGGTAACCCCCACTTTCCCCATAGACCCATCATGACAAGGGGGTCGGACATTCTTCGGTGGATATTAGGTAGAAGGCCGTGGTGTTTATCCTGCCCCTACCCGGCGAAGGATGTTATGAGGAACAGCAGGCCGGGCAGGTGCAGCACGCCGGCGATGGTCTGCATGGCAATGGTTGATGCCATCAGGGAGGAGTCGCCGCCGAGGGCCGGGGCCATGACATAGGCGGAGGACGCCGTTGGCAGGGCTGCGCCGACGCAGAGCGTGCCCAGGGGCAGTGAAGCGGTGCCGAGCGCGCGGACAAAGCCTGCGGTCCCCGCCGGGAGTTCCATGCCGGTGAGGTTGAGCAGGATCCCGGCGGCGCAGGCAAGGATCAACCGGTTAGTACCCACGCTGCGAAAGGTTCCTTTGACGGACAGCGGTTTGCTGCCATAGCGGGCAAAGGAGATCGTGCAGAGCACGGTCGCGTGGAGCGGCGGCGAACGGATCGGCAGCTGCGCCCGGACAGGCTGCCTTAACGCGTTCGTTGACAACTCAAAGGCCGGCCGGCAGCGATACTGCAGCGCGCGGTGCGGAAACACGG
The DNA here is from genome assembly GCF_030816475.1 of Arthrobacter pascens. Classification (NCBI taxonomy): domain Bacteria; kingdom Bacillati; phylum Actinomycetota; class Actinomycetes; order Micrococcales; family Micrococcaceae; genus Arthrobacter; species Arthrobacter pascens. The sequence goes on along the minus strand of NZ_JAUSXF010000001.1, from coordinate 2,203,270 downwards.
ACGCCGTCGCCCGTCACCGGCAGCTGCAAAGAACCGGCTCCCAGACGCGCGGGGGCGAAGTTGCAAAGGGTCAACGTGAACCCTTGAAGGCCCGATCGTTCCAGCGATAGCATTGCCGGCACGTACGCGGACGGTGTGGTGCCGGTCAGGCCCGGGGACGGCTGTCCTTGGGCCAAGGCGCGGGGACTGACGTCTGTCAGATCAAGGAGACGGCTATGGGCGGGACACATGCAGAGGCTTCGTCGGCGGACCTGATGGTCGACCTGATCATTTCCCTGGACGGCTATGCCTCGGCCGAAGGATGGCCCGGCTGGTGGGGTCTGGAGGGGCCGGAGTATCTGGCTTGGCTCCAGGAGGAGGGGGCGAAGGACTACACCTTCCTCCTGGGGGCGAACACCTATCGGCTAATGTCCGGAATGTCAGAGGAAGCAGCGGCCGGGGACTCGGGATTCTCCGAGAATGAGGGGGCCAGCCTGACCGGCCTGGCCGCCGTTCCCAAGGTCGTCTTCTCCTCCACGCTGGAGGCACCCCTGACGTGGCCGAACTCCGAACTGGTGACCCGGGACGTTGTGGAGGCAGTCGCGGAGATGAAAAAGACCCGGACCGGGCGCTTGAGCACCCTCGGCAGCCTCAGCCTCTGCCGGTCACTGCTGGCCGCCGGCCTTGTGGACAGGTTCCGCCTGGTCGTCTTCCCGGTCATCACGGGCCGCACCGGGCGGGAGCGGATCTACGACGGCTATCCGGATGTCGCGCTCAAGATGGTGGACAGCAGGACCTTCGACGGCCGGCTCCAGCTCCTTGAGTACGTGCCCACCGTGCTCAGCGGTCCGCCGGGAAGCGGTGCGGCCTGAGCCAGCCCGTGGAGCATCCTCAGGGCATGCCCCTTCATCAGGTGCCTAGCGGATCCTCCGATACCGAACGTGCGTCACCAAACCGGTACCGCTCACTTCCGTAGGTTCAAAACTAAAGTTTTCAACCCCGTCCAACAGCCGCTCGCCCGCGCCGAGGAGGATCGGCGCAAGGTGGAGCCGCAACTCATCGATCAGTCCGGCAGAAAGGTACTGCCGTACAGTCTCAGCGCCCCCGGCTATGGCTATGCCACCGCCGGCTGCGGCCTCCCGCGCCTGATCAAGCGCCGACTCGATCCCGTCGGTCACGAAATAGAACGTTGTGCCGCCCTGCATCTGCAGCGGAGGGTGTGGGTGGTGGGTGAGGACAAACACGGGAGCGTGGTACGGCGGATTCTCACCCCACCAGCCGCGCCAGTCCTCACCCCAGATCCCTTCCCCGGGGCCCGCGAACATGTTCCGGCCCATGATGAAGGAGCGCGAGGAGAGAATGCCCTCAATAGCTGCGGTATGGGCCTCGGGTTCTTCGAACATCCACCGGTGCAGGTCCTCACCGCCTTCGCCCAACGGGTTCGCCGGGCTCTGATTAGGGCCGGCAAGGTATCCGTCGAGGGAAATGGTGAGATCGCACGTGACGCTGTTCATCGGTTCCTTCTGCGGTGGCAGGGTGCCGTTCGTGGCTTGGACCTTGGATTATTATCCGGCCGTTGCCGCGTCCCTGACCAGTGCCGTATCCACGAACTGTTCGAACCGGACAATGAGTCCGCCGCGCACGGTGAAGTGGTGTGCCACGCGGGCGTTCAGGGGTTTTCCGCTCTGCCGGTGGGTGGCGGTGTAACGGGCCAGCACTACGACGTTTTCGCCGTCGACGACGTACGTGTCGTCGTGCGCGGCCCAGCCCTCCCAGTCCTGGGCGAGTTTTTCCATCACGTTGCCCGTGACCCCTGCCGGGGTCCGGTAAGTTCCGGCGAGCGGGAAGCCGGCCATTTCGGTCCATTCCACGTCCGGGGCCATGGTGGCGCGCAGGGCTTCGAGGTCTCCCGCCGCGGAGGCGAGGTACTGGCGTCGCACGACCGCAACGGGGGCGTTCTCGTCGGCGTGGTTCAGCCCCATGTCATTTCTCCCTTGGCGACCTTGGTGCCCAGCTGGGCTGCAATGCCGAGGCCGGCGTCCGGGTAGGCGGCCTTCAGTGCAGCTTCTGCTGCGGCTGCGTCGGGGGCATCCGTTACGGCTTTCTCAAAGAAGCGCAAGTAGTCGCGGGTATGGCTGATGGCCGTGAGATCGGTGGGTGCGCCGGTGATGCGGTGCCCGGCGGCGACGAACGAGGGCCGGAGGGCCTCGAAGCCGTCCAGCACCCGGATCCATTCCTCGCGCTGTTCCGGAGCCGGTGAATCGGCGGTCCAGACGTGCAGGCCTTCGAAGAGGAGAACGCCGCCGACGAGGACCCTCTCCACCGGCTCAAAGACGAACCAGGCGCGGTCACCGAGGTCCCGGCTTGCCTGGCGTACTTCGAGGACGACGCCGTCAACGGTCAGCTGTGTTTCAGTCAGGGGCGCAATGTCGACAAGGCGTGACGGCAGGTTGGCGCCAAGGTGGGCCCAGGCCACCAGCTTTTTCGCGTAGGTGTCCTTGATGTGTTCGATGACGTCATCGGGGGCAAGGAAACGCGCCTCGGGGAAAGCGTCCGCAATCACTTCGGCTCCAAAGTAGAAGTCAGGATCGCCTGCGGTGATCAGCACGTTCCGCAACAATTTTCCGGAATCGAGTATTTCGGCGACGATACGGTGGCCGTCTGCGCGGGTGAATCCGGCGTCAACAACCAGCGCTTCAGATTCACCGGTGACCAGGATGCTGGTCTTGTTCAGGGAGGAGTCCGGCGCGTCGATGATGGTGTAGCTCAACGGGGTCATAGGGGTGTACCTTCGTTCGGGGGCCGAGTACAAAATGGACTTGGTTGTATTGACCTTACGGACCTGCCGCTTGGTTCTCACGGTCCGGACGGGTCGGACAATGGTAGATATGGGACATGCGAAGATACGGCCGGTCCGCTACACGCCGTCGTCGGCGGCTTCCGGAGAGATCGAACTGATGTCACTGGGCCTGATGCGCAGACGCGCGGGGCTGAAGGAGTTTGTTTCACCGCAGCGGCTGGACTTCGACATGCTGTTCCGGATCGACTCGGGCTCCACCACACATACTGTGGACTTTCGGGAGTATCTGCTTATTCCGGGTGACGCCGTATGGGTGCGGGCAGGCCAGGTCCAGCAGTGGGGTGCCATTACAGACATTGAGGGTCCCGTGCTCCTGTTCACCCCCGCGGCCCTTGAAACGAGAATCCATCAGCAAATCGCAGCCTCTATGACAATGCCACCCAATCACTTCCCGGCAGCGGCCCTCCCTGAATCGGCGGAAACGGGGGGAGCGCTGGCTCAGGCCTTCTCCCTTGCTGACGGAAGCCAGGGAAATGCGGGACAAGGAAGCGAGAAACAGGGAAATGCCCTGCGCAGGCTGGCCCTGGCCCACGCCATTTCAGTCTCGCTCCTGCTCCTGGCCTCGTCCTCCCTAGATAACAAGGTTCAGCACCGTGCACAGGCGCACGAGGCGTTCAATTGGTTCAGGGAGGACATCGACGTGAATTTCCGGACCCGCCGGACGGTCGAGGATTACGCTGCCCGGCTTGGCTATTCGGCCCGGACACTCAACCGGCTGAGCCGCGCGAATACTGGGCTCAGCGCCAAGCAGCTCATTGATGAACGGATAGTTCTCGAAGCCAAAAGGGCCTTAGCGCATGGCGGGTCCTCCGTCGCCGCCGTCGCTGACGAAATGGGCTTTGACGACCCCTCCAACTTTTCGAAGTATTTCCGCCAGCGCGTGGGAATGGCACCGGCAGCCTTCCGCAACGCAGAGCCTTCCGCAACGCAGCCCAAGGAGGGCAACCCGCGGCAGGGCCATGACCTACGTTTCATGGGTCGTCGCGATGCCGTTCGAGGCTGCCCATTCGCCCACGTCCCGGCGTTCGATCGCGGCGGCCATCAGCTCCGGGAACAGATAAGGCGTGCAGGTGAACGCCGGGACACCGATTCCGGCCAGGGCCGTGGCATGGTGGAATCGAACGACGGATGGCCGCTGTCGCTCAACGCCAGCAAAGCAATCATGGTTGCTCCCGAGCCGACGATTGCGGCGGCCCTTCGCAGCATCTCCTCCGCGATTCCACCCTCGTAGAGGTCGCTGATGAGCACCAGGATTGTCTCGTCAGGTTGGCTCACCTGATCCTGGCAGTATGCCAGGGCGCGGTTGATGTCCGTGCCGCCGCCGAGCTGGACACCGAAGAGCACATCCACCGGATCCTCCAGGTCATCCGTCAGATCAACAACCTCGGTGTCGAAGACCACCAGCCGCGTGCGCACCGACCGCAGCGAGCTGAGCACCGCGCCGAACACGCTTGAGTACACCACCGATTCGGCCATCGACCCGGATTGATCGATGCACAGGATGATCTCGCGCTGCACTTCCGTGCTTCGCCGGGCGTGGCCCACCAGCCGCTCCGGGACGATGGTGCGATAGTCAGGCTGGTAGTTTTTCAGGTTTGCCGCGATGGTGCGGTTCCAGTCAATATCCCGGTGCCGGGGCCTTCGCGTGCGGGCAGCGCGGTTCAATGCGCCGGAGACCGCCTGAACTGTCTTTGCACGCAACCGGTCCTCAAGCTCGCGGGTCACCTGGCGAACCACCGCCCTGGCGCTCTCGCGTGAATGCTCGGGGATAACGCGGCCGAGCCCGACGAGTGTGGTCACCAGCCCGATGTCCGGCTGCACCGTGCGCAACATCTCCGGCTCAAGGAGCAATTGCCGCAGGCCGAGTCGGTCCATGGCGTCCGCCTGCATCACCTGCACCACGGTGGACGGGAAGTAGCCACGAATGTCGCCGAGCCAGCGGGCGACCCGCGGGCTGGACGCCCCGAGGCCGCCCCGGCCGCTCCTATCTGCACCATACAGGGCCTCCAATGCCTGGTCACGGCGGGCGTCAGCGGAGGAAAGAACCACACTTTCGCCATCCGGTGAGGTGATGCCGTCGGCATCATCCCCGCCAAGCATCAGCCGCCAGCGGCTCAGCCTGTCGCGTCCGTCGGGACCTGCCTCTGTCATGCGGTCGCCTGCCATCCGAGATACCGGGCCATCGTCTGGACTGCGGGGCCCGCGCCCGTTATGTCCAGCGTTCCCGCCAGGGTGTTAGGCTCGACGCCGCCGCGGCTGACTTGTTCGCCGATTTCCCGCCGCTCCGGCCGGCTGAATGCTGAAAAGGTTCTGCGCAGGAGCGGAAGGACATCACCGAAGACGTCGTCGTCCACCCCGGCAACCCACCCGTCGACGATCTGAAGCAGCCGCCGGTCATAAATCAGCAGTGTCGCGTCGCCAGAGAGGAGCCCATCCAGCCAGGCCGCGGATTCCTGCGGAGGAGCGGCGATGGACAGTCTGCGGCTGAGCCTGGCCGCGACGTCGTCCCCGTCCAGCAGGCCCGCGTCAAGCATGAGCCTGGTGGCCCTCCCCGCGACCGAGCCGTGGATCCGGTCCGGGCCTGCGACGGCGGCCAGTGCCCGGTGCCAGTCCTCCAGCGGCAGCCCAGGTAACAGCGACAGACCATGATGGGCCGAGTCGATTGCCCGGCGCATCGCCGCGGCGGCGTCATCATCCAGCCCGGCGCAGGCCGTGGGCAGCCCCACGCAGGCCCGCACGATTGTCGTGTCCAGGATCTTCCGTACGCCGGTGACGTCAACGCCGCGCACATTGCCGTACCTGCAGGTGCGGGCAAGGGGCGCAATGGTTTCCAGCAGCGGCCCGACGTCCTGCTGCAGGGCAGTGCGCTCGCCAAGTACGGACACAACACCGGCGATGCCGTCCGGGAGATCGGCCAGCAGGCAGCCGGCGAGCAGTTCGCTGAGCTCCGTGAGGCCGCGGGCCTCCTGTGCATGTTCGGACACGTAGGTGGCGGCGGCCGAGGCTACCGTGGTTCCGTAACGGCTGGCTTCCACCAGGGCGACAGCCAGTTCCGGGCGCCACTGCAATGTCCAGGCCTCCTTGAAGGTCCCGGTCGTCCGGCCCGTCTCGGCCTGAACGCCCCAATCCACGCCGAGCAATGCCAGCCGGTGCAGCAGAACCGAGCGGGCCAGCTGAGGTGGTTTCCGCAGGTCAAGGGACAGGACCTCTTCCATGCTGCCGGGCTTCCAGCGGAGCTTTCGCAGAGAGGCGGCCAGATCCGCGGCCAGGGGGACTGTCGGTGCCGATTCCGGCACGGTTCCCAGTTCGAGCCCGACGGTGAGTTCCCGGTGCACCAGGGCCAGCGGAAGCGGTGAACCGTCGCACAACACGGCCTGGGCGGCGTCATCCAGTTCGGCCAGGCCGGGGCTGGGCCGCCCCCGGACGGCGGCAAGGGCGTTCGCCATCCGGCTCGCGTCCACCACGGAGGCTGTCGAGGCGGCCAGGTTTTCCTTTCGCAAAGCACGGGCCACCCGGACGAGCCAGGTCGTGGAGACCTCATTGCCTTGATCCTGCGCCATCCAGTGGGTGAAGAGATGCTGGTACCAGCCGGGGGCCGTCACGCCGGCACCGTAGCCGCTGCGCAGGCTAAGCCGGTCCGAGGTCCACGGCACCCAGGTGACGGCGACCTTGGTCTTGGGCAGGCCGGCGAGGACCTTGTTGTCGGCTGACGCGGGAGGAAAATCGGCAGGTACCAATGCCGGGGCGTGGTAGGCACCACACACCACGGCGATCCGCCCGTGCCCTTCGCGGATCGCGGCCCGCAGCAGCCGCCGCATCGCAGCTTCCCTCAGGTTGTTCTCCATCACGTCGGCCAGGCCTGTCGTCGGCCGCACGGATCTCGGCAATGGCCTCTGTCAGTGCCGCGAACCGTTCCAGGGGATCCGAGTTCCGGTGCTCGACGGCGTCCTCCCACCAGCGCTCGGGGTCGCTATAGCCCGCGGCCCCGGCCAGCAATCCGATCGCATCGGGGCGGTAGGGCTGCGGAGGCAGCCCAGGAGGTTCCGCGCCTCCTGCCGGAGGCTCGCCGTCGCCCTCGCCGTCGGCCGAGGTGCCGCCGTCGACGTCCCTGTCCTCCCCGTCCCTGGACGACCTTCGCCAGGCCGTTTCAGCCAGGCGGAGCGCGAAGGTGTGCGCCGCGGGCAGGTCAATTGCCCGCACCTTGGTTCCGGTCGACAGTGCCCAGCGGATGGCCACCCACTCAGGGGAGAAGCTGGCCAGCGGGTAGAACGAGGCCAGCCGTGGCTGGTCGGCCGCGTAGATCAGGCCGGCCACGGGCGGCATCATGTCCGGATCAGCAAGCAGCGGAACGACCTGATCAAGTTCTGGCGGCCCCTCGACCAGCACCAGATCCGGCCGGAGGCCGGCCAGGGCTTCCGCAACGGAGTGCGCCGAACCGGGACCGTGATGCCTGATCCCCAGTACGTGGACGTCGGTCATGGATCAGTTCGACGTCTCAAGGTCACGGCAGGCTCGGTAAAGATCCTTCCACTCCGGACGGTTCCGCACGATGGTCTCCAGGTACTCCTGCCAGATGACCCTGTCCTGCACCGGGTCCTTGACCACGGCACCCACCAGGCTGGCCGCCACTTCCTGGGCACGGACGGTTCCGTCGCCAAAGTGCGCGGCCAGGGAAAGCCCGTTGGTCATCACCGAGATGGCTTCCGCGGTCGACAGGGTGGCCGACGGCGACTTGATCGTGGTGCGCTGATCCTGGGTTACTCCCGCGCGCAGTTCCCGCATGATGGTGACCACCCTGCTGATCTCCGAGAGCGAGGCCAGATCAGCAGGGAGTTCCAGGGACGCGCCCAGGCTGCGGACCCGGGTAGTGACAATCTCCACCTCCTGGTCCAGGGTGTCCGGGAGCGGCAGGACGACGGTGTTGAAGCGGCGCCGCAGCGCCGATGACAGCTCGTTAACGCCCTTGTCCCGGTTGTTGGCTGTGGCGATGACGTTGAATCCCTGGCGCGCCTGGACTTCCTCGTTCAGCTCTGGGATCGGGAGGACCTTCTCACTGAGGATCGTGACGAGCGAATCCTGCACATCTGACGGGATGCGGGTGAGTTCTTCCACGCGTACCACGCTTCCCGTCTCCATCGCGCGCATCACCGGACCTGCGACCATGGCGGCCCGGGAGGGGCCGTCGGCGAGCAGCCGCGCATAATTCCAGCCGTACCGCAGCGCCTCTTCCGGCGTGCCCGCCGTGCCCTGCACGACAAGCGTGGATGTACCCGAAATGGCGGCAGCCAAATGTTCACTGAGCCACGTTTTCGCGGTGCCCGGTACCCCCAGCAACAGCAGCGCCCGGTCCGTGGCGAGGGATGCCACGGCGATTTCCACCAACCGCGCCGAGCCCAGGTACTTGGCGCTGATCCGGACGCCGTTCGGCAGCGTACCGCCGAGCACGTAGGTGGCCACGGCCCAAGGAGACAGGTGCCAGTTCGGCGGCCTGGGCCGATCATCCGCAGCAGCCAGCTCCCTGAGTTCGTCGGCGTAGGCGTGTTCGGCGTGGGCGCGAAGCACGTCGGTGGGGGACTGGGCATCGGTCATCGGAAGGCCTTCGTCAGCGATTGTCGGAATGATTGGTACTGTACGACATCACGAAGCACGCGGCGCCGCGGGGCCTCGTCGTCGGGACGCTCGAGCTGCCGGCGGCACTGATCGGCCGCCTCGGGCGGAAGCGCCACAGGCAGGACATCGGCCAGCATCCCGGCGAGTTGGCCCCCTCCTTTGGCGGTGATCAGCCGTAGTGCTTCGGAAGTCAGTTGAGGACCCCACGGCCGGGGCATATCCCGCAGCAGCGGAACCAGCGACATGGGCTCCGCGCTGCCACCGCGGATATGCCGCACCAGCGAGTCCTCACGCTCGCCGGAGGGAAGGGAATGAAGCAGCCGCACGTCCCTGCGGACATCGAACAAGGCCCGCACCCATTCAAGGTCGCCCCGCAGTACGGCGGTGGCAAGAATAGCGTTGACCACGCGGGTTTCACCCTCAAGCATGGCCAGCGTCGCCGCCGGATTGCGGCCGGCGGCCGTCGTCCACACGTCGAGGGGAGCGCCGCGGATGATCGTGTCCAGTCGGCCGAGCCTGTCGGGCTCGCCGCTGCGGGGGTCCGCCGCGATCCCGTCGCGCAGGGCGGCAGCATCCGGTTCAGCTGGCGTGTCAATTTCGAACTTCTTACGGAGCAACCCTTTCATGCCCAGCAGCGGGCGTAGCCGGGCGGCCATGCGGCCCGCGCGGGCGCTTGAGGGCAGCCTGTCGAGCAGGCTGGCGGCCACCTCTCGCACGCTCTTTGCCTTGTCGTCCAGCGCCCTTTCCAGCAGGTCCTCGTCGTCAGGCTGAAGGCCGATGGCGAACGCGCCCAGATCGGCGGCGCGTTCGCGGGCGCTCAACGTGTCCCATCGGGTCCGGAGCAGATCGCGGGCGGCCTGCGGGTCGCTGCGGCGGAGACGTTCGAGTTCCATTGTGGCGTCAGCGCTGCCCAGCTCGGCCCATTCGGTCCCATTCCCGGGAGGCAGCCCGGAATCCGCGGGCCGGGTGAGGTGCTGAAGCCATAGGCCACGTATCCCGATGGCCGGGTGCAGGTGCTCAGCCACGCCCTGTTTCGTAGCTGCCAAGGTCAGCAGGGCCGGGATGAGGCGGTGCGGGACCCGCAGTCCGGACTCAGCGGCGAGCTGCAGCCAGTCGGTCACCAGCTGGTTGCGGAGCTCCAGACCGACTGGAGGCTGGGTCAGGAGCAGGTCCAGCAGGTGGGCTGCCTGCCCGGAGGCTTCCGGGGCGTCGTCCGGGGGCGCCGGATCAGGCAGGCGTGCGGTTTCCGCCCTGTCCGGGCGGCGGGCGGCACGCGTGACGACGTCGGCCAGGGCCACCTGGTCCAAAAGGAACTCTTCAGGAGGCAGGCCCTCGGGCGGGCGAAATCCAAGATCCGGCGGCGGAAGCGGCGCAGGATGCCGCCCTGTGCCGAGGAGCCCGGACGTACGAAGCTCGTCCAACCATGTCATGGCGTGACCACCCGCTGGCCGACGACGACGGACAGCGGCCGTACGCGGCCATCCTCCAGTTCACCGAACACGTCGACGGGATGGCCGCCGGTAAGTGTCAACAGGGATTCCAGGGGCGCATCGACGAGGGGGAGGGCGTCGCCTGCCGGGTCGCGCAGCCAGCCACCATCCCCCAGACAGAAGCGGACCCCGGCGAGCAGCACGGGGTGGCGATCCTGCCAGGGCGAGAGCGAGACCGCCGCGGATTCCATGTCGAGCGCTTGGGCGATGCTGCAACCATCACCGAGGCTCCTGGCCAATCCCCGCGGGACAGGAGGACCGGTGAACATTCCGCGCTGTGGTGCGGAGCCGGGATACTGTACGAGGGTGGCATCCAGCTCCGCCCCCGCCAGCCGGGGCGTAGCCAGTGCCTGGCCCTGGGCAGCAAAATCGAGCACGACGACGACAGTTCCGTCCGGTCCGCGAAGCCAGGTCCGTTGTTGCTGGAGCCGCCCCTCGTCGCTCCGGCAGGCCCCGAGTACAAGCCATGGACCGGGCAGGGCCTCGCTGGCCAGAATCTCGGCGGAGGCCCTGGCCCAGCCGACGGCAGTCCTGAGATCGGCCACCTCCCGGGGCGTTAGCTCATCCCTCATGCGCCAGGCTTTGGTCAGGGCCCACCAGCGTCCGGCATGGAAGAGCAGATGGTCGGCCCAGTCCGCACGGGCATGCACATCCGACCCCATGGCCCTGACTTGCTCGGCCAGGCCGGGGAGCTGTGCGTCAACCAGGCGGGCAGCCACGCCGTCCCACCAGCTGTATGGCTGGTTACGGGCGGCCGCCAGCCCCGTCCGTGCCAGATCGGTCAGCCACCGGGCGAAGTCGAAGATCCCGGCATCCATCAGGGCCAGGCGGTCGGCCTGCCGTCTGGCCTGGGCAACCGGGTCTGCCTGCTGCCCCTGCTGCCCTTGGTGGCGGCGCTCGCGGGTGGCCACGCGATCCCCCCGCTGGTCCACCCACTCCTGCGCATAGCCGGCGGTCTCGGCGCTGACCTCGGCGGCCTCACCCCGGGCCCACAGAAGAAGCAGTGCCAGCGCGTGCTTGCACGGGAACTTCCGGCTCGGGCATGAGCACCGATACGCCGGGGCGGCAATGTCAACACTCACCTGGTAAGGAGTCCTTCCGCTGCCCTGGCATTTGCCCCAGACCAGGACGTCATTGCTGCCGGTATCGGACCATGGTCCAGGACGTGCCAGCTTGCGGGCAGCCGCCAGCGAGGATTCATCGGGGGCGGCGCCGATCACCTTCTCCTCGCTCCAACGCACCATGATGCTCATTGTGCCTGATGCCTCGGGTGCCGCAAGAGAGGCCCGAGCCGGCGGTGTGTTCCGCGGATCACGTCGTACAGATCCTTGCGTCCAAGCGGTGATATCGATATCATCTGGGGACCCGTTGGGGCAGCGTGAACAATACTTCTGAAAGGGCTCCACAACGGGCAGACTTTTCGGTGAATCCGGCACCGCCGACTACGTGGCGGGCAGCCTTTCACCCGACCACCCTGACGTGCGGCTGCCGCAGAATCCATGACCCTTCCGGGATAGCCTTTCACTGTCAGGTCGATGCTGAACTACGGGGACAATCATGAGGATTTCCAAGGACGACCGCCCGCCCGTCATTGCCGACGTTGCGAGGCTGGCCGGAGTTTCCGTTCCCACGGTCTCCCGGGTACTGACGGGCAACATTCCGGTGAGCGAGGAGCGGCGGAATCGGGTGCTGGCGGCGATCAAGGAGCTGCAGTATCACCCAAGTCCACTCGCCCGGGCGCTCAAGAGCGGCAACCGGACCATGATCGCCATCTTCGCGGCAGGCACCGAAACGTACGGTTACGCCTACACGATCGCGGGGATCGAGGAGGCCGCCAAAGCGGCCGGCTACTCCATTGTCATATCCGCCGTGAAGTCCGCGGACCCAGCGGATGTTCAGGCCGCCGTCGAACTGGCCCTTCAACAGCAGCTTGCCGGAATCATTGTCCTGGATTTCGATCCTTCGGCTGCCGAAGTTCTCAAGCAGCTGCCGGGAACGGTTCCGATTGTTGCGGCGTCAGGATTCCCGGCGGGCCAGCCCGGGTTCCCGTACGCCTTCATCGACGAATATGCGGCAGGGCGCGAAGCCACTGAGCATCTGCTGGAACTCGGACACCGAACGGTCCACCATCTTGGACTCTTCCCCCTCAGCCAGTTTTCCGGCCGATACCAAGGCTGGAAGGATGCCCTCACTGATGCCGGGATAGCCCCTCCTCCCGTGCTGGAAGCCTCCCGCTCGGCACTCTCCGGCTACGATCAGGGGCTTCGCATCGCGGCCGATCCGGATATCACGGCAGTTTTCTGCTCCAATGACGGCCTTGCCATCGCCGCCCTTCGCGCATTATTGGAGAACGGTGTCCGCGTCCCGCAGGATGTGTCAATTGTTGGTTGGGACAACCAGCCTTTCAGCCAATTCACCTGGCCGGCGCTAACCACCGTATCCCCGGACTTCAAGGGATTGGGTCACCGGACCTTCGGCCTGCTGCAGCAGAGCCTGGCGGGCCCTGAGGCCGTTGCCGACTCCACCGCCGTGCCACGGCTGATGGAACGCGAGTCGACAGCCCCGGTCAACAAACGCCGTCGGCATCATCCGGCACAGACGCCCTGAGCGAGGCTTTCAGCAGGGAATGCCGGCGTCCTCACTGGCTGTGACGGCGATGCGGCGGCGCTGCCTGGTCCTCTGCGGGCGGGCTGACTAGCTACTCGCCCTCCGCCTTCAGGAGCCCTTCGTTGCTTTGCGTTTGGATTGCTCCGCCGGGATTGCGCAATCCCAAAACAGGCTCTATCCTGATATCGATATCAGTGACGGCCGTCTCAACGTGGATTTATAGCTTTTCCTTTCCATTGGCCGCCAACCTCCCGCCGTCCGGACTCCTTGACACAGTGCGACCTGGAGTTCCATATTTGGGGATAACGTTTTCCCGGAACAGCCACTAATGGGTCTCCAGGACCAGGCTCTGTGCCATGACGGCACTCCAGCCCCCGGACCCCGAAACTTCAACTTCTACATTCAAGGGAGAGTGCCATGCAGGAAAGCATGACAGCTCAACAAGGGAAACCTTCGCTCAGTGACGAGTCCTCCCGTAAGCCCAAAAACAGGCGTTCCCGCCGTCACAGCGGCCGCGGATCCGGGGTTCTGCTCCTGCTGGCGGCGCCGGGGATCGTGTGGTTCCTGGTCTTTGCCTACGCCCCGATGGCCGGCCTGGTCGTGGCGTTCAAGAATTTCAGCGTCAGCCAGGGGATTTTCAACAGTCCGTGGGCCGGCTTGGACAATTTCAAGTACTTCATCGAAAGCGGGGATGCCCCGGCCATCGTCCTGAACACGCTGGTCCTGAATGTCCTGTTCCTCGCGGCGACACTGGCGGCGGGCCTGATGCTGGCGATCATGCTGAACGAACTGCGCGCCCGTGTTTTCAAGAAGTTCATGCAGTCGGCGATCTTTTTTCCATACTTCGTGTCCCCGATTGTCATCAGCATCATCCTGCAGGTAATTCTGGCGGGCGCCGGTGGGCACGGGGGAGCAGTCAATGACGCCCTCGGCATTTTCAGCCTTCCTGAGGTCAGCTGGTACACCGAAGCGGGGCCCTGGCCCTGGATCCTGACGATCGTGAAGGTCTGGCAGCTGGGCGGATACATGTCAGTCATCTTCCTCGCGGCCATTACCGCCATTCCGGAGGACGTCTACGAAGCCGCAATGCTCGACGGTGCCAGCCGCGCCAGGATGGCAGTGTCCATTACGCTGCCGCTTCTCAAGCCAACGGCAGCCATCCTGATTGTCCTCGGCGTCGGCCGGATCTTTTACGGCGACTTCGGCACCATCTTCGCCATCATCGGTGACAACGGCACGCTATTCTCCACCACGGACGTCATCGACACCTACGTATTCCGTTCACTCAGGACCATCGGTGACTTCGGCACCACCGCGGCTATCGGCCTGTTCCAGTCGGTGGTCGGGTTCATCCTCGTCACAGCGGCGGTGCTCCTCCAGCGCCGCTACTCCAAAGAAAGCAGCATCCTGTGAGCACCTCCACAACCCCAACAGTGGTCACGCCCAAGGAGCCGTCGGCGGCCAACAGCCTGCAGTCACCGAGGCAGCACCGCCGGGTGTCCAGGGGACAGGGCACGACGCCGGATGCCCGGCTGAGCGGCCGTCAAAAGTTCACCCGGATCGAACCGTTCACCATCGCCAGCTATGCCGGGGTCACGCTCTTTGGGCTATTTGCCCTGATTCCGTTGTGGATGATTGTGGCGGGTTCCCTGACCGCTGAATCCACGTTGGCCCGCAGCGGCTACAGCTTTTTCCCCGAACCGTTCTCACTGGACGCCTACGCCGCCATCTTCAGCGGCACGGCGGTGTTCCAGGGATATGCAGCCACACTCTTCATCACCTTCGTGGGGACCGCCCTGTCGCTCTGCGCCACAGCGTCCCTGTCCTGGGTCATCGCCCGCCGGATGCCGCGGATCAGCAGGCCTCTGACGATCTTCGCGTACCTGCCCATGCTGTTCTCCGGCGGTCTCGTTCCCATGTACCTGCTGGTCACGCAGGTCCTGCAGCTGCAAAACAGCTGGTTCGCCGTCATCCTTCCGCACATGATGGCTCCGTTCCTGGTGTTCGTGGCGGTCAGCTTCTTCCGCCAGCTTCCCGAAGAAATCCTGGATTCGGCCAAGGTGGACGGAGCCGGCGAGCTTCGGGTCTTCTTTGAGATCGTCCTGCCGCTGTCCAAACCGATCCTGGCCGTCATAGGGCTGTTCTACGCCGTGTCCTATTGGAATGAGTGGTTCACGGCAATGCTGTTCATCTCGGATCCGGACAAATACCCGCTCCAGCTGATGCTTCAGAACCTCATCGCGAACGTCACCAACGCGACGATGCTGCCGGGTTCAGGTTCGGTAGCGCCGATCTACCAGCTGAGGCTGGCACTGACAGTGGTGACCATCGGGCCCATCCTGCTCGCTTACCCGTTCGCCCAGCGCTATTTCGTCAAGGGCCTCACGCTCGGCGCCACCAAGGGCTAGGCCAACCCTCACAGCCTCTGTTCATCCTCATTGCTCCACCTTCATCCTGCATAAGTCATAGCTCCGGCCACCTCAGGTGCCGGCGTACAAAGGAGTGCACTCATATGATCCCCAATCCAGCAGTTTCCCGCCGCGGTTTCCTTGGCCTGGCCGGCGGCCTCAGCGTCGCCGCAGCACTGGCCGGATGCGGCACATCCGGCGGTTCATCGACTGGCGGGCCCGTCTCGGGGACCTCCACCGCCATCCTGCCCAGCACCGCTCCGACTACCTGGAACGCCGTTCTTGCCAAGGTCAACAGCAAGCTCAAGGGCGATCTGGGCTTCGAGCTGGATGCCCAGTTCATCAACTGGTCCAACTACCAGCAGCAGTCCCTGCTGAAGTTCACCGCGGGGGAGAAGTTCGACTCCGCTTTGCAGGCCCTGTGGCTGAACATGGCGCAGCTGCAGCAGAGCGGATCCCTCGCCGACCTCACCAGCGAAATCCCCAAGTATAAGAACCTCAGCGCCACGCTCCCGAAGAAGCTGGTGGAATCCAACAGCTGGGACGGCAAACTCTGGGGCATCCCGCAGGTGAACAGCGCGGCCCGAGTCCAGCACTTCGTCATCCGCCAGGACCTGGCGGACACCCTGGGCTTCTCCACCATCACAGATTTCGAGCAGCTTGAGCGCTTCTTCTACGCCGTGAAGCAGAAGAACGACGGCACCGTTGCCTACGGCGCCGCGTCCGGCAGCGGATACCTCCATGCGATGCCCATGCCCACCGGAATGTTCAACGCCGCCACCTGGGACAACCCGGACAGGATCGCCCGTGCGTTCAGCGGCAAGGGTATGTTCTTCCTCCTGGCCAAGGACGCGGCGAAGACCGGATCCTCGGCGCCCACGCCGTTCTGGGACGACGAGGGAGTAGTGGATGCCCTGCGCCGAACCAGGAAGTACTACAACGACGGGATCATCAACGCGGACGCCATGAACACGGACGCTGCGACCCTGAAAAGCCAGTGGACCGCCGGGAAGTACGCGGCAGGGTGGGCTATGACCGACGGCACCTCCAGCAACACCCTCACCACGCTGCAGAAGGCTGTGCCCAAGGCGGCCCTCGCCAACATCATGCCGCTCAAGGGCGGGCTGTCAGCAAAGCCGAACCAGACATTCCAGGCAGACAACCTCGTGGTGGTCAACTCCAAGGGCGGCAACCTGGACCGGACCATGCAGCTGCAGGACTGGCTCTCCATCAAGGAGAACCACGACCTCATCTGCTACGGCATCGAGGGCACCGACTGGGAACCTGTCGACGGCAACAAGTTCAAGCCGCTCAACGACTACGCCTTCCCCGGTTACGCCCTGGCCTGGCGGTCCAGCCTCGAGCGAAAGTCCATGTCGATCAGTGCCAGCGAAGAGAAGATCTTCGACTGGGCACAAAACTTCGACAACTTCACCGTGGACCCCTTCGCCTCCTTCGTCCCGGACACGACCCCGGTGAAGCAACAGGTTGCCGCCATGACCAACGTGATCACCCAGTTCGCCAATCCGCTCTTCTACGGCGTGGTCGACGTCGACGACCAGCTCGACAAACTGAAGAAAGCCGCCGACGGCGCAGGCGTTGACAAGCTGCAGGCCGAAATGGAGAAGCAGGCCAACGCCCACCTCAAGAAGCAATCCTGACCCGGCAACTGACAGTAAAAGAATCTACAGAGAGGACTGGCGTGCTGTCCTATCGATTGTTGCTGCCTGAGACCGGGGCCAGAGCCACGGTGGTCGCCATCCATGGACTGATGGAGTCGGCCGAATGCCTGGAGGCCGCCTTCCCGGACTGGCTCTCCCGCGGGTGGGCCGTCCTGGCCGTCGATCTCCGCGGACACGGCGGCTCGCCCCGCTGGTCTGACGAGGATCTGCAAAAACATCCCGGCGACGTCATGGTTGACGATGTCCTGGAGCTCCTGCTTGCGCCGGAGCTCCGAAGCCTGGCGGACCTGCCGGCACTCTATTACGGGCATTCCGCGGGAGGGTCGGTGGCCGGTGCCGTCGCGGCCGCCGCGCTGTTACGGGAGCCTGCCGGATTTCGTCCGGCAGGCGTCCTCCTGGAGGACCCGTTCTGGCGGCTCCCCGTCACGGCGTTGCAGGAGCGCAGCGTTGCCGAACAGGCGTATGAGCACCTTCTTGGCGTCCAGTCGCGGACAGCAACCGAACGCGCCGCGATCAGGAGGCTTGAGTGGCCGGACTGGAACGAGGCAGAGATCCAGCGCAGCTGCAAGGCCCAGGAAGAATGCGACCCCCGCCTCGTGCTCAATGGGAACGTCATTCCTCTGACGCCATGGCCGGAACTCATTTCCTCCTTGACGGCGTCCGGGGTTCCCATGCTGATCATCACGGGGACGGTCAGGACCGGGATCACAGCGGAGCACCAGCGGGTGGCCCGTTCCGCCGGCGCACACGTGGAAGTTTTCGACGGCGCTTCGCACTTCATCCGCCGGGACATGGAGGAAAGGTTCACCCGGCGGGCCGCGGTCTTCTTTGCCGACGCATTGGTTATGCAGGCCGGACCGGCAGCGAAGCATGTCGCCATGACAGTCATGGCGCCAGCCGACCTTTTCTCCAAGCTCATGTCCCCGCACGCCATCAGCTCGCTGTCGCAGCTCGTGGACCTTCGCGGCCCGGTTTTCGAAGACTTCTCGTCGCCGGAAGCACAGGCGGCCTTGTCCGACGTCGAGATCCTCATCACCGGCTGGGGATGCCCGAAGATCGGTCTTGACGTCCTGGAAGCGGCTCCGAACCTTCGGGCCATTATTCACGCCGGCGGGGTCATCGCCGACAAGTTGCCGCCCCTCCCCGCCGGGCGGAGCATCTCCGGTTCCAACGCCGGTGACGCCAATGGCCGCCCTGTTGCGGAATACACCCTGGCCATGATCCTGCTGGCCAACAAACAGGCTTTCGAGAGTTCGCACGTGTACAGGCAGCGCCGCACCAGAATCGACCGGGAACAGGAATTCCCCAAGGCCGGAAATTACCAGAAGACGATCGGCCTTGTCGGGGCATCCCGCATCGGCCGCAGGGTCGCCGAGCTGCTCCAGCCCTTCCAGCTCGAGGTGCTGGTGTACGACCCGTATTTGAACGCTGCCGACGCGGCGGCCCTCGGAGTGAAACTGCTGCCGCTGGAGGAGCTGATGTGCACAAGCGACGTCGTCTCCCTTCACGTGCCCGTGACACCCGAGACCACTGGACTGATCGGCGCCCAGGAGCTGGCCCTGCTGAGGGACGGTGCCACCATCATCAACACCGCCAGGGGCGAGGTCGTGGACCAGGAGGCGCTCGAGGCCGAACTGGCCTCCGGACGAATCAACGCGATTCTCGACGTCGCCGTGCCTGACGTACTTCCTCCCGGACACGTGTTCTACGACCTGCCCAACGTCTTCCTGACACCTCATATCGCGGGATCGATGGGCACCGAGCTGCTCCGGATGGGCGACCATATCGTGGCCGAGCTGGAACGTTACGTCTCCGGGCAGCCGTTCGCCTACCCTGAGGAACTTTCCTAAGTAAGCCAATCACGCCGCTTCATTGGGGAAGCGGCGTTTCAGTGCATTGTGACTACAAGGAGCCTGAAATGAAGACCGAGAAGATTGAACTGAGCCGGCGCACACTTTTACAGTCTGCCGGGATCGCGGGGGCGTTGGCCGGCGTCTACCAGTTTGCGTTCATGGATGCAGCACGGGCGAGCCCCTCTGTGAATGCCGCCTATGGCCCGTTCACCGAGGGATCAGTGCCGGGACGTACCCTTAGCCATCCGGGCATCCTGCATCGAAGCGAAGACCTTGACCGGATGCGGACGGCGGTGGCAGCCAAGGAGTCTCCGATGTACGACGGTTTTGTTGCCATGGCCGCCAGCCCCCGGTCCTCGTATTCCTACACCGTGCAGAACACCGGCCAGATCCAATCGTGGGGCCGGGGACCGTCAAACTTCACCAACCAGGCCGTGGGCGACGCCGCTGCCGCCTATCAGAACGCGCTGATGTGGGTCCTCACAGGGGACCGCCGCCATGCCGACAAGTCGCGGGACGTCCTGAACATCTGGTCGGCCAGCCTCCGGTCCATCACGGGGGCCGACGGGCAGCTGGGGTCAGGACTTCAGGGCTTCAAACTGGCGAATGCTGCCGAACTGCTACGCCATTCAGGGTACGACGGCTGGCCGGAGGAAGACTTTCAGGCGTGTGTACGCTCGCTGCGGACCGTCTGGTACGAGTCTCTCTCCGGCTACGCGCTTTTTGCGAACGGGAACTGGGACGAAGCCGCGCTGCAAACGATCCTCGCAGTGGCCGTCCTGAGCGATGACAGGGTGATGTTCGAGAACGGGCTGCGGTTCGCCGCCTATGGTGCCGGCAACGGGTCCGTGCTGCACCGCATAGTCAACGAATCCGGCCAGGGGCAGGAGAGCGGCCGGGACCAGCCGCACGAACAACTTGGCCAGGGCCTGCTCGGATACTGCGCGCAGATCGCCTGGAACCAAGGCGTGAACCTGTTCGGAATGGCAGGCAACCGGATCCTGGCAGGCTTTGAATACAACGCCCGCTACAACCTCGGCTTTGACGACGTTCCCTTTGTCGCCGACCTGGACCGGACCGGCAAATACCTCAAGGAAGCCGTATCACCGACGGGGCGCGGGCAGTTTCGTCCCATTTATGAGCTGGCCTACTCCCATTACGTCAGCCGGCTGGGCATGTCCGCCCCCAACACCACCGCCGTTGTCTTTCGCGGGACCGGCGGCTCCAGGTTCATTGAAGGCTGGCATGAAGATGACCCGGGCTGGGGAACATTGACCTACGCCCGCCCCGCCGCCAACGGCGGTGGTGTTCGGGGCGGACAGACGTCGATCCCCGGCGTTCCCAGCGGCCTGCGGGCAGTCGGGACCGGCGACGGCGTGACGCTTTCGTGGGTGGGTTCGGTGGACCCCGTCAGCGGGGCGTCGGTACAAAGCTACAGCGTCAAACGGGCAGAGGGTTTTGACGGCACATTCCAGGTGATCGCCTCCGACGTCCCCGATCCGGAATATGTGGACCGGACAGCGCGTCCCGGCCGTACGTACTATTACGCCGTCACGGCCACAAATGCCGCCGGAACCACTGACGATTCTGCGGCGGTCGCAGGCACAACGGGACTGCCGGAAGGCTGGGAATCCGCGGCAATCGGTACGCCGTCCGGAGCCGGGGACGCGGTCTTCGACGGCGAGCGCTTCGTGATCGAAGACCGCGGAAGCGACATCGCCGGAAATGCCGACAGCTTCCGGTTCACGTTCACCCGGCTTCCCGAGGAATCCGTGGTCACTGCCCGGATAGTGCATCCGCTGAGCTCGCAGTACGCCAAAGTCGGTGTAATGATCCGCTCATCGCTCGATCCGGGGTCCGCCCATGCCGCCATGCTTCTGCAGGGCCTTCCGCTGCATACCTGGAGCGGGGTCTGGACTACGCGGGCAACGACTGCCGGCGCCAGCAAAGGCACCGGCAGCGTTCCGGTGCCGCCCAGCCAGCAGCAGTCAATCACCGTCAAGGCCGGATTTCCGATCAGGGATCACGGTTCGCTGCCCGAATCTGCGACTCCTTTAACAGCCCCCTACGTAGAAGGCGCCGGCGACGGATACCGCCTGCGCAAGCCGTACTGGGTTCGGATCGTCCGGCAGGGAAAACGGGTTACCGGATCGATTTCCCCTGACGGCGCATCGTGGACGGAAGTGGGCTCGACCCAGCTGGATCTTCGAGGTGATGTCTACGCCGGCCTCGCCAGCTGCTCCTGTCTCGGAGAGATGGAGACGGGGACATCGGTTTTCGACAACGTCACGGTCGGAGGCTGGTCAGTATCAAGACCAGGGGGAACAGCCAGCGGGTTCTCCGCCGGAGCGGGTTTGTCCGCGGTTGAGCTGTCCTGGAGCGACCCTGATCCGGCCGCCCGGTACGTCGTCAAGCGGTCAGAGTCGCCCGGCGGGACATTCAAAGCGATAGCGGCCGACGTCGGCGCTGTCGGTTTTGGTGTGCACCTGCGGTATTCGGACCCCACCGGTGTTCCTGGCCGCGATTACTATTTCAAGGTTGCCAAGACAAACGTCGCCGGCGAAGGTCCGGAATCTGAACCCGTGCCGGCCCGCATGCCGGAGGCAGTAAACCCGGTCCTGCAGGGTCCGGCCGAGACCTTCGCGACCTTCGGAACCCTATTCGAATACCTGATCCGGGCAACGCCCTCCGCAGGCCGCTACTGGGCACGGAACCTTCCGCCTGGCCTGGTCGCCGACCAGCGGAGCGGTCTTATCTCCGGCATCCCCAGGCAGGAGGGCGTGTTCGACACGACCGTGGGCGCCGACTCCGCGACAGCACCCCTGAAGATCACAGTAGGAAAGGCTCTCCCTGCTCCCTGGAGCTCCAATGATTTTGGCGATTTTGTGCTGGACGAGCGTACCCTCGGCGTGGCAGGCGTTGTTGCCGTGTATGCGCCTGGCACCGCCCATGAGAGTTCCGGACAAGTTGTGCTTCGCGGGGCCGGGCCCGGACTGAACGTCAACAGCCAGGGAATGGTCGCACATGTGGCGCATCAAACGGTGCAAGGAGACCATACAATCACCGCAAGGATCGCGGGCCGGGCAGATGCCGGATCCGGGTCCCGCGTCGGCGTCATCATGACCAAATCCCTCTCCCCGTTCGACCTTATGGCGGCAACAGTGACAACGCCCGGCGGAGGCGCTGAATTCGTCCGGCGCCCCGTCGTGGCCGGCCGTTCCACCATCAGCGCGGGCGGCACGGGATCATGGGTGCGGCTGGTCAGGAGAGGGACGCTATTCACGGGGTCAGTCTCAGCAGACGGCATCACGTGGACCGACCTGCCCGGGCAGGACCTGACGGACTTCGGGGACGCGCCCTACTACATCGGGCTCATGGTCTGCTCCGGGGACCAGCGCAGCCTGACGACCGGAGCATTCGAGGGTGTGGCCATCTCCTGACGCGGGCGACGGCGGTCAATTCCGCGGCTGCGGCGGCACAGATGTCCGCCGCAGCCGCGACAGCGAGGAGACCAGCGCGTATCCTGCTGCTTCATGAAGCTGTTGATCCTCCTGGGCATTGAGGGCGTTTTGATCCCGGCCGCCCGCGAGGCCGGGCCCGGGCCTGCCCCCGAGCCGGCCCTGTCCGACACCAGGGCCGCCCTGGTGGCCAGGCTGGGAGCGCTGGGACGGATCGCCTGGGTGTCAACCTGGCCGGCAGAGCAGACACACAGGCTGGAGAAGCGGCTGCAGTTGCCGGCTGCGCCGTTCCGGGTCCCGCTCTTGTCAGGGACACTCGACGCGACAGATGCCGCCACACCAAAGCTCCGGCCGGTGAGCCGGTGGCTGGCCCGGATGGAAGTCCAGGGCGAAGCGGACTGGGATGCCGTCGTGTGGATCGACGACATGTTCGGAGCCGATGCGGGGGAGTGGGCACACCGGTACGGCCGGCCGGTCCTGCTGGAGAAGCCGACGCCGGCTCAGGGGCTGACGGAAGTCCACGTCGTGGCGGTCGAGGTCTTCGTTGCTGGCATCGCCGGAGACTGAGAGGATCAGTTATGCCCGACCGACTGATGCTGCTCGACACTGCTTCGCTGTACTTTCGCGCGTTCTACGGAGTGCCCGACACGATCCGCCGTTCCGACGGCACGCCTGTGAACGCTGTCCGCGGCCTGCTCGATATGATCGCGCGGCTCACGACCGACTACGGGGCGACGCATCTCGTAGCCTGCTGGGACGATGATTGGCGTCCCCAGTGGCGGGTTGACCTCCTCCCGACCTACAAAGCGCATCGGGTCGCGGACGTTGTAGCGGGCTCACCTGATGTGGAGGTCGTGCCGGACGCGCTTGAGGCACAGATTCCGATGATCCGCCGGGTCCTCGATCTCGCCGGAATCGCCGTCGTAGGAATGCCTGAGCATGAGGCCGACGACGTCGTCGGCACCTACGCCAGCCATGCGGGGATTCCCGTTGACGTCGTGACAGGCGACCGGGACCTCTTCCAGGTCGTCGACGACGAACGCCAGGTCCGGGTGATCTACACGGCGCGGGGCATGAAAAACCTCGAAATCGTGACCGACGTCGTCGTCGTCGGCAAGTATCGGGTGCTGCCCGAGCAGTATGCAGACTACGCGACCCTTCGCGGCGATGCCTCGGACGGGCTGCCGGGGGTTGCCGGCATCGGCGAGAAGACCGCCGCGTCGCTGCTCGGGGAGTTCGGCACGCTGGAAGGGCTGCTCGAGGCGGCCTCGGACGAACGAAGCGGCCTGTCCGCACCCGTGCGAGCGAAACTCGCTGCGGCCGCCGGCTATCTCAAGGTCGCGCCCGCCGTCGTGAGGATCGTACGTGACCTGCAGCTGCCGACACTCGACGACGCGGGCGCACAACTGCACCCCATCGTTGGTGATTCGCGCGCCGAACTTGAACGGCTCCGCACTGACTGGAACCTCGGCGGCTCAGTCACACGGCTCCTCGAAGCGTTCGACGCGCGTCACTAGCGCACGTCCCTAACCCGTGTTGCCCGACGCCTGGAGCATCCGGGCGACCTCTTCCCGGAGCTGCTTTTTGTTGATCTTCCCGACTTTCGTGGTCGGAATCTCGTCGACAACCACAAGCTTCTCCGGAATCTTGAAGGCAGCAACACCGGTGCGGCGCAAACTTTCCTGCACGTCAGAAAGCGTCAGTGCGGTGCCCGGTTTAAGCGTGACAAACAGGCAGAGTTTTTCACCCAGCAGTGCATCCGGCATGCTGACGGCAGCAGCGAGCGTGACGGCGTCGAGCCGGTACACCAGGCTTTCGATCTCCTCGGCGGAGATCTTCTCGCCGCCGCGGTTGATCATGTCTTTGTCCCTGCCCTGCACCACGAGGTTCCCATCCGGACGGCGTTCGACGATGTCGCCGCTGCCGTACCACCCGTCGGGAGTGAAGGCTCGGGCGTTGTGCTCGTCAGCCCGGTAGTAGCCCCGGGGTGTGTATGGTCCGCGGGTGAGGATGGCGCCGGCGACACCATCCGGCAGGTCTGTTCCCGACTCATCCACAATCCGTATTTCATCCGCCTCCGAGACCGGGCGTCCCTGGGTCGTGCAGACCACGTCTTCAGGATCGTCCAGCCGGGTCATGTTGATCAGGCCTTCTGCCATTCCAAACACCTGCTGGAGGGTGGCACCAAGGACCGGCTTCACCTTCCGCGCAATCTCGTCCGCCAACCGCGAGCCGCCGACCTGCAGAACTTCAAGTGTTTCCAGCTGATCCGTTTCCTGCCTGTCCGTTTCCTGCCTGTCCGTTTCCTGCCGGTATTCCAGCCAGCGTTGAACCACTGCCGGTACGGCCGTGCACAGCGTCACTCCTTCTCTTTCGATGGCAGCGAAGGCCTTTCCGGGTTCCGGGCTTGGCAACATCACCACCCGGCCTCCTGCGAACAGGACGCCGAGGATCCCCGGGCATGCCAGGGGGAAGTTGTGGCTGACGGGCAGGGTTCCCAGATAGACAGTATCCGCCGTGACATTGGTGACCGCTGAGGTGGCTTTGATGTTGTAGGCGTAGTCGTTGTGCGTGCGGGTGATCAGCTTGGGGAGGCCAGTGGTGCCGCCGGAGAGCAGGAAACAGGCAGTGTCATCGCCGGCCGGCGCAGCGGCGTCGAACTGCTTGCGCGCATTAATAGGGTCGCCGCCCGGGGCAAGCAGGGCGTCAAGGTCAACGTTGCCCTGGTCAACGCGGCCTGAGACCAGGACGTGGGACATCGCGGGTGTACCTGCGGCAATGTGCTTGGCCAGGTCCTGGTGGCTGAAGTCCTTGATGGTATCGCGCACTGCAATCGCACGGGACTCGGACAGCTCGGCAAGGTAACTGAGCTCGAACTGCCTGTGGGCCGGCAGGGCCATGACCGGGACGATTCCTGCCCTGAAGCAGGCCAGGGTCAGGACGGTGAACTGCCAGCAATTGGGAAGCTGAACGAGGATCCGGTCGTCCTGCCGAAGGCCAAGATCCAGCAGCCGCCCCGCGGCCGCATCCATCCGGTCGGCGAGTTCCCGGTAGCTGATCCTTGCATCGCCGTCGACGAGGGCTGTGCGTTCCGGGAACCGGTCTGCTGCTTCCAGGATGTAGGCGCCGAGGGGTTTGTCTTCCCAGTAACCCTTGGCCCGGTACCTCGCTGCATCTTCCGGGGGCCAGGGGACCGCTCCATCGCGGGTGTGGCTGGTCATATCGTTTTCTCCTCAGCAGTAATGACGACGGCGTCAAGCGCAATGAGACCCGCAGAGGTCAGGCGCAGCGGATTGATTTCGATTTCTGCGATGCCGTCGTCGGACAGCAGCGCACCGCCAAGCCTGACCAGGATGCCTGCAAGCTCGGCCGGGTCCAGCACCGGACCGTTGCGGAAACCCTTGAGCAGGTCCTTGGCCTGGAGGTCCTCAGCCATGGCGGCAGCGGCGCGCTTGCTGAGCGGAACTGTCCGGATAGCTACGTCGGCGAATGCCTCGGCGGCGGTTCCGCCGAGGCCGAGCACGATGACGGGACCGAACACCGGATCGCGCCGGGCACCGACGATGAGATCCACCCCGTGCGGTGCCATGCTTTCCACCAGGAATTCCGTGGCGCCGGCTGCCTGCAGGGAGTCCAGCGCGTCGTGCAGGGATTCCGCTGATGTGATGCCGAGGTGGACGCCGCCGATGTCTGTCTTGTGCAGGATTCCGGCATCCACCAGCTTGACGGCCACCGGCGCCCCCAGGTCGGTCAGGGCCTGCTGGGCAGCCGGCCTGTCAGCGCAGCGCCGCCTCGGCGGGGTAGCTATTCCCAGCGCCCCGAGAAGCTCCTTGCACCGGATTTCGTCCCAGGGTCCCTGGATATCAGGAAAGGCTCCAAACGCGGCAGGCGAGTCGTGCCGCTGGAACTGCGCGCGGGCGTCCTCTACGAGCGCCACCAGTCCGCGTGCCAGCGCCGTGGGACCCGAGAGCAGCGGAAGGCCCAGGTCCCGGGCAGACTTTCGTGAACGGTCGACGTCCGAGTCAGGTCCGTCGACGCCGACCAGGACGGGCAGCGAGCCCGTGATGCCGGATGCGGCGATCGAAGCAGGCAGGTCCGCAATGGGCTCGGTCAGCCCGTAGACGGCCAGCAGATCCACCGAAGGATCAGACGCGACGGCGGAGACAATCCTGTCATAGCCGGGACCGGGCCGGCCCGTGTCCACGGGGTTCGCCTGGAAGGTCAGCGGGGGCAGCAGGCTGCCAATGGCCGCCTGGGTTTCGGGGGAGAGCCGGGGAACACCGACTCCGGCGCTGTGCAGCGCATCGGCGATGAGGAGGCCCGGTCCTGCCTGCCCGCTGATCAGCCCGACGCCGGGGTTTGCCGAGGGCTTGAGTCTCTGGCCGGTCAGCGCTGACGCGGCCTGGACCAGTTGGACCTCATCGTCGACGAGGACGGCACCCGCCTGCTTCAGTGCGGCCCGCGTGGTCCGCCACGACGTTGCGAGGGCCCCCGTATGGGACTGCGCGAACTCCGAGACGTCATTCTGGCCGACAACCAAGGCAACCAGGGGCTTACGGGCAGTGATCCGGCGGACAGCATCAAGCAGGGCCGGACCGTCCGCCACGTTCTCAAGGTGCAGTGCCACGGCCTTGGTTGGTTCGTGGGTGATCAGATAATCCAGGACCTCGGGAGCTGTGATATCAATGCCCGCCCCGATACCGATGCCCAGGCTGACACCCACCCCTGCCTTGTCGAGATGGAAGGCCAGGACGTGGTTGACGCCGCCGCTTGCTGCCACGACGGCGACGGAACCGTCGGTGAGTGCTGCCACTCCAGGGACGAAGCTGGCCCTGAGGGAACGGTCCGGAACGAAAAAGCCTGACGTGTTGGGACCCAGCAGCCGGATGCCTGTGTCCTTGAGTGCCTCGACAAGCTGGCGTTCATTTTCGGCCCCGGCTTCGCCTGCTTCAGCGAAGCCGCCGGCGCAGACGAGTGCGGCCTTGACGCCGCTGGCTGCGCATTCGCGCAGGGACTGAGCCGTGGCTGCAGCGGGAACGCACAGGACGGCGAGGTCCAGAGGGACCGGTGATGCCGCTGCCGCGTCCGCCACGGAGGAGTACATGGAGCCGTCGGCGTTGCGGCTGTTGACGAGCGCGACAGGGGAGGGGTACGCGGCCAGGGATTCGGCCATTGCCGCCCCTAGCTTCCCGGGACTTGCGGACGCGCCGACGACGACGATTCCGGCTGGTTCGAAAAGCGGGGACAGGTTATGCATCAAATGCCTTGTCTGAATGGAAGGCGGGCGCTTCGTTGATGGCTACGGCGTCAGCCCGGCCCGACAGAATCAGGGTGACGGCGGGCGCCGTATCGGGATCGTCATTCACCATGATGCTTGTGAGGCCCCGGGCGAGCCTGGCCTCCTCGGAAAGCAGGGAGCGGGTGAAGGGGTTTCCTCCGGCGATGACGACAAAAGCGGGTGTTCCTGACAGGTTTTCAAGGACTGCGTCGAGCCCGTCCTCAGTGTCAGGAGCGGTGATCAGCAGCCCCGTGGATCCGCTGGCTTCCTCGGGCACCTCTGTCAGGGGCAGCTCCTGTGCGCCCGCTACCAGTACGGGCGTGCCTTGGCTGGTCGTGAGGCGCAGGAGGCGGCCGTCGAAGGACACCGGACCGGCCTGAAGCGGAGTGTTCAGCGGATCGGCGCCATGGATTTCCTTCCATTCCTTCTCAGCGGCGTCCACCAGTTCCGGGTCGCGCTGGCGGATCTTCTCGATGTCGATGCTGCGGGAGAAGAAGTGGAAGGTGAACTGCAGGGGTTCGAAGGCCTGGTAGTAACGGCTAAAGTGTTCCCACCAGCTCAGGCTGGGCCGCGCGGAATTCTGGATCTTGGCGACTTCGGGCTGGCGTTCCGCCTCATAGTTCGTCAGGGCGAGCTCGAGGTTGCCGGCATGGGCGGCCACCTCCCGGGCGAGGACCACCGCGTCCTCCATGGCCATTTTGGTTCCGGAACCGACCGAAAAGTGGGCGGTGTGCACTGCATCACCGAGGAGGGCAACATTGCCGCAGTGCCAGGTCTTTGTTTGCCGGGTCCGGAAGTTGGCCCAGCGGGAGTTGTTGGCGACGAGCGGCTGGCCTTCGATATCTTCTGCGAAAAGCTTCTCCAGGTAGCGTTGGGTTTTGGCGTCAGACGGCCCGGGAGGCTGGCTGACGTCGAATTCGTCCAGGCCCGCTTTCCGCCATGTTTCCTGATCGGTCTCGACGATGAAGGTGCTCAGCTCGTCGCTGATGGGATAGGCATGCGCGGCAAAGTTTCCGTGTTCGCTGCGCCGGTGGATGAACGTCAGTCCGTTGAACAGGTTGGTGGTTCCGAACCAGATGAACTTGGCCGTGGCAGTCTCGGCTGTGTGGCCCAGGGCTTCCCCCAGCTGCTCACGGGTCAGGGAGTTCGCGCCGTCTGCTCCAACGATCAGGTCGTATTCGCCAAGTTCGTCAAGCCGTGGCGCCACCTGGCCGAAGCGCATGTCCACCCCCACCTGGGCTGCGCGCTCCTGGAGGAGTCTGAGGATGGTCTTGCGGTGGATAGCAGCCATCCCGTTACCGCCAAAGGACCTCCGGTCGTCTTTGAGCCACACCTCGATGCTGTCCCAGTGCTTCCCGAAGTTCTTCAGCCCATCCCTGAGCACGGGGTCGGCCTCATTGATCCGCCGCAGGGTAGCGTCCGAGAAGACGACGCCGAAGCCGAAGGCGTCCGAAGCCTGGTTGCGCTCAAAAAGCACGACGTCGGCTTCCGGCATTCTCTGTTTGAGCAAAGCCGTAAAGAACAGTCCGCCTGGACCGCCGCCGATGCAAGCTACGCGAATCGTCATCGATATCACCTCTGGGAATAAGAAACGTGCTGTCGCCCATCAGTATGTAACGAACTGGCGGGCAACGTCAATATCATGTTACATGAGCACCTCCCGGCCCTGCTCGACAGGCTGGCCGATGACACTCGATACGAAGTCCGTTGCGGCCGGCCCGAGCTGGCGGTGTACCGCCCCGAACAAGGCGTAAGCCTGACTGCTGGGCCAGTCCTCGGGCTGGAGGCCCCCGGGCAGATGCGGATCGCGAAAGGGAAAACGGCGGAAGTCGCCGATGACGTGCATCCGTTCGATTAGGGCGGTACGGCCGTCCTTTTTCGCATTTGCAGCCTCGTCATCCAGCGGGGCGTAGGCGCGGATGAAATGCCGGTAGTCAGTACCGAGTTGCTCCAGATCCCAGCAGCGTGCAGCCAGATCCCTGTCCTGGTCGAGGTCGTCGGTGCCGCACCAGAGGACGTCGATCTTGGCAAGCGGATACTCTCCGGCCAGGTCGCGCGCTTCGGTTAGCAGATCGTGAGGGGCCAGCCACGTCGAGGGTGACAATTGGCCGAAGCCGTGCCATGCGAGCCGCTTCCGCAGCTGCTCGCGGACCGCACGTTCCGCTTCCGGAACCTGGTAGATGACCATGGTCCAGCGGCCCTGCCAGCTCTCATCGCGATGGCGGAAAATCCGCTCGCGGCCCTCATCCAGGACCTCCAGCATGTGCGGAGTGAGGGAGTATACGGTTTCACGGCCTTCGCGCCGGGTGGTGAACCAGCCCTCCTTGCGGAGCCGGGAAAGATTGACCCGGACTGTTGCCGCCTCCACTCCGAAGACGGCGAGAAGCTCGGTGATGTCAGCCAGCCTGACCTCACTCCCGGCATAGCGCAGATAGTCTCCGAAAAGGTCCAGAATCAACGCTCTGGGCTTCCACTGCATAAGGCTCCTTCAGTTTTGGGCGACGATGCGACCGGCAGGACCGTGAACTTGTAACAGCTCTATTGACGACCAACATCTATATGTTACATTCAGTTGTGGCAGAGGTCACAGCTGAACCTCCCCATCTCTGGAACACCCACAACGTCGTGTATACCACCTGGAGTCCCCATGGCTTTTCCATCCCCCAGCCCGTCACCGGTCCGCCCGCCTAAATCGGCCGCTTTCGTCATCTTCCTCTGCTTCCTTGCCATCGTGTTCGACGGCTACGACCTCGTCATCTACGGTGCCATCGTTCCCAGGCTTCTGGCCTATGAGCCGTGGCGCCTGACGGCGGTCGAGACCGGCGCCATCGGCAGCTATGCGCTGGCCGGCATGTTCATCGGCGCCATCCTCATCGGGTACCTGACTGACATTGTGGGACGGCGGAAGGTCATGATGGTGTCCATCGCGTCCTTCTCCGTGCTGATGCTGCTGGCCGCGGCTGCGCCCACCCCCGAAATGTTCGGCCTGTTCCGCTTTCTGGCCGGCCTCGGGCTTGGCGGTGTCATCCCGACGGCGATCGCCCTCACCGTCGAGTTCTCGCAGTCGAACCGGCGCAACTTCAATAACGCGCTCATGTTCTCCGGATACGCAGTCGGCGGGATCCTCGCAGCCTTGCTCTCCCTGGCTTTCCTTTCCAGCTTCGGATTCCAGGGCATGCTTGCCCTCGGTGGCATCCCCCTCGTCGGCGTCCTCCCGCTGCTGTTCAAATTCCTGCCGGAGTCTCCTGCCTACCTCGCCGCGAAGGGCGAGCGGGTCAAGGCGGAACGGCTCATCGCCGATTACGGGCTGGAGCAGCTTCCCCCGGCCCTCGGGCAGGCCGACGGGCCAACGGCAGGCCGGTTCCGCACCCTCCTGACCGGACGGCTGCCCGCTGCACTGGTTCTCTTTTGCCTGGCCGGCGTCTGCGGCCAGACTCTCGTGTACGGCCTCAACACCTGGCTGCCCCAGCTCATGGTCATTGCCAAGTATTCCCTTGCCTCTTCGCTGACGTTCCTCCTGACAGTCAACATCGGGGCGGTCGTCGGAGTGCTTGTGTCCTCCCGCCTTGCGGACAGGTTCGGCCCGCGCCCGGTCACGGCCATATCGTTCGCCAGCTCCGGAGTCGCGTTGATTCTCATGGGCACGGGCGTCATGCCCCTGCCCGCCATGTACCTGCTCGTTGCCGTTGTCGGCTTCGGATCAGTGGGAGCGCAAATCCTCGTCAACGGCTTCGTCGCCACCTACTTCCCCGGAGCGACCCGCGCCACCGCCCTTGGCATTACGCTCGGCATCGGGCGGATCGGTGCCGTGCTTGCCATATCCGGTGGCGGCGTGCTGATCGCCGCAGCCCTGGGCACCTTCATTAACTTCTCTGTCTGGGCCATCGCGGCAGTGATCGGTGCGGCCGCCGTCCTGACAGTGCCCCGGCTCCGGACCGTTCCCTCCTCGCCTGACACCGTCCAGGCGGTCGCTGCCCCATCGCCTTCAGTCCAGGCCGTTCCCTAGCCATAAGGATCAGGATTCAAAAGGATCAGTAGCCCCCGGTCGGACATCCGTCCGGCAGAAAGTCCCAGATCCAGATACGTCCCTCAACAAAAGACACAACTAAGGAGTCCCGTTGGAAACCCAGGTCATCACCGAGCACGCAGTACAGTCCACAGACGGCACCTCGATTGGCTACCGCACACTTGGTTCCGGCAGCCCGATCGTCCTGGTCCATGGCAGCATCTCGACCGGTGAGCAATGGCTGCCAGTGGCCGGGCAACTGGCCGCCAGCCACACTGTCTACATCATGGACCGCCGTGGCCGCGGCCTCAGCGCGGATGCCGCGGAATACTCGCTGGACACCGAATCCGACGACATCAAAGCCGTGCTGGCTGTTGCCGGCGAAGGATCCGCCCTGCTGGGCCATTCCTACGGGGCGATCTGCGCCCTCGAAGCCGTCCGCACCGGCGCCTCCGTCTCCTCGCTCGTACTCTACGAGCCCCCGCTGCCTGTGGACGCACCCACAGCCGGGGCCGCGCTGGGGCTATACGCCGCCGCTGTGGAAGCTGGCGACGGAGACAAAGCCATGCGCGTGGCTGCGGAACATTTCCTGCGCATCTCACCGGAAGATACCGAGGCCCTGGCTTCATCGCCGCTGTGGGCCGGGATGGTGGCGCTCAGTCCCACCTGGACCCGCGAGCTGGCCGAGATTGATAAGACCGATGTGTTGGTCCAGCGGTACAGCGAGACAGACGTCCCGACGCTCCTGCTTGTCGGCGAGGTGAGTCCCGTGCACCTGGTTGGCGCTTCGCGGCACCTCCGGGACAGGCTGGCGAACGGGACGGAGAATGTTTTCCCCGGGCAGAACCACTTTGCCCACGTCATTGATCCTGTCAGCGTGGCGGAGGCTATCAATGCCTTCCTGCCGCGCTAGGGGCACAGCAGCCCGTCAGGCAGCAGCAGGGGAGCGACCGGACCTGCTGCAGTGGCTAAGCTGGTTTAATCCGGATAATCAGCCTGCTGATGAAAGGAGCCGGTGCCATGCCCAAGACCGGCAAGAACGATCATGCCCGCAAGGACGAACTTCCCTCGACCCTGCAGCGCTCCGAACAGAAAGCCCAGGACACTTTCGCCAAAACCTACGATTCCGCGTTGGAGTCCTACGACAACGATGAAGGCCGTGCCGCACGCGCTGCCTACGCCTCGCTCAAGCACAGCTACGAGAAAGTGGGTGATCACTGGGAGCCGAAGGAGAAGCGGGGTCCCTCTGACAAACGCGCGGAGCAGGGAATTGGTTCATCAGAGCCCACGGCGGGAGGCGTGGACGCGAACGCCTCGAAAGAGCACCTGTATAAGCGCGCCCGGGAACTGAACATCGACGGCCGCTCGAAAATGGATAAGGACGAACTGGTCAAAGCGCTGCAGAAGGCCAATGACACCGCCACCCGGAAGGCGCGCGGGGACTGAACGCGCGAGGACTAAGGGCCATCGACGGCGGGCAGGAACCGGCCGTTCCTGATCTGTGATTCGCCGAACTCGACGGTCAGCGGCGGAATCTGCCGTGGGCCCTTGTCCCTGGTCTGCGGGCGGCCCACGGCCACATGGGGAATCCAGCGCGGGGACCTGAAGCCGAGTGCGCGGGAGCCGAGGATGAAGTCGTCCACATCGTCCACAAGCAGTTCGTCCAGCAGGTTATGCAGGCCCCGCACAAGGAAGACCCGATAGTCGTGCACTTCTGGCGGAACGTCGATCTCAAGCCCGGCCACGCTTCCGCCCCCCAGCACGATCAGCCGCTCGGCCGATCCGGCAAAGCCTTCTAAAACAGGTAGCGCCTGCAACCAGCTGACGGTCCCTCTGATGGCTGCGTCGGTGCTGGTCATCCCTTTGGTCCAATCCGCGACTTCCTGGGCTAAGTCCGGCAAAATGCCGATGTGCAACAGCGTAAGGTGCAGCCCCTGCACCCTGCGCAAGGCATTGACATGGTTGCCCAAGGCCTCGTAGTCAGAGCCGCCATTGCCCACTCCGAGTACCGGGACCTCCACCGTGATGCGCGGAAGCGCCTGCATCCGGACGCCTTGAGGCGGACCGTTAAAGTCTTGCTGCGGAACGTTCAGGTGAGCTGCGAGAACATGTCGTTCCCGCTTGCAGTCGTGGCCGGGACTTCCTGCAGTACATCCCAGTGCTCGATGATCTTCCCGTCGTCGCCGAACCGGAAAATATCCACGGCAGCCGAGTTGAACGTCTTGTAGTGCGAATGGACGGCCACAAAATCACCGTCGGCGATCATCCGGTGGACTTCGACGTCCACCGGCCCCAACCTGGAAAAGAAGTCCTTGACAGCCTGCAGGCCGTTGCCGGCCTGTGGATTGTGCTGCTTGTAATCCGGCACGATCAGCTCATTGAAGGCCTCGGTGTCTCCGGCCCGAAAGGCATCGAAGAGCCGGGCCAACGTCTCCTTGTTGGCTTCGCTTGTGGCCATGATAATTCCTCCTGGCAAACCGTCCGTTCGGTGTGGCTCATAGCGTACGCGCGGCTCCCCGGGTCAACAAGCTAAAAGCCGAAGAGGGGCGGGAAGGCCACTATCACGACGGCGGCCCACGCTCCGTAGGCGGGCAGGTACTGGGTTTGCCAGCGCTCGAGTGCCGCGAACGGGCGCCGGCCGCGCAGGAATCCGACGGCTAGCCAGGCGGCGCGGACCAGGTGCACCAGCAGCAGGAGGTTCAGGCCCAGCGCTGCGATCTTGTTGGGGCTATAGCCGAATTCGGCGATCCGGGCCAGCATCGCGGCCAGCATCACGGCGTCTACTGCAAGGGCCGCCAGGACGAGCACCAACTGAAGGGTATCGAACAGGCCGGCCGGGGCGAGCGGGTCGCGCGCGGAAATGGAATAGAGCAGCAGGCACAGGACGAGCAGCAGGATTGCGTCCATGAGGATGAGCAGGTTGCGGTCGATGGTGACAAAGCCGCCCGCAGCAGCCAGCACGGCCAGAAGCCCCAGCAGCATGACGATAGTCAGGGGCGTGAAGACGCGGGTGAGGACTGGGGCGATGTTTTCCACAACGTGCTGCTTGGCTTCGACGAGCCACGCCGCCACCACCAATGCGCCCGGCACAGCGAAGGGCAGGATCCAGCTTTCGAGGACCGGTTCGAAGTCGACGCCAAGGATCTGGAGTGTCGCGAGGGTCAGTGCGACCAGGACGCCGCCGCCCAGCGCCAGCAGCGTGTAATAGATCGCAAGCTCGCCGGTGAACCGGACGAAATCCATGCGCCGCTTGTCCGAACGCCACCTGCCACCGACGTACGCCACTCCCGCCAGCAACCACAGGGCGACAGGGGCATGCAGGGCCGCTAGTACGCCGGTGGACCCGCCGGAGGAGAAGGGATAGACGTTGAGTACCACCGCCAGCACGGCGAAGGGGATGAGCAGCATCGCCGTCGTCGCCCCGTTGAAGCGTCGCTTCCACGCGAAGTAGGCGGCCAGGAACGGGAAGACGAACAGGCCCAGGTTGCGTGTCAGCGCAGCGTCGTCCCCGATCCATGCCGATCCGGCCTTGACTGCCACACCCGCCCCTACAGCGAGTGCCAGGACGACCGCCAGTTCGCGCCCTCGAGGCGCGCTGCCGCCGTCGGAACCCTCCGGCACGAGGACGAGCTGCTTCCACAGCCGCTCGGAGTGTTCACGGGCAAACTCGTGCGAGACCGCGTCCAGGTTGCCCAGGCGCTTAATCGCGACGAGGAAGGCCTCCTCATCATCCAGTCCTGTCGCCTGCCGGTCAGCGATCTGCCCCCGCAGATGGTCCTCCAGCTCGTCGACATCGGCGGGGGAGATTGCCTGGTTCCGCTGGACGTAGCCGCGCCACCGGTCGATCTGGGCCTCCAGCTCAGCGTGCGGGTCCATCACGCCCACCCCTCCACGGCGCCCGGAGACGGCTGGGTGGAACGCCACACCTGCCGAAGCGCCTCCGCAACGACGGTCCATTGCTGTTGACGCTCAGCCAGCGCGTCCCGCCCCGAGGGAGTTATGGCGTAGTGCTTCCGCCGGCGCCCGGTCTCGGAGGTACCCCACGACGCCGAAACGTAGCCGAGCCGCTCGAGCCGGTGCAGCAGCGGGTAGAGCATGCCGTCGGTCCACTGCATGCCGCCGCCGGATAACTCACTCACGCGCTTCAGGATTGCGTAGCCGTAAAGGTCGCCCTCGGACAGTATGCCCAGCACAAGAGGTGTGGCGGAGGCGGCCACCAGGTCTTTGTCAATGCGCACCGAAACTCCTATACATAGATGTGAAGGGTATCAAACATAGCAGCTCTACGTATAGCCATTCGCCTCTCACCGGCCATAACTCCCCGGCGGAAGCTGCCAGTTACCTGAGACTTTTCGAAGACCTGACGGTACCCTCTGTGCTTTCATGTTCGTTTTCGATACGATCCGGACATAGGTGTTGTGATCCCCGCCACTTGATTTACAAGGGAGTAAACATGTCCAGCCACGACAATGATTTTTTCGCCACTGCGAAGGCCGACCTGAATCGCCGGACTCTGCTAAGGACCCTGGGAATCGGTGCTGCCGGTATCGCCGCCGCCCCGCTCCTGTCCGCCTGCACCGGGGGCGGCTCACCCTCCGGCGGGGGCTCATCCTCGAAATCCCTGACCTTCGGGTCGAACGCTTCGGATGACGTGCCGAAGCGGGCCTACCAGGCGGTCACCGACGCCTTCACCAAGAAGACGGGGAATACGGTGACCACCAACGTGGTCCCGCACAACGATTTCCAGAACAAGATCAACAGCTACCTGCAAGGCAGCCCGGACGATTCGTTTACCTGGTTCTCCGGCTACCGGATGCGCTTCTACGCCGGCAAGGGCCTGGTTGCCCCGATCGACGATGTCTGGGACAAGATTGGCGGCAACTTCTCGGACGCCATGAAGAAGGCGTCCACCGGTGACGACGGCAAGATGTACTTCGTCCCCAACTACAACTACCCCTGGGCGTTCTTCTACCGGAAGAGCCTGTGGGCGCAGAAGGGCTACGAAGTTCCGAAGACTTTCGACGCACTCAAGACCCTCGCCGCCAAGATGAAGGCAGATGGCCTGATCCCCATCGAGTTCGCGGACAAGGACGGATGGCCCGCCATGGGCACATTCGACTACATCAACATGCGGCTGAACGGCTACCAGTTCCACCTGGATCTTGCCGCCCACAAGGAATCCTGGGACCAGAAGAAGGTCAGCGATGTCTTCGACACCTGGAAGGCTTTGCTGCCCTTCCAGAACCCGAACGCCCTGGGCATGACGTGGCAGGACGCTGCGCAGAGCCTCGGCGGGCAGAAATCCGGCATGTACCTCCTTGGTTCCTTCGTCACCCAGCAGTTCACGGACAAGGCAGTGCTGGATGACATCGACATGTTCCCCTTCCCCGAGCTGGCGATGGAGGGCACAGACGCAGTCGAGGCTCCCATTGACGGCGTTATGCTCTCCAAGAGAGGCGGAGACAACCAGGCGGCCAAGGACTTCCTCGCTTACGTCGGCAGCCCTGAAGGCCAGAACGTATACGCCTCCGTGGACCCGTCCAATATCCAGGCAGCGAAGGGCTCCGACACCTCCAAGTTCTCGCCCCTGAACAAGAAGTGCGCGCAGATGATCGCCGATGCCAAGAGCATCAGCCAGTTCTTTGACCGGGATGCCCTTCCGGCCATGGCCAACAACGTGATGATCCCCGCACTGCAGAGCTTCATCAAGGACGGCAGCGTGGATGTGAAGAACCTGGAGTCCCAGGCCAAGGCACTGTACGCCGCGCAGTGACGCTCCGGGCGCGAAAGAGAATGACCGCATGAGCTCATCAACGCAAACGTCCGCAGCCGGCGCCGCCATCGCGGCGCCGGCCAGGAACCGGC
Organism: Arthrobacter pascens; assembly: GCF_030816475.1. Classification (NCBI taxonomy): domain Bacteria; kingdom Bacillati; phylum Actinomycetota; class Actinomycetes; order Micrococcales; family Micrococcaceae; genus Arthrobacter; species Arthrobacter pascens. The sequence goes on along the minus strand of NZ_JAUSXF010000001.1, from coordinate 2,166,174 downwards.
GGGTACGCCGCCTTACCGGACGGGACAGAATCGTTCTCGGCATCATGGTGGCTGTCCCCACCCTGATTCAGCTGACATTGGTCTGGATCCCCACCGTGCTGTCCATCGGGCTCTCGTTCACCCGCTGGAACGGGCTGGACCTCGCCGACATCAAACCTGCGGGCATGGCCAACTACGAGTACGTGGCCCAGGACTACCCGCCCTTCTGGCCGGCCGTCCAGCACAACATCCTCTGGCTGGTCTTCCTCGCCGTCATAGCCACGCCCCTCGGCCTGCTGCTCGCAGTCCTGCTCGACCAGCAGATCAAGGGGAGCAAGATCTACCAGAGCATCTTCTTCACTCCTGTGATGCTTTCACTGGCCCTGATCGGCGTCATCTGGCAGTTGTTCTACAACCGGGACAACGGTCTGCTGAACTACCTTCTCGGCACCGCCGGCACGTCGGGCGCCGTGGACTGGTTCGGCGACTCCAGCGTGAACATCTGGGCGGCGCTGTTCGCGGCAACGTGGCGGCACGCCGGATACGTCATGATTCTCTACCTGGCAGGGTTGAAAGGGGTGGACCCTTCCCTTCGGGAGGCAGCGGCGCTCGACGGCGCCAACGCCACCCAGACGTTCTTCAGGGTGGTTTTCCCTGCCATGCGCCCGGTCAACATCGTCATCATCGTGATCACGATCATTGAGTCGCTGCGTGCCTTCGACATCGTCTATGTCATCAACCGCGGAACCAACGGCCTTGAACTCATCAGCGCACTGGTGATCCAGAACCTCGTCGGCGAAGGGCAAGTGATCGGCGTCGGCTCAGCGCTGGCCGTCATACTGCTTGTCATCTCGCTGGTGCCCATCACCTGGTACCTGGCCCGGACCTTCAACAAGGGAGCGTCAGAATGAGCATCCCCGTCACCGCGCCACCCGAAACCGGCCACGCGGCCGTACCCGTGGGCAGCAAGGGCAAAAGGCATTACGGCACGCACATCTTCCTGGCGGTGATGGCCGTCATCTGGCTGATCCCGCTGGCCTGGTCCCTCTTCACGGCGCTCAGGCCCAAGGGGGACACCGACAAATACGGCTACTTCAGCCTGCAAGGCGCTTTCAACTTCGACAACTTCATCCAGGCCTGGAACCAGGGCGGATTTTCCAGGTACTTCTGGAACTCCGTGCTGATCACCGTCCCCACGGTACTGCTGACGCTCTTCTTTGCCTCACTGATGGCGTTCGCGGTCAGCCGCTTCAACTGGAAGTTCAATATCACCCTGCTGATCATGTTTACGGCGGGCAACCTGCTGCCCCCGCAGGTGCTGGCAGCACCGCTGTTCGAAATGTTCAAGCATTTCAACCTGCCGTACTGGTTCAGCGATTCCGGCAACCTCCTGAACACCTACATCAGCGTCATTGCGGTCGACATGGCCTTCCAGATCGGCTTTGTCACCTTCGTCCTCTCGAACTACATGCGGGCACTCTCGCCGGACCTGACGGAGGCGGCGCTGGTGGACGGTGCCAGTGTGTGGACGCAGTACTGGTCCATCATCCTGCCGCTCACGCGCCCTGCCCTGGCCGCTATGGCCACCCTTGAAGTCATCTTCATCTACAACGACTTCTTCTGGCCGCTCCTGTTCATCCAAAGCGGTGACAGGCTGCCGGTAACCACCGCAATCAACAACCTCCAGGGCACCTTCCTCTCCAACTACAACCTGATCGCGGCAGGCGCCATGATCACAGCCATCCCCACCTTGATCATCTACGTCATCCTGCAACGTCATTTTGTGGCCGGCCTCACCCTCGGCTCAAGCAAGGGCTGACGCCATGCACTCGTGAGGAGCCGCCTTGGAATCGTTATACCTGCGTTCAGGCGGCCGTAGCCTCCTGATCGATCTTTCCGCGCAGGAGCCTGCCTTTGTCCACTGGGGCGCGGACCTCGGCGAGGACCTGCCCGAGCCGGGCCTGCTGCAGGACCCGGTTCCGCCGTCGTCGTTGGACATTCCGGTCCGGATGGGCGTCCTGCCGCAGGCCTCCTCAGGGTGGCGGGGCCGTCCCGGCCTCCGGGGCAGCCGCGACGGCACGGATTTCTCTCCCCGGCTGCGGCTGGTCTCCGCTGAACGCACCGCAGCCGCAGCCGGCGTAATCACCCAGTCCGACCCCGCACTAGGCATGAGCGTGCGCACAGAACTGCTCCTGGACGCCGGCGGCCTGCTGAGCCTGCGCCACGAACTGACGAACGACGCCGGCGCGGACTACCGGCTCGAAGGCCTCGAGCTGGTCCTGCCAGTTGGCCCGGCCGCCGCCGAACTGCTCGACCTCACCGGCCGCTGGTGCCGTGAACGCCACCCCCAGCGACACCCCCTCCAGCAGGGCACCTGGGTCCGGTCCGGACGCCACGGACGCACCGGCCACGACTCCAGCCTGATCCTGGCAGCCGGCTCCGCCGGCTTCGGCAACCGGAGCGGCGAGGTGTGGGCGGTGCATCTGGGCTGGAGCGGAAACCACGAAACCTTCGCCGACACCCTGGCCAGCGCACGCACAGTCCTCGGCGCCGGCGAACTGCTCGGATCCGGCGAGGTAACCCTGACGGCCGGCTCTTCGTACCGGACGCCCTGGCTCTACGCCGCCTACTCCGACAGCGGCCTGGACGGCATCACCGAATCGTTCTACCGCTGGTTCCGCAGCCGCCCCCAGCACCCGGCAAGTCCGCGGCCGGTAGTCCTGAACACCTGGGAAGCGGTGTACTTCGACCATCATCTGGACACGCTTACCGACCTCGCCGAATCCGGCGCGGACCTCGGCGTCGAACGCTTCGTCCTCGACGACGGCTGGTTCCGGGGCCGCCGCGACGATACCAGGGGACTCGGTGACTGGTACGTGGACGAAACAACCTGGCCCGACGGACTCACGCCGCTGATCGACGCGGTCACGGCGCGCGGCATGGATTTCGGCCTCTGGGTGGAACCGGAGATGGTCAATGAAGACTCCGACATCATCCGGGAGCACCCCGACTGGATCTCCGGCCCGGCCTTCCCGAACGGCACAGTCCGCATCCCGGAGCGCTGGCGAAACCAACAGGTACTGGACCTGGCGAACCCCGACGCCTGGAACTACGTCCACGAACGGCTCGACACCCTGCTGACCGAATACAACATCAGCTACCTCAAGTGGGACCAGAACCGCGACCTGACGGAAATGGGCCACGACGGAAAACCATCGGTGCATGCGCAGACGGAGGCTGTCTACCGGCTCCTGGACACCCTCCGCGCAGCCCACCCGGGCGTCGAAATCGAAAGCTGCTCATCCGGGGGAGCACGCGTGGACCTCGGCATCCTCGAACGGACCGACCGGATCTGGACCTCGGACTGCAACGACGCCCTGGAGAGGCAGACCATCCAGCGCTGGACCGAACTCATCATCCCGCCCGAACTGGTGGGCGCCCACATCGGACCCACCACATCACACACGACCCACCGCACGCACAGCCTGTCCTTCAGGGCGTTGACTGCCTTTTTCGGTCACTTCGGAATGGAATGGGATGTCCGGACCGTGACAGGCCAGGAAAGGGACGAGCTCAGGCAGGTCATCGCACTCTACAAGCTGTACCGCGGCCTCATCCACACAGGACGGGCCATCAACAGTGACCATCCCGATCCCGCTCTGCTTCTGCGCGGCGTGATATCCGAGGACACCAGGGAAGGCCTGTTCATTCTGGCTGCACTGGCCACGTCCAGCTACGAGATGCCCGGGCCGGTGTGCCTGCCCGGGCTGGAAGCGAAAACACGGTACAAGGTTGAAGTCGTGTATCCGACGGCCAAAACCACCTTCACCCAGGCCGTTCCTCCCGCGTGGACCCTGGGGGAAGCGGAGGCTACCGGCCAGTTCCTCGCCCACGTCGGCTTACCGATGCCAAACCTCAACCCCGAACATGCCATCCTGATTGCCGTCACGGCCGTCTGAGGACCGCTGCCCTCTGACAGCTTCCGCAGCCTGACGGCTTCGTTCCGTGCGATGCATCAGGCCCGGCCATCCGTCTCGAGGAGATCGACCAGGAGGGGCCGTGTTCCCTTGTGGAACGCTATTCCCTCGGGCAGTCCTTCCACCCGAACGTGGGACCCCGAGACGTCCATCGTGACGCTGGCGCCACCCACGGGCAGGTTGACGGTGTGCAGGTTTCCCCACGACGGGGGCAAAGCGGGGTCAATCCACAGGCCGCCCAGGGGGACGTTGGCCTCATACCGGAGGAGGCTCCTCAGCAGCATCACCGGCGTGGCCGAAGCCCAGGCCTGGGGAGAGCACGCCGTCGGATAGGGGAGGGGTTCGGGGTAATCGGTCCGGCTAAAGCCGCAGAACAGTTCGGGGAGCCGGTTGTCGGTGTACTCGGCGGCTTCCATCAGCGCAATGGATAGCTGCTGTGCCTCCCTGACGAAGCCGTACCGCATGAGGCCGGCAACGATGAGAGCGTTATCGTGTGGCCAGACGGAGCCGTTGTGGTAGCTGACCGGGTTGTAGGCCCCCATGTCCGTTGCCAGGGTCCGCACTCCCCAGCCGCTGAACATTTCCGGGGACATGAGCCGCCGGACAACCTGGCGTGCCTTGTCGTCATCCACGATGCCGGACCACAGGCAGTGGCCCATGTTGGATGCGCACGCGTCGACAGGGCGTTTGTCTCCGTCAAGGGCGATCGCGTAGTACCCGCGGTCCGGCAGCCAGAACTGTTCGTTGAACTGCTTTTTCAGCCGCAGGGCACGTTCCCGCAAGTCAAAAGCAAGAGCCTTGTCGCCGGCGTCGTAGGCAATCCAAGCGCGGGCGAAGTAGGCGCTGTAGACGTAGCCCTGCACCTCGCACAGCGCGATGGGAGCCTCCGCAATCCTTCCATCAGCGAAATTGACCCCGTCCCAGGAATCCTTCCAGCCCTGGTTGATCAGGCCATGGTCATTCAGTCGCTGGTACTCGACGAACCCGTCGCCGTCTCTGTCGCCATAGTCCCGGATCCAGTCGAGGGCACGGTCTGCATGGGGCACCAGGGCGGCTATGTCCTCGGCAGGAAGGCCCCACCGGCTTGCTTCGCCCAGCAAGGTCACGAACAAAGGTGTTGCATCGGCTGTGCCGTAATAGGCTGACCTGCCGCCAAGTGCCATGCCGGTCCCGACGTCGAGCCGCACCTCGTGCAGGATCCGGCCCGGTTGCTCTTCGGTCACCGGATTGACTTTCGTACCCTGCCTGTCCGCCAGGGTCTGCAGTGTGCCCAAGGCAAGGGTTGCGTCGACGGGCAGGACCATGAAGGACGACAGCAACGAGTCCCGGCCGAACAATGCCATGAACCATGGTGCTCCGGCCGCGACGACCATCCGCTCAGGATGGTCGGGGTCGACAATGCGCAGGGCGCCGATGTCATCGTGGCTGCGCAGGAGGCTTCGTTCGACGGAGGGATCGTCGATGTGGGGAAGCGGGATGCGGGCCTCCCAGGCCTGCTGGCGCTGCTCCTGCGCTGAAATCATGGCGGCCGAGAGGACTTGTGTGGGCATGCCCACATCGACGTCGGTTTCGGCTGTCAGCGGCAAGAGGGTGACCCGTACAGACCATTCACCGTGCGGCGGGACGATCATGTGCCGGAGGAAACCTTCGGCAGTGGCGCTTGCGTCGCGCATTCGCACGACAATCCCTTTCCTCGTCTCCTGCCAGTCCGCTTCGATCGTCAGCGACCCGGCCTTGGAGCGCCGGGTCTGCTCCCAGGTCCGCCGGATTCGGCCGTCCTTCACTTCGAAAAGGTCCGCGAAGTCCGACTCCACGGCGAGGGCGATCTCGCAGGCAGCCGGTTGAAGGGAATAGTTGTGGATGGTGATGTCCTCCAGGATGCCTGCCCCAAGTTCACGCTTGCGTTCCACCGTCAGCGGGCTATCGGCACCACCGTCTGAACGGGCCGCCCGCCCGATGTACTTGCCTTGGAAGGGCGAAGGGGTCCACGCGCCCAGGGGTTCCAGCGGTTGCCCGTTCACTGTAAGCGTCCACCGGGACAGGATCCTGGTGTCCCGATAGAACACACCGTGCGGATGATGCGGGAAGATGTCGCCGTTCGGCAGCGAAATGCAAAAAGAGGACCCCGCCACCAGGGTCACGGCTCCCTGCCCGGTGGTTCCGGCAACGTTGTCCGCATTCCATCCAGCCATGACAGGCTCCTCGTCAAACAGCACACCTTGAATTGAGCTGAATCTACGCCCATCACCGGGGGCTTGCCAGATACCGGTCAGGCGGCACTGCCCGCAGTGGCTCTGGCATCGGATCGTCAGCAAGAGTAGCGTCCAAGGCGGATACCCACCTTCAGGAGGTCCCCATGGGCAGCGCTGACTATGAATTCCAGACGGTCTGGCGGGTAGCCGGGACTCCGGATGAGGTCGCAGCCATCCTCGGCGACGCCACCGCCCTTCCCCGCTGGTGGCCGTCGGTATACCTTGCGGCTGAGCCTTCCGTCGGGAACATGGAGAATCGTCCTTCCTCCGGCCTCCCCGGACCGGTGCACCTACATACGAAGGGTTGGCTGCCCTACACGCTCCGCTGGACGCTGACTGTCACCGAACCCGTCACCAGCCGCGGGCTCGCGCTCACCGCGGCAGGAGACCTGAACGGAACGGGCCGCTGGACGTTCGAGGAGGACGGACCGGAAACGGTGATCACCTACGACTGGCGGGTAAGTGCCGCCAAACCGCTGCTGCGCCGCCTGAGCTGGCTCCTGAAGCCGGCCTTCGCGGCGAACCACCGCTGGGCGATGGCCCGCGGCCAGGAGAGCCTCGCGCTGGAACTCCGGCGTCGTCGGGATCCAGGAAACGCCCGGTCCGTTCCGCCTCCTCCGCCGCCCACATTCCGCCTGCCGACTTTCAGGAACCATGCGTAGCGGGCTGCCCGCTCTATGTATTCCAGGAGTAGGGTGGCCTCAGCCGACGAAGGGGTCCTGATGAGCTACAAGTATCGAACCGTCCGGGTTCGTGGCACCGATCTGGTGGGAACCATTGCCCGCAAACACGGAGGCGCACCGGAGATCTATGAGACCTCGAAGGACGCGAGCACTTCCGTAGTTCCGGTGTTTTTCCCGGCAACTGGCGAGGTTCGATTCTTCGACCGGTCGGTGCTGGAGGACGTTGTGGGACCGGCCGATTAGGCGTGGCAATTCATCGTTGAGAGTGGTTCCGGGTCGGAGTAGGGTGGCCTCACCTTCACCTCGCACCACCCTCACTCGGGAGTCACCATGCCATCCACAACACGTCAAATGGCTGCCGTGACGGCAGCTCTGGCTTTGAGCGTCACGGTCGGCTTCGTCGCCAGCCCCGCGTTCGCCGATCCGCGGGAGACTGACAAGACGGCGACCGCCACCGGGTACGGCGGCGCGGTAAGCACCGTGGATCCAGAGGCGTCAGCTGCCGCGATCGAGGTCCTGAGCAAGGGTGGTAACGCCGCGGACGCCGCGGTTGCCGCGGCGGCAACCCTGGGGGTGACCGAGCCATACAGCGCCGGGATTGGCGGGGGCGGCTACTTCGTGTTCTACGATGCGAAGACCGGCCACGTGGGCACCATCGATGGCAGGGAGACCGCACCCGCAGCGATAACGCATGACGCGTTCATTGACCCAGCCACCGGCAAACCGTACAACTTCACGCCTGAGCTGGTCACGAGCGGTGTATCCGTCGGCGTCCCGGGCACGCCCGCCACCTGGGAGCGGGCCCTCGAGCGTTGGGGGTCTTTGAGCCTCGGCGAGGCCCTGAAGCCAGCCATCGAGGTCGCAACCCGCGGCTTCGTCGTGGACGAGACGTTCCGCCAGCAGACGGAAGACAACCAGCCCCGCTTTGGGGCGTTCACCTCGACGAGCAGCCTCTACCTTCCGGGCGGCGCCGCACCCGCCGTCGGAAGCGTTTTCCGGAACCCTGACCTGGCTGAGACGTACAGGCTCCTCGCGGAGCAGGGCATCAGCGCCTTTTACAACGGCCCGCTCGCGGCGGAGATTGCGGCAACAGTCCAGGCTCCGCCGAAGACTGCCACCGCCACACTGCCTGTCCCGGTCGGGCACATGACGACCGCGGATCTCGCTGCGTACCGGGCTCTGGACCAGGCGCCGACGCATGTTGACTACCGCGGCCTGGACGTCTATGGCATGGCACCGTCCAGCAGCGGCGGCACCACGGTAGGGGAGTCGCTGAACATCCTGGACTCGTTCAACCTCGCCGAGATGTCCCGTCCCGACGCGCTGCACCACTACCTTGAAGCAAGCGCGCTGGCCTTCGCGGACCGCGCCAAGTATGTGGGCGACCCGGCGTTTGTCAACGTCCCCACCGCCGCGCTCACGGACCAGCTATTCGGCAAGGAACGGGCGTGCGGGATCGATCCGCAGCAGGCAGCGGTGAAGCCGGTCGCCCCCGGGGACGTGAGCTCGTACGACGGCGCGTGCCCGGCCGGGCCTGCCTCGCTCGCCGACGATAAGGACACCGAGAACATCTCGACCACCAACCTGACCGTCGCCGACAAGTGGGGCAACGTCGTCGAGTACACGCTCACCATCGAGCAGACCGGGGGATCCGGCATCGTGGTCCCCTGCCGCGGCTTCCTGCTCAACAATGAGCTGACCGACTTCTCTGCCGTCTATGACCCGTCCGACCCGAACCGGATCGACCCGGGGAAGCGCCCGCGCTCCTCGATGTCGCCGACCATCATCCTCGACGACGGCAAGCCGTTCCTGGCGCTCGGCTCGCCCGGCGGATCGACCATCATCACCACCGTCCTGCAGACAATCCTGAACCGGGTGGACCTGGGCATGAACATTTCCGATGCCATCGCTGCACCGCGGGCATCCCAACGGAACACTGCCGCTGTCACAGCCGAGGCCGCGTTCATCACTGCGTACGGAGACCAGCTGGCACCCTACGGCCATCAGTTCACGTTGGCGGGAGCTGCAGGCACATCTGCGGCCGAGATCGGCGCGGCCACCGCCATCGAGTTCCGGCCGGACGGGAGTATGGTCGCTGCTGCTGAGCCGGTGAGGCGCGGAGGCGGCTCCGCGTTGGTGCTCAAACCGCTGACTGGGGACCGATGAGGATAGACCGCCCTGGCGGCCAGGCCCGATCGGGATTGCGGAGGGAACCGTACCGGCGCGTCGTCACGGTGCGCCGGTACGTAGACGCAGGATCAGGGCGTCGAGGATCGGCAGCTGGCCTTTGACCAGTTTGGTGCGGGCGACTTGTTCCTGGGTCCACTCGGCGTGGTCGACCTCAGGGTAGCTTCGAACGACGCCGGATCCCTTCGGCCATTCCAGCGAAAAGGTGTTGCTCACAATCTCGCCTGGTTCAAACTCCGACTCTGCGCTGAACACGGTGACGACCTTGCCCGAGGGCTGGCGGAAGGTTCCAAGCAGGATGTAGTCGGCTGTGGGCGGGAGAGTGCCCATCTCCTCCGCAAACTCGCGCTTGGCCGCTGCCAGCGGATCCTCGCCGTCGAGGTACTCGCCCTTGGGGATGGACCAGGCCCCGGCATCCTTGAGGGCCCAGAAGGGCCCGCCCATGTGGGCTATCCACACCTCCAACGCCGACGTGTTCCGGCGGTACAGCAGGATGCCTGCGCTCAGAACCGGCATAGGTCCTCACCCACCGGGCCCGCTCAGCTCTCGCGGTCGATCTGCAGGTAGCTGAGTCCACTCACATCGAGCCAGAAACTGGTGGGAGTTTCCACCAGCCGCAGCAGGACGCCCTCACATGAAGTGCAGCGCACAACCATCCCCGGGCCGTCCGCATACACCGATGCCTCGCCGAAGGCCCTGACAGCGCCGCAGTGCTTGCACCGGCCGATCGCGGCAATAACGTCGAGGCGGAACAATTCCCACAGCGGACCCGCCGCAGCGTTTCCGTCCAGATGGGGGATTGGATTGCCTGCCGTTCCTGCAATATCCGGATCCCCGGGGCGCGGGTCTTCAGCGCCCGGAGAAGCGGAGCTGTCGTTGCCAGTCACCGCGTCCCTCCCGTTCCGCCGAAGCGTTCAGTCCTGATTGAGGCGGCCGGATAGCCCGCCCCTACGAGCCACTCCGCGACCGTCTCGACAAATAGTGTCTGACCGCAGATGAAAACATCGGGGGCAGGGTCCACCGGCAGGATGTTCGCCAGCAGGGTTTCCGCCGTCAGCCGCCCGGGAGCAGCCGGCCAGCCCGGTGGCGCCTTGCGGGTGTAGACGTAGTCGACGGTGAGCTTGGGCGATTCCTCGCTCAAGCTCACCAGCTCCTGACGATAGAACCCGTCCTCGGGAGATTTCAGTGAATACAGCAGCCGGAACGGTGACGGGTTCTCCGATGCCTCATGTGCGCGGATCATCGACATGAGCGGAACGATGCCGGATCCTCCCGCGATCAGCTGGACCGGGTTCATGTTCGTCGGCCGCCAGACGAACCAGCCCCCAACGGGACCGCGGATCTCCAGCTTGTCCCCAACCGCCAGGTCCCTGACGAGGTATGGGGAAACCTCGCCGTTGGCCAGTTCGTCGACGGTGATCTGCAGCATCTCGTCCATCCCGGCCGATGCCAGGGAGTAGGAGCGCACCGCTGTATAACCGTCGTCGGCCGTCAACCGGACATCGATGTGCTGACCGGGGAGGTTTCCTGTCAGTCCGTTGACCCGCAGCCCGATAGTTCTGGACGTTTCGGTTTCCGGATGACCACTGACGACGTCGGCGACATGCCACAGGGTACTCACGCGGCCTGCCTCATGAGTACCGCTCTTCACGCCAGGGGTCGCCATGCAGGTGGTAGCCGTTGGATTCCCAGAATCCCGGGATATCCTCCTGAGTCAGCTCCACTCCATTGATCCACTTGGCGCTCTTCCAGAAGTACAGGTGCGGCACAAGCAGCCGGGCTGGCCCGCCGTGTGCGCGCTCCAGAGCCTTCCCGTCGTATTCCCAGGCGATCCAGGCCTTGCCGTCGAGGAGGTCCCGCAGCGGGAGGTTTGTTGTATAGCCGCCGTAGGAGTGGGCCGTTGTGAACCTCGACGTCGTCTGCACGTCCTCGAACAACGTATCCAGGGATACGCCGCGCCACGAGGTGCCAAGCTTGGACCAGCTGGTCACGCAATGGATGTCCGTCCCGATATCGACCTGCGGTAAAGCCATGAACGCATCCCAGGACCACGTGTGGCTCCGCCCCTCCTCAGTCGTGATGAAGAACTCCCAGTCCTCGGTGGGAATATCAGGCGCCGGGCCGGCCGTCAGCACGGGAAAGCTTGCCGTCTCGTACTGCCCCGGAGGTAATGCAGGGCTGCCGGCCTGCCTTCTGCCACGAAAACCGGATGAAATGATGCCCATCAGTTACCTCCGATAGGGAGCGGCGCCGGTCGGCTGTGATCGGTTCCCCCACGATATGCCAACGGCCGGACACCGTCCAGACATTCGCGGACGGTGCGCCCTGGCCACTATCCGGGACAAGGATCTGCGCCCATAATGGCGACATGAACGCCGTCGGACCGCGGCCCTGCCCGGAGTCCGTGCATGAAGCCCGGCACCGGGGAGAGAACCGCCATTGCTGCAAGGTAAGGAGAATTCATCATGCTGAAGGAACGTGACCTCATTGCGGTCCTACCCGCGAAAGACCTGGCAAGAGCGAGGGACTTTTATCGGGATGTGATCGGCCTGGACAACCCGGAGGACATGGAGGGGAACCTGCTCTACCGCTGCGGCAACGGAACCGGTTTCCTGCTCTACGAGACTGAAAACGCGGGCAGCGCCAAGAACACCCAGATGGGCTGGGCGACGAACAATATCGAGGCCGAGATGGAGGACCTGCGCAGCCGCGGCGTCGTGTTCGAGGAGTACGACTTTCCCGGTCTCAAAACCGAGAACGGCGTCGCCACGACCGAGGGAGGAAAATCCGCCTGGTTCACAGACTCCGAAGGCAACATCCTCAACATCTTCCAGCGCCGGTAGAGCCCCCGAGGGGTCGACGTGGATCCTCGTTGGGAGGAGGATAAAAGTACAGCCACTTAAGGAGGTCTGTGATGTGCTATTCATCGTGCGAAGGATGGCAGAACTACAGGAAGGACGCCGCCCGCGAAGCCGAAGAGCGCCGGGAGACCGGGTCCCGGGAGACCCGGGAGCCTCAGGTACAGGCGGAGGAGTCCAGGATGTGGGCTTACATCGCACAGCTGGAGGAACGCGCCGAAATGGAAGCAGACCGGATTCGCGAAAAGGTCTAGGCGCAAGCACGAAAGGGAGGCCTGCACCATGCAGGCCTCCCTTTCCTATGTCCGGCTCCGGATGCGCTGGTGGCGGTTCACAGCCCCGGCTCAGGCATCCGACAGTGGCATGAAAGGGCCGGGTTCGAGGATGGGGCCATAATCGCAGCCTGTGGGGTTGCGGCCGGCGTTCTCGGGGGACGAGCCGCCGACGGAATGCGAAGCCTGCGGAAAGAGGGTAGCGCAGGGTCCGGTGGAATCCAGACGGCGGAAGCTCGGTGCCGCAGTCCGGGACAGCGCCTCCTCCTCGACCTCAGGCTTCGCCACCGCGACGCTCGTCAGCAGCATGGATTCCGGGTCCGCGGCCGAAAAAGGCGGGCCTGAAACCGGGGGACGTCATGACCAAATTCGGTGGCCGGGACCTCACGGCTGCCACGCAGCTGACCGGGGTCGTACGGGAACTGGCGGGCGGCAGCACCGCCACGGGGACCTTCCATCGCGCGGCGCTGTCAAGACCGCCGACGTCGTGCTGGGCTGATTCGCAGCCTGGCGACGGCCCGGCTACGCCTGGATAACCGACTCGACGGGCCGCGGGGAAGTCACCGCATCGGCGTGGCGGTGGGCAACCTTCCACTGTCCGTCCTCCAGCCGGAAGATCGTCGTCACGCGAAGTGCTATCGGGGACACCCGGTCGGATCCGCCTAACTTAGCGCTCGTGCGTTCGATCTCAACGATGTATGCCAGATCGGCTGCGGTATAACCGGTAATTCGTTCGAACCGGCAGGGCTCGCCCTCCCTGATCTGGGCAACCGCCCGTTCCAGGGTTTCCTCCACCTCGCTCCACCCTCGGGCGGGCGGACCGAGCGGGTTGGCGAGAGTGACGTCATCCCGCCGGGAAAAGAGCTTCTTCTGCGGCGCGGTGTCTCCCGTGACGAACGCATTCAGGGCCCGGTGGTATTGCTCCACGGCCAGATCGACACCTGACTCAGACATCGTTTCCTCCGGGCTGGTTGCCGTCGACAAGGCTGCGGGCCGCTGCGGCGATATGGCGGGCCGAAATGCCGGCAGCGTCCAGCAGTTCCTGGGGAGTGCCGGATCCAGGCAGTGACTTGACGGCGAGCAGTACGGCGTGAAGTTCAGGGGTGTAGGGGCCGGCGAGCGCCTCGAGCACAGCCGAACCAATGCCTCCTTCCGGGTAGTGGTCTTCGGCGATGACTATCCTCCCACCAGTCTCGAGGCACGTCAGGCGCAGCGTCTCGGCATCGATGGGCTTCAGGGAATAGAGGTCGATGACGCGGGCGTTGATCCCGGCTTCGGCCAGCTCTCCGGCGGCGGTGAGGCATTCATGCAGGGTCACCCCGGCGCCGATGAGTGCCACGGCGTCGTCGGGGCCGGCCCGGTGGACTTTGCACCCGCCAAGCGGGAATTCTTCGTCCGGCCCATAGATGACCGGATAGGCTCCTCGAGTCGCGCGCAGGTAGGAGATTCCCGTGGTGTCGGCCATGGTCGCGACGAGCCGTGCGGTCGAAGCAGCATCGGCCGGATAGACCACCGTGGACGTATGGATGGCCCGCATCGCGGCGATGTCCTCCAGCGCCATTTGGGACGGGCCGTCCTGGCCGATCTCAACTCCCGCGTGTGTACCGACCAGCCGGATGCTGGCCTGGGACACTCCTGCCATCCGGATGAAGTCATAGGGGCGGGAGACGAGGAAGGCGGCAAAACTCGCGGCGAACGGCACGTAGCCGCGAACAGAGAGCCCCACGGCGGAGGCGATGAGTTGCTGTTCGGCGATGAACATTTCGAAGTACCGGTCCGGGGCGGCGTCCCTGAATTCGCCCGCATGCGTCGAGTTCCCGACTTCGCCGTCCAGCACAACAATCTCGGGCCTGGCAGCCAGCGCGGAGACGGCGGCGCCAAAGGCGGCCCTGGTTGCCACTTTCTCGCCGGGCTCCCAGGTGGGCAGGCTGATGACCGCCTGCGGATTGGGGGTGATGGCGGGCGTTCCCGGATCGGGAAGGGCTGTGGTGATCCGCAGGCTTCCCGGACCGCCGAGGGCTTCGACGGCATGTTCGGCCATGTCCTTCGGAAGGGCCTTGCCATGCCAGCCGTCCTTGTCCTCCACTTCAGGCACGCCCTTGCCTTTAATGGTTTTGGCGAGAATGACCGTGGGTTGGTCCGGGTGGGACCGCACCTGGGCCAGCGCGTCGTCGATAGCAGCAGGATCATGGCCGTCAATGATCAGCGGGTAAGCTCCGAAGGCCTCCACCCGGCGGGCGTAGCGGTCCATGTCCCACTGGAGCTCGGTCGGACCGTCCTGGCCCAACCGGTTAACGTCGACGATGGCAGTGAGGTTGCCGAGCTTGTAATAGGCGGCCTTGTCCAGTGCCTCCCACATTGAGCCTTCGGCGAGTTCACTGTCCCCGCACAGTACCCACGTGCGGTACGGCAACCGGTCCAGGTAGCGTCCGGCCAGGCCGATTCCCACCGCGTCAGGCAGTCCCTGGCCCAATGAGCCGGTTGCCACATCCACCCATGGCAGGACAGGAGTGGGGTGCCCCTGCAGCCGGCTGCCGAACTGCCGGTAGGTACTGATGAGCTCAGCCTCGTCCACGACACCAACGGCCCGGTACATGGAGTACAGCAGCGGGGACGCGTGGCCCTTGGAAAAAATGAGGTGGTCGTTATTCGGCAGCGCGGGGTGGTCCCAGTCGTAGTGCAGGTGGCGCTCAAGCAGGACGGCCATGAGATCCGCTGCCGACAAGGATGAGGTGGGATGGCCGGATCCGGCCTCGGTGCTGCACCTGATGGCGTCCACCCGCAATTGTGCCGCCAGGGCTCTGATCACCGATGTCTCTGCGCTCGTCATCGGCGCAGTGGCCATCTGTGCCGTGGCCATCTGTGCAGTGGTCATCTCTGCCGGGGCCTGTCCCTGCTGTTCAGTCATGCCAATCACCTTTCCCGACGTTGAAACGGGCCCCCGGATCAGGCCGTCCCTACCTGTCTACCCGCAAGCTGCCCCATCCGGAAGATGCGTGTTGAGCAAGTATCTGTCGGAGATCAAATCAAGTGTCTATCCTGTCTTTTATAGGCCGGTATGACATCCGGTCCTCAGGCCGCCGGCACGTCCTGGGAATCAGTCCCGCTCCGGGGGCCGTCTCGATGAGGAGGCGTCCATGTCCAGTCCTGATGTGCCAACTCGAGGACCCGCCCGGCCCGGACCGTACATCATTGCCGGGGTCCTCCTGGCCGTCGCCATCGTGGTACCGCTGTTTGTCCCGGGATATTCGTTCGATAACCCGCGGCTTGGCGGAATGCCGTTCTTCTACTGGTACCAAATGATGTGGATTCCGGTCACCGCCTGCCTTGTAGGTATTTCGTACTGGCTGGTCAGCAAGGAAGACCGACGGCGCCGCGAAGCCGTGCAGGCAAGGCGTATCGGAGGGCAGGAGTGATGAACGGCGTCACCGTGCCCCTGGCCGTACCCGACCGGCCGGTCAACGGCGTTGCACTGACCATAGTGATCCTCCTGTTCATCCTGGTGGCGGCACTGGGGTTCCTGGCGGCCCGGTGGCGCCGCGGAGAGGAGACAGGGCTGCACAGCCTTGACGAGTGGGGCCTGGGGGGCCGTGGTTTTGGTACCTGGGTCACGTGGTTCCTGCTCGGCGGCGACCTCTATACCGCCTACACCTTCGTGGCAGTGCCGGCGGCGATGTGGGCCACGGGAGCCGTGAGCGGCTTCTTCGCGGTGCCGTACACCATCGTGCTGTACCCCATCGTATTCCTGCTGATGAGCCGGCTGTGGTCCGTCTCGCACCGGCACGGGTTCGTGACGCCCGCTGACTTCGTTGGCGGCCGGTACGGCAGCAGGACGCTGTCACTGGCAGTCGCCGTGACGGGCATCGTGGCGACCATGCCATACATCGCCCTGCAGCTTGTCGGCATCAAGGCTGTGCTCACGGTGCTTGGCTTGGGCAGCGCTGAAAATGTGCTGCTGACGGACCTGCCACTGATCATCGCGTTTGTTGTCCTGGCCGCCTACACCTACACCTCCGGTCTTCGGGCTCCGGCCCTGATCGCCGTCGTGAAGGACCTGCTGATCTATCTGGCAGTGATCGTTGCTGTGATCTACCTGCCGATCAAGTTCGGCGGCTGGGACAATATCTTCGGCGCTGCGCAGACAAAACTGGGCACCGTCAACCCGGCGACGGGCAGGCCCGCGGGTGTCTTCATTCCGGGCGCGGCCAGCTACTCGGCCTACTGGACACTGGCACTCGGCTCTGCCCTGGCGCTGTTCATGTACCCGCACTCGATCACCGGCGTGCTGGCGACCAAGAGCAGGAACACGATCCGAAAGAACGCCGCGGTGCTCCCGCTGTACTCCCTGATGCTCGGGTTCCTGGCGCTGCTGGGCTACGTGGCCATCTACGCCGGCACCAAGCCCATCGACCTGAACGGGGCCGTCAACCCGCAACTGGTAGTGCCGCAGCTGTTCCTGGACCATTTCCCCGCCTGGTTCGCCGGGATCGCCCTGGCCGCCATTGCCATCGGCGCCCTGGTCCCGGCCGCAATCATGTCGATCGCGGCCGCGAACCTGTTCACCCGTAACATCTACCGGGACTTCATCAAGCCTGAGGCGACCCCCAAGGAGGAAGCCAGCGTCTCCAAGATCGCCTCGCTCGTGGTGAAATTCGGCGCCCTGATTTTCGTGATTGCGATGGACCAGTCGGCGGCCATCAACATGCAGCTCCTCGGCGGCATCTGGATCCTGCAGACCTTCCCCGCGATCGTGGCAGGACTGTACACCCGCTGGTTCCACAGGTGGGCGCTTTTCGCCGGCTGGGCCGCCGGGATCCTCTACGGGACCATCGCCGCCTACAACGTGGTCAACCCGGTGACGAAGGCGAACTTCGGCGGTTCCATTGCTGCCATCCCCGGCACCGACGTGCAGGTTTACATCGCAGTCGTCGCCTTTGCCATAAACCTGATCGTCGCCGCCGTCCTGACTGCGGTCTTCCGTGCGATGAAGCTCCCGGAGGGGATGGACATCACCCGCCGCTCCGATTACGGGGCTGACGAGAACGACCCGAAGGTTGCCGAGATCCAGCGCGAATACCCGCTGGCCGAGCCAGGACCAACTGTCTGATTGGGGCTCTGCTGGCCTACCCGGCCATCCCGGGACGGATCGCCACGAATTCGATCCCGGGGTGGACCTTCTTCCGCGGTCCGCGGGAAAAGCCCTTGGCGTCGAGCTGGTTCTGTGCCCGGTACACGGCCAGGGCTTCGTCGTAGACCTCGTTCAGGCGCTTCCCGGTAAACACCTCCCGGGTCCCGTCGGTGAAGGTAACGGACACGGCGGCGCCAGCCGGAAAATGCCTGTTCATGCGGATGAAGCCCTGGGAATCCTGGCGGAGGTTGATCATGGTTGGCTACGCTCTCTAGTTCGGTGACCTCCAGTCTTACCTATCCTGGCGGATCGCCTGGATAGGTTGGCCATTTTTGCGGGCAGAATGGACGCGTGGTGTCGTCCCAATACCTCGTCGTCCCGATACCCGAGTCGTCCCAATAACCAACCAGGGTGGAGCCCCTTGAACGGAACCTTCGATCTTGGTGCCATCGGCGCTGGCCTCGCCTTTGCGGACTCGCTGGCCGGCCTGGAGGCAGCGCTTGCTGCCGGAGGCCTTGCGGCCACCGCCGTGGTGCAGGCTCCTCCCGGGACGGGCAAGACCACGCTGGTTCCGCCGTTGCTGGCCAACCGGCTGCTGGCCAACGTGGCTGCCCGGAGCAAGCTGGTGGGCAAGGGGGTTGTGGTCACGCAGCCGCGACGGGTTGCCGTTCGTGCGGCGGCACGGCGCCTGGCCGACCTTGACGGCAGCAGGCTCGGGGACCGCGTCGGTTATACAGTCCGCGGGGAACGTAGGGCCGGTCCAGCTACCCTGGTGGAGTTCGTCACCCCGGGGATCCTGCTGCGCCGCCTGCTGGCCGATCCCGGGCTTGAGGCAGCGGGTGCCGTCATCCTTGATGAAGTCCATGAACGCGGCCTGGAGACAGACCTGCTCCTGGGCATGCTCGCCGAAGTCCGCCAGCTACGCGGCGACCTCACCCTGGTGGCGATGTCCGCCACGGTGGATGCGCCCCGCTTCGCCGCCCTGATCGGGGACCACGACGGCGTCGGGCCGGCTCCCGTCGTCGACAGTCCGTCCGCACTGCACCCCCTGGACGTCGAATGGTCGCCTGCGCCTGTCCCACGGCTGGATGGCCGGGGTGTGACCCGCGGATTCCTGGACCATGTGGCGGATACTGCCGCAGCTGCCCATTCGCAGTCCACGGCAGGAACTGACTCGCTGGTGTTCGTCCCCGGCGCGCGGGAGGTCACACTCGTTGCCGCCCGCGTGCGGGGGCGCGCCGGCCCCGGCACGGAGGTGCTGGAGCTTCACGGCCAAGCCGGCCCGGCGGAACAGGACCGTGCCGTGTCCGGGCGCGGACCGGGAGACCGCCCGCGCATCATTGTCTCCACCGACCTCGCCGAATCCTCGCTCACCGTGCCCGGCGTCCGGCTGGTGATCGATTCAGGCCTGACCCGGGAACCGCGCCGGGATGCCAGCCGCGGCATGTCGGGGCTGGTGACGGTGTCGTGCTCCCGGGCGTCGGCGGAGCAGAGGGCCGGCCGGGCTGCGCGCCAGGGACCCGGGAAGGTGGTCCGCTGCTACGACCAAAGGAGTTACGCCGCGGCGCCGGCCCATGTGACGCCGGAGATCATGGTGGCGGACCTGACGGCAGCAGCCCTCATCCTGGCCTGCTGGGGATCACCCGGAGGCCAGGGGCTGACTTTTCCTGACTCGCCGCCGGGGCCTGCCATGGAGGAGGCAGCCGAGCTGTTGAGGGAACTGGGCGCGGTGGGTCCGGACGGCTTCGCCACGGCGTTTGGCAGGATCCTTGCCGGTATCCCGGCGGACCCGCGGCTGGCCCGTGCCCTCCTGGACGGCGGCGGAGCAGTCGGCCACCGGACAGCGGCGGAAACCGTTGCCGCGGTCTCAGGCGACCAGCGTGCCACCGGCGCGGACCTCGTCAGTCTTATCAAAACTCTGCGTAACGGAACCGGCCCGGCAGCCCGGAGATGGTCCGAGGACGTCAGGCGGATGGAGGATATTGCACGCCAGGAGGGTAGCCGCATGGGACGATCCCTGTTTGCGGTGCCGGTGCCTGGGGCAGAGGCGGTTGGCGCCGTCGTCGCCCTCGCATTCCCGGACCGCGTCGCGAGGCGTGTTGCCGGCGAAGGGCCGGAGCGGTATCTCCTGTCCTCCGGCACGCGGGCAGGCCTGCCGGCCGGAAGCGGCCTGTCGGGACACGAGTGGCTTGCCGTGGCCGAGGTCTCGCGGGCCCAGGGGCGCGACGCCGCCGGGACCGGCGCCGTCATCCGCGGCGCCGCCCCGATATCCTCGGACACCGCCGAGGCGGCCGCCCGGCATCTCCTGACTGACACCCTGGAAGCACGCTTCAGCCAGGGCAGGGTCACGGCCCGGCGTGAACGCCGGCTGGGCGCCATCCCGCTTGGATCCACGCCGGTACGGCCGTCAGTCGAGGAGGGACGCGCCGCGGTGGCCCGGGCGCTGGAAAGTGAAGGGCTCGACACCATCGGATGGTCGACGGCGGCGGAAAACCTGCGCCGCCGCCTCGCCCTGCTGCGGCGGGAACTCGGTGACCCCTGGCCCGACGTTTCCGAGCCGGCACTGCTGGCCCGGCTGGACACCTGGCTCCGGCCGGAGCTGGAAGCACTGGCCGGCGGTGCCGCCACCAGTGCAATCGACCTCACCGAACCGCTGCGGCGGCTGCTGCCATGGCCCGCGGCGGCCAGGCTGGTGAACTGGCACCCGAATGGCTGGAGGTGCCCAGCGGTTCGAAGGTGAAAATCGATTATCCCGATGTGTCAGACCAGGCAGGGGACCCCGGCAGCCGGCCGGTGGTGGCGGTCAAGCTTCAGGAATGCTTCGGCTGGACCGGGACGCCGCGTCTGGTCGACGGAAGGGTGCCGGTACTGTTCCACCTCCTCTCGCCGGCGCGGCGTCCCCTGGCCGTCACGGACGATCTCGCGTCCTTCTGGTCCGGGCCCTACACCCAGGTCCGCGCCGAAATGAGGGGCCGCTATCCCAGGCACCCCTGGCCCGAGGATCCGTGGACCGCGCAGCCAACCGCACGGACCGCCCGGCGGAAATGACTCCAGGCAGGGGAAACCCGCATCGGTTCCCAAGCCGCGTGAGAACTCCGATACACGGATGAAACGTGGCGTCGATGTGCTGAAACATCCCCCCGCTAGGCTCTTGAGCACATGGACAACGAGGTCCACACATGATCTGGAAGGACGCAAAGATGTTGTTACTGAACACCCTTAACCTCTTGCTTGACGCCCGCCGACACGACGACAACCACTCCTACATCGGCGGGACCGGCAAGGCCGGGTTCCCCTCCGGGGAGCTCACCTCCAGCGCCTGGGAAGGCTGGTGGCACGAGGACGCCGCGTAGACGGAACCGGGCGGCCTGAACCCCGACCGCCCAAGCCCGGGTCGGGTTCCCAGATGGCATGGCCCTGCCTCTTGCTGTCAGTCGCTTCAGGGTGTCGAATCGTCTTACCAAAAGGCCGCATGGCGGCTGACGACTAGCACACCGGGAGATGGCCATGTCCATGAAAGGCACAAATGCCCGGGGCAGGGCCCCGGGCCGCGGCACTTCGGATCTCCGGCGGACCGATGCCTCATCAGGAGCCCAGGCGGATGCCCCGGAGAAGATCCGCAACGTCGCGCTCGTCGGCCACTCGGGCGCCGGAAAGACCATGCTGCTTGAGGCCCTGCTGGCCGCCACCGGTGTCATCTCCCGGATGGGCACGATTGTGGACGGCAGTACGGTGAGCGACGCTGAACCCTCCGAAATCCACCAGCAGCGCTCTGTGGTCCTGTCGCTGGCCCCGCTGGTCTTCGAAGGAATCAAGGTCAACCTCCTGGACACGCCGGGCTATGGGGACTTCACCGGCGAGCTCCGTGCCGGGCTGCGGGCGGCTGATGCGGCGCTCTTTGTCGTGTCCGCCCTGGACGAGATCGATGCGGCAACAACAGCACTGTGGGCCGAATGCGACCAGGTGGGTGTGCCGAGGGCGGTGGTGATCAGCCGGCTCGATCATCCGCGGGCGAATTTTGAAGCGACAGTCGCCGCGTGCCAGCGGGCCTTCGGAGATTCCGTTATACCCGCCTATCTTCCCGTGCGCACGGGGGCGGCAATCACCGGTCTGCTCGGGCTGCTGTCCGGGAAGGTGTCTGACTACAGCGCCGGAAATCCCGTTCCGGCCGTACGGGACGCCGACGCCGAGGAACTGTCAGCATCAGAAGGGGAACGCGGAACGCTCATCGAAGGGATCATCTCGGAAAGCGAAGACGAGACGCTGATGGACAGGTACCTCGGAGGCGAACCCATCGATGTCGATACCCTGGCCAATGACCTGGAAACCGCAGTGGCCCGCGGGTCCTTCTTTCCCGTCCTCGCCACGGCGGCTGAAACCGGGCTCGGAATAACGGAACTGCTGGAGGTGCTGACCCGCGCTTTCCCGTCGCCGGCGGAGTGTGGCCTGCCGGCCGTCACAGACCTCGCCGGCGCCCCCGTCGGCCCCCTCACGTGTGACCCCGACGGACCGCTGGCCGGCGAAGTGGTACGCACAACCATCGACCCGTTCCTGGGCAGGATTTGCCTGGTGCGCATCTTTTCCGGCACATTGCGGGAGGACTCGGCCGTGCACGTCGGCGGCCGCGGGCTGTCCGAGCGGGGCCACGAGGACCATGACAGCGACGAACGGGTCACGCACCTCTACTCGCCGGTCGGTGCCAGCCTCCGGCCCGTGCCGTACTGCATCGCCGGGGACATGTGTGCGATTGCCAAGCTGGCCAACGCCGAGACAGGCGACACCGTTTCGGCCAAGGATAACCCGCTGCTGGTGAAGTCCTGGGACATGCCCGAACCGCTGATGCCGGTAGCAGTGGAAGCGGCCTCGCGCAGCGACGAAGATGCCCTGGCGAAGAGTCTGGGGAAGGTGGCGGCCGGAGATCCGACGCTGCGGGTGGAGCGTAATTCGGAAACGCACCAGCTGATTCTGTGGTGCATGGGCGAGGCCCATGGCGACGTGGTGCTGGACCGGCTGCGGGACCAGGGGGTGAAGCTGGACATTGTTCCGGTGGTCACGCCGCTGCGGGAAACCTTCGCAGCTCCGGCGGCCGGCCACGGACGGCACGTCAAGCAATCCGGGGGCCATGGCCAGTACGCGATCTGCGATATCGAAGTCGAACCACTGGAGCGCGGCGCAGGGTTCGAGTTCATCGACAAGACGGTCGGCGGGGTGGTGCCCGGGAACTACATTCCCTCGGTCGAGAAAGGGGTCCGCGCCCAGATGCAGAAAGGCGTCTCGGCAGGATTCCCGGTAGTGGACATCAGGGTGACACTGGTCGGCGGCAAGGCTCACAGCGTCGACTCCTCAGACGCTGCCTTCCAGGCGGCCGGTGCGCTGGCATTGCGCGAGGCGGCCGCCGCCGGCCGCATCCAGCTGCTGGAACCCGTCTCGTCAGTCACCATCACCACTCCTGACGAGTACGTCGGCCCGGTGATGAGTGATCTGTCGTCCCGCCGCGGGCGGGTGACAGGAACGACGTCGGCAGGCGGGGAACGCACGGAGGTCATCGCCGAGGTGCCCGACGGCGAACTGCTGCGTTACGCCGTGCAGTTGCGTGCCCTCACCGCCGGAACCGGGCGCTTCCGGCGCAGCTACCTGCGCCATGAGCCGGTGCCTGCGAGCGCAGGTGCCGCGAACGCATGATCCCGGTCAGCTGTGGGTGCGCATGAAACGCGCCACCGGCGAAGCCAGCGAGGCACCGATCTCTTCGGCACTGCGTTTCCTGCCCGCGACGGCGAAGGAATGGTCACCGCCGTCGACCCATTCCAGCACGGCGGACTGACCGATCCGGGAGGCCACGCCCTCCAGCAGCTCCGGGGTGGCAAAGGTGTCGCGTGTTCCCTGCAGGAACAGCATGGGAAGCGTCAGCCCGTACAGGTGCTCATCCCGGAGTTTGTCCGGCTTTCCCGGCGGGTGCAACGGATACCCGAGGTACACCAGCCCCTTGGCGGGCATCCCTTCCGCCACGGCCATGGACGCCATGCGCCCGCCGAAGGATTTGCCGGCCGCCCAGACAGGACCCTTGTCGCCGTGACTGTCACCCTGCCGTAAGGCGGCGTCCAGCGCGGCCCGCCAGGCGGCGATGGCGGCCGGCGGCCGGTCCGGGAACTTCCTGCCTGCCTCTCGGTAGGGAAAGTTGAAGCGCAACGTGGCAACGCCGTCGTGGTTAAGGGCGCGGGTAAAGCCGCTGAGGAAAGGATGTTCCATGCCCGCACCGGCCCCGTGCGCAACCACAAGCGTCGCAAAAGGCTTGTGCGGGCGGCCATAAGCCGCGGAGACCTCGACGTCGCCGACTGTGATGGTGACGGGGGATTCGGTAACGGTCATGAGTTAATCATGCCGGATCGCCCGATGCGGATTGCCTGCCAGGAGTCAGGCCGCGCAGGTACTGACGCGGCGGGCGGGGCGGGGTAGGTTGTCACCATGGCGAGCGAACATACCACCCTCACTGTCCAAGGCCCCCACGGCGAGCGCGAGATGCGCATTTCGAGTCCCGGCCGGGTGATGTGGCCGGAGCTGGGGCTGACCAAGCTGGACCTCGCCAAGTACATTGCCGACGTCGGGGCAGCCTTCATCACTGCGAACGGCGACAGGCCCGTCTCCTTGCAGAGGTACTCGGACAGCATCGACGGCGAGATGTTCTTCTCCAAGAACCCGCCCAAGGGAGCGCCGGACTTCATCAGGTCGGTGAAGGTGATCTATCCGAGTGCCCGCTCGCACCCGCAGCTGGTCCTGGACGAGCCTGCTGCCGCCATCTGGGCTGTCCAGATGAACACCGTCGTGTTCCATCCATGGCCTTCACGGGCAGAAAACACGGATAATCCCGATCAGTTGCGCATCGACCTGGACCCGCAACCCGGGACGGATTTCGATGATGCGGTCCCCGCCGCGGTGGCGCTGAAAGAGGTACTGGCGGAGGCGGGGCTGGACTGCTTCATCAAGACGTCGGGAAACCGCGGACTTCACGTCTATGCGCCGGTTGAACCGACGCGCGAATTCCTGGACGTCCGCCACGCCGTGATCGCCGCTGCGAGGGAGCTCGAACGGCGGATGCCGGACAAGGTCACCACGGCGTGGTGGAAGGAAGAACGCGGCCGGCGGGTGTTCGTGGACTTCAACCAGGCCAACCGTGACCGGACCATCGCCGGGGCCTACAGCCCCCGGGCCTTGCCCCATGCGCCCGTCTCCTGCCCCATCACCTGGGACGAACTGGGCAGCGCCGACCCCAAGAACTTCACCATCCTCACCGTGCCCGAACGCCTCAAAACGACAGGGGACCCCTGGGCTGACATGAACGCACACCCCGGAACCATTGACACCCTGCTGGAATGGTGGGAGCGGGACCTGGCGAACGGCCTCGGTGAAATGCCCTTCCCGCCGGACTATCCGAAGATGCCGGGCGAGCCGCCGCGGGTGCAGCCCAGCCGGGCACGCAAGCAGGACTAGCCAGGGCTATTCGAAGCGGGACGGGTCACCCGTGCCCCGCCGCACCACCTCGGCCACGCCGCTCGAGAAATCAACAACAGTGGTGGGCTCGGCCCCGCAATCTCCGGAATCGATCACGGCGTCCACCTCGTACTCCAGCCGCTCCTTGATCTCCCACCCCTGGGTCAGCGGAGCCTCCTCATCGGGAAGCAGGAGGGTACTGGAGAGCAGCGGCTCGCCCAGCTCGGCCAGCAGCGCCTGCACCACACGGTTGTCCGGAATGCGCACACCCACTGTTTTCTTCTTCGGGTGCAGGAGCCGGCGCGGAACGTCCTTGGTGGCCGGCAGGATGAAGGTGTAGCTGCCGGGGGTTACCGCCTTGATGCTGCGGAACACGTCATTGCCGATGTTCACGAACTGCCCCAGCTGGGCGAAGTCCTTGCAGACCAGGGTGAAGTGGTGTTTGCTGTCCAGTTTGCGGATGGTACGGATCCGGTCCAGCGCGTCCTTGTTGCCCAGCTGGGCCCCGAGCGCGTAGCAGGAGTCCGTGGGGTAGGCGATGAGCCCGCCGTCGAGCACCATCCGGACGGCCTGCGTGATGGCGCGGGGCTGGGGGTCCTCAGGGTGAACGTCAAAGTATCTGGCCATGCCCACGAGCCTACGGCGCGCGGGAGGATAGCGCACGCCAGGGCCCCGAGGCTGACTTATCGGGGCCGTTTACCCCTACCAACGGGGGTATGTTTGCGGCAGTATGTTGACTGTTCCTTCCCCGTCCGTTCCACATCACTAGGAGAACCGGCCATGCCCACGACCCTCAATCCCTACCTTGGCTTCCGTGACAACGCCCGGGACGCGATGACCTTCTACCAGACGGTGTTCGGCGGAGAACTGGCGCTGAGCACCTTTGGTGAGTTCCAGGCCAGCGAGGACCCCGCCGAGACGGACAAGATCATGCACGCCATGCTGACGACGCCGCAGGGCATGGTCCTGATGGGCGCGGACACCCCCAACTCCATGGACTACACGCCGGGCAACACGTTCTCGGTCTCCCTCAGCGGCGATGATGAGGCTGAACTGCGCGGCTACTGGGACAAGCTGGCCGGCGACGGCGGCACCGTCACCGTTCCGATGGAACAGGCACCCTGGGGCGACATCTTCGGTATGTGCACCGACAGGTACGGCGTCGCGTGGCTGGTCAACGTCAACAGCGGGCAGGCAGCCGCGGGATCCTAGCGACCCCTTCCGGAGGGCGGGCCCTCGCGGTGTCAGCTGCGCATGCCTTGTGTGTTCATATCCACTTCGGCGCTGCCAGAACCTCGTCCAGCGGGACACCGCCCTCCGTGGCAGTGACGCCTGAGGTGCCCCTTCCCGTTGCCCATCGGACGACGCCGGCGAGAGGGCCCGAGACAGTCACCTGTCCACCGGCACGGGAGCCGCCAGACTCCTCCCCGGTCTCCTGACCTGTGACGGGCTGATCTGATACCCGGACCAGCAAACCGGCGTCGGTCCCGCGGGAGGCCCAGGCCGTGGTGATGTCCTTGAGCAGCCGCGTGAGTACCGGGACGGGGATGTCGGCGAAGGAGGCCCCGTTGTCCAGGTCCACGGAGTGGACCCAGACTTCGCGGGTGCGCATCCAGACGGTCTCCTCAGCCGGAACCACCCGGCCCTGGGCGGTCTTGACCTTGTGGTGCCAGGCGTCGGCGGGCAGGTCCCGCCATTCGACGTTCAGGTGCACCGCCGAGTGGTCAAAGAGGTTCCGCAGCGCGATGGGGGACAGCGTGGAGCCGAACTCAATCTCATGGTTGCGGGCCTTGGGGGAAGCGTACATGGGTGTTTCGATTCCCGTGCCGGCCCATTCGATAAGCCGGGCGATGGCGCGGGCGTTATAGCCCACATGCGCCACCACATGGCGGCGGGTCCAGCCCGGCAGCAGTGAGGCGCCGTCAAGTTCACCGTCGGCGAGCTCGTTGAGCTTGCGGGCGAAGAACGCGGTACCCCGCCGGGCCTGCAGCAGCGCCTCCAGCAGCAGCGGGTCCGTCGTCAGGTCCCGGCGTTCGGCCATCAGGCTTCCTTGACCACGCGGTTGGTCAGCTGGCCCAGGCCCTCAATAGTGGTGACCAGCACCTGGCCTTCCTGCAGGTAGCGCTTGGGATCCTGCGCATGACCCACGCCGCCGGGCGTGCCGGTGGCGATCACGTCGCCGGGGTTGAGGGTGATGATGGTGGAAATGTAAGAGACCAGGAACTCGGGCGTGAAGACGAGGTCGGCAGTGGGCGTCTGCTGCTGGATCTCGCCGTCCACTGCGGAGGTCATCAGGGGGCCGGGAGAGAATTCGTCCCCGGTCACCAGGGCAGGGCCGAACGGCGTTGACTTCTCCCAGGTCTTGCCCTGGAGCCACTGGACGGTACGGAACTGGTAGTCGCGCATGCTGACGTCGTTCAGCACGGCGTACCCGGCGATGTGGTCCGCGGCGTCGGCTTCGGTGATCCGGCGCCCCTGCTTGCCGATGACGACGGCGAGTTCGGCTTCCCAGTCCACGGTGTCGGATTCCTGCGGCAGCGCCAGGTCATCGTTGGGACCGATCAGGGATTCCTGGTACTTGGCGAACAGGGTGGGGTAGTCCGGGATTTCCCGGCCCATTTCCTTGATGTGGTTGCGGTAGTTGTGGCCCACGCAGATGATCTTCCCCGGGAAGGGCACGACGGCGGCGAGATCGGCGCCGTCGAGCGCGTGCGTTGCGCCGTTGGCGGCCTCTGCCTTTGCCAGCCACTCCGGGTCCTGCAGGAGGGCGCCCACGTCAGAGAACCCCTCTATCTCGGTGAGGGTGCTGCCGTCCTGGCGCACGGCCACGGTGGTAGCGGTTCCGGTGCCGTTGTCGGTGCGGAGGGTAAGGAGTCTCATGCGTTCTTGCGTCCTTCGGTGTAGGTGCGGTTGAAATTCAGCCGTTCGAAAATGGGGGCGTCGCTGAAGCGGAACAGATCGAATTCGGTCCATGATCCCGGTTTGGTGTCGGCCTGCAGCGACCATTCCTGCCAGGACGGGACAACGAACAGGTCCCCCTTGGCCAGCTGCCGGGTTTCGCCGTTGAGGACCACTGCGCCTGTGCCTTCGAAGACCTGCCACACGCTGGAACCCACCTCGCGGACGGGTTCGGTGGTGGCCCCGGCGCGGAGGCGGTGGAACTCGGCGCGGATGGTGGGCATCACGTCCCCGCCGGTCGTGGGGTTGGAGTAGCGGACGGCGGCGTGTCCCTGGGACACTGTGGCCGGATGCCCTTCGTCCTCCAGCAGCAGCTGTTCACGCAGCGCGGCGTCGGTGTGTTCCCACCGGTACGCGGCGATGGGGGAGTTGGTGGTATCATCCAGGCCGGACAGGGGACGCAGGCCGGGGTGCGCCCACAGCCGTTCGGAGCGGGAGATGTCCGGGGTGGCTTCGTCGGTGACGCGTTCGGTGCCGAACTCAAAAAACCCGGCGTCGGCGTAGTGCACGAACGGGATGTCCAAACCGTCGATCCACGCCATCGGCTGGTCGGTGTCATTGTGGTGGCCGTGGAAATTCCAGCCCGGTGTCAACAGGAAGTCCCCGCGCCGCATCGCCACCGGATCCCCGTTCACCACGGTCCAGACGCCTTCACCCTCCACGACGAACCGGAAGGCGTTCTGCGAGTGCCGGTGCTCGGGGGCGGTCTCGTGGGCGCCCAGGTATTGTATGGCTGCCCACAGGGTCGGCGTTGCATACGGGGTGTTTCCCAGGCCGGGGTTCGCGAGCGCTATCGCGCGGCGCTCGCCGCCCCTGCCCACGGGCACGAGGTCACCGGCGCGGGCGGCCAGCGGATAGAGGTCCTTCCAGCGCCACACATGCGGTACCGCCTTGGGGGAGGGGACCATCGGCATGAGGTCAGCGATCTCCGTCCACAACGGGATCAGGTTCCCGCGTTCGAAATCCCGGTACAGCTGCTCCAGCGCCGCGGCCTCCTCCGCAGTCGGCTCCGGAGCATGCTGGGCGGCAACAGAAGCGTGGGTGATGTTCCCGGCGCTGATTGACACAGGGGGCCTCCTCGATGAAGCACGATTGGTGTTTGGATATACACCGACCATAGGGATTGCGGTACGGGAACCCCATAAAATTCTGTCAGGCAGAACTTTGTACCCTCTGTCAGAAGCCGCGGTCAGTCCGGGGTGGCGGGGTTGGCCGCTATGTCTATCTCCAGCTGGCGCCGCGCCTCCAGCAGAACTCCCACCAGCCCGGACTCGAACAGGCGCCGAAATCTGGCGACAGGCGTGGCGACACTGAGCGCTCCCACAACCTCGCCCTTCCGGTTGTGCAGCGCCACGCCAAGCGCGCTGATTCCCTCCTCGGTTCCTTCGAAGTTGGCGGCGAAGCCGTTGCCGCGGATCGTCTCAAGTTCGCGCAGTAAGGCGGCATACTCGGCGTCGGGAATGCTGTCCCCGCCAATCTCCGCGTTATGGCTGCGGAACAGCTGCTCGATCATGGCAGGCTCAAGTTCTGCGAGCATCGCCTTGCCTCCGGACGCCTTGTTGGCCGGCAGCACCGTTCCCTGGCGGTCGCCCACCCGGAGCACGTTGGTGCTTTCCACGGTATCCAGGAACCGTACCTTGGTCCCCACCCGGATCATCAGGTTGACGGTTTCGTTGACCCGGGAGCACAACAGTTCCATATGCGGCCGCGCCAGGTCCCGCAGCAGCCGGCTCCAAGGGACGCCGGCGGGTCCCGCACCCATCGCCGGCCCGGGCACGTACCGCCGGGATTCGTCCTGGACAGCAAAGCCCCTGTACACCAGCATGGCCAGGAGCCTGTGCGCGGTGGAGGGGGCCACGCCAAGTTCCCGGGCCGCGTCCTTAAGCCGCAGGCTCCCGCCGTCGCGCAGCAACTGGAGCAGCAGCAAGGCGTTGTCCACTGCCTCAATGGAGTATGTGGGCTTCCTGTTGATCGGAAGATTCTGCATACCAGAATTCTATAGGCCGTCCCTGCGGGCATCCCCGACAGTAAGGGGATGAATCCCTTACTTTCCGCTGCAGCGCCGGAGCGGCCAATCCACGCATCAACACGTCCGGGCGGGCCGGCGTCCCGGTTCTCCAGGCAGTCCGCCATGGCGGTTCTGGTCTGCTGGCTGCTGGTCGTCTTCGACGGCTATGACCTCATTGTCTATGGCACCGTGCAGTCCTCTCTGGTCAACGACACAGGCTGGGGGCTGACGAAGGCTACCGCGGGCACCGTCGGTTCCATGGCATTCGTGGGAATGATGCTGGGAGCCATCTTCGCCGGCAGGATGTCCGATACCTGGGGACGCCGACGGACCATCCTCGGCTGCGCTATCGTGTTCTCGGTCTTCACCATCCTTTG
This sequence comes from Arthrobacter pascens, assembly GCF_030816475.1. Lineage (NCBI taxonomy): Bacteria > Bacillati > Actinomycetota > Actinomycetes > Micrococcales > Micrococcaceae > Arthrobacter > Arthrobacter pascens. Next base: position 2,136,010 of record NZ_JAUSXF010000001.1, on the reverse strand, counting down.
CTCCTTCGCCCCGAACGCCATAGTGTTCGGCAGCCTCCGGCTCCTCGCCGGGATCGGCCTGGGCGGATTGGTCCCTTCTGCCAACGCCCTCGTGGCGGAGCTTGTCCCTGCTAAGTGGCGGTCCACCGTTGCCACCCTCATGATGTCCGGCGTGCCCATTGGTGGATCCATTGCCGCCCTGGCCGCTATTCCACTCATTCCGGCGTTCGGCTGGCCCGTCATGTTCCTCGTGGCTGTGGTTGCCCTGCTGGTGGTGATACCGCTGGGCCTTCGCTTCCTGCCCGAGACACTGGCCCCGGCCAGGCAAGGGAAAGAACCCGGGCCGGTCCTGGAAAGGGAACGTGCGGGTTTCGGCTCGCTGCTCCGGGCACCCTTCCTCGGCATGAGCCTGCTGTACGCCATCGCCACCCTGGTGACGCTCTTCGCGTGGTACGGGCTGGGCACCTGGCTGCCGAACCTGATGCAGCTGGCCGGCTACAACCTCGGCTCAGCCCTGACCTTCGCCCTGGCCCTCAACCTTGGTGCGGTGGCAGGCTCGGTCATCACGGCCTGGGCAGGGACCCGCTTCGGGCCCATACCGACGGCGATTGCGGCAGCCGCCGTAGCCGCCGGCGCCCTGGTGGTGCTGGTCACTGGCCCTCCGGTCGCCGTCGTCTACCTCATGCTCGTTCTGGCCGGGGTGGGAACGCATGGCACCCAGTGCCTCATCATTGCCGCCGTAGCCAGTCATTACCCCGCCTATCTCCGCGGAACGGCCCTCGGCTGGGCCCTCGGCGTGGGCCGCATCGGCGCCGTGGCTGCCCCGCAGGTGGGAGGCCTGCTGCTCGCGGCCGGCCTGGGCGTCAATTCGAACTTCCTGGCATTCGCCGGTGCAGCGGGCATCGCCGCTGTTCTGCTCGGAGCCATCGGCATGAAGATCAAATCCACTACCCGAATCTCACTAGGAGCCAGCAATGTCTGACCGGAAACAGTCCACGGATGTCCTTGTTATCGGCGGGGGGATGGCCGGCCTGGCCGGCGCCCTTGCACTGCGGGAGAACGGCGCGCAGGTGACGCTGGTTGAGCGCGCCCCGGAATTCGGCGAGGTGGGTGCCGGTTTGCAGATGGCTCCGAACGCCTCGCGGGTCCTCAAGCGCTGGGGCCTGCTCGGGAAGGCACTGGAGATCGGCGTCCGGCCCAAGCACCTCGTGTTCCGCGATGCGGTGACCGGGGAGGAGCTCACCCGCCAGACGCTCGGCAGCGACTTCGAGGCACGCTACGGGGCTCCCTATGTGGTCATTCACCGCAGTGACCTGCACCGGATACTGCTCGAAGCCTGCCAGGCCGCCGGTGTCCGCCTCGTCAACGACGTCATGGTGGAAAGCGTCGAAACCATCGGCGGCAGGGGGATCGCGCACACTGCAGCCGGTGAGGACTACGAAGCCGACGTCGTGATCGGCGCCGACGGACTCAAGTCCACCCTCCGGTCCGGTGTTGCGCAGGACAGCCCGGTCCCGTCGTCGTACGTTGCCTACCGCGGAACCGTCCCCGTCACTGCGGACACTCCACCGGCAGATCTGGAGGACGTCATCGTCTACCTCGGCCCGGACTGCCACCTGGTGCAGTATCCCCTGCGCAAGGGTGAGCTGCTGAACACCGTGGCCGTCTTCAAATCCGCGTCTTTCGAACGGGGCGAGGAACAGTACGGGGGCGTGGACGAACTCGAGGCGGCCTACGCTGACTGCGTCCCCGCCGTACGGGAGGCGCTCAAGAACCTGGCCACGGGGATCCGCTGGCCCATGTACGACCGCGACCCGATCGAAAACTGGGTGGCAGGCCGGCTGGTCCTGATGGGCGACGCCGCCCACCCCATGCTGCAGTACCTGGCGCAGGGCGCCTGCCAGGCGCTCGAAGATGCCGCGGTGCTCCAGGATGTCTCCTTGGGAACCGTCTTTACGGATGAGGGTGTGCACGCCGCCGCATGGGACCAGGCCATCAGGGACTTCAACACGATGCGCGCCGCCCGCACCTCCAGGGTCCAGCGGACAGCCCGGATCTGGGGCGAGTCCTGGCACGTCTCCGGGCTGTCACGGACTCTGCGGAACCTGCTCTTCAAGAGCCGGAAGGACGGGGACTTCCAGTACAACGACTGGCTGTACGGCCGGGACCAGCCGGGGGCTCCGGCGGACAAGGACAACGCGCGGACCGTGGTCCTGTCCGCCTGAACCGGACGCGCACCTGCGGTCCTTGAGGCGGGGTGCACGCGGTGCGACGATGGAAGCGTGGACCACCTCTTCGATTTCCTCTCCCACTTCTGGTGGCTGATCTTCCCCCTCAGCGGTGTGATGGGCGGCTGGGCGCGTTCCTGGCAACGGTCCACGGAACGCCGGCACCAGCGAAGGCTCGAAATCTATCGGCTCCGCAACCAGGCGGTGCAGGCCGAACAGGTGGCTCTTGCCGAAGTGGAGTCACTGATGGCATCACACGATTCCGTGAACCGCCGCTGGCTGGACTATGAACTGGACATCGGCAAGCTGATTGACTTTCCGCTCATGACCGATGTGCGTGAGCCGCTCACTGTTGCCTTCCTGCGGGCCAAACGGGAGGCGGACGGACTCAGGCCTGCCGCTGCCAGGGACCTGACTGTCCCCTCGAGGCTCGAGGCCTACCGGGCAGCAGTCAACAGCTTTGAAGTCGCCTTCTCCATTGCCGAGCAGGAAGCGCGGCGGATCAGGGACTCCAACTTCTCCGGGCCGGAGCGTGAACGGCTGGCCACTGCCCGGAAGCTGCTGCGGCTCGCCGAGAATGAAGCCGCCACGCCGGCGGAGCGCCAGGCCGCCTACAAGCGGGCCCGCCGGGAACTAGATGGCCTCATCGTCCTTCCGGACGCCACAGTGGCCGCCCTCGAGGAAAAGGTCGCGCCGATGCTGGATCCCGGCCGTTCCTCTGACTTCCCGCAGCGCTGACCGGCGGGGAGCAGCGGCGGTGGCTCGGGTTTCCCTCTACCTGGACGTGGACGGCGTCATCTGTCCGTTCGGTCCGGCAGGGGTCAGCGGGTGGGGCTCGGAATGGCAGTTCGCCAACGCCGGTCTCCTGCCCGTGGCCTACGCGCAGGAGCTGGTCGACGGGCTGAACGGCCTTGCCGGAGTGGCGGGGCTGCGGTGTGTGTGGGTTACCAGCTGGGAGGACCTGGCGCCGGAGTATCTGTGCCCGGCAATCGGGCTCGACGCCGGACACTGGCCGTACCTGACGGCCGACGGCGGAACTGGGGGAGAAGGCTGGTGGAAACTTCGTGCCATCCAGGACGATGTGGCCGGCTCAGGTCCGGACGCCCTGGTATGGATCGACGACCAGCTCCGGTTTGAACAGGAGGCCCAGGCGTGGGCCAGGATCCTGGGCCGGCGGATTCTGCTGGTGTCACCCGATCCGCGGCAGGGAATCTCGCCGGGGGAGTTCGCCGCGGTCCGGTCGTTCCTGGAAAGGCCGGTGTTTTGACCTCATGCCCCGGACGCGTACGATCGATAAGGTTTCAAGCCGGTTCTGTATCCGCCACAGGTCATTCCACCCGAACAACAGGTGAATTATGCTGTGCAGGGCAGGCGGGGAAAGAAACTGCTGAACGTCGACTCTGCAGATTGGGCAACAGGTGGATATCACCTTAATGGTGGCGCTGGTCATCGCACTGGCACTATTTTTCGACTTCACGAACGGCTTCCATGACACCGCCAACGCAATGGCTACGCCCATCGCCACCGGCGCCATCAAACCGAAGACTGCTGTGACCCTTGCCGCCATCCTGAACCTGGTGGGCGCCTTCCTGTCGACGGAGGTGGCCAAGACAGTCTCAGGCGGTATCATCAGGGAAGGTTCGGGCGGTGTACAGATCACTCCTGACATCATTTTCGCCGGCCTCATGGGCGCCATTCTCTGGAACATGATCACCTGGCTGAAGGGGCTCCCGTCGAGTTCATCCCACGCCCTGTTCGGCGGGCTGATCGGCGCAGCCATCGCAGGCATTGGCTTCAACTCGGTGAATCTTGAGGTCCTGCTTCAGAAAGTCATCCTGCCGGCCGTTTTTGCGCCCGTCATCGCCGGTGCTGTTGCCTATCTCTGTACCCGCCTCGCCTACGCCCTGACCGCGCGGCACGACCCGGAAACCGGCAGCAAGCTGACCCAGAAGCGCGGCGGATTCCGTACCGGGCAGATCTTCACGTCCAGCCTGGTGGCACTGGCCCACGGCACTAACGACGCACAGAAGACCATGGGCATCATTACCCTTGTGCTGATCGCTGCGGGCAGCCAGCCCACCGGCACCGGTCCGCAGCTGTGGGTTATTGCCGCCTGTGCTTTGGCAATCGCGGTCGGAACCTATGCCGGCGGCTGGCGCATCATCCGCACCATGGGATCAGGACTCACGGAGGTCAAGCCCGCCCAGGGCTTCGCAGCCGAGACGAGCACAGCCTCCGCCATCCTTGCATCCTCGCACCTGGGCTTCGCGCTTTCCACCACCCAGGTGGCTTCCGGCTCGGTCATCGGGTCCGGAATGGGCCGGAAAGGCACCACCGTGCGCTGGAACATGGTGGGCAAGATCGCCCTCGGTTGGCTCTTCACCCTCCCTGCTGCCGGCATCGTCGGTGCGCTCACCGCGCTGCTGGTCAAGACCGGCCTGGCGGGCGTGGTGATCGCCGCCGTCGTCGGAACCGCTGCCGTGTTGTTCATGTTCTTGTATTCCCGCAAGTCCAGGGTGGGCCACCAGAACGCCGTCGAGGTCGAGGAAGCCGGGCAGGCCGTCCGCTTCGCCAAGAAGAAAGCACTCGCCCGGGCCCGGGCCAACGCGAACAAGCCGAAGGATACTCAGCGATGAAGTGGTTGGAACTCCTGACCGTGGCCGGCGCAACCCTGGTCGCCGCCGTGACCGTGGTGGTCCTGTACTCACTTGGCGTCAGGCTCACGGCCATCGCAGGCGATGCGGAGCAGTCCTCGCCGCGCCTCACACGGTCCCTGGCCATCCTGTGCTTCGGGTTGTGCGGCCTTGCCGTGCTGTACGGCCTCTACCTGATCATTCCCTACTTCAGCAAGTAGCCCTCCGGTTCCGCCTCTGGGCACTGCCGGTGCCCGTAGCTAGGCTGGAAGCATGTCCCGTATCCAGTACTTTGTGGCGTCATCCCTCGACGGTTTCATTGCCACCCCGGACGATGACCTGGCCTGGCTTCTGCAGTTTGACGGCTTCGAGGGCGGCAAGGAAAGCTACGAGTCGTTCATGGACGGCGTGGGCTGCATCGTGATGGGCGGGGAAACGTTCGCCTGGCTGATGAAGCACGAACCAGGAAACTGGCCCTACCCCTCCACCCGCTGTTATGTCTTCACCCGCCATGAGCACGCCGCCCCGCCCGGCTCGGACATCACCTTCGTCCGCGGCGACGTCGGCGAGTTTGTCCAGGATTTCAAGGACGCCGCAGCCGGCAGGAACGTCTGGGTGGTGGGCGGTGGCAACCTCGCCGCACAGTTCGCCGACGCCGGCCTGCTGGACGAGCTGATCGTCTCGGTGATCCCCGTGGTCCTGGGGAACGGAAAGCCGCTGCTGCCGCTGGAAGGCCCGACGCCGCCGCTTGAGCTCACTGCCTCCCGCACCCTGGGACGCGGGATCGTGGAACTTCGGTATGCGATTAGTCCGACGGGCGGGGCCGCAGACGCCTGACGGCGCCGGACTCCGTCCGGATCCGCCCGTCAGCCTTCGTTAGTAGCCTCGTTGTCGCGCAGGAGGTTCGTGATCCGCGCGGTGGACAGCCGGCGCCCTTTTTCATCCGTCATCACGATCTCATGCGTTGCGAGGGTCCGTCCCAGATGTATGGCGGTGCACGTCCCTGTCACGGTTCCGCCGGCAACGGCACGGTGATGGGTGGCGCTGACCTCGATGCCCAGCGCATGGCGGCCGGCCCCCGCATGCATCCCCGCGGCAAAGGATCCCAGCGTTTCAGCCAGGACCACATGGGCGCCGCCATGCAGGATGCCTGCCACCTGCGTATTGCCCTCCACCGGCATGGTGGCCACCGTCCGCTCCGGATTCATCTCGAGGAAACGGATCCCCATTTTCACCACCAGCGCTCCGATTCCGAACTCGCCCAGCCAATCGTGGAGGTGGTCCGGTATGCCGGCGCTACGCAGCTCGTCCGTGAAGGGGCCCGGCGTGAAATTGTCCATCATGGGAACTAGGCTGGCACCTGTGAGTGAAACTACCAAACCGGCCCCCTTCCCGTCCGAAACAGCCGTCCCCGGGGACGACGCTGCCCTGCGCTTTGACGCTGCCTTGCAGGATGTGACGGTTCCGCCGCCCGCCGGCCGATCGGTTTCAGCGACGGAAGCTCCCGTGGTTCCCCTGACGGACCAGCCGCGCCTGCTGGTGCTGGACGGGCACTCGATGGCGTTCCGCGCCTTTTTCGCACTGCCGGCGGACAAGTTCTCCACGGCGAACGGGCAGCACACCAACGCCATTCACGGCTTCACGTCCATGCTCATCAACCTGATCAAGGAACAGAAGCCCACCCACATCGCCGTCGCCTTCGACGTCTCCGACGACACCACCCACCGCAAGGCCGAATACAGCGACTACAAGGGCGGCCGAAACGAAACCCCGCGGGAAATGAGCGGCCAGATCGACCTCATTGACAAGGTCATGGGCGCATGGGGAATCAAGACCATCAAGATGCCCGGATACGAGGCGGATGACATCCTGGCAACCCTCGCCACGATGGGGGAAAAAGCCGGTTATGAAGTACTCCTGGTCACAGGCGACCGCGACGCGTTCCAGCTCATCACGGACAACGTTTTTGTGCTCTACCCCCGGAAGGGCGTCAGCGATATCCCACGGCTGGACGCTGCGGCCATCCAGGAAAAGTACTTCGTCACGCCACCGCAGTACTCAGACCTCGCCGCACTGGTGGGGGAGTCCTCGGACAACCTGCCGGGCGTTCCCGGCGTCGGACCTAAAACCGCAGCCAAGTGGATCAACCTCTACGGCGGACTCGAAGGCGTGCTGGAGCACCTGGATGCCATCGGCGGCAAGGTAGGAGACGCGCTCCGCGAAAACGTCGAGGACGTCAGGCGCAACCGGCGGCTGAACAGGCTCCACACCGATCTGGAACTGCCGGTAACGTTGGACGACCTCGCCGAGCCGCGGCCTGACGAGGCCGCCCTGGAGCAGCTCTTCGACGAGCTGGAATTCAAAACCATCCGCGCCCGGCTCTTCGCCCTCTACAGCAGCGAAGATCTCGAACTGGCGGAACGCGAGACCATCAGCACGCCCGCCTTCGCCACGCCGGCCGACGCAGCTGAACTGGCTGGGTTCCTCGCGACCGGAGCCGGGCAGCGGTCGGCCGTCGCCATTGACCTCGTGCCCGGCCGGATCGGCGAAGACGCCGCCGCAATAGCCATCGTCCGGGACGACGCCGCCGTCTATATCGACCTTGCCGGCCAGGACGCGGACGCTGAAAACGTCCTGGCGGACTGGCTGCGGGACGACAAATCGCCGAAGGTCATGCACGGCTACAAGGCTGCGCTGAAGGCCCTGTCCAGCCGTGGCCTGGGACTGGAAGGGGTGGTGGATGACACCTCAATCTCCGGGTACCTCATCCAGCCGGACCGCCGCACCTATGAACTCGCGGAGCTGGCCCAGCACCACCTCAACATCAGCCTGTCCACGGAAACTGCCAAGGCAGGCCAGCTTGAGCTGTCGTTCGACGGCGACGATGCAGCCGCTGCGGACGCGCTGGTCCGGGTAGCGGCGGTGGTCCAGGCCCTCAGCCGCTATTTCGAATCCGAACTCACCGAACGCAAAGCGGCTGACCTGCTGAGCACCCTTGAACTGCCCGTCAGCCGGGTGCTCGCCGACATGGAACTGGCAGGTATTGCCATTGACCTGCCGCACCTGGATGAGCAGCTGGCGGACCTGGCGAAAGTCATCGACAACGCGCAGGAACTCGCCTTCGCGGCGATCGGCCATGAGGTCAACCTTGGTTCGCCCAAGCAGCTTCAGACCGTCCTCTTCGAGGAGCTGCAGCTGCCGAAAACGAAGAAAATCAAGTCCGGCTACACCACCGACGCCGCATCCCTGAAGAACCTGCTGGAGAAGACAGGCCACGAATTCCTGGTCCAGCTGATGGCGCACCGCGAGTCCGCGAAACTCAGCCAGATGCTCGAGACCCTCAAGAAATCGGTCACCGAAGACGGCCGGATCCACACCACCTATGCCCAGAACGTTGCCGCCACCGGCCGCATCTCCTCCAACAACCCCAACCTGCAGAACATCCCCATCCGCAGCGAGGAAGGCCGGCGCGTTCGCGGCATCTTTGTGGTCAGTGACGGTTACGAGTGCCTGCTGTCCGCCGACTACTCGCAGATCGAAATGCGGATCATGGCCCACCTTTCCGGAGACGCCGGCCTGATCCAGGCGTACAAGGAAGGGGAGGACCTTCACCGGTTCGTGGGTTCCAATATTTTCCATGTACCCACCGAGGAAGTCACCAGCGCCATGAGGTCCAAGGTCAAGGCGATGTCGTACGGCCTCGCTTACGGCCTGACGTCCTTCGGGCTGTCCAAGCAGTTGGAGATTTCGGTGGACGAGGCCCGGACCCTTATGAAGGACTACTTCGACAGGTTCGGCGCGGTCCGCGATTACCTCCGCGGCGTAGTGGACCAGGCACGCATCGACGGCTACACAGCCACTATCGAGGGCCGCCGCCGCTACCTTCCGGACCTCACCAGCACCGACCGCCAGCTTCGCGAAAACGCGGAGCGGATAGCCCTGAACTCACCCATCCAGGGTTCCGCCGCGGACATCATCAAGCGGGCAATGCTTGGCGTGCACAACGAACTGCAGGTGCAGGGCCTCAAATCACGGATGCTGCTGCAGGTCCATGACGAGCTGGTGCTTGAGGTGGCCACCGGAGAGCGGGAGGCCGTGGAAAGGCTCGTGACCGAACAGATGGGCTCGGCTGCGGACCTCAGCGTGCCCCTGGACGTGCAGATCGGCGTCGGCACCACGTGGTACGAGGCCGGCCACTAGAAGCGCCCAGGCACCGATGACATGACAAGGCGGTTCGATAGGGTTGGCAGGTGAACGACTCCCGAATCCCTGACATTGAATCCCTGCCTTTCCCGCTGCTTGGCGAAGGGCCGCGGTCCGGGACCAGGCCGCTCTTTGAAGGGGAACGGCTGGTCCTCACCGCCGACGCCGGAGCCGATATGTTCCGTGACCCGGCAGGGACCCAGGGAACGGCTGATGCTGAGAGGCTCGTGGCACCGGTCAGCGGTGATTTCCGGTTGAGCGCGTTCGTGAGCCCCGTGTTTGTCAGCGACTTCGATTCAGGGGTGCTGATCGGCTATGTCGACCCGGATAACTGGTTCAAGCTCTGTGCTGAGCTCGATCCAAGCGGGACAACGCGGGTCGTTTCAGTAGTTACCAGGGACGGCATATCGGACGATTGCGACAGTTGGGCAATCGACGCCTCGGGCACCTACCTGCGGATCTCCCGCCTGGGCCGGGCCTTCGCCCTGCACGCCTCAACCGATGGCGAACGGTGGAACATGGTCCGCTATTTCGCCCTGCGTGATCCGGCCCCCGAAACAGTGAAAATCGGGTTCGCTGCCCAGTCTCCTTCGGGGGAAGGAACGACGGCGACCTTCAGCAACATCTGTTTCGACACGAAGACCCTGACAGGCGTGAGGGACGGTTCCTAGGGACCGCGCCGGCTTCGCTGCAACAGTACGGGATGACCGGGCACGGCCGGCCACCACACCAACCCGTGCGTGCTACAGTTCCTCCGCGATGCGCTTGATCGCGGCCAGCCGGCGATCCCACTCGGCGCCGATCCGGTCAAGCCTTCTCGCAGTCTCGCTCAGCTGCGCGCCGAGCACCCGGTAGCGCAGCTCGCGGCCGGCGCGCACGGGCTCGACGAGCCCGGCCCCCTGCAGCACCGCGAGGTGCTTGGCGATCGCCTGGCGGCTAATGGGGAACCGGCCGGCAAGGGCGGAGGCCGAAGCATCGCCCTCACCGAGCGCCGCCAGGATGTTCCACCGGGTCTCGTCGCCGAGGGCGGCGAACACGGGAACGAGGGTGGCTGTTGTGGTCACGACCCGTCCTCGAGGTAGGCGGCCAGCTCGTCCAGCTCCGAGTCCCAGCCTCCGCGATGGCTCTCCATGCTGGCTGCCGGATCGGCCAGGGCGCCGAAACCGGATTCGACAACTGTGAGCTGCGTGCCGCCGTCGAGCTCATCCAGGGTGAAGCTGAACACCGTAGAGCGCCCGGGGTCCAGTTGGCCCTGGTCAGCCGCATTGTTCAGTTCAGTGCTCCAGCGGTAGGTGATCATCCGCGGCGGATCGAGCTCCTCGATCCGGACCGGGACATCGCCGTGACCCTCGAACGAGAAGAGGCCGCGGCCGCCGACCGCCACCTTGTCCAGCTCTGCACGCTGCCCGAACCATTGCGCAATGTGCCTGGGCTCCGTGACGGCGGCCCATACTTTGTCGACCGGTGCCGCGATGCTGATGGTGCGCCTGACGACGAATTCGCCTGTATCGATGACGGAAGGCTGATTGGCGGTAGTGGTCATTGTTCTGTTCCCTTCAGGTTGAATTGTGCAACTTTATGGTTGCATGAGCAACGAGAAAACGCAACCCTTAGATTGCACTAGAGCCGCCGGAGGGCGAGGCCTCTGGGCGAAAGCTGGTTTCACGCTGGCCAGCCCGGCTTTGCGTTGGTTAGGCTCGTCGATGTGGCTGATCTGAGTGGGGACTATGAAATCCGGCGTTTCGGTGCGGTGTCAAAGGGCGAACAGGGCTATGCGGAGGCTGAATCGTGGCTCAAGGCTGTTGCCTTCGGCTTCCATGAATCCACCCGGACACCCGAGCACCTGGCAAAATCCCTTGACACCTACAGGACAGACCGGCGCATCCTGACGGGTGCTTACCAGGCAGGTGAAGTGGCCGCGGGGTCGCTGCCGTCCAACGTTCCCGTCGCTACTTTCGGCACGCTGCGCAAGACCCTCAATATCGGATTCGGGCGGATGCTGGAAACGCAGCTGGTCACCGCCGTCACGGTCCGGACCTCCCACCGGCGCCGGGGTTTGCTGCGGCGCATGATGTCCGAGGACCTGCAGCTGGCCCGCAGGGACGGCATGGCGATGGCTGCGCTCACCGCGTCGGAAGGAACCATCTACGGACGGTTCGGGTACGGCGTAGCAAGCTTCGAGCGCACCGTGAAGGTGGACACCACGGCCCGGTTCGGCATCAGCCACCAGCCCGTGGGCACCGTGGAGGTTGCCGAGCCGGCATCGCTGCTGGACCTGGCTCCGGACATCTTTGACCGGGTGCACCGGCAGACCCCCGGCTCCATCGGACGCCAGGAGTGGTACCGGCAGCTGGCGTCCGGTTCCATCGGGCGGGACGGCAAGGAAGACCCCTCAGTCAAAGTCGCTCTCCACTACGGTCCGGACGGCGACGTTGACGGTTACGTGTCCTACAGGTTCCTCGGCTGGGACACCACGCCCTACACGGTCCAGGTGGTTGACCTCGTGGCCGCAACGAACGAGGGCTACCTTGAGCTGTGGCAGTTCCTGGGGGCCATCGATCTGGTGGAACGGGTGACCTGGGAGGAGGCGCCGCTGGATGACCCGCTGGCGTGGGCCCTTTCCGACCCCCGCTGCATTGACTCCTCCGACAGCAGGGACATGCTGTGGCTGCGCATCCTCGATGTCGAAAAGGCCCTGGCGGCGCGCCACTACCCGGTGGACGGCCGGCTGGTCCTGGAAGTGCATGACCCGCTCGGGCTGACGGCTGGAACGTTCGCGCTGGATGTCAGCGGCGGCAGGGCCGACGTCGTGCGGGTGACGCCGCAGGGAGACGCGGACCTGACCCTTGACGTCTCGGCACTGTCCTCGATCTACCTGGGCGCGGTCTGCCCCGTGACCCTCACGGCGGCCGGACGGATCCGCGAGAACGTGCCTGGTGCGTCGTTCACGGCACGCCAGCTGTTCAGCGTGGAGAGGGCCACCCACTGCCTGACCCACTTCTGATCAGGCCTGACGGCGGGTTCGGGGATGGCTGCGCTTTTGACCGGCGTTGGCCCCTGCGACTAGAATAAACGGGCGTGTACTACGTGCACGTTTCTAGAATCCACAAAATCAGGATGACCCGGCACCTCTCCGCGATCTGCCGAAGCCTGCGCCTGCGTTCCATAACGCGGGCGCGGTGGTTTACCTGACCGACTAACTATCCACAACGGAGCCCCTACTACATGACCATCACCTCCACCGAGAAGCCCGGTACCCCCGTCGTCGCCATCAACGACATCGGTACCGCTGAGGACTTCCTCGCAGCAGTCGACGCCACCATCAAGTACTTCAACGACGGAGACCTCGTCGAAGGTACCGTCGTCAAGGTCGACCGCGATGAAGTTCTGCTCGACATCGGTTACAAGACCGAAGGTGTCATCCCCTCCCGCGAGCTGTCCATCAAGCACGACGTTGATCCCGGAGACGTCGTCTCCGTTGGCGATCAGGTCGAAGCCCTGGTGCTCACCAAGGAAGACAAAGAAGGCCGCCTGATCCTCTCCAAGAAGCGTGCTCAGTACGAGCGCGCCTGGGGCGACATCGAAAAGGTCAAGGAAGAAGACGGTGTCGTCACCGGTACCGTCATCGAGGTTGTCAAGGGTGGTCTTATCCTCGACATCGGTCTGCGCGGCTTCCTGCCCGCATCCCTCGTCGAGATGCGCCGTGTGCGCGACCTTGCTCCGTACATCGGTCAGCAGATCGAAGCCAAGATCATCGAGCTGGACAAGAACCGCAACAACGTGGTCCTGTCCCGCCGTGCATGGCTCGAGCAGACCCAGTCCGAGGTCCGCTCCACGTTCCTCAACAAGCTGGAAAAGGGCCAGGTCCGTCCCGGCGTCGTTTCCTCCATCGTCAACTTCGGTGCCTTCGTGGACCTGGGCGGCGTAGACGGCCTGGTTCACGTTTCCGAGCTGTCCTGGAAGCACATCGACCACCCGTCCGAGGTTGTCGAAGTCGGCCAGGAAGTCACCGTCGAGGTTCTCGAGGTCGACCTGGACCGCGAGCGCGTCTCCCTGTCGCTCAAGGCTACGCAGGAAGACCCGTGGCAGACCTTCGCCCGCACCCACGCCCTCGGCCAGGTTGTTCCGGGTAAGGTCACCAAGCTGGTTCCGTTCGGTGCGTTCGTCCGCGTCGAAGACGGCATCGAAGGCCTGGTCCACATCTCCGAGCTCGCCGTGCGCCACGTTGAGCTGGCCGAGCAGGTTGTCTCCGTCGGTGACGAGCTGTTCGTCAAGGTCATCGACATCGACCTCGAGCGCCGCCGCATCTCCCTCTCCCTCAAGCAGGCCAACGAGGGCGTCGATGCCGAGAGCAGCGAATTCGATCCGGCACTCTACGGCATGGCCGCCGAGTACGACGAAGAGGGCAACTACAAGTACCCGGAGGGCTTCGACCCGGAGTCCAACGAGTGGCTTGAAGGCTACGAGAACCAGCGCGCCGCCTGGGAGCAGCAGTACGCTGACGCCCAGACCCGCTGGGAAGCCCACAAGAAGCAGGTTGCCCAGCACGCTGCCGACGACGCTGCAGCTGCAACGTCCGGTGACAGCGATTCCGGCACCACCAGCTACTCCTCCGAGCCGGCTGCTGAGTCCAACACCGGTGCAGGCACGCTTGCTTCGGACGAGGCTCTTGCAGCACTGCGCGAGAAGCTGACCGGCGCTTAATTGCCGCGGCCCGGGTTCCCGGGCCAATACAGCGGGCCCCTGCTTTCGCAGGGGCCCGCTGTATTTAACCCGAATCTGACCGGCATTTAACACTGGATCACAGGACAAAAATGCGTTTCGGTGCGTTCGGTGCGAGTCAGTCGGGAAGCACGACGGCGGCACTCACCGTGCCGCCGTCGTCGTACGCCAAGATGGCGCCGGCGGCCGTAAGCAGGCGCCGGGCTCCGGTGTTGGCGGCGGTGGTGTGGGCAACAACCTGCGACAACCCCGCACGGCGGGCTTCGACCAGGACCAGGCCGAGCGCGGCGGTTCCGACCCCGCGCCCACGGTAGCCGCGGCCCAGCCAGATGCCGGTCTCCGCTATTGCTTCCGCAGTGCGCTTCAACCTGATCGACCCGGCCGGGCTGCCGTCGCACAACACCGCCCAGCTCTTCTCCCCGCCCGGGCCGTGCAGGCCGGCCGCGGCCGACCGGTGGTAGGAGCGGAACCAGTCGATCCGTTCCGCGTTCCAGCCGATCCCGGCTCCAAGCGGTGGCGTGACGTCATCCGGGGACGCGTCGCGCACGGCCAGAGCCAGGAGCACCTCCAGCACGGGATCATCGACGTCCGCAAGGCGGACGTCAGGGGAGCGGGACATCGATCCACTCCGTTCCGCCGGGCACCAGCGCGGCCTTTCCGGCAGTGAGGGAAAGAACACGTTCGCCGGCCGCGGCAATGCCGGCCGGAATATCCGGGATGGCCAGGCGCAAGACGGTTTCGCGCGAGCCGTAACTCGTGTCCGCCATCGTGAACCCCGCCGACCGCAGGTCATTCTCCAGCCGGCCGGCGGCTGCATGGGGAACGGATGCCTCGCAGATCCTCAGCCGGCGCCGGCTCACCAAAGGCGCGCCTCCCAAAGCAGCAGACACTGATTCCGAATACGCGCGCACCAGCCCGCCTGCCCCCAGCAGGATGCCGCCGAAATAGCGGACGACGACGGCGCTGACGTCACTGAGGTCCGCTGCGTCCGGCGTCGTTTCGCGTTTGAGGAGTGCTTCCAGCATGGGGATGCCGGCGGTTCCCGAGGGTTCGCCGTCGTCATTGGACCGTTGGATCCCACGGTCCGGTCCCAGGACAAAGGCGGAACAGTGGTGACGGGCGTCGTGGAATTCGCGGCGCAGGACTGATACCAGGTCCCGGGCGGTTTCCTCGCTGTCGGCGCGGCGGAGCACCGTGATGAACCTGGACCGTTTGACCTCGATCTCGTGCCGGAACTCCTGCCCGGCGGCAAGGGTCGTGTAGGTCGAAGCCCGGCTCTCTTGCTGCTTCACCGCCTAAGTCTAGGCCCACCAGTAGGCTGGTTGCGTGCTGAAAATCGGTTTGACGGGCGGCATCGCCTCAGGGAAGTCCGTGGTCGCGTTCCGCCTGGCGGAACTGGGAGCACTCTTGGTGGACGCTGACGCGCTGGCCAGGGCCGTGGTCGAACCGGGTACCCCGGGGCTGGCCCGCGTGGTCGAAGCATTCGGGCAGGACATGCTGGACGGTGCCGGCAGGCTGGACCGGGCGCGGCTTGGTTCCGTGGTCTTCGGGAACTCCGCGCAGCTTGCCGTGCTGAACGGCATCGTGCATCCGCTGGTCCGCCAGGCCGCTGCCGAAATCCTTGGCACAGCTGCTGATGGCGCCGTGGTGGTCCAGGACATTCCGCTTCTGGTGGAGACCGGCCAGGGCAGCGACTTCCATTTGGTCATCGTGGTGGATGCGCCTGACGACGTCCGGGTGGCCCGGATGCTGGAACGCCGCGGCATGACCGCGAAGGACGCCCGGTCGCGCATGGCAGCGCAGGCCTCCCGCGACGACCGGCTGGCCGCTGCCGACGTAATCCTGGACAACTCCGGTTCGATCGACAGACTGCTGGCCCAGGTGGACGCGCTGTGGGCGGACCGGTTGGCTCCCTTTGCCCGGAACCTGGCGACGAGGACGCCGGCGGTACGCCCGGGCGGGCCGGTCCTGAATGCTCCGCGGCCGGACTGGCCCCGTGAGGCGGAGCGCCTGATGGGCAGGATCCGTGCCGCCGTTGGAAAGGAAGCCGGGCAGGACGGGGCAGGGGCAGTCCTTGGGCTGGACCATATCGGCTCCACCTCCGTTCCCGGCCTGGACGCCAAGGACGTCCTTGACCTGCAGCTCACCGTTCGGACCCTGGGCGCGGCCGCCCCGCTGGAGGCCGTCCTGGCGGCCGCCGGATATCCCCGCGTCCCGGACATCACCTCGGACGCGCCCAAGCCAACCCGCCCGGACGCCTCCGCATGGGCAAAACGCTTCCATGCCAGCGCCGACCCCGGCCGGGCCGTCAATCTGCACATCCGTGCCGCCGGTTCTCCCGGGTGGCGGTTCGCCCTGTGCTTCCGGGACTGGCTCCGCGCCGAACCGGCTGCCGCTGCGGACTACCTCGCCCTCAAGCGCCGCTTAGCTGAACTGCATGCCGCCGACCCCTCCACGGCGGCCTACGCCACAGCCAAGGAAGCCTGGTTCGCCGCCGCGGAAGAACCGATGGAACGGTGGGCCGCGGGCGCCGGGTGGACGCCGCCGTCGTACGACTCCTGACCGGCGTCCGCCGGTTAGTGATCCGGCTGTTACTGTCGGTCCCCGGTTGTAGATTAGATTCATGAGCCTTGCACAGGAGATCAACCGGGTTGTAGCGCCCTTCGAAGTCATCAGCGAATTCCAGCCCGCCGGTGACCAGCCCGCCGCCATCGCGGAACTGACTGAGCGCATCAAAAACGGTGAAAAGGACGTGGTCCTGCTCGGTGCCACCGGAACCGGCAAGAGCGCCACCACGGCCTGGCTTATCGAGCAGGTCCAGCGGCCCACCCTGGTGATGGTGCAGAACAAGACCCTGGCCGCCCAGCTGGCCAACGAGTTCCGCGAACTGCTGCCCAACAACGCCGTGGAATACTTCGTCTCCTATTACGACTACTACCAGCCTGAAGCCTACGTTCCGCAAACCGACACCTTCATCGAGAAGGACTCCTCGGTCAATGAGGAAGTGGAAAGGCTGCGCCACTCCGCCACCAACGCCCTCCTGACCCGGAGGGACGTGATCGTGGTGGCAACCGTGTCCTGCATCTACGGCCTGGGCACGCCTGAGGAGTACATCGCCGGCATGGTCACGCTCCGCAAGGGGCAGCAGATGGACCGCGACCGCCTGCTGCGCAAGTTTGTCGCCATGCAGTACACGCGCAACGACATGGACTTTCACCGCGGCACCTTCCGGGTCCGCGGCGACACCGTGGAGATCATCCCGATGTACGAGGAACTCGCCCTCCGCATCGAGTTCTTCGGCGACGAAGTGGAGAACATCCACACCCTGCATCCGGTCACCGGAGAGATCATCCGGGAGGAGACCGAGATGTACGTCTTCCCCGCCTCCCACTACGTTGCGGGTCCGGAACGGATGGGACGTGCCATCAAGGCAATCGAGGACGAGCTGTCGGAACGCCTGGCCGTGCTGGAGGGCCAGAACAAGCTGGTGGAAGCGCAGCGCCTGCGGATGCGCACCACCTATGACCTTGAGATGATGCAGCAGATGGGTTTCTGCAACGGCATCGAGAATTACTCGAGGCACATTGACGGCCGCGCGGGGGGCACCGCCCCGCACTGCCTCATCGACTACTTCCCGGACGATTTCCTGCTGGTCATCGATGAATCCCATGTCACCGTGCCGCAAATCGGGGCAATGTATGAAGGCGACATGTCCCGCAAACGGACCCTGGTGGACCACGGCTTCCGGCTTCCCTCCGCCATGGACAACCGCCCGCTCAAGTGGGACGAGTTCCTCGAGCGCGTCGGCCAGACCGTCTACCTGTCCGCCACGCCGGGCAAGTATGAACTCGGCAAGGCGGACGGCTTCGTCCAGCAGATCATCCGTCCCACCGGCCTCATCGATCCGGAAGTCGTGGTCAAACCGACGAAGGGCCAGATCGACGACCTCCTCGGGGAGATCCGCACCCGGGTGGCTCAGGACGAGAGGGTCCTGGTCACCACCCTGACCAAGCGGATGGCCGAGGACCTTACGGACTACCTGCTGGGCCACGGCGTCAAAGTGGAGTACCTCCACTCCGACGTGGACACCCTCCGCCGCGTCGAGTTGCTGCGCGAACTCAGGATGGGCAGCTTCGACGTGCTGGTGGGCATTAACCTGCTCCGCGAGGGCCTGGACCTGCCGGAGGTCTCGCTGGTCAGCATCCTGGACGCCGACAAGGAAGGCTTCCTGCGCTCGGCCACGTCGCTGATCCAGACCATCGGACGTGCGGCCCGCAACGTATCGGGCCAGGTCCACATGTACGCTGACCGCATCACCGACTCGATGGCCAAGGCCATCGACGAAACGAACCGGCGCCGGGCCATCCAGGTCGCGTACAACACCGAAAACGGGGTGGATCCGCAGCCGCTTCGGAAGAAGATCGCGGACATCACGGACCAGCTTGCCCGTGAAGACGCCGACACCCAGGAGCTGCTGAGCAACAACAGGCTGGCGAAGGGGGCCAAGCGGGCGAAGTCCGGTGCGAAAGGGGCCGCCAAGGTCAGGGCTGACGGCCTCGCAGCGGCGCCGGCCGAGGACCTCGTGGGCCTCATCGAACAGCTGACGGAACAAATGCACGGTGCCGCGGCAGAACTCCAGTTTGAGGTGGCGGCCAGGATCCGTGATGAAGTGAGCGAACTCAAGAAGGAACTCCGCCAGATGCAGGCCGCAGGACACGCCTGACCGGGCTGGCAGAATGCAGGGTGGGGCGGACCCCTGCTGCTGTTGTACAGTTAACGTCACGTAGGGGAGTATCCCAAGCGCTACGATCGTCAACACGCCAGGCATGGTTGCCTGGCCGGGCGT
This sequence comes from Arthrobacter pascens, assembly GCF_030816475.1. NCBI lineage: Bacteria > Bacillati > Actinomycetota > Actinomycetes > Micrococcales > Micrococcaceae > Arthrobacter > Arthrobacter pascens. The sequence continues at coordinate 2,117,399 of NZ_JAUSXF010000001.1, read as the reverse complement.
AGCGGGCCGCCGCTTCAGCACCAAGTGCACAGGCTGGCCGGAGAGACTTACACCGCTTCTCTGTACCCTGCGAAAGGCATTCCTATGCTCGAACTTCCCCTGTGGTTCGAGGTCGGCTCGTTCGTCGTCCTCGGCATCATCCTCGCCCTTGACCTCCTCCTGGTGCTGCGCCGTCCGCACGAGCCGTCCATGAAGGAGGCCGGCCTGTGGGTGGCCTTCTACGTGACACTGGCCCTGGTCTTCGCCGGGGCCATGTTCCTGTTCGCGGGCCCGGAGTACGGCGGGCAGTTCATCGCAGGCTGGGTCACCGAATACAGCCTGAGCATCGACAACCTCTTCGTCTTCATCATCATCATGGCCCGCTTCTCGGTACCGCGTAAGTACCAGCAGGAAGTGCTCATGGTGGGCATCATCATCGCACTCATTCTGCGCGGCATCTTCATCATGCTGGGCGCCATAGTCATCGAACAGTTCAGCTGGGTCTTCTACATCTTCGGTGCCTTCCTGCTCTGGACAGCCTGGAAGCAGGCACAGGATGAGGGCGAAGACGAAGAGGACAGGGAAAACCCGATCATTGAGAAGCTCCGCAAGGTGATTCCGATGTCGGACAAATACGACGGCGGCAAGCTGCGGACCCTGGCGGACGGCAAGAAGGTCTTCACTCCGATGCTGATTGTCTTTGTCACCATCGGCATGACCGACCTGTTGTTTGCCGTTGACTCGATCCCGGCCATCTTCGGGCTCACCCAGAGTGCCTTCATCGTCTTCACGGCCAACCTCTTCGCGCTGATGGGCCTCCGCCAGCTCTACTTCCTGCTGGGCGGACTGATGAACCGGCTGGTCTACCTCAAGCACGCACTGTCCGTCATCCTGGCATTCATCGGCGTGAAGCTGGTCCTGCATGCGATGCATGTCAACGAACTCCCCTTCATCAACGGCGGGCATCATATCGAGTGGGCTCCGGAGATCCCCACCTACGTGTCCCTGGGCGTGATCGTCGGCACCATCATCATCGCCGTAATCGCCAGCCTTGCCAGCTCGAAGGCGGAGGCGTCCAAGATTGATCCCCGGCTCGAGGAAGACGCCAAGAAGAGCCTCAGCGACGCCGACTAGTCTTTTGGCTATGCTCGGAGCGTGACCTTAAACTCCACGACGGCGCTGGACCCCCAGAGGGTCCAGCGCCGTACTGTCATCATCCTCAGCGTGGCCCAACTCCTCAGCGGAATCGGCAGCGGGGCCAGCCTTTCCGTGGGCTCGCTGCTCGCGGTCCAGCTCTCGGGCTCCAACGCCTGGGCGGGCTCAGTCACCACCACCATGACGCTGGCGACGGCGGTTGCCGCCATGCCGCTGGCCGGCCTCGCCGAACGGCAGGGCCGCAGGGTGGGTCTGGTAACAGGGGTGCTGTCAGGCATGCTGGGCGCAGTCCTGGTGATCGCGGCAACAGTTTCCGGGTTGTTTCCCGTGCTCCTGGCCGGGGCCGCCCTCCTGGGCCTGGGCACGGCCGCCAACCTCCAGGCGCGGTTCGCGGCCGTTGACCTCGCGGAACCTGAGCACCGGGGCCGGTCGCTGGCCATCGTGGTCTGGGCAATAACTGCCGGTGCCGTGGCGGGCCCCAACCTGATTAAGCCGGGGGCGGCAGTGGGGGAGGCCCTGGGCCTACCCGCCATCGCAGGCCCGTTTGTTTTCTCAGTAGCCGGACTCGCGCTGGCAGCCCTCCTGTTGCTGGTCGGCCTCCGCCCGGATCCGCTGCTCCACGCCCTCGCCCTCAGGCAGGCCGGCGTCGGGAACGGTGATGCGCCTTCAGGTCCGGGCGTCCGCCGGGGATCCCTCCGCCGGGGCCTGGCAGCCGTCCGCTCATCGCCCGGTGCAGGCCTGGCACTGCTGGCGATCGTCACGGCGCACGCCTGTATGGCTGCTGTCATGTCCATGACCCCGCTGCACCTGCAGTTGCTGAGCGAAGGCCCCCTGGCTGGAGGCGGGGCCGGCCACGTCCATACGGCCAGTACCGACGTTTTTGTGCTGATCGGATTCACGATTTCACTGCACATTGCCGGGATGTATGCGCTGTCCCCGGTGATGGGCTGGCTTACGGACAGGGCAGGAAGAATCCCCACCCTGATTCTGGGGCACGTGCTCATCCTGCTGGCGGCATGCTGTGCCGGATTCGGCGCTGGACAGCCCCCGCTGGTCACCACGGGCCTGGTGCTGCTGGGCCTCGGCTGGTCCGCCGCCACCATTTCGGGTTCCACGCTGCTGGCGGAGAGTGTCCTTCCGGACCACCGCGTGCTGGTCCAGGGCGTCTCGGACACGCTCATGAGTGCGGCCGGCGCTGTGGGCGCCGGCACCTCGGGCCTGGTCATGAGCTGGATCGGCTACCAGGGACTGAACATGTTCGCAATGGCCATCGCTGCACTCGTGGCGGCTATCGCCTGGGCCTATAAGGTGCGTCCGGCAGCGCCGAGCGGCTAAGCCCCCAGGGGACGTCAGCCGCGGGCTGAGCGCACCATTCCGAGCAGCCGGCCGAAGATCGCCTCGCCGTCGTCGGCAATGCCGTCATGGTGGAAGTCACCAGTTTCCCAGACCTGCAGTCCGCGGACCGCCGCAGCTGTCTCCAGCGAAAGGCTGCGGTCAACATAAATGTCATCCGTATAGACGGCCGCCGCCACGGGCACGGTGTTGGCAGCGAGGCGCCGAGGATCGTACAGCGGCTTCCAGTCAGGCTTCGCGGCTACCAGCGCCGCCACCTCCTGCAGCGGCCGGAGGGCAGGATCCTGTTGGAAGTACCACGGATACACCATCTCACCGGTCAGCAGCAGCGGTTCGGCATCGGGACGGAACTCCGGATACTCCTGCAGCACGCGCCAGGCAGCCCAGTCAGTGGCCTTGCCCTGGCCGTAGATGGATTCATGCAGCAGGGCATAAAGGGGATTCCCCTGGCGGGACACGATTCCCTGGACCTGGTCCAGGAACGCATCGGAGAGCCTGCAGCCGCCCGTCGTGTCCGTGAAGGCGTCTTCCAGGAGATAGTGGAGGCCATCCACCCTGGTGTTTCCGCCAAGGAACGCACCCACCATCTGGAAGCGTTCCACGGTGAGCAGGGCGCCGTCGGGCAGGAACTCCGGAGTCCGCCGCAGGTGGCTGGCGACCCGGTCCACCGTCCCGCGGTCCTCCGGATACCAGCTGAAGTATTGTGCATTCCGGGCCGCCACTCGCCTGAACGTTGCCCGGTACACGTCCTCGGCCTGGCGGGATAGCGGCGCAAGCCCGCCGGTGATGAGGGCCTCCTTGAGCCCTTCCGGCGCAAAAGACAGGTAGCTGAGCGCGCAGAAGCCGCCATAGCTCTGCCCGTAGATGCTCCAGGGTCCCGATCCCAATGCCTGCCGGATGGCTTCCGCATCGGCAACAATCGAATCCGCTCTGAAGAGCTCCAGATACGCGGCCTGCTCCTCGGGTGTGCCGTGCATCGGCAGTGTGTTCCGGTCGATCGGGGAGGAGAGGCCGGTTCCGCGCTGGTCAAGCATCAGGATCCGGAAGTCCTTGGCCGCAGCCTTGCTCCAGCCGCCCAGTGAAGCAAGCCTGTTGCCGCGGCCGCCCGGGCCGCCCTGGAGAAACAGCAGCCAGGGAAGGCCCTCTGCCTCGGCGGGGGTGTGGGAGGCGGACACGTATTCCCGGGCAAAGACGGTGATGGTGTCATCTTCCCGGCCCGCGGCGCCACGGCGGCCGCCTGCTCCCTGCCCGAAGTGGTCCAGCGGAACCGTGAAGTAGTGCTCTGCCGTGCGCATCCCGCGGAATTCGTGGCGGGCTTTGACAGTATGTTCGGAGACTGTACGTCCGGGGGCCAGGCGTGCCAGGGCGGCGGGTGCTGATGACTCAGCCATGGAGGGCCGCTCGGGCGTTGCTGCCAAAGTCTTCCAGCGCGGAGCCGGTCAGCCGGAATGTGGTCCAGCCGTCCATCGGCGATGCGCCAAGATTCCGGTAAAAATTAATGGAGGGTTCGTTCCAGTCCAGCACACTCCATTCCACCCGGGCATAACCGTTCTCGACGGCGGCGGCGGCCAGGTGCTGCAGGAGTGCCTTGCCGTGGCCTTCCCCGCGGGCGTCCGGGGTGACGTAAAGGTCCTCCAGGTAGATGCCGTGGGTGCCTTCCCAGGTGGAATAGTTCAGGAACCAGAGCGCAAAGCCCTGCACAACCCCGGCAGCATTTTCCGCCATGGTGGCAAACACCCGCGGGTTATCGCCGAACAGCGCCCCGGCAAGCCTTTCCGGGGTGTTGCGGACGGCGTCCGGTTCCTTTTCATAGACCGCGAGTTCGCGGATCATCTGGAGGATCGCGGGGACGTCTTGCGCTGTCGCAGGGCGGATTACACTCATCATCCGAGTTTACAAGCGGCTACAGCCTGTTGACGTCGGTCACCCGGACGACGGCAGTGCCCGTTTCGTCGGACGCGGCCAGGTCAACTTCGGCCGAGATTCCCCAGTCGTGGTTGCCGGCGGGATCGTCAAAGATCTGCCGCACCTTCCACACAGCGGGCTCTTCGGTGATGATCAGCAGTCCCGGGCCGCGGGCATCCGGTCCGGTGCCGATGTCCTGGTGTTCGTCGAAGTAGTCGTCCAGCACGTCCTCCCAGCGGTCGGCATCCCAGCCGGCACCGCCGTCGAGCTCTTCCAACGCTGTTGCGTCCTCATCGGCGAACAGTTCCACGCGGCGGAACATTTCGTTGCGGACCATGACCCGGAAGGCGCGGATGTTGGAGGTCAGCGACGGCGGGGGCGGCGGCGGCGCGTCATGCGGCGTCGGCGCTGCGCCGGAGGTCAGCTCCTCCCATTCGTCCAACAGGCTGGAGTCGACCTGCCGCACCAGTTCACCGAGCCAGGCGATGAGGTCCTCAAGGTCCTCCCGGAGCAGGTCCTGCGGCACGGTTTGCCGAAGCGCCTTGAAGCAGTCCGCGAGGTACCGGAGCACGATCCCCTCGGAGCGGGCCAGTCCATAGAACTGGACGAATTCGCCGAAGTTCATCGCACGTTCGTACATGTCGCGGACCACCGACTTCGGGGCCAGCTCGAAGTCGCCCACCCACGGCGCCGCCTTGCGGTACACCTCGAAGGCCTCGCCCAGGATCTCCGCCAGCGGTTGCGGATACGTGACTTCCTCAAGCATGGCCATGCGCTGGTCATACTCGATGCCGTCGGCCTTCATGGCGGCAATGGCTTCGCCGCGTGCCTTTTTCTGTTGCGCGGAGAGGATCTGCCGGGGCTTCTCGAGCGTTGACTCGATGACTGACACCACATCCAGGGCGTACGACGCCGACTCCGGGTCCAGCAGTTCCAGCGCCGCCAGCGCGAAGGGGGAGAGCGGTTGGTTGAGCGCGAAATTCGGCTGCAGGTGGACGGTCAGCCGCACCGTCCGGCCGTCCGGTCCCTGCTGGTCTGCAGGGATCCGTTCCACCACTTCGGCTGCCAGCAGTTCGCGGTAGATCCCCAGGGCCTTTTTCATCAGCTGCAGCTGGGACGATCTGCTCTCGTGGTTCTCCGTGAGCAGGCGGCGTGCCGCGGCGAAAGGGTCACCGGGGCGTTCCATCAGGTTCATCAGCATGGAATGCGTCACAGCAAAACTGGAATTCAGGGGATCCGGCACAGATTCCACCAGCCGCTTGAACGTGGGCTCGCCCCAGGAGACGAACCCTTCCGGCGGCTTCTTCTTGACTACCTGGCGGAGCTTCTTCTGGTCGTCCCCGAACTTCGCGGTAGCCTTCGCCATGGCCTTGACGTTCTCGGTCACGTGCTCCGGAGCCTGGACCACCACGGTGCCCGCCGTGTCGTAGCCTGCACGGCCCGCCCTGCCGGCAATCTGGTGGAACTCCCGGGAGTTAAGCAGCCGGGTGCGGACGCCGTCGTACTTGCTAAGGGCCGTAAGCAGTACGGTTCGGATGGGCACATTAATCCCCACGCCAAGGGTGTCCGTCCCGCAGATTACCTTGAGCAGGCCGGCCTGGGCGAGCTGCTCCACCAGCCGCCTGTACTTCGGCAGCATGCCCGCGTGGTGGACCCCGATGCCGTGCCGGACCAGCCTGTTGAGGGTCTTGCCGAAGCCCGCGGCAAAACGGAAGTTGGCGATGAGCTCGGCGATCTTATCCTTTTCCTCGCGGGTGCAAACATTGATGCTCATCAGGGTCTGCGCGCGGTCGATCGCCTCGACCTGGCTGAAATGCACGACGTAGACGGGGACCTGCCGGGTGGAGAGCAGTTCCTCCAACGTTTCGTGGACCGGCGTCTGGTGGTAGTAGTAATGCAACGGAATGGGCCTCTCGGCCGAGCTCACGGTGGTAGTGGGACGGCCCGTGAGCTCAGTGATCCCGTTTTCAAACCGGCTCACGTCGCCCAGCGTGGCGGACATCAGGAGGAACTGGGCCTGCGGCAGTTCCAGCAGCGGCACCTGCCAGGCCCAGCCACGCTGGGGATCGGAGTAGAAATGGAATTCATCCATGATGACCGCGCCGAGGTCCGCGGCGGCGCCTTCGCGGAGGGCGATATTCGCCAGGATCTCGGCCGTGCAGCAGATGATGGGAGCGTCCTGGTTCACACCGGAATCGCCGGTGATCATCCCGACGTTCCCCGCGCCGAAGATATCGCAAAGTGCGAAGAATTTCTCTGAAACCAAAGCCTTGATGGGGGCCGTGTAATAGCTGCGCTGCCCCCGCGCCATGGCCTGGAAGTGCGCGGCGACGGCGACCAGCGACTTTCCGGACCCCGTCGGCGTGGCCAGGATGACGTTGGCGCCGCTGGCGAGCTCCATGATGGCTTCGTCCTGGGCGGCGTACAGCGCCAGGCCCCTGCTTTCAGTCCACTCGAGGAACTGGGTGTACAGCGCGTCGGGGTCAGTGCCTGCGCCGGAAAGATCGGGGGCGGACATGGCAGGCAGCTGGTCAACGAGTTTCATTGTTTTCCAGCTTAGTGCCCAGCCGGTGCGCGGGAACGGTCCGGGACCGGGTTAGGCTTCGGCGTACCGGAGCCATCACCAGACCGTGGAGACAGATGTGAAGTGGGACCCTTCGAAGTACATCCAGTTCGGCGACTACCGGGACCGGCCGTTTTTTGACCTGACCGGACGCATCCACGCCGAGAAGCCGCACCACGTGGTGGACCTCGGATGCGGCCCGGGCAACCTGACGGCAACCCTCGCCCGGCGCTGGCCGCACGCTGGCGTGCTTGGCATTGATTCGTCACCGGAAATGCTCGCCAAGGCAGCCGATTCCCGGGGCGAATCCCACCTGGCTTTTGAGCTCGCCGACATCGCCGGCTGGATGCCTTCCGCAGACACCGACGTGGTGGTCAGCAACGCTGCGCTCCAGTGGGTGCCCGGGCACCAGGATCTGCTGGCACGCTGGCTGGAGGCCCTGAAGCCCGGAGCCTGGTTCGCCCTCCAGGTACCCGGAAACTTCAATTCACCATCCCATGTCCTGATGCGGGAACTGGCTGACTCGCCACGCTGGACAGGCACGCTGAACGGAGTCCTGCGTGGCGGGGATTCTGTGAGTGAGCCGGCGGAATACCTCACCATCATGCTGGACTCCGGATGCCTGGCCGAGTCATGGGAGACCACCTATCAGCAGATCCTGACAGGACCGGATCCGGTGCTGGAGTGGGTGCGCGGAACAGCAATGCGGCCGGTACTTGCCGCTCTTACCGAGGAGGACGCGGTGGCCTTCCAGACGGAGTACGCAGCGGCCCTGAGAACGGCCTATCCGAGGAGCAGGCACGGGACGGTGTTTCCGTTCCGCAGGATCTTCGCTGTGGCGCGCAAGAAAACCTGACGCAGGATTCCAGCCCACATTTGGAGCCCGGGGGAGGGGTTTACGGCGTGGTAAAGCCGCGTGACCGGAAACGGAAAGTGATGTGGCTTACAATGACGGAGCGGCCATCGGGGAGGCGCTAAGACCGGCCGCGGCGGGCCTCCCGAACTCTTTCCAGGAGGTGTGGTGCTTTTTGGCTTGATGATCCGGCTGCTTGCCGGCTACAAGGCACCCGTGGCGGCCATTGTCCTCCTTCAGCTGGTCCAGACGGCGGGAAACCTTTTGCTGCCCACGATCAACGCGGCCATCATCGACGACGGCATCGTGGCCGGCAACACCCCCTTGATCCTCCGGCTCGGCACTGTGATGGCAGTCATTGCCGCCCTCCAGGCGGCAGCGGCCATCGCGGCCGGGTACCTCGGTGCAGTGGTGGCGATGCAACTGGGCCGTCAGCTCCGGGGAGAGCTCTTTGCCAGGATCCAGTCGCTGTCCTCCCAGGAGGTGGCGGAATTCGGCACGCAAAGCCTGGTCACGCGCGCCACCAATGACACCCAGCAGATCCAGTCCTTCGCCGTCCTCGTGTTCACTATGTTGGTGGCCGCACCCGTCATGGGAGTCGGTGGAGTGGTGCTGGCATTGGACCAGGACGTCGTGCTTTCGTCCGTAGTGATCATCATCATGCCCGTCCTGTTCGTCATCATGTACCTCATCGTCCGGCGCCTGGTGCCCTTGTACCGGGAAGGGCAGGAGCTGCTTGACCGGACAGGGGGAATCCTGCGCGAACAGATCATCGGGGCCAACGTGATCCGTGCCTTTGTCAGGCAACGGCATGAGACGCTCCGCTTTGCCAGGATGAACACAGGCCTGACCGGGAACAATCTGCAGTCCGCCTTGGTGGTGGCGGCCATGCTGCCCTCGATCATGATCGTGGTGAATCTCTCTTCAGTTGCAGTTGTCTGGTTTGGAGGGCACCGGGTCCATGCCGGGGAGATGCAGATCGGTGCCCTGACAGCCTTTGTCGCCTACATCCTGCAGATCCTGCTGGCCATCATGATGGCCATGTACGTGCTCATGACAGCACCCCGGGCCGCCGTCTGCGCAGAACGGATCGGGGCCGTACTGGACACTGTGCCCTCGATAAGGGATGGACAGGATCTGCACGGCACCCCGACAGATACTCACGATGACCGACCCTCCAGATACGCGGGGCCGGTTTTCGACGGCGGAGGTGTGGTGTTCCGGGGTGTGAGCTTCTCCTACCCCGGTGCTGAAGCCCCGGTGCTGGAGGACATCAGCTTCACCGCCATGCCGGGCATCACCACCGCGATCGTCGGCTCGACGGGCAGCGGAAAATCGACCCTGCTCAACCTCGTGCCGCGCTTCCTGGATTCAACCGCCGGCCTGATCACGGTGGGCGGGGCGGACGTCCGTTCCGTCTCGTTGGACTCCTTGCGGGGGAACATGGCCGTGGTTCCACAGCGGTCCCACCTTTTCACCGGGAGCATCGCTGACAATCTGCGGATCGCGGCGCCGGCGGCAACGGATCCTGAGCTCTGGGAGGCACTGGGGACTGCCCAGGCGGCGGGTTTCGTCCGTGATCTGCCGCTGGGCCTCGAGGCTCCCGTCGGACAAGGTGGAACAAACTTTTCCGGCGGCCAGCGCCAGCGGTTGTGCATTGCTCGGGCCCTGCTGCGGCGCGCGCCCCTCTACCTCTTCGACGACAGCTTCTCCGCGCTCGACTATGACACCGAGGCCCGCCTGAGGGAGGCCCTGGACGTGGCCATCGGCCGGGCCGCGGTCATTATCGTGGCTGAACGGATTGCGACGGTCACCGGTGCCGGGCTGATCCTGGTGCTCGACGATGGCCGCCTCGTGGCGCAGGGAACCCACCGGGAGCTGCTGGAGATCTCTCCCACTTACCGGCAAATTGCAGAGTCGCAGCTGGAACTGGAGGATATGCCATGACGGCGCCGTTGTCGGGGGAGCCGGCAGGCGGCAGTTTCTGGCCCACGGCACGGCGCCTGCTTGGCCTGCTGCGGCCCTTCAGATGGCAGATGCTCGCCGCCGTCGCCGCCACGTGCTGTTTTGCGGCGTCGAATGTTGCCGCTCCGAAGTACCTGGGGGACGCCACCGACATCGTTGTAGCAGGTCTCTTCACGGGGGTCCTCAACGAACCGCAGCTGGGTAAACTCCTGGCGGCGGTTGCCCTGATGTACGTCGGCGCCTCGCTTTTCAACTGGATCCAGGGCACGCTCACTGCCAGCTCCGTCCACGGCCTCATGTACCGCCTCCGTGCCTCGGTGGAGGACAAGCTGCACCGGCTCCCGTCCTCGTATTTCCAGGAACAGTCCAGGGGGGATGTACTCAGCAGGGCCACCAATGACATCGACAACATCTCGCAGGCCCTCAACCAGGTCCTGACCCAGCTGATCATGTCCGTCCTCATGCTGTGCGGTGCCCTCGCGATGATGTTGTGGATCTCTCCGCTCCTGGCCGGCATAGCCTTGGTCTCCGTTCCGCTGACCACGCTGATCACCGTCCTGGTAGCCCGCCGTTCGCAGGCACAATTCGCCTTGCAATGGACGGAGACCGGCGAGCTGAATGCGCACGTCGACGAGTTCATCACCGGGCACGAGGTCATCAAGGCCTTCGGACACCAGGAGCAGGCCGCCTCAGTGTTCCAGGCCAGCAACGACCGGCTTGCGCGGGCTTCGGCGAAGGCACAGTACGCATCGGGAGTGGTCCAGCCTCTGATGGTCCTTATCGCCAACCTCAACTACGTCGCCGTCGCGGTCGTAGGCGCATTGCAGGTCACGGCGGGAGCCATGACCATCGGGGGCATCCAGGCGTTCATTCAGTTCAGCAGGCTTTTTACCCAGCCAGTCGGGCAAATCGGCGGCATGCTCAATGTCATCCAGTCCTGCCTGGTCTCAGCACGACGGGTGTTCGCCCTCCTGGATGCCCCGGAGATCCCCGCCGAACCGGGAGGAGCGCGCTCCGCTGCGGAGCCGGCAGGCCGTATCGTCTTCCACGACGTCATCTTCGGATACCGCCCGTCGGTCCCCGTGGTCAGGGGTCTATCCTTTGCTGTTGATCCTGGCCGCACGGTGGCCATCGTCGGCCACACCGGTGCGGGCAAGACTACGGTGGTCAATCTCCTGATGCGCTTCTATGAGGTGGACTCGGGCCGGATCACCATGGGCGGCATTGATATCGCGGCCATGCCCAGGGACGCCCTCCGCGCGGGCTTCGGCGTGGTCCTGCAGGATGCCTGGCTGTTCTCCGGAACCATCAGGGAGAACATCGAGTATGGCCGGCCCGGTGCCAGTGACTCTGAGATCGTGGCAGCGGCGGAAGCCAGCCATGTGGACCACTTCGTGAGATCGCTGCCCGCCGGCTATGACACGCTGCTTGATAACGGCGGAGATCCGCTCAGCCAGGGACAGCGCCAGTTGATTTCCATCGCACGGGCGCAGCTGGCGGACCGCAGCGTCCTGATCCTGGATGAGGCCACCAGTTCCGTGGATTCTCGGACCGAAGTCCTGATTCGGCAGGCAATGCAGCGGCTGCGGCAGGGGAAGACGAGCTTCGTGATTGCCCACCGTTTGTCCACGGTCCGCGACGCTGATCTAATCTTGGTCATGGATCACGGACGCATTGCGGAACAGGGTAACCACCGGAGCCTGCTTGCAGCCAACGGCCACTACACCCGGCTCTACAACGCCCAGTTTGCGGGACGCACGGGCATGCCGGGCGCTTTGGAAGCCGGAATATGAGCGGCGTGGAGGACTTTCCCGGCACCTGGAAGCCGAACCAGGCCAGTACAGTGCCGCTGTTTGAACAGCTGCGCCTGCACGTGATCAAGCTGGCGGACAGCGGCGCCCTGCCGCCCGGTACCAGGCTTCCGGCAGTCAGGGCCCTGGCCGGGCTGTTGGATGTGGCACCCCACACCGTGGCCCGCGCCTACAAGGAACTTGAGGCCGCCGGCGTGGTGGCCACCCGCGGAAGGAACGGCACCCTGGTGCTTCCGCGGGACGCACGGTCGGACGCCCTCTCCGTCGCAGCCGGCCAGTACGCGGCAGCAGCAAGGGCGCAGGGGGCCTCGTTTGCGGAGGCTGTCCAGCTACTGGCTGCGGCCTACGACGCCGAGTAGCGGCCAGCGTGGATATTCGAAGAAGTTTTCGATTAGCATTAGTGGGTGCCTAAAGCCCTCGCTGAAGAAACAGCAGTCGAATCCGTTCCCGTCACACCCGCACCGGCCACCGCCAAGCCCTCGCGCCCGGACCTGTCGCGCCTGGTGGTCAAGGGAGCGCGGGAGCACAACCTTCGCAACGTGGACCTGGACCTGCCGCGCGACGCCATGATCGTCTTCACCGGCCTGTCCGGATCAGGAAAGTCCTCCCTGGCCTTCGACACTATTTTTGCGGAGGGCCAAAGGCGCTACGTTGAGTCGCTGTCGGCATACGCCCGCCAGTTCCTGGGCCAGGTGGACAAGCCGGACGTCGATTTCATTGAAGGACTGTCCCCGGCTGTTTCCATCGACCAGAAGTCAACCAGCAAGAACCCCCGCTCCACGGTCGGCACCATCACTGAAATCTACGATTACATGCGCCTGCTCTGGGCAAGGGTAGGCCGCCCGCATTGCCCTGTCTGCGGAGAACCGGTGACCAAGCAGACACCGCAGCAGATAGTGGACCAGTTGCTGGAGCTCGAAGACGGCACCCGCTTCCAGGTCCTTGCTCCGGTAGTCCGGGGGCGCAAAGGCGAATTCGTGGAGCTCTTCAAGGAGCTGACCGCCAAGGGCTACTCCCGGGCAAGGGTCGACGGCGACCTCGTCCAGCTGAGTGATCCGCCCAAGCTGGGAAAGCAGTTCAAGCACACCATCGAAGTGGTAGTGGACCGGCTCGTGGTCAAGGAAGGCATCAGCCAGCGCCTTACCGACTCCATTGAGACCGCCCTGGGCCTGGCCGAGGGCCGTGTCCTGGCGGAATTCGTGGACGTTGACGCGGACGATCCCGGGCGGACCCGCGCGTTCTCCGAAAACCTGGCCTGCCCCAACGAGCATCCCCTCGCCATCGACGAGATCGAGCCGCGGTCATTCTCCTTCAACAACCCTTTCGGCGCATGCGCCGCCTGCAGCGGCATCGGAACCCGGCTGGAAGTTGACGAGGAACTCATCGTCCCCAACCCCGAGCTCTCTTTGTCCGAAGGGGCCATCGCTCCCTGGTCGCTGGGAACAGCCACCACTGAGTACTGGAACCGGCTCCTGGAGGGCCTCTCCAAGGAACTTGGATTTTCCATGGACACCCCCTGGGAGAAGCTGGGCAAGGACGTCCGGCAGACGGTCCTGCACGGCAAGGACCACAAAGTGGTGGTGCAGTACCGCAACCGGTTCGGCCGGGAACGCAAGTACAGCACCGGCTTCGAAGGCGCCATCCAGTACGTCCACCGCAAGCACGGCGAGACTGACTCCGACTGGGCCCGCGACCGCTATGAAGAGTACATGCGGCAGATTCCCTGCCCTGCCTGCAACGGTGCCCGCCTCAACCCCGCATCCCTGTCGGTGCTCATCAACGGCAAGTCCATTGCCGACGTCGCCGCGCTCCCCATGCGCGACTGCGCGGAGTTCCTGAACAACCTGATACTGACCGGCCGCGAGGCCCAGATCGCACACCAGGTCCTCAAGGAGATCCAGGCGCGGCTGACGTTCCTCCTGGATGTCGGGCTGGAGTACCTGAATCTGGAACGGCCCTCGGCTACCCTCTCGGGCGGCGAGGCTCAGCGCATCCGGCTCGCCACCCAGATCGGCTCGGGCCTGGTGGGCGTGCTCTACGTCCTGGACGAGCCGTCCATCGGGCTCCACCAGCGCGACAACAGGCGTCTCATCGATACCCTGACCAGGCTCCGAGACATGGGCAACACCCTCATCGTCGTGGAGCACGACGAGGACACCATCCACGTCGCCGACTGGATCGTGGATATCGGACCGGGCGCCGGTGAACACGGCGGCCAGGTGGTCCACTCTGGTTCCTACCAGGACCTCCTGGAGAACACCGCGTCGCTGACCGGCGACTACCTGTCGGGGCGCAAGAGCATTGAAGTGCCGAAGAAGCGCCGCAAGTACGACAAGAAGCGCGAACTCAAAGTGGTGGGTGCCCGGGAGAACAACCTCGTTAACGTTGATGCCGCTTTCCCGCTGGGCCTGTTTACTGCGGTGACCGGCGTCAGCGGCTCCGGCAAGTCCACGCTGGTCAATGAGATCCTGTACAAGGTGCTGGTTAACAAGCTCAACGGTGCAAAGCAGGTGGCGGGGCGGCATAAGTCGGTCCAGGGCCTGGAACACCTGGACAAGGTGGTCCACGTGGACCAGAGCCCCATTGGCCGCACTCCGCGCTCCAACCCTGCCACCTACACCGGCGTTTTCGACAACATCAGGAAACTCTTCGCCGAGACCACTGAAGCCAAGGTCCGTGGCTACCTCCCCGGCAGGTTCTCCTTCAACGTCAAGGGCGGCCGCTGCGAAGCGTGTTCGGGCGACGGCACGCTCAAGATCGAGATGAACTTCCTGCCCGACGTTTACGTGCCCTGCGAGGTGTGCCACGGAGCACGCTACAACCGGGAGACCCTTGAAGTGCACTACAAGGGCAAGACCATCGCCGACGTGCTCAACATGCCCATCGAAGAAGGGGCGGAGTTCTTTGCCGCCTTCTCACCCATCGCACGGCACCTGAACACCCTGGTGGACGTAGGCCTGGGGTACGTGCGCCTGGGGCAACCGGCCACAACGCTCTCTGGCGGGGAGGCCCAGCGCGTCAAGCTGGCCGCGGAACTGCAGAAGCGGTCCAACGGGCGCAGCGTGTACGTTCTCGACGAACCCACCACAGGCCTGCATTTCGAGGACATCCGGAAGCTCCTGATGGTGCTCCAGGGACTTGTGGACAAGGGCAATACCGTGATCACCATCGAACACAACCTGGACGTCATCAAGAGCGCGGACTGGATCGTCGACCTCGGCCCTGACGGCGGGTCCGGCGGCGGCCAGATCGTGGCGACCGGAACCCCCGAGCAGGTGGCAAAATCCGAGGAAAGCCACACCGCGGCCTTCCTTGCTGACATTCTGGGCTGACCTGCCGGCCGGTCCTGAAAGTACTCCCTGCATATTCCGTATTTATTCCCTGCGGGGTATGCGAGTTTTCGGGCAGGACTGGTGTCGTGAGAAACTAAGCCGGTGACTCAAACAACAGTGCCCGTTATCTTTGACCTGGACGGCACTCTTGTCGATCCGGCCGGGGGAATAACAGATGGAATCGCAGCCGCTCTAACGGAGCTTGGCCTCCCCGTTCCAGGCCAGGACCTGCTCGACGCGATGATCGGCCCCAAGCTGAGCGATTCGCTTCTTAACGTCGCCATGGTCCCGGCGGGCATGCTCGATGAGGTCATCAGCCGCTACCGGCAGTACTACCTCAGCACCGGCATCAGCCAGGGCCGGCTTTACCCGGGGATACAGGATGTCCTGGACAGCTTCGCAGCAGCCGGCAGGCAGGTGGCGGTGGCGACCCAGAAGCCGGAGGGCCTGGCACGCATAGTACTGGAACACCACGGGATCGCGGGCCTGTTCCAGTTCATCAGGGGATCCTCCGACGACGAATCTGCCGCCGCGGCGGGGCCTGTCGGGAAGACCGGCATCATCGCCGCCGCGCTGGGGGATCTCTCCACCCACCATGCGGTGATGGTGGGTGACCGTGCCCAGGACGTGGCGGGCGCCATTGCCAATGGCCTTGACTGCATCGGCGTGGGCTGGGGGTTTGCCCCCGATGGTGAACTCGAGGATGCGGGAGCGGTGACCGTGGTTGACTCCGCGGCCGATCTTGTAGCCGCCATTGAACGCCTTGAAGCTATTCACTCCGCGGCAATGAGCGAGGTGCAAAACGATGGCACTGTTTGACGCGGTCCGCTGGACCACGCGCGGACTGATCGCCGGCACGTGCCGGCCAACGGTCATCGGATTGGAGAACGTGCCCAAGGACGGCCCGTTCATTGTGGCACCCAACCATCTTTCCTTTTTTGACAGCGTCATTGTCCAGGCGCTCATGCCCCGCCCTGTGGCCTTTTTTGCCAAGGCCGAGTATTTCACTACAGGCGGCATCAAAGGCAAAGTCATGAAATCCTTCTTCGAATCGGTCGGATCCATCCCGGTGGAACGCGGGGAGCAGGCGGCCAGCGTCCAGGCCCTCAGGACCCTCCTGGACATCCTCGAGGCAGGCAAGGGCATCGGGATTTACCCGGAGGGCACCCGTTCCCGGGACGGCATCCTCTACCGGGGACGGACCGGGGTGGGGTGGCTTGCACTGACCACCGGTGCCCCCGTGATCCCTGTAGGCCTGATTGGCACGGAGAATCTGCAGCCCGCCGGCGAGAAGGGCTTCAAGCCGGGGCACTTCACCATGAAAGTGGGAAAACCCCTCTACTTCGAGAAAACGGGCCCCGACCATTCGCTGCCCGCCCGGCGCCAGGTCACAGACCGTATCATGGACGCCATCGCCCAGCTCAGCGGCCAGGAGCGGTCCACCAGCTACAACCAGAGCAAGTCCGTGGACTAGCAGCAGCCGGTAGGCTGCTCCAGTGGCACAGGCGCCCCCGCGGCCTCAGTAGACTGGAAGCGTGGCAGATCCAGCAAGTTACAGGCCCCAGACGGGTGAAATTCCCACCAACCCCGGGGTGTACAGGTTTCGCGATCCCCATGGACGGGTCATCTACGTAGGCAAAGCCAAAAGCCTCCGCTCACGCCTGAATTCCTATTTCGCGAACCCGGCTGGACTGCTGCCCAAAACCTACGCGATGGTCCACGCCGCCAGCAGCGTGGAGTGGACAGTGGTGGGCAGCGAACTGGAGTCCCTGCAACTTGAATTCACCTGGATCAAGGAGTTCAAGCCCCGCTTCAACGTGGTCTTCCGCGATGACAAAACCTATCCCTACCTGGCACTCACGATGAGCGAGAAGTTCCCGCGTGTCCAGGTCATGCGCGGAGACCGCAGGAAGGGCACCCGGTACTTCGGGCCCTACACGGCCGGAGCCATCCGGGAAACCATGGACACGCTGCTGCGGGTCTTCCCTGTCCGCAGCTGCAGCCCGGGAGTGCTTAAACGCGCCCAGGCCAGCGGCCGGCCCTGCCTGCTCGGCTACATCGACAAATGCTCCGCTCCCTGCGTGGGGCGGGTGACCCCGGAGGAACACCGTGCCCTGGCGGAAGACTTCTGTGCCTTCATGGGCGGCGAAGCCAAGCGCTTCATCTCCAAGCTCGAAAAGCAGATGGGCGAAGCGGTCGCTGCTCTCGACTATGAACGCGCCGCCCGGCTCCGTGACGACATCGCAGCGCTGCGGAAGGTCTTTGAGCGTAACGCCGTGGTGCTGGCCGAGGACACGGACGCCGACGTCTTTGCGCTGCACGAGGACGGACTCGAGGCGGCTGTGCAGGTGTTCCATGTCCGGGGCGGCCGGGTCCGCGGCCAGCGGGGCTGGGTTGTCGAAAAGGTGGAAGATTCCACTTTGCCCGACCTGGTGGAGCACCTCCTCCAGCAGGTCTACGGCGAAGACGGCGACAGCCACGGCCGGCTTCCTCGTGAAGTGCTGGTGCCGGTTGCCCCCAGCAACGCCGTCGAACTGGCGCAGTGGCTCGGCGGCATGCGGGGAGCCAAGGTGGACATCCGGGTGCCCCAGCGGGGCGACAAAGCGGCGCTCATGTCCACCGTGCGGGAGAACGCCGAGCACGCCCTGAAACTTCACAAGACGCGGCGGGCCGGGGACCTGACAGTCCGGTCGCAGGCGCTCCAGGAACTCCAGGAAGCACTGGATCTGCCGGTGCCACTCCTGCGCATCGAATGTTTTGACATTTCCCACGTCCAGGGAACCAACGTGGTGGCGTCCATGGTGGTGGTGGAGGACGGCCTGCCGAAGAAGTCCGACTACCGGAAGTTCTCAGTCACGGGCCCGGCCGCGGCGGACGACACGGCGGCCATGCACGATGTCCTGACCCGCCGGTTCCGGCACTATCTCCAAGACAAGACGGCGCAGGTGGAGGCGTCGGCCCTCGCCGGCCACCAGGCCGCCCTGACGGCGGCCGCCGATGCCGCGGTGCTGGATACCACGACGCCGGCTCCGCGGGCAAAATTCGCCTACCCGCCGAACCTGGTGGTAGTCGACGGCGGCAAACCCCAGGTCAATGCGGCAGCCCGGGCACTGGCTGACCTCGGCATCGACGACGTCTACGTGGTGGGGCTGGCGAAACGGCTGGAGGAGGTGTGGCTTCCGGACAGTGACTTCCCGGTCATCCTGCCCCGGACATCGCAGGGACTGTACCTGCTGCAGCGGATCCGGGACGAGGCCCACCGCTTCGCCATCACCTTCCACCGGCAAAAGCGGGGCAAGGCCATGACGGTGTCCGCCCTGGACGGTGTTCCGGGGCTGGGGGAGTCGAAGCGCAAAGCCCTGCTCGCCCATTTCGGCTCGGTCAAGGGCGTCAAGGCGGCCTCGGCAGCCGAACTGTCAGCGGCCAAGGGTATCGGTCCGGCCCTCGCCGGCGCCATTGTGGAACACTTCAGCAGCACCGGCGGGGAAGCGGACACTGCCCCGGCAGTAAACATGGCCACCGGCGAAATCATTGAAACTTAGCTAGGGTAAGGAACGGGGTTTCCGCGGATGCGGTTGCCGTCCGACAACACGACAGAATTGGGGCGGAATTAATGGCAGACTCGACGGCGGAATCCCCGGCGGAGCAGGACGACGGGCTGACGCCGGTCAAGCCCGTCGAAGCGGAACTGCTGGTGGTCACCGGGATGTCCGGGGCGGGACGAAGCACAGCCTCGGACGCGCTGGAGGACCACGGCTGGTACGTCGTGGAGAACCTGCCGCCGCAGATGCTTGGCACCCTCGCCGAGATCGTGTCGCATGCGCCCCAGTCCATTCCGCGCCTGGCTGTCGTCATGGACGTCCGCAGCAAAGGCCTGTTTGCCGACATCCGCGCCGCACTGGGGGCCCTTGCCGCCAGCGGCGTCACGTTCCGGGTGCTGTTCCTCGACGCCAACGACGACGTCCTGGTCCGCCGCTTCGAACAGGGCCGCAGGCCGCATCCGCTCCAGGAAGGCGGCCGGATCCTGGACGGCATAGCAGCCGAACGGGAACTGCTCACGGAACTTCGGGACAGTGCCGACGTCGTACTGGACACCTCCACCTACAACGTTCACGGCCTCGCCACCGCCATCACGGAACTGTTCAGTGAAACCGGGCCGGTCGCCCTGCGGCTGAACGTCATGAGCTTTGGCTTCAAGTACGGCCTGCCGGTGGATTCCAACTACGTCGCCGACGTCCGCTTCATCCCCAATCCGCACTGGGTCCCGCAGCTGCGCCCGCACACGGGCCTGGACAAGGACGTCAGTGAGTACGTCCTCGAGGCCGAAGGCGTGAAGAATTTCATTGACCGCTTCGTTCTGGCGCTCGAGCCTGTCCTGGACGGGTACCGGCGGGAAAACAAGCACTATGCCACGATTGCCGTGGGCTGCACAGGCGGCAAGCACCGGTCGGTCGCCGTCGCCGTCGAACTTTCCAAGAAACTGGCCCAATACCCCAGGGTCACCGTGACGACCACGCACCGCGATCTGGGCCGCGAATAATGGGATTGCTCACCGGGCCGCTGCCGTTGATCCCTCCCTCGGGAGGAACGGCAGCAGGCCAGCAGGACAAGGGCCCCAATGTTGTGGCACTTGGCGGGGGCCATGGCCTGTCCGCTTCACTGTCGGCCTTGCGGCTGCTCACCTCTGAACTCACCGCCATTGTCACGGTGGCGGACGACGGCGGGTCATCCGGGCGTCTGCGCGAGGAGTACGGCGTTCTTCCGCCGGGGGACCTGCGTATGGCGCTGTCCGCGCTGTGTGATGACACCGACTGGGGCCGGACATGGCGCGATGTGATGCAGCACCGGTTCCATCCGGGCAAGGGCACCGGAGGGTCGCTGGACGAGCATGCGATGGGGAACCTGCTTATCGTGACCCTGTGGGAGCTGCTCGGCGACACCGTTGCCGGCCTCAAATGGGCGGGCGCGCTGCTGGGCGCGCGCGGCCAGGTGCTTCCGATGTCCACTGTGCCGCTCACCATCGAAGGCGACATTCGGGTCACCGCCCCGGACGGCGCGTCGGCTATGCAGACAATCCGGGGCCAGGCACGGTGCGCGGTTGCCGGTTCCCTCGAGCAGGTCCGGCTGCTGCCTGACGACGCACCCGCCTGCACCGATGCCCTGACGGCCATCGAACTGGCCGACTGGATCATCCTGGGACCGGGCTCGTGGTACACCTCGGTGCTGCCGCACCTGCTGCTCCCGGAGATGCGCCAGGCACTGTGCGGCACCCCGGCGAAACGCTGCCTGACCATGAACCTGGCCACGGACACCAAGGAGACCACGGGCATGTCCGCCGCGGACCACCTCCACGCACTGCGCCGGTACGCACCGGACTTCGGCGTCGACATTGTCCTCGCAGACCCGGCGTCGGTCCCGGACCTGCCAGAATTCGAGAAAGCGGCGGGGATGATCGGCGCCGAGGTTGTCTTGGGTAAAGTAGGGGCGTCGGGCCGCCGGCCTGTCCACGACCCATTGCGTCTGGCAGCGGCGTACCACGATATTTTCGGGAACAGTTAGGAAGGTGCCATGGCACTGACAGCATCGGTCAAGGAAGAACTGTCCCGTCTGGACATCAAGAAGTCATCAGTCCGGAAGGCTGAAGTCTCCGCGATGCTCCGGTTCGCCGGCGGCCTGCACATCATCTCCGGCCGGATCGTGATCGAGGCTGAAGTGGACCTGGCGTCCACGGCGCGCCGCCTGCGGGCGGCCATCGCGGAAGTTTACGGCCACCAAAGCGAAATCATCGTGGTCTCCGGAGGAGGGCTGCGGCGGGGGAGCCGCTATGTGGTGCGGGTGGTCCGCGACGGCGAGGCCCTGGCCCGCCAGACGGGCTTGCTTGACGGCCGCGGCCGGCCAGTCCGCGGGCTTCCTTCGGCAGTCGTGAACGGCTCCGCTGCGGACGCCGAGGCTGTCTGGCGCGGCGCGTTCCTTGCCCACGGTTCCCTCACGGAACCGGGCCGTTCCTCCTCGCTGGAGGTCACCTGCCCCGGCCCCGAGTCCGCATTGGCGCTGGTGGGTGCGGCGCGCCGGCTCAGCATCCAGGCCAAGGCACGGGAGGTCCGGGGAGTGGACCGCGTGGTGATCCGCGACGGCGACACCATTGCGGCGCTGCTCACCCGCATGGGCGCCCACGACGCCCTCATGGTCTGGGAAGAGCGGAGGATGCGCAAGGAGGTCCGCGCCACGGCCAATCGGCTGGCGAATTTCGACGACGCCAACTTGAGGCGTTCCGCCCAGGCGGCCGTCGCGGCCGGGGCACGCGTTGACCGTGCCCTGGAGATCCTGGGCGACGACGTTCCGGACCACCTCAAATACGCCGGCGAACTGCGGGTGGCCCACAAGCAGGCGAGCCTGGATGAGCTGGGACGCCTGGCAGACCCCGTGATGACCAAGGACGCCATTGCCGGCCGCATCCGCCGGCTGCTGGCCATGGCGGACAAACGGGCACTTGACCTGGGCATCCCCGGCACAGACGCCAATGTGACGCCTGAAATGCTGGACGAGTAGCAGCGCCCCTAGAATCAGACGATGTGACGGAAATACCCGGCCCGGCTTGCCGGTTATGCTCCGGGAACGGCCGCCAGGTTTCCGCCACTGCAATCTTCCGGGTGCATGTCATCCGGATGCACAATCCGAGAGTTACAAACCGGACAGACCGTCCACGATATTGGAGGATTTTGTGACCGAGTACGTACTGCCAGAACTCAGCTACGACTACGCAGCCCTCGAGCCGCACATTTCGGCGCGGATCATGGAGCTGCACCACAGCAAGCACCATGCAGCCTACGTAACGGGCGCCAACAACGCCCTGGCCCAGCTCGCGGATGCCCGCGACAAGGGCGACTTCGCCAACATCAACCGGCTGTCCAAGGACCTTGCGTTCCACACCGGCGGCCACGTCAACCACTCCGTGTTCTGGAACAACCTGTCCCCGGACGGCGGCGACAAGCCCGAGGGTGAGCTGGCAGCAGCCATCGACGACGCCTTCGGCTCGTTTGACGCTTTCCGCGCCCAGTTCTCGGCTGCGGCCCTGGGGCTGCAGGGATCCGGCTGGGGCTTCCTGGCCTACGAGCCCATCGGTGGCAACCTTGTCATCGAGCAGCTCTACGACCAGCAGGGAAACGTGGCACTCGGCACGACCCCCCTGCTGATGCTCGACATGTGGGAGCACGCCTTCTACCTGGATTACGTGAACGTCAAGGCTGATTACGTCAAGGCATTCTGGAACATCGTCAACTGGGCGGATGTGGCCAAGCGCTTCGACGCGGCCCGCTCCAGCGCGACGGGCCTGATCACCCTGCCGTAGTGACCTCCGGTACACGCCGGTGTAACAAACTTCACATTTAGCGGCTTTTTGGCCGGAATGTGGACCGTCTGCCCCCGCACTTGCGGGGGCAGACCCTGTTAAACGTAAGATAGGTCACGGAAGGCGGTTAGCCTTCAGCAACGTGGCTGGTCGCCCTCCGATCTGGTAATTATCTCTGCCCAATGGCGTGCGGGATCTGTTAGTTGGCTTGAACGCCTGCTCGACTAAGTTGTGCTTCTACAAGCACCAAGGAGACTGAAAAAGTGACGACCCGTATTGGTATCAACGGCTTTGGCCGTATCGGCCGCAACTACTTCCGCGCAGCACTCGCACAGGGCGCGGACCTGGAGATCGTTGCCGTCAACGACCTCACCAGCCCCGAGGCCCTCGCACACCTGCTCAAGTACGACTCCGTCGGCGGACGCCTGAAGGAAACCGTCGAGGTCAAGGACGGAAACATCGTCGTCGACGGAAACATCATCAAGGTCCTCGCCGAGCGCGATCCCGCCAACCTTCCCTGGGCCGACCTGAACGTTGACATCGTCATCGAGTCCACGGGCTTCTTCACCAAGGCTGCCGCCGCGCAGAAGCACATCGACGCCGGCGCCAAGAAGGTCCTGATCTCGGCTCCGGCCTCCGATGAGGACATCACCATCGTGATGGGCGTGAACCACGAGCTGTATGACCCCGCCGCGCACAACATCATCTCCAACGCTTCCTGCACCACCAACTGCCTCGGCCCGCTGGCCAAGGTCATCAATGACACCTTCGGCATCGAACGCGGCCTGATGACCACCATCCACGCCTACACGGCGGACCAGAACCTGCAGGACGGCCCGCACAACGACCTCCGCCGTGCACGCGCCGCCGCGATCAACATGGTCCCCACCTCCACGGGTGCGGCCAAGGCCATCGGCCTGGTCCTGCCGGAGCTCAAGGGCAAGCTGGACGGTTATGCCATCCGCGTACCTGTCCCCACCGGCTCCGCCACGGACCTGACGGTGACCGTCTCCCGCGAGACCTCCGTCGAGGAAGTCAACGCGGCACTGAAGAAGGCTGCGGATTCCGATGAGTTCCAGGGAATCCTCACCTACACCGACGCGCCGATCGTCTCCTCCGACATCGTCGGCGACCCGGCATCGTCGATCTTCGACTCAGGCCTGACCAAGGTCATCGGCAACCAGGTCAAGGTTGTTTCCTGGTATGACAACGAATGGGGCTACTCCAACCGCCTCGTGGACCTGACGGAGCTCGTCGCATCCAAGCTGGGCTAGGGTTAGACACATGACATTTCACACCCTCAACGAACTGATCGCTGAAGGTGTCCGCGGGCGGTACATTCTGGTCAGAAGTGACCTGAATGTGCCGCTCGACGGCTCGACAGTGACTGACGACGGCCGCATCAAGGCCTCACTGCCGGTCCTGGGAAAGCTCACGGACGCCGGTGCCCGCGTGCTGGTAACAGCCCACCTCGGACGCCCCAAGGGCGCGCCGGAGGAAAAATACTCTCTCAAGCCTGCCGTCTCGCGGCTGGCCGAACTCGCTGGCTTCAACGTGGCCCTCGCCGAAGACACCGTCGGCAGCTCCGCGAAGAAGCTCGCTGCCTCACTGCAGGATGGCGAAGTGCTCGTTCTGGAGAACGTCCGGTTCGACCCCCGCGAGACCAGCAAGGACGACGCCCAGCGGGCCGAATTCGCTGACGAACTAGTCGCCCTGACGGGCAGCAATGGCGCCTTCGTGGATGACGCCTTCGGAGCCGTGCACCGCAAGCACGCCAGCGTTTACGACGTCGCCACCAGGCTTCCGTCTTACCAGGGCGACCTGGTGCACACCGAGGTGGAGGTGCTCCGGAAGCTGACGTCCGACACCCAGCGCCCCTACGTCGTCGTGCTCGGCGGCTCGAAGGTGTCGGACAAGCTTGCCGTCATCGACAACCTCATCGGCAAGGCCGACACCATCCTCGTGGGCGGCGGCATGCTGTTCACGTTCCTGGCGGCAGAAGGCCACAAAGTGGCCGGCAGCCTCCTGGAAGAGGACCAGATCCCGGTGGTCAAGGACTACCTCCAGCGGGCTGCAGCCGCCGGCACTGAGTTCGTAGTACCGACCGACGTCGTGGTGGCGGAGAAATTCGCCGCCGACGCCGCCCACGAAACGGTTGCGGCGGATGACATCGAAGGCAGCAGCTTCGGGGCCTCAGGCATCGGCCTGGACATTGGTCCGGAATCGGCAGCCGCCTTCGCGGACCGGATCAAGGGCGCCCGGACGGTGTTCTGGAACGGACCCATGGGAGTCTTCGAGTTTGAAGCATTCTCTGCTGGAACACGCGCCGTGGCCCAGGCCCTTACTGCGGCCGATGCATTCACCGTGGTAGGCGGCGGGGACTCAGCCGCCGCCGTGCGTACGCTGGGTTTCGCGGACGACGAATTCGGCCACATTTCCACCGGCGGCGGTGCCAGCCTCGAATATCTCGAAGGCAAGGAACTCCCGGGACTCAGCGTCCTGGACCGCTAAGTATCCGGACTGTCGAGTCCTCCGGCCGGCAGGGCGCCAGCGTGCACCCTGCCGGCCGCTCACATATCAAGAACTCTTGGAGAACACGTGACTACGTCAACGAACGGCGCTTTTGACCGCACGCCTCTCATCGCGGGCAACTGGAAGATGAACATGGACCACGTCCAGGGCATCACCCTCCTGCAGAAACTGGCTTGGACCCTGTCCGACGCCAAACACGACTACAACCGGGTCGAGGTGGCAGTCTTCCCTCCGTTCACGGACCTTCGCGGCGTGCAGACCCTGGTCCAGGGTGACGAACTGGACATCGCGTACGGTGGCCAGGACCTGTCCCAGTTCGATTCCGGAGCCTACACCGGAGATATTTCCGGCCAGTTCCTGGGCAAGCTGGGCTGCAAGTACGTACTGGTGGGCCACAGCGAACGCCGCACCATCCACCACGAATCCGACGAGGTCCTCAACGCCAAGGTCAAGGCTGCGTACAAGCATGGCCTGACTCCGGTTCTTTGCGTCGGCGAAGGGCTGGAAATCCGCCAGGCCGGAACCCACGTGGAGCACACGCTCACGCAGCTCCGGGCCGACGTCGCGGGCATCACGCCCGAACAGGCAAGCGAGCTTGTTGTGGCGTACGAGCCCGTCTGGGCCATCGGCACCGGCGAAGTGGCTGGACCTGAAGATGCCCAGGAGATGTGTGCGGCTATCCGGGCAGAACTCACCAGCATCTTCGGGGATGACGCTGCAGCGAAGATCCGACTGCTCTACGGCGGCTCGGTCAAGTCCAGCAACGTCGCAGCCATCCTGAACCAGCGGGACGTCGACGGCGTGTTGGTGGGCGGGGCCAGCCTCGACCCTGCCGAGTTTGCTAGTATTGTCAGGTTCGAGAGTCACCTGCTGACGGAGTAGTCCGGACGCAGCGCAAAGCTCCCGCAATTCCAACTTTCTGAAAGGCCGTCGTGGACGTTCTTCATGTCATTCTGCAGATCCTCCTGGGTATCACCAGCCTTCTGCTGACGCTGCTCATCCTCCTCCACAAGGGTCGGGGCGGCGGCCTGTCGGACATGTTCGGTGGCGGCATGAGTTCCGGCCTGAGCTCCTCCGGTGTAGCCGAGCGCAACCTGAACAGGTTCACGATCATCCTGGGCGTTACCTGGGGCGTCGTGATCATTGCTCTCGGCCTGATCATGCGCTTCTCGGGCACCGCCGACTCCTAGTCCTTCAAGACTGATCCCTGCCCGGCACTGCCGCCAAGGGAAACGGCGAACTAAACTGTGGCTGTTGGCTTCCAACAGCCACAGTTCGTTAAGCAGCCAGGAGTGCCGATGGTACACAGTACGTCAGGCTTCCGCGGCACCCGTGTGGGTGTCACGGAAGGAGCCGGTCCCCGGAACGAAGCCGACGATTTTCCGGGGGACAGGTTGCCGCGGATTCGTGTTTCGTACTGGTGTGCGAAGGGACACGAAACGCGGCCTGTTTTTCTTAAGCTGCCGGAGGATCAGATTCCACTCATCTGGGATTGCCGCAGATGCGGTACTCCGGCCTCCAGGGACGGACAGGAATCAGCGCTGATAGAGCCCGTGGATGAGGGCTTCAAAAGCCACTTGGAATACGTTAAAGAGCGGCGCTCCGACCAGGACGCCGAAGACGTACTGGCCGGAGCGCTGGAAAAGTTACGCGCCCGCGGCGTCCTTCCGGACGAGCTGCTGCGGGACCCTTGAGGCCGCATTCTCGTCGATGAGCCAGAGGGTGCGCGACGTTCCCCTGGGACCTGCTGCCGGCACCTGGACGGGGTTAGCGCCGGCCAGTGCCAGGCCCACTGCTCCGGCTTTGTCCTCACCGGCAACCACCATCCAGACTTCGGCTGCAGTGTTGATGGCCGGCAGCGTCAGCGAAATCCGCTGCGGCGGGGGCTTGGGCGAATTCCGCACCCCCACGACTGTCCGTTCTTTTTCCCGGATCCCGCCCTGCTCAGGGAACAGGGACGCGACGTGGGCATCCGGTCCGACGCCCAGCAACACGACGTCCAGCCGCGGAAGTGCCCCAGGGTTTTCGGGCCGGTTCTCGGACATGTCCGCTGCATGTTCGGCCCGGGCAGCCTCCCGGAGGCGACGGGCATAGTCCTCGGCAGCCTCTTCGGGACTGTCAAAATCATCCGAGGAAGCGGGCTGGTGGATCCGCTCCGGATCCACTGGAATGCGGGAGAGCAGCGCTTCGAACGCCTGCTTCGTATTACGGTCCGGATCGTCCGCCGCTACGAACCTCTCGTCGCCCCACCAGAAGTTCACCCGCGACCAGTCGACAGCCGGAGCCGCGGGGGAGTCCGCAACAGCCTTCAGCGTGCCGATGCCGACCGTACCACCGGTAAGCACCACCGTGGCCTCCCCGTATTTATCCTGTACATCCACCAGCTTGGTGATGAGGCGGGCCGCGATGGCGGCCATCAGGACGGACGAATCAGGATGGATGCTTACTCGTGGGTCAACGCTCACTGGGCCGGACACTCCTTAGATTGGTACGTGGCAGTCCAATAGTAATCACTTCGCCGAAGACTTCGTCGGGGTCCAGGCGTCGTAGTTCTTCGGCGAGGCAGTCTTTGAGGCTGCGGCGTGGGAGGGAGATGCGTTGGGCTGGTTGTCCTGGTTGGGTGAGTTCGGCGATGGAGAGTCCGGGTCGGAAGAGTTGGACGTCGCCGCCGGGGCGGGTGAGTCTGACGCGGCGGATGCCGGTTCCGGCGGGGTCCGCGACGATGGTGACGGGGGCGTCCAGGGACAGGGTGAGCCAGGCGGCGAGGAGGATGGTGGAGGGTGAGTCGGAGGCTCCTTCGACGGCGACGGCTGTGACGGGGGAGGGATCCACTTGGTCCAGGACGGCCGCGAGTTGGATTCGCCAGTTCGTGAGTCTGGTCCAGGCGAGGTCGGTGTCGCCGGCTTTGTAGGTGGTGCGGATGTTTTCCAGGGCTTGTTGCGGGTCCGGTTCGTTGGCGGAGTCGGTGATCCTGCGGTGCGCGATCCGTCCGATGGAGGTTTCGCAGGCGTTTTCGGGGGCGCCGTGCGGCCACCAGGCCACGATCGGCGCGTCCGGGAGGAGCAGTGCCGCGACGAGGGATTCGCTCTCGTGGGCGAGTTGGCCGTAGCCGCGGAGCACGATGACTTCGGAGGCGCCGGCGTCTCCGCCGACCCTGATTTGGGCATCGAGCCGGTCGGGGGCGTTTTTGCCGGCGTCGGCGAGGACGATGATCCGGCAGGGGTGTTCGCGGCTGGCCTCGTTCGCTGCCTCGATCGCTTCTTCCTCGAGCCCGGATTTGGTCACGACGACCAGGGTCAGGACCCGGCCCAGGGCGATCACGCCGCCTTGCTCGCGCAGGGACATGATTTTTTTGGAGACTTGTGAGGTGGTGGTGTCGGGCAGGTCTACGATCATGGCCTTCTCCAGGTTCGTCCGTCGCGGGCCAGCAGTTCATCGGCTGAGGCCGGGCCCCAGCTGCCGGGGGCGTAGGGCTGGGGTTGTTCGTTCAGTTCTGCCCAGTAGTTCTCGAACGGGTCCAGGATTTTCCAGGACAGTTCCACCTCGGCGTGCCGGGGGAACAGCGGCGGTTCACCGAGCAGCACGTCCAGGATCAGCCGTTCGTACGCTTCGGGGGAGGATTCGGTGAAGGAATGCCCGTAACCGAAGTCCATGGTCACATCCCGGACTTCCATCTGGGTGCCGGGGACTTTGGAGCCGAACCTGATCGTGACGCCCTCATCGGGCTGGACCCTGATGACCACGGCGTTCTGGCCGAAGTCATCCTCGCCGTGGTCGCGGAAGAGCAGGTTCGGGGCGCGTTTGAAGACCACCGCGATCTCCGTCACGCGCCGGCCCAGGCGTTTGCCCGCGCGCAGGTAGAACGGCACCCCGGCCCAGCGCCGGGTATGGATATCGACCCGGATCGCGGCGAACGTCTCGGTGGTCGAATCGGCAGGGATGCCTTCTTCTTCCAGGTAGCCCTGGACCTGTTCCCCGCCCTGCCAGCCGCCGGTGAACTGCCCGCGCGCTGAATGCGTGGACAAATCCTCCGGGAGTTTGACCGCGGCCAGGACCTTTTCCTTTTCCGCGCGCAGGTCATCGGCGTTGAAGGAGATCGGCTCTTCCATCGCTGTCAGCGCCAGCAGCTGCAGCAGGTGGTTCTGGATCACGTCCCGGGCCGCGCCCACACCGTCGTAATACCCGGCCCGGCCACCGGTACCGATGTCCTCGGCCATGGTGATCTGGACATGGTCCACGTAGTTCGCGTTCCACAACGGTTCAAAGAGCTGGTTCGCGAACCGCAGCGCCAGGATGTTCTGGACCGTTTCCTTACCCAAATAATGGTCAATCCGGAACACCGCGTCCGGCGGGAACACCGACTCGACAATATCGTTCAGCTGCCTGGCCGATTCCAGGTCATGCCCGAAGGGCTTCTCGATTACCACCCGCCGCCATTTATCCCCCTCGGCCTGGGCCAGGCCGTGCTTGGAAAGCTGCCGGCAGACCTGCTCAAACGCCTTCGGCGGGATCGAGAGATAAAACGCGTGATTCCCCCGGGTCCCGCGGACATCATCAAGTTCCTTGATCGTCTCGCCGAGGCGCTCAAACGAGCCGTCGTCGTCGAACTCGCCCTGCACGAAACGGATCCCCTCCGACAACTGGTTCCAGACCGCCTCATCAAAAGGCGTCCGGGAATAAGCCTTCACCGAAGCCTTCACCTCCGCAGCGAAATCCTCGTTATCCCACTCCCGGCGGGCGAAACCCACCAACGCGAAACTCGGCGGCAACAACCCACGATTCGCCAAATCATAAACAGCCGGCATCAGCTTCTTACGCGCAAGATCCCCCGTCACCCCAAAGAGCACCAACGAAGAAGGACCGGCAATCCGATTCAAACGACGATCCCGCGGATCCCGCAGCGGATTACGCCCCGACCTGCCCGGGCGCGTGGAGGAGTTCCTACCGTATTCGGTTTCTGGCATGGTAACTGTTGTGCCTTAGCTCTCAGTGACGGATGCTGACCGGGCGGCCAGCGCTGCGATGATCTCCTGCAGCTGCACCACGCCCGCGGCGCGGTCGGTCAGGTGCAGGCGCAGGACGGGACGTCCGTGCCCGGCCAGGACCTGGGCATCGCCGGCCGCCTGTGCGGAGATCAGTTCCCCGAACGTGAAGGGACGGTCCGGAATGGCGAGGTCCTGGGTGGGGGCCGCCGTGACCTGGAGGAAGACCCCGATAGCCGGACCGCCCTTATGGAACTGGCCGGTCGAGTGCAGGAAGCGCGGGCCCCAGCCGAAGGTGACCGGACGGCCGCTGACTGCAGCCAGCTGATCCCGGATGCCTTCCAGCTGGGGGAAGGCGAGCCGGTCGAAGTACGCCTGGACGCTCAGGTAGCTGTCCCCGGCGAGGGTTCCCAGCAGTGCATCCACTGCTTCCTCCGCCGTTGATGCGGCGCCGAGCCAGTCACCGCCGCGGACCTCGATCGCCCCGTCAACAAACGCCGCCGGCGTCGGCTCGGGCTGCGCGTCCAGCAGGCCGCGGGCGGCAACCTTGGCAGCCTCCACATCCGGCTGGTCAAACGGGTTGATGCCCAGCAGGCGGCCTGCGACAGCGGTGGCGAATTCCCACACCATCATCTGCGTGGCCAGGCCACCGGCGATGGCAACTTCGTTTTCGCCAAGTTCGACGTCGGCATCCGCGGCTACCAGCCGCACCACCAGGACGTCGTCGGCACCGGAGGTGACCTCCGGGGACGACGGGCCGGCCACGACGGGCAGAACACCGGTGCCGAGCTTGCCGGTGGACTCCGCGATGAGCTGCTCGGCCCAGTCCGCGAAGCCCACAATGCCCGAGCCATCCTCGGCGATGACAATCTTGTTCCGCAGCGGATTGGTTCCGCCGAGTGCCGTACCGAGGGCGAGCCCGATGTTCTCCGGGGCGTCGTCGTTCAGGATCTCGGCGGCTTCCTCAGCCTCGTCCAGGAAGGCCTGGATGTCGACCCCGGCCAGGCCCGACGGCACCAGTCCGAAAGCGGTCAGGGCGGAGTAGCGGCCGCCCACATTGGGGTCCGCGTTGAAGACGGCACGGTAGCCGGCTTCGCGGGAAGCCTTGTCGAGCGGAGAGCCAGGATCAGTGACGATGATGATCCGGCTCTTCGCGTCCAGGCCCGCCTCGGTGAAGGCGTGCTCGAAGATCCTGCGCTGCGAGTCTGTCTCCAGGGTGGAACCCGACTTGGACGAGACCACAATGGCAGTCTCGGCCAGCCGGTCGGCAAGGGCAGCGGCGACCTGGTCGGGGTCGGTGCTGTCCAGCACGGTCAGCTCTACGCCAGCGGTACCGGCGATGACCTCGGGGGCCAGAGAGGAGCCACCCATGCCGCAAAGCACGATCCGGGTGACACCTTCGGCCCTCAGGGCATCGCGAAGCTCAAGGATTCCCGGCACCAGCGGCTGCGAGACGGTGGCCGCCTCAACCCAGCCGAGGCGGACAGCCGACTCGGATTCGGCGTCGGGACCCCAAAGCGTATGGTCCTTGGCGAAAATCCGGGTGGCAATGCGGTCCTCCACGAGGGTGGGAAGGTGCTGTTCGAGTGCCTGCTGTGCGGCACCGGTGGCGTCGTAGCTGAGTGTGCTCATCGTGGGTTAGGAAGCCTTCCGTGCAGAGGCGAGGGCGCCTTCGACATCGGCCAGCAGTTCTTTCCAGCTGGCCACGAACTTGTCCAGGCCCTCGGACTCGAGGATGGCGACAACGTCGTTGTAGGAGATGCCGAGGCCTTCAAGTGCGTCCAGGGTGGCGTTAGCGTCCGCGTAGGCGCTTGTGACGGTGTCGCCGGTGATAACGCCGTGGTCGAACGTGGCGTCAAGGGTCTTTTCCGGCATGGTGTTCACGACTCCCGGTGCCACAAGTTCCGTGACGTACAGGGTGTCAGGGTAGGCCGGATCCTTGACGCCGGTGGAAGCCCACAGCGGACGCTGGGGGAGGGCGCGGGCGTCGGCCAGCAGCGCCCAGCGCTCGGTGGAGAAGAGCTCCTCGTAAACCTGGTAGGCCAGGCGGGCGTTCGCGACGCCGGCCTTGCCCTTGAGCGCTTTGGCCTCCTCCGTGCCGATGGCGTCGAGGCGCTTGTCGATTTCGGAGTCCACGCGGGAAACGAAGAACGATGCCACGGAGTGGATCCGGGACAGGTCATGCCCGTTTTCCTTGGCCTGTTCCAGGCCGGCCTGGAAGGCGTTGATGACGGCGCGGTAGCGCTCGAGCGAGAAGATCAGGGTCACGTTGACGCTGATGCCCTCAGCGAGCGTGGCGGTGATTGCTTCCAGGCCTTCAAGCGTTGCCGGGATCTTGATGTGGACGTTGTCCTTGTTGACCTTCTTGTACAGGTGCTTGGCTTCGGCAATCGTGGCCGCGGTGTCCCAGGCCAGGCGCGGGTCAACTTCGATCGAAACCCGGCCGTCGACGCCCTTGGTCGCTGCTGCGACGGGCGCGAACAGGTCGCAGGCGTCTGCAACGTCGGTGGTGGTGATTTCGAAGATGGTGTCTTCGACGCTGGCACCGGCCTCGGCCTGGGCCGCGATTGTGGCGTCGTAGTCCGTGCCGGAGGTGATGGCGGCGTGGAAGATGGACGGGTTGGTGGTGACACCAACAACGTTCTTCTCTTCGATGAGCTTGCGCAGGGTGCCGGTTTCGAGGCGGCTGCGGGAAAGGTCATCAAGCCAGATGGAGACTCCGGCGTCGGAGAGCTGCTGTGTGGGGGTAGTCATTTTCGTATCTCCTGGAATCGGGTTCAGGCCTGCAGGCCAGCGAGGGAGTCTTTGGCAGCGGCGGCGACAGCCTCCGCGGTGATGCCGAACTCCTGGAAAAGGCGCTTGTAGTCAGCGGAAGCGCCGTAGTGCTCGAGCGAGACGGAACGTCCGGCGTCGCCGACGAATTCCCTCCAGCCCAGCGCCAGCCCGGCTTCGACGGATACCCGGGCCTTGACGGAGCCGGGCAGCACGGACTCGCGGTAAGCGGCGTCCTGCTTGTTGAACCACTCGACGCAAGGCATGGAGACAACGCGGGCGGCGATGCCTTCGGTCTGGAGGGCCTCACGGGCCTGGACGGCCAGCTGGACCTCGGAGCCGGTGCCAATGAGGATGACGTCGGCCGGGACTGTCGCGCCGTCCTTGGATGCCTCGGCCAGGACGTAGCCGCCCTTGGCGACTCCCGCCGTCGAACCGAAGGTGTCGCCGTCAGCGGTGCCTTCGCCACGGGCGTAGGTGGGGATGTTCTGGCGGGTCAGGACGATGCCGGCCGGGTTCTCGTGGTTCTCCAGCATGGTCTTCCACGCTGCAGCGACCTCGTTGGCGTCGCCGGGCCGGACAACATCCAGTCCAACGATCGCGCGCAGCGAGGCGAGCTGTTCCACGGGCTGGTGGGTAGGACCGTCTTCGCCCAGGCCGATGGAGTCGTGGGTCCAGACGTACAGCGAGGGAACGCCCATCAGCGCACCGAGCCGGATGGCAGGACGCTGGTAGTCGCTGAAGATCAGGAACGTGCCGGAGAACGCGCGGGTCCTGCCGTGGAGGCTGATGCCGTTCACGATCGACGCCGCGGCGTGCTCGCGGATGCCGAAGTGGAGCACCCGGCCATAGGGGTTCCCGGACCACGCGTCGGTCTGCTTGGACGCCGGGACGAACGACGGCGAGCCCTCGATGGTGGTGTTGTTGGATTCGGCCAGGTCAGCGGAGCCGCCCCACAGTTCGGGCATGACCGGGCCCAGCGCGTTGAGCACCTTGCCGGATGCCGCACGGGTGGAAACGTCCTTGCCCGCCGGGAAAACGGGCAGCGTGGCGTCAAGGCCCTCAGGCAGTTCGCGGGCTTCGACACGCTGCAGCAGTGCTGCGCTTTCCGGGTTCGCTGCCTGCCAGGCATTGAAGGACTCTTCCCACTCCTTGCGGGCAGCGGCGCCGCGGTCCACGACGGAGCGGGCGTGCGCCAGGACGTCCTGGTCAACGTCAAAAGTCTTGGCAGGATCGAAGCCCAGGACTTCCTTGAGGGCTGCAACTTCCTCGGCGCCCAGTGCTGAACCGTGGATCTTGCCGGTGTTCTGCTTCTTGGGGGCCGGGTAGCCGATGATGGTGCGCAGCGAAACAATGGAGGGCTTGGAGGTCTCGGCCTTTGCGGCGAGCAGGGCCGAGTACAGCTCCTGCACGTCTTCCTTGTATTCGCCGGTCTTGGTCCAGTCGACGCGCTGGGTGTGCCAGCCGTAGGCCTCGTAGCGCTTGAGGACATCCTCGGTGAAGGAGATGTCGGTGTCGTCTTCGATGGAGATGTGGTTCTCATCGTAGATAACGACCAGGTTGCCGAGTTCCTGGTGGCCGGCCAGGGAGGAAGCCTCGGCCGTGACGCCTTCCTGGAGGTCGCCGTCGGAAGCGATGACCCAGATGGTGTGGTCGAACGGGCTGGTGCCGGCGGCAGCATCGGCGTCGAACAGGCCGCGTTGGCGGCGCTGCGAGTAGGCGAACCCTACCGAGGAAGCAAGACCCTGGCCCAGCGGGCCGGTGGTGATCTCCACGCCGGCGGTGTGCTTGTACTCCGGGTGGCCCGGGGTCAGTGAGCCCCAGGTGCGCAGGGCCTCAAGGTCCTTCAGTTCCAGGCCGTAACCGGAGAGGAACAGCTGGATGTACAGCGTCAGCGATGTGTGGCCGGGGGACAGGATGAAACGGTCGCGCCCCAGCCAGTCCGGGTTCCTCGGATCGTGGCGCATGAGCTTCTGAAAGAGAAGGTATGCGGCCGGGGCCAGGCTCATGGCGGTGCCAGGGTGGCCGTTACCGACCTTCTCCACAGCGTCTGCAGCCAGTACGCGGACAGTGTCCACCGCGCGCTGGTCCAAGCTGGTCCATGACAGTTCTTGCTCTTCCAAATGTGGCACGAAAACCGGGCCCCTCTCTGTGCTGACGGCGGGCGGTACGCGGGATCCGGACGGAGGCGGGGTGTTGGCGCCCGTTGCGGTTGTGTACCAGCCGTTCACCATCGAAACGTTGATCTATCACTCAGTCACTCGGCCAGTCAGAATGCGTTTTCCACCGCTTTCCTGCTGCGTGCTGATCTGGTGACAGCTTAGCTCCATTCCACTCTATGGGCAGTGGAAATCTCATTTTATGGACGCAATTTCGCCTTATGTGAATCGTCCCCGGGCGAGGTTGAGTTAATCTGCTCGAATCGGGCAGCGAGCGATCATCAGGGCCAATAAACCCGGCATCTGTCCTAAATGGGCACGGTATGATATTTGGAGGCTTATGCCGGTTGGCCGGACCCTTTCGAGGGGTTACCGGCGTCCTTCGGGCCGTTACCCAAACCCTTGGAGCGCACTTTCGGGGGCGCCGGGACGACACGGCCGCACAAGCTGCACAGCACAGACTGAACCGCAAACAGAACGGGTGACTGCCACCGTGAGCACAACCGATACGCCGCTGAACGCTTCCCGGACTCGAGGGGGATCGGGGCTGGGCCGCAAAGCCAAGGCGTATCTCGCCCTCACGAAACCCCGTGTCATCGAGCTCCTGCTGGTCAGTACCCTGCCCACCATGATCTACGCTGAGCGCGGATTCCCCTCCCTGGGTCTGATCCTTGCCACGCTGGTGGGCGGTGCCTTTGCTGCAGGCAGTGCGGGAGCATTCAACTGCTACATCGACCGCGACATTGACAAACTGATGCACCGGACCGAGAAGCGTCCGCTGGTCACGGGTGAGGTGACGCCTCGGGAGGCCCTGATCTTCTCCTGGCTGCTCGGCGCGGCCGCCATTGCCATCCTTTGGTTCGGCGCCAACCCGCTGGCAGCCTGGCTGGGCGCCGGCGCGATCTTCTTCTACGTGGTGATCTACACGATCATCCTCAAGCGCCGGACCGCGCAGAACATTGTGTGGGGCGGTGCGGCAGGCTGCTTCCCCGTGCTCATAGCCTGGGCAGCCGTAACCAACTCTGTGGACTGGCCGGCCGTCATCCTGTTCATGGTGATCTTCCTGTGGACGCCGCCGCACTACTGGCCGCTTTCCATGCGCTACGGCGAGGATTACCGCAATGCCAACGTGCCCATGCTCGGGGCCATCGCCGGTGCCAGGGTGGTCTCGGTCCAGGTGGTCCTGTATGCGTGGGCCATGGTGGCGTGCTCGTTGCTGTTGGTGCCGGCAGGCGGTGCCGGCTGGGTATATACCGCCACCGCGGTGCTCGCCGGCGCTTGGTTCCTCTACGAATCCCACGCCCTCTACAACAGGGCGCAGGGCGGGGACGTGTCCGACAAGGGCGCCATGAAGGTCTTCCACGGCTCCATCAGCTACCTCACACTGCTCTTCATCGCGCTGGCCTTAGATCCGTTCATCGGGTCAGCCGTCGTGGGCTAAGGCCAACCTGACCCAACGCTCTCTCACCTTTCGGGCCTTTTCCCTCGACGCTCTCTCACCTTTTGCAGAAAACACGGGAACCCTCTCGCACATTCAGTGCGTGAGGGTTTCCGTTTGCCGCAGGATCTGCGGGAGCGTTCCTCAAAAGGCCGCAGGATCTGCGGGAGCGTTCCTCGAAAGGCCGCAGGATCTGAGGGAGCGTTCCTCGAAAGGCCGCAGGATCTGAGGGAGCGTCGGGGCGGTGGGGCTACTTGACGGGGCTCGAGCGGGCGACGTCGGCGGCGTTGGTTGCCGCACCCATCAGCAGTGCCGCACCCAGCATGTGGGCGGCCACGAGCAAGACGGGAATGCTGTTGTAATACTGCGTAAAGCCGATCACCGCCTGCAGGACGGTGACGCCAAGCAGCATCAGCGCAGCGGTCCGGAAGGGCCCGGAGATTCGACGGGCAATGACCATCACCAGCGCAAAAATAGTTCCGGCGGTGATCAGGTACGCCGGAACGGCATGGATATGGGAAACCAGGTCCCAGTCCAGGCCATTGCGGGGCGCATCGGCGTCGCCGGCATGCGGGCCCGCGCCGGTCACTACGACGCCGAGCATCACAGCAAGGGCGGAGAAAACCGCGACGGCGGCCGTCACCGGACGCAGCACGCCGGGCAGGGCGGGGAGCGGGACAGCGGCGAACCGGCCGGTCCTTCCATAGGCCCGGTTGACGAGCAGCGTCGAAAACACCACAAGCGCCATGGACACGAGGAAGTGCAGGCCAACAACCCAGGGGTTGAGGTTGGTCAGGACGGTGATACCACCGATCACTGCCTGCGCGGGAATGCTGGCGAGCAGGCCCAGCGCCAGCAGGAAGAGGTCCTTGCGTTCCTTCCGGAGGTTCCAGAGGTAGACCAGCATCAGCGCGGCCACAGCGGCCAGCGCGAAGGTCAGCAGCCGGTTTCCGAACTCAATGAAGCCGTGGATCCCCATCTCCGGGGTGTTGACCAGGGACGTGGTTGTGCAGCGCGGCCAGGTAGGGCAGCCAAGGCCTGAGGCTGTCAGCCTGACGGCGCCGCCGGTGACGACCAGCAGCGTCTGGCCGATCAGCGACGCGAGAGCCAGGCGGCGGATGCGGACATCAACGGTGCGGGGCAGCCTGGACGTGAAGCGGCCTGCTAACTGGGGGAGGCGTGAAGCCGTGCTCACGGGTATCTCAATTCCACTTGAACCAACGGATGGCTGCGGCCCCGGCAATGAATGTCCAGAGCAACAGGATAACGGCGGCCACGGGGTTGAGCGTGCCGTGCAGGAAAGCTGTCCGCAAT
This sequence comes from Arthrobacter pascens, assembly GCF_030816475.1. Taxonomy (NCBI): domain Bacteria; kingdom Bacillati; phylum Actinomycetota; class Actinomycetes; order Micrococcales; family Micrococcaceae; genus Arthrobacter; species Arthrobacter pascens. Next base: position 2,079,938 of record NZ_JAUSXF010000001.1, on the reverse strand, counting down.
GCTTCGCCGAGGGCGCCGGAAGGCAGGTAATGCACTATGGCCTGGGCGGCAGCGGGCAGCCGTTCCGCGGGAATCACGATCCCGCCCAGCGAGCCCAGCAGGATCCACAGCAGGTTGGTGATGGCCAGGGTCGCCTCGGGGCGGACGGTTCCCGCCACCAGCAACCCGAGTGCTGTGAAGGCGGCAGCGCCCAGGATCAGGAGCGCCAGGCCGGGAAGCCAGGCCTCAGCCGGCGGCCGCCAGCCCAGGGGCAAGGCCACAGCCGTGACCACGGCAAGCTGCACTGTCAGTACCGCCAGGACAGCCAGTACCTTGCCCGCGATGAGGCCGGGGCGCCCTAAGGGTGTGGTGGACAGGAACCGGAGAACTCCGTAACGCCGGTCGAACCCGGTGGCAATGCCCTGCCCGGTGAAGGCAGTGGACATGGCGCACAGCGCCAGGATGCCCGGGACCGCAACGTTGATTCGGCTGGAACCCAGTCCGTCCAGGAAGGGGGTCACTGTCAGGCCCACCAAGGCAAGGAGCGGCAGCACCACGGCCAGGATCTGCTGCTCGCCGTTCCTGAGCATGGTCAGGGATTCATACTTTCCCTGCAGCAGGATGCGGCTCAGCAACGGGGCCGCCGCCTGGGGTGTCGGGGAATAAGAGGCCGACGACGACGGCAGGGAGGGGGACGACAGCTTGCTCATCGGATGTCCTTTCCTGAGATGTCCAGGAAGACGTCTTCCAGGCTGCGAGCCTCCAGGCTCATGGAGCCGGGCATTACTCCGTGGGCCGCCCACCAGGTTGCCAGCGAGGCAAGATCCTGCGGGGTGAGGGCGCCGGTGGCGACGTAGCTGCCTGCCCGGGTCTCGCTGACGGCGATGGATTCGGGGAGCACGCCTGTAAAGTCCAGGCCTGCCGGGGCTTCAAAAAAGAGCGTCCTGACATGGTCGGCGCCGGCTTCGACAACGGGGTCGCGCTGAAGGAGCTGGGACACCGTTCCCTCCGCGACGTTCCGCCCGGCGTCGATGATGTACACGTAGTCGGCCAGCCGTTGTGCGTCGTCCATCAGGTGCGTGGTCAGGATGATGCCCATGCCGCCGTCGCGCAGTTCGGCAATCAATTCAAATACCAGCTGCCGCGACTGGGGATCCAGGCCGGCACTGGGTTCATCGAGGAAGAGGACTTCGGGGTTGCCGATCAGGGCGGCGGCCAGGGCCAGCCTTTGCTTCTGTCCGCCGGAAAGCCGGCGCACGGATGTGCGGCTGAAAGTGTCGATTCCCAGTCGCTGGACCAGATCGTCCAGGGACCTGGGTCTCGCATACATCCCGGCGATGTGCTTCAGGAGCGGGATGGGCCGGGCCGACGGCGGGAGGCCGCCGTCCTGAAGCATGACGCCGACGCGTGAGCGCAGGTCGGCGCCCGCGTTGGCGGGGTCTTGGCCCAGCAGGGAGATGCTTCCGCCGGTACGCCTCTGAAGGCCTTGAGCGCACTCGATGGTGGTAGTCTTGCCTGCTCCGTTGGCTCCGAGGAGCGCGGTGACCTGGCCGGGTTCGGCGGCCAGCGAGACGCCGCTGACTATCCGGAGCATTTTTCCGTCCAGGCTGGCCAGCGGACCGACATCCTTGATTAACCCGCTGATGGACAGGACGGGGGATTCTGGGGAACGCACCCCAGCATTCTACGCGATGTAGTACTTGGTTGCGGCGTCCTAGGCCAGCCTCACCTTACTGGAAGGAGGGACTAAATTACGACATGATTGTGTTGTGTATTCCATGACCAACGCTACTGCTGTGCCTTTCGCCGGGCACGGGGCGCGACGCAGCACCGCCGACGGCGCCCAGATGGCCTCCGTTCCCGGGGCAGACGCGGACGAGCGCACCCGTGACCGGGTGCTCAGCGCCGTCCTGGAGCATGGTCCGATCAGCGCGGCCGAACTGGGCGACCTGCTGGGCTTCACCCCGGCCGCTGTCCGGCGCCACCTGGACCACCTCGCCCGCAGCGGCGTCATCGAGGTCAAGCGCGTGGCCCGGGCCGGTGCCGGCGCGGGCCGGCCTGCCCGCCGCTACGTCCTCAGCTCCCAGGGCCAGTCCAGCCTGGGCAATGACTACCTCGACATCGCAACCCTCGCGCTCAAGCAGCTGCAGGAAATGGCAGGCGACGAAGCAGTGCGGAAGTTCGCCGTCGATCGTTTTGCCGACATGGAGCGCCGCTACGCACCCGAAATCGAGAAGGCCGGCCCGGACATTACAGCCCGCGCCCGGGCGCTGTCCGAGGCATTAAGCCGGGACGGTTTCGTTGCATCGGCCGCATCGATCGAGGCGAAGGCCCCGCTGCCCGCTGCGCTTTCGAGCGTCCAGCTGTGCCAGGGGCACTGTCCTATCCAGCAGCTCGCTGCCCAGTTCCCCGTCTTCTGCGATGTCGAGACCGAGGTCTTTGCCCGGCTCGTAGGCGTTGATGTGCGCAGGCTGTCCACGCTGGCACGGGGCGGCCACGTCTGCACCACCCACATACCTACAGGCCGGCTGGCTGCTATGGGACCACAAATCCCGGTTGCCGCCCCCGCCAGCCTGAATGAAGTAAACAACCATCAGCAAGAAAGGCCGTGATGACGGACCAACTATCAGAGAAAGCGGTAGCCGAAGACACTGTGATCTCGGAGATTCTGGAGAAGAATCCTGAGCTCCACGGCATCGGCACCTACGAGTACGGATGGTCCGACAAGAACGACGTCGGTGCCAACGCCCGCCGCGGTATCAGCGACGAGGTTGTCCGCGATATTTCGGACAAAAAGAGCGAGCCGGAATGGATGCTGGACCTTCGCCTGAAGGGCCTGAAGTACTTCGATCGCAAGCCCATGCCCACTTGGGGTGCAGACCTCTCCGGCATCGACTTCGACAACATCAAGTACTTCGTCCGCTCCACTGAGAAGCAGGCCGCTACCTGGGAAGACCTGCCCGAGGACATCCGTAACACTTACGAGAAGCTGGGTATCCCGGAAGCTGAGCGCAGCCGCCTTGTCTCCGGTGTGGCAGCACAGTACGAATCCGAGGTCGTGTACCACCAGATCCGTGAAGACCTTGAAGCCCAGGGTGTGATCTTCCTGGACACCGACACCGCCCTGCGCGAGCACCCGGAGATCTTCCAGGAGTACTTCGGTACCGTCATCCCGGTGGGCGACAACAAGTTCGCCTCACTGAACACCGCCGTCTGGTCGGGTGGTTCCTTCGTATACGTCCCCAAGGGCGTCCACGTGGACATCCCGCTGCAGGCGTACTTCCGCATCAACACGGAAAACATGGGCCAGTTCGAGCGGACCCTGATCATCGCCGACGAGGACTCCTACGTCCACTACATCGAAGGCTGCACCGCTCCGATCTACACCTCGGACTCGCTGCACTCCGCCGTGGTGGAAATCATTGTCAAGAAGGGCGCCCGCGTCCGCTACACCACTATCCAGAACTGGTCCACCAACGTGTACAACCTGGTGACCAAGCGTGCCATCTGCGAAGAGGGCGCCACCATGGAATGGGTTGACGGGAACATCGGGTCCAAGGTCACCATGAAGTACCCGGCCGTCTACCTGGTGGGCGAGCACGCCAAGGGCGAGACCCTGTCCATCGCCTTCGCCGGCGCCGGCCAGCACCAGGACACCGGATCGAAGATGGTGCACATCGCTCCGAACACCAAGAGCTCCATCATCTCCAAGTCTGTCGCCCGCGGCGGCGGACGTGCAGCCTACCGCGGCCTGGTCCAGGTCCGTGAAGGCGCCAAGCACTCGGCCAACACCGTCCGCTGCGACGCGCTGCTGGTGGACACCATCAGCCGTTCGGACACCTACCCGTACATCGACATCCGCGAGGATGACGTCGTTATGGGCCACGAAGCCACCGTTTCACGGGTCAGCGAAGAACAGCTCTTCTACCTGATGTCCCGCGGCATGCGCGAGGACGAAGCCATGGCGATGATCGTCCGCGGCTTCATCGAACCAATTGCCCGCGAACTCCCGATGGAGTACGCACTTGAGCTGAACCGCCTGATTGAACTGCAGATGGAAGGGTCCGTCGGATAACGATGACTGAAATCACTACCGAAAAGGCGCGCATCGGCGCGCCCTCAGCCCAGCCGTTTATTAACGGCTTCACTGAAGAGGGCGAAAGCCTGTCACCGATCAACGCTGCCGCCTCCAAGGCGCCGCTTGCGGGTGAAGCCGTCAAGAGCCATTCGCATGGCGGCGGTGTCGGCATCCCGGACAGCTCACGGGCCGGCCGCCTGACCTCCTACAACCTGGCCGACTTCAAGCCGCTCACCGGGCTGGAAGAGGACTGGCGGTTCACCCCGCTCAAGCGGCTCCGCGGGCTCCACAGCGAGGTCCTCGCCGGTGCAGCTCCCGCCGTCGAGGTCAGCGGTCCCGACAGCATCACGGTGGAAACCGTGGGGCGCGGCGACAAGCGCATCGGCACTGCCGGTATCCCGGAGGACCGCGTGTCCGCCAACGCCTGGGAGAACTTCAGCGAAGCCACCGTGATCACCGTCCCGGCCGAATTCGTGGCGGACGCCGAGGTCAACGTGTCCATCACAGGCCAGGGAACGGAAGCCGCAGCGCAGCACCTGCTGATCGTCGCGGAAAAGTTTTCCAAGTCCGTTGTCGTCCTGAATCACCAGGGCACGGCTGTCGTCTCCGAAAACGTTGAAATCATTGTTGAGGACGGCGCGGACCTCACCGTCGTCTCGCTCCAGGAATGGAACGACGACGCCGTCCACGCCTCCTCCCAGCAAGCAAAAATCGGCCGCGACGCCAAGCTCAAGCACGTTGTGGTCAGCCTCGGCGGAGACCTGGTCCGCGTGACGCCCTCGGCGCGCTTTACGGAGTCCGGCGGCGAGGCTGAAATGTTCGGCCTCTACTTCGCGGACGCCGGGCAGCACCTTGAACAGCGGCTCTTCGTGGACCATGCTGTGGCGAACTGCAAATCCAACGTGCTCTACAAGGGCGCGCTCCAGGGCCGCAACGCGCACGCGGTGTGGGTGGGCGATGTCCTCATCCGTAAGGAAGCCGAAGGCACCGATAGCTACGAGGCCAACCGCACCCTGCTGCTGACGGACGGCGCCCGCGCCGACTCGGTTCCCAACCTGGAAATCGAGACCGGCCTGATCAAGGGAGCCGGCCACGCCAGCGCCACCGGCCGCCTCGACGACCAGCACCTGTTCTACCTGATGGCACGCGGCATCCCGGAGGATGTTGCCCGCCGACTTGTGGTCCGCGGCTTCCTGCACGAGATCATCCAGCAGATCAAGGTTCCCGCCCTCGAAGAGCGTCTTACGGACGCTGTTGAGCGCGAGCTCGCCGTGACGAACAACTAGACGGCACAGGACTACAGATGACTGACCAGCCAAAGGGCGAATTCGTCTGCAAGGTGGATGAAATCCAGCTCAAGCAGGCACTGCGGATCCTGATCGATGACTACCCCGTAGCCATCGTCAAGGACTCCATGGGCGAGATCCACGCCATCGGCGATACCTGCTCGCACGCGGACATCTCATTGTCCGAGGGCGAGGTGGAAGGCTGCATGATCGAGTGCTGGGGCCACGGCTCCCAGTTCGACCTGCGGACCGGGGAACCACTGCAGCTGCCGGCGTACGATCCGGTCCCGGTGTTCGCCGTCGAGATCGTCGGGGATGAGGTCTACGTGGACTTCACCAACGTGGTCAATGGTGCTGAAGCCCCGAACTTTAGCTAGCAGCCGTCTCCAAACAAGCAACAGAATCAAAAACTTCCAGACTAAGACCGCACCGCAGCCGGAAGGCGCGGGGCAAAGGAGAACAAGACATATGTCTACTCTTGAGATCAAGGACCTGCACGTCAGCATTGAGACGGAGCAGGGCACCAAGGAGATCCTGAAGGGCGTCAGCCTGACCATCAAGACCGGCCAGACCCACGCCATCATGGGCCCCAACGGCTCCGGCAAGTCCACGCTGGCCTCCACCATCGCCGGGCACCCGCGCTACAACGTCACCAGCGGTACCATCACGCTGGACGGCGAAAACGTCCTGGACATGAGCGTTGACGAGCGCGCCCGGGCAGGTCTTTTCCTGGCCATGCAGTACCCGGTCGAGATCCCCGGCGTCAGCATGACGAACTTCCTGCGCACCGCGAAGACGGCCATCGACGGCCAGGCGCCGGCACTGCGCACGTGGACCAAGGACGTCAAGGCCGCCATGCAGCAGCTGCGCATCGATGCAGATTTCGCCCAGCGCAACGTCAACGAAGGCTTCTCCGGCGGCGAGAAGAAGCGCGTGGAGATCCTCCAGCTGGAGCTCTTCAAGCCGAAGTTCGCCATCCTGGACGAGACCGACTCGGGCCTGGACGTTGACGCACTCAAGGTTGTCTCCGAGGGCGTCAACCGTGCCCACGCCGAGGGCAACATGGGCACGCTGCTCATCACCCACTACACCCGCATCCTGCGCTACATCAAGCCTGACTTCGTACACGTATTCGTTGACGGCCAGGTTGTTGAAGAGGGCGGCCCCGAACTGGCGGACCGCCTCGAAGAAGAAGGCTACGACCGTTACGCCTCCGGCGCCGGAGCAGCCACCATCGCTGCAGCCGCGGCAGCAGCACAGGCCTAGTAAGGACTTGCCATGACCGAAATCGATTCGTCCCGCACGGGCCTCGAAGACGTCGAAGAAGCACTCAAGGACGTCATCGACCCCGAGCTCGGCGTGAACATCGTCGACCTCGGGCTGCTGTACGGCCTCAAGTACTCGGACGACGACGGCGCACTGCTGATCGACATGACCCTGACCACAGCCGCCTGCCCCCTGACCGACGTCCTGGAGGAGCAGGTAGGCCAGGCCCTGGACGGCATCGTAGACGACTGGCGCCTGAACTGGGTCTGGATGCCGCCGTGGGGTCCCGAGCGGATTACCGACGACGGCAAGGACCAGATGCGGGCCCTCGGCTTCAACATCTAGGACTGCCAGAAGTACGACGACGGCCGGTTACCTTCCCAGCGAAGGTAGCCGGCCGTCGTCGTTCCCCACCGGCCAGGTCAGGGAGTGGCTACCGCGAAGGTGTCGCACTGGTTGATGTCGCCCGTCTTGTAACCCTGGGCGAACCATTTCTGGCGCTGGGCGCTGGAACCGTGGGTCCAGGCTTCCGGCGAGATCCGGCCGGTGGCGGCCTTCTGGATCCTGTCATCGCCCACCGAGGACGCCGCGGAGAGGGCGTCGTTGAGGTCCTGCTGGGTCAGCGGCTCCAGGAACGGCTGACCCGTCGCGGGGTCCGGCGTGGTGCTGGCATAGCGGACCCAGAGGCCTGCATAGCAGTCCGCCTGCAGCTCAGTCCGGACGGCACCGGACTCCGGACCCTGGGGATCCTGCTGGGCCCGGTCGATGGTTCCCAGCACGCTCTGGATGTGGTGGCCGAATTCATGGGCCACCACGTACTCCTGCGCAAGCGGACCTCCTGAAGAGCCGAAGCGGTCCACGAGTTCCTGGAAGAAACCGGGGTCGAAGTAGGCAGTAGTGTCAGCCGGACAGTAGAACGGGCCCACCTCGCTGGTGGCGGCGCCGCAGCCGGTACCGGTCCCGCCGCTGAAGATCACTGTCTTCGGCTGCGGGTACTGCACGCCATAGTCCCGCAGGTAAGCGGGCCAGAAGACGTTGAGGCTGTTCACTGTGCCGGTGATCCGGCAGTCCAGCCGCGCGTCGGCGTCGGCTCCGGTTGTGCAGGCGGGAGCGGTGCCCTGGCTTTGGGTTTCCGGTCCTGCGCCGGCCAGGCCCTCAAGTAACTGCGGGTTGAAGCCCAGCAGCGCGGCGATAAGCAGGATGAGCCCGCCGCCTATGCCGCCGCCGACTTTTGCACCGCGGCCCATGCCGCGCCTGTCCTGTACCTGCGAGGGATCCAGCCGAACGTCGTCATTGAAGCTCATAGAGTCACAATAGCCTTTGGCGGCGGGCCCGAAAGGGGATATGGCCGGTAAAGTTGGTTCGATGCCTTTTCTCAACAAGATCCAGCGCTGGGCCGAAGAACGGCCCCAGGACACCGCCGTCGTTGTTGCCGGTAGGCGGCTGGGTTGGGCCGAACTCCGGGACGCGGCCGCGGCTGCCGTGCCGTTCTCGGACGGCGTCACGGTGCTGGCGGAAGCCAACTCAGTGGACTTCGTGGCCAGGTTCGCTGCAGCCGTTGCGGGTGCCCGGCAGTGCGCGGTCCTGGACCCCTCATGGCCCGTCCAGCTGCACACCGATATCCTCCAGCGGCTGCGTGAGCACGTCCCGCCGGCCCCGGTATCCGGCGAAGACGCGCTGGCGGACGGACCGCCGGAATCAACCTTCCTGATCGGACTGACGTCCGGCACCACGTCGGTGCCCAAGGCGTTCACCAGATCGCGGCGGTCCTGGCAGGAATCCTTTGATGCCTCGATTGAATTCTTCGGCCTCCGGCAGGACGATGTGACGCTGGCGCCCGGGCCCCTCGCGGCAAGCCTCAACCTCTACGCCTTGGCGGAATGCCTCTACGCGGGTTCTGAATTCCAGACCCTTGAGGGTTTCGACGTCGGCGATGTCCACGCAGCGATCACCTACGACCGCGTGACCCGGCTGGTGCTGGTCCCCACCATGCTGCGGCTGCTCAGCGAACGCGGACTGACCGGCGGTGTTGACGCGTCAGGGGTGCGGACCATCATCTGTGCCGGCTCCAAGCTTGATGCCCGGACCCTTGAGGCCGCCAGGCGCTGGGCCCCGAAGGCCACCATCTTCGAATATTACGGGGCCTCAGAGCTCAGCTTTGTCTCAGGGGCCGGCCTGCCCGCCGGAGAACCGCTGGATGCCGGCGGAACAGGGATCGGACGTCCTTTCCCGGGGGTGGAGGTCCGGATCCTGGACGACGGCGGCGAGGCCCTTCCCGACGGCGAACCGGGCAATATCTGCGTCCGCAGCGCAATGGTGAGCAACGGCTATCTTTGGGGCGACGACGGCGAAGCGCTGAGGTCCTTCGACGGCTGGGTTACGGTGGGGGACCAGGGCTACCTGGCCAGCGGTGAACTGCATATCCTGGGCCGCCGTGCGGACATGATCCTGACATCGGGAAAGAACGTCTATCCGCACGAGGTGGAGCTGGCCCTTGCCTCCGTGCCCGGAGTGGCCGCCGCCGTGGCAGCTGGCTTGCCGGACGACATCAGGGGCCAGCGCGTGGTGGCTGGGGTCGTGGCCTCGCACGGCGGGATCACGGCCACCCAGCTGAGGGCCGGCCTGGAGAATATCCTGACGCGCGACAAGCGTCCACTGCAGTATTTTGCCCTCACCGAACTGCCCACCACGGACCGGGGCAAGGTCAGCCGCAACATCCTCCTCGACTGGATCACCTCCCGGGACACCAGGGCGCGCCACCTTGGCCAGTAACCTGCTCCCGCCCGAAACACTCCCCGCCGAGAGGCAGCCGGTGATCATCGCGGCAAGGCGGACCCCGGTCTGCCGGGCCAATGGTGCCTTGAAGGAGCTGCGCGCGCACCAGCTGCTGGCACCCGTCCTGGCGCAGCTGCTCTCCGACAGCCGGGTGCCGCCCGCAGCCGTCACTGACGTGGTGATCGGCAACGCTGTGGGCGGCGGCGGCAACGTTGCCCGGCTGGCGCTGCTGGAGGCCGGACTTCCGGCCAGCGTTCCCGGAGTCACCGTGGACCGGCAGTGCGGTTCGGGCCTGGATGCCGTCGTGCTGGCGTCCAGGCTGGTGGCCGCCGGCGGCAGCCCGGTCTTCCTCGCAGGGGGCGTGGAAAGCATCAGCACCGCTCCCTTGCGGGCGCACAGGAACGACGACGGCGGGCACGAGTTTTTCGACCGGGCCCAGTTTGTCCCGCACAGCCACGGCGACCCGGACATGGGAGTCGCCGCGGAAAACGTCGCACACCGCTTCGGTATCACCCGGGACCGGCAGGATGCCTTTGCCCTGCGCAGCCACCAGCTCGCCTCGGCTGCGGCCCGGGCAGGTACCTTCGCCGATGAAATCACCACCCTGGAGACCTCCTCCGGGACCGTCAGCGCGGACGACGGCCCACGCGCAAGCCTGAATGCGACCGTGCTCCGGCGGTTCCCGGCCGCCTTTGTTGATTCCGGAACCGTCACCGCGGGGAACTCCTGCTTCGATGCCGACGCAGCCTCCGCCGTCGTCATCACCTCCCTGCAGCGGGCCCGCGAACTGGGGGCGGCGGACGGGCTGCTGGTCCTGTCCAGTGACACGGCGGGAGTGGAACCCCGGCTGCTGGGCATCGGCGCCGCTGTCGCTGCCGAAAGGCTTCTGGCCGCCAGGAGGCTCGTCGCCGGCGACGTCGGCCTGGTGGAGTTCAATGAGGCCTTCGCTTCGCAGGCCCTGGCCTGCCTTGACCGCCTGGGAATTGACCCGTTGCGGGTGAATGCCGACGGCGGTGCGCTGGCTTTGGGCCACGCTTACGGGGCGTCCGGGGCTGTCCTGGTGACCCGCCTGCTGGCACAGGCCCGCCGCACGGGTGAGCACGGCCGGCTGGCGTTGGCGATGATCAGTATTGCCGGCGGCATGGGCACCGCGGCGCTGCTGCGATATGAAAAGCTGGCCGCAGCCCCGGCGTAATGCTCCCTGCCGTGCTCCTGCTGTTGCCGTCCGGCAGCGCGTGCAGGTCTTGCATGACCGGGATGAGCGAGATGGCAGTGCAGGGAGCACTACTGCGGGCTCCGTCAGTCTTCGGCCTCGCCGAGTCCGCGGGCGGCCAGCGCCTCACCGGTCTGGCGGGCGAACGCCACGGTGGTGATGAAAACGGGCAGGACCAGGGCGCGCGGGTTGCGTTCCAAGCCGCGGGCGCGGGCGGAGTCGCGGACGTCAGCGAATGCGCCGGCGATGTACGGGATGCTCCGAAGCATGATGGCGATGGTCAACGCGAAGCGTTCCGGATCGGCGCCGAACCGGCGGAACGGGCCGGCTAGGGACACGACCCCGTCCAGCAGCCGCTGCAGGGGGGTGGTGACCGTCAGCAGGGACGCCGCCACCACACAGACCAGGATGTTCAGGACAATCCGGAGCGCAGTAGGGGCGCCCAGTTGCCACCACTGGAACAGGCCGATGACCAGCAGCACCAGGGCCAGCGGACGAACGGTGCCGAGGAGCCTCCGGGGCCCCGCGCCGGTCAGGAGAAAGAGGCAACATAAAGTGGCCAGCACGGCCGCGGATACCAGCCAGTCCACCACCAGGAACGAGGCCACGCCGCACACGAGCACCACAAGGAATTTTAGCCAGAGCGGGGCACGGTGGATCAGGGACGCGCCCGGGACATAGTTGGCCAGCAGGAAGCCGTGTCCCCTCACGGCGTTGCCAGGTCCGCCGCGCACAGGGAACGGTAGTGCCCGACGGCGGCGGCAGCGGCGCCATCGAACACTACCCGTCCGGACTCGACCACCAGGACGCGGTCCATTTCGAGGGCAAGGTCGAGGTCGTGGGTGGACATCACGATCTGTTGGTCCAGGCCGGACAGAGTGTGGCGAAGCAGTTCGCGGTTCCGCAGGTCCAGCAGGGTTGACGGTTCGTCGAGTACCAGGACCGAAGGATCCACGGCCAGCACGGCAGCCAGCGCCATCAGCTGGCGTTCCCCGCCGGAGAGCTCGTAGATGCTTTGGTCGGCAAGGACGAGCAGGCCGAAGCGGTCCAGCACGGCCTCGGCTGTGGCCCGCCGCTCGTCTCCGTTCCGCACCGAGCGCCGCAGGGACAGTTCGACGTCCTCCCTGCCTGTGGGCATGACCAGCTGTGAAAGGGGATCGGTGAAGACAAATCCCACCTGTTGCCGGACGGCCCGCACTTTCCGGACAGTATCCGCACCGTTGACCGCGACGGTCCCCGAGGTGGGCGCCACGAGCCCGTTCATCAGGCGCAGGAGGGTGGACTTGCCGGAGCCGTTGGCTCCGATCACTCCGATCCGCTGCTCCGCAAGGGTGAGCGTGATGTCCTGAAGCAGGACCTTGGGGTCCGGGCGCCCATCCACGGCCACCCGGACACCCGCGTTGCTCAGGGAAATGACGCTCACTGCTGGATGGAGCTCTGCTGCCCGACTGGACGGACGCGGCGGACCAGAAGGTCCGGGAACGCCTTGTGCAAGGCGAGTGCCACTGTGACGGCCAGGACATTCTTGATGATGTCGCCGGGGTAGAAGGGGAGGTCGGCGAGGAACGCCTTGGAGAAGTCCAGCTTCGCATTGATCATCATGCCGACGACGCCCAGGGCGTGGACGACGACGATACTCGTGACCGTGGCAGCCGCGAAAAGCAAGACGCCGCGGTACTTCAGAGTGCGGCGAATGATGACCGCGGAGAGCCAGCCAACCGCCGCTGCCGCAAGGGGGAAGGCGATGATGTAGCCGGCAGACGGGCCGGCCAGGATGCCGAGCCCGCTGCGCCCGCTGCTGAAAATGGGGAGTCCAGCGAGCCCCAGCACGGTGTAGAGGGCCACGGCGGCGAAAGCCCTTCCCGGGCCGAGCGCCAGGCCGGTGAGCATCACGGCGAGGGTCTGCAGGGTGATAGGTACGCCGAGAGCGCCGACGGGAATGGCGGCCACGAGTGCCGAAGCGGCAACCATGGCGGCGAAGACGGCAATCAGGCCCAGGTCGGTGGCGTTCCAGCGGCGGCGTTCAGGCGAGGCGGTGCCGGTGACGGCAGTGTCAGTCTGGCTCATGGGGATCCTGTCGGGTCTGTACAAGTGAATGTGGGGTAATCCTGACGTTACCGGCCCCGCCTGGCCTCCATTTTGTGGGGCCCCTACTAAACGGGAGCCCGGGAGCTGACGGCACGGCACAAAAGGCGCCTGCCCGGTCCTGGCAGTGGACGGTAGAGCAGGAGCCGGGAGGACGACGGCGTGCGGCGGTTATGGCGCGAAGCTGCGGCCGGTAGACTTGTATAGGCCGTTCTATGGCCACTCTGCCCGGTTCCACCCAGACATCATCCGTTGGGCTGCGGCATTCCCTGTTGTGAAAGGCCTTACCTGCTGTGATTACCGTCCAGGATCTTGAACTGCGCGCCGGCGCCCGGCTCCTTATGGACCAGGTGAGCTTCCGCATCGACAGGGGAGACAAGATCGGCCTGGTGGGCCGGAACGGTGCAGGCAAAACCACGCTCACGCGTGTCCTCGCCGGCGAAGGCCTGCCGGCCGCGGGCAAGGTGACCCGCACGGGCGAGATCGGCTACCTGCCCCAGGACCCCCGCACGCCGGACATGGAGCAGCTGGCGCGTGACCGGATCCTTTCAGTCCGTGGCCTGGACATCGCCGTCGGCAGGCTCCGTGTGGCCCACGAAGAGATGGCCAGCGAAGACGCCACTGTCCAGCGCAAGGCGATGAACCGCTATGACCGGCTGGAATCCGAGTTCCTGGCTGCCGGCGGTTACGCGGCCGAGGCCGAGGCCGCAGCCATTTGCTCCAACCTCGCGCTGCCGGACCGGCTGCTGAACCAGCCGCTCAAGACGCTCTCCGGTGGCCAGCGCCGCCGTGTGGAGCTGGCCCGGATCCTGTACTCGGACGCTGAGACCATGCTCCTGGATGAGCCCACCAACCACCTCGATGCCGACTCCATTGCCTGGCTGCGTGACTTCCTCAAGAACCACCAGGGCGGTCTGATCGTGATCAGCCACGACACCGAGCTGCTCGAAGCCACAGTGAACAAGGTCTTCCTGCTGGATGCCAACCGCGCCCAGATCGACTTCTACAACATGGACTGGAAGCGCTACCTCACCCAGCGCGAAACCGACGAACGCGCCCGGAAGCGGGAACGCGCCAACGCTGAAAAGAAGGCCCAGGTCCTTTTCGACCAGGCCAACAAGATGCGCGCCAAGGCCACCAAGGCCGTCGCAGCGCAGAACATGGCCAAGCGCGCCGAGCGGTTGCTCAGCGGGCTGGAGGCCGTGCGCGAAAACGACCGGGTGGCCGCGCTGCGGTTCCCGGATCCGTCGCCCTGCGGCAAGACCCCGCTCACCGCAGAAGGCCTCAGCAAGTCCTACGGTTCGCTGGAAATCTTCACGGACGTGGACCTGGCCATCGACCGCGGCTCCAAGGTGGTCATCCTGGGACTTAACGGCGCCGGCAAGACCACCCTCCTTCGGATGCTCGCGGGCGTGGACCAGCCCGATACCGGTGATGTCATTGCCGGCCACGGCCTCAAGGTGGGCTATTACGCCCAGGAACACGAGACGCTCGACGTCGATCGCACCGTCCTGGAGAATATGCGGTCCTCCGCACCGGATATGAAGGACGCCGAGGTGCGTGGCATCCTCGGCTCGTTCCTGTTCTCCGGAGACGACGTCGACAAGCCCGCCGGTGTGCTCTCCGGCGGCGAGAAGACCCGCCTGGCTCTTGCCACCATCGTGGCATCAAGCGCCAACGTCCTCCTCCTCGACGAGCCGACCAATAACCTGGACCCCGCCAGCCGCGCCGAAATCCTGGGCGCCTTGAGGAACTACAGCGGCGCCGTCGTCCTGGTCAGCCACGATGAAGGCGCGGTCGAAGCCCTCAACCCCGAGCGGGTTGTGCTGCTGCCTGACGGCGTCGAGGACCACTGGAACGAGGACTACCTGGACCTCATCACGCTCGCCTAGGAATCCTCCGGCGCGCTCGGCCGGTCCGCCTGGACATCGGGGTCAACTACCGGCGAAAGTGCGTCAGCGAGGAACTCCCGGGGGTTCTTCTCATCAGGTGCCCTTTTCTGATCAGGTTCCTGTGGGCCATCATCGGCTGGAACATCGCTCATACCCTCATCGTAAACCGCCTGAGGACGCTCAGAAACCCTGGGCGTCGAGGATAGCGTCTTCCTCTTCCTCTGCGGTGGGCCTGCCACCCCTTCGCCGTGCTGGAGTACGACGGCGTGGTGCAGCGGCCGTTGAATGCATGGGTTCCAGCCCGGCTTCTTCGGCGTCCAGGGCGTCCTGGGCATCGATGGCGGCATTGCGGGCCTGCTGCCTGGCGGCATAGCCGAACCCCACGAACATGAGAATGCCGAAGGCGAACCACTGCAGCGAGTAGGAAAGGTGCGTGCCTTCATCGGTGTCCGGCATCGGGAAGGCGGCGGGCATGTCAGGAACCGGGGGAGTCTCCGAGGCGAGCAGGCCGTAGGCGCCGGTCAGGAGCGGATAGCCGAGTTCGCCGGCGTAGGTGGGAAGGTCAATGGAGGCCAGCTGGCCGTCCGGAGCGCCGCGCTGCAGCTGCGGCTCGCCGGGTTTGAGCCGGACGATGGCCGTCACCTCACCGGAGGGAGGCGCGGGCACTGAGTCGGGACGTCCGGGCGTCTTGTTGCCGATGGGCAGCCATCCCCGGTCAATCACCACTGTCTCGCCGGTATCCAGCCTGAAGGGAACCACGACTTCATAACCGGGCTGGCCGTTGAGGGTACGGTTCCGCACAACCCTTTCGCCCTCAGTGTCGTACCGGCCTTTGAGCTCAACCTGGGTCCACTCCCTCTCAGGGTCCATATTCCTGAACTGATCCCGGGCTTCGCTGAAGGGGATGGGAGCGGAGGAATAGTTGGATACCACGCGGTTGATTTCGGCGAGAGTCTCGGCCCTGCGGTCCATCTGCCAGCGCCCCAAAAAGACGCAGCCCGCCGCGAAGATGGCGGCAAGCAGCAGATATCCCAGCCATTTGCTGGAGAAGAGGAAACGGTACATTCAGAAATCCTGCCCGATGGGAGCCGATGACGTGTCCGGCACCAGCGCCAGGGTTTCTTTCCATAGGCCGCGCGTCTGGAGATAGTCCTCAAGCCAGGCGCGGTGCTCACCGCAGGCGAGCCAGATCTTGCGGCGTTCCGGCGTATGGATCTTGGGGTTGTTCCAGAGAAGCTGCCAGGACGCCTCCGAGCGGCAGGCCTTGCGGGAGCACGTCGCCACCGCCGGCTCCGGACCGTCAGCCCCGGCTGCCAGGTCGAAGATCTTCATGAAGCGCGCCGTTCCTGTTCCGGGCCCGTTTCGTCCCCGTCGTCGTCAATGACTTCTCCCTGCAGGACCGGGGAAATTCCGTCGTCCTCCTCGGTGGGCCAAGCAGGGGCCTCGAGTTCCGCCAAGGGCGCGGACTCTAGGAGTGAATCACTGTGGATCTCCGCCTTGTCGCTGCCGTTGGCGATAATGACTGCAATCCATGGCAGGAATACCGCACCGGCAACCATGACGATCTTGAACCAGCCGTCCACCACAAAAATGAGGATGAGGCATACCAGCCGGATTCCCATGGCCAGGGCGTACTTGACCATACGCTGGTGCATGTCCTCGGAATGGGCCGCCGCGGCGTCGGTAATCGAGTGGACGCCCGAATCTCCGGAGAACCGCTGAGGATCTCCAGGCACAGGCTGTCCGGCATGGTTTTCAAGGGTCACGGCTGATTCATCACGCTCCAAAGGCTTGCCTCAATTCTCTCACCATCGGCAGTGGCACCCAAACGGCGGCTAAGATCGGAGGCAGCAAAAATCTCACCCTTCCTACCGCGGCGCTGCGCGCCGCAGAATTCCGGAGCGATTAATGTCTGAAGCAGTCACCGCGTCCCGCAGCGTCCTGATCACGGGAGGCAACCGCGGCATCGGACTGGCCATCGCCGAGGCGTTCCTGGCGAACGGCGACAAGGTCGCCGTGACGTACCGTAGCGAGTCCAAACTGCCCGAAGGGATTCTTGGCGTTAAAGCCGACGTCACAGACGAAAAGTCAGTGGATGCGGCATTTTCCGAGGTGGAAGCGGCGCACGGTCCTGTGGAGGTTCTCGTGGCCAACGCCGGCATCACCAAGGACACGCTCCTGCTGCGCATGAGCGAGGACGATTTCACGTCCGTAATAGACACCAACCTCACCGGCGCATTCCGTGTCATCAAGAGGGCATCCAAGGGCATGATCCGGCTGCGGAAGGGCCGCGTGGTCCTGATCTCCTCGGTCTCCGGGCTCTACGGTGCTCCCGGACAGATCAACTATTCGGCGTCCAAGGCCGGACTGGTGGGCATCGCGCGCTCACTGACCCGCGAACTGGGATCCCGCGGGATCACGGCCAACGTCGTCGCGCCGGGGTTCATCAACACTGACATGACGGCAGAACTTCCGGAGGCGACCCAGAAGGACTACCTCTCAAAGGTTCCGGCCGGGCGGTTCGCTGAATCCTCAGAGGTGGCCAATGTGGTCCGCTGGATTTCCAGCGATGAGGCAGCGTATATTTCCGGCGCGGTCATCCCGGTGGACGGCGGACTGGGCATGGGCCACTAGCGTTTCAATACGCTTCCGTGAGGTGGCTGGCAAGACATTCTTTGTCGGGGTCATACAAGCGGATCCGCGGGCTGCGCTGGCATGATGGACTGCAGACCCAGAACAATTTAGACGTTTCGAACAAGGGAGCCCATATGGGACTGCTGGACAACAAGACCGCCATCGTGACCGGATCATCGCGCGGTATCGGCGCCGAAGTGGCGAAGAACCTCGCAGCCGAAGGTGCCGCCGTCGTCGTGAACTACCGCCAGAAGGCGCCTCGCGCCAACAAGGTGGTTGCCGCCATTGAAGCCGCCGGCGGCCGCGCCACGGCCGTAGGTGCCGATCTCACCACCCAGGAAGGCGTGCAGGCCCTTGCCAGCGCCGCCATGGAGAATTTCGGTTCGCTGGACGTCCTGGTGCTCAACGCCTCCGGCGGCATGGAATCGGGCGTGGAGGACGACTACGCGCTCAAGCTCAACCGCGACGCGCAGGTCAACATGCTCAACGCCGCCGTTCCCCTGATGCGGGAGGGCTCCCGCGTGGTCTTCGTCACCAGCCACCAGGCCCATTTCATCAACTCGGTTCCCACCATGCCGGAGTATGAGCCGGTCGCCCGCAGCAAACGTGCCGGCGAGGACGCACTGCGCGAACTTTTGCCGGCCCTCGCGGACAAGGGAATCTCCCTGGTGGTTGTGTCAGGCGACATGATTGAAGGCACAGTGACGGCGACCCTTCTTGACCGTTCCAGCCCGGGCGCCATTGAGGCCCGCCGGGCCGAAGCGGGCAAGCTCTACTCCGTTGAAGAGTTTGCCGAGGTGGTGGCCGGCATGGTGACCGCCGACGTCGAATCGGGCCACACCGAGTACGCCGGCGGCGCCGACTACTTCGGCAAGAGCGCCACCTAAGACCGATCCGAACAGGCTTCGCGGCGATGTCCCTTCCGGGCATCGCCGCGAAGTGTCAGCGCGCGGCCGTCGAGACGTCAGACGCCGGCGATGTGACGCACGGCGTCGAGGTAAGGCATGTTGAGCGCGGAATCGGCAACGGCCCGGACGGCAGGCTTTGCGTTGAACGCGACGCCGATCCCGGCGGCGCCCAGCATGTCCAGGTCGTTGGCTCCGTCACCTACGGCGATGGTGTGTTCCATCGCGATTCCTTCGGCGGCGGACCATTCCCGCAGGTACTTCTCCTTCGCCGCACGGTCGATGACCGCACCAAGCACCTTGCCGGTGAGCGCACCGTCCACAATCTCGAGTTCGTTGGCGATCCAGTAGTCCAGGTCAAGCTCCTCGGCGATGGGACGGAGGATCTGGTTGAAGCCGCCCGACACCACGGCCACCACATGGCCGGCCGCCCGGAACGCTGCCACCAGTTCCGCGGCCCCCTCGCTCAGCTTCACTTCAGCCCGCACGGCGTCGACGACGGCGGCCGGCAGTCCGGCGAGCACGGCCACGCGGGCGTGGAGGCTCTGGGCAAAGTCGAGTTCGCCACGCATGGCGGCTTCAGTCACAGCAGCCACTTCCTCCCGTTTCCCGGCGTAGGCGGCCAGCAGTTCGATCACTTCCTGCTGGATCAGCGTCGAGTCAACATCCATGATCAGGAACTTGCGGGCTGCCGAGCGCAGCCCGCCCGGGACAATGGCGGTGTCAAATCCGTCACGCGCGGCCTCTGCCACCGCCCGACGGAGGGCATCGATCCCGGCTGAGGTGGCATCGGCCAGTGCCAGGTCAGCAGTGTGGACCTCATAGCGGCTGTCGCCGGCCTGGGATTCCGACTGGAGGGTCGCGCCGGATTCAGTGAGGAGGGAACGCAGTGGCTCCAGCTCCGCGGAGGTCAGTTTCAGGCCATAGCTGACCGCAGTCACGTTCGAAGTCATGCCTGCAATCTTAGTCAGCGCGGGAGCACTGCCCGAATTCGCTGCGCCGAGTGCAGGTGCTCAACGGTTCAACGCGGGGCACCTGGTATCAGTTATCAGTCCTCCGCCGTTTTGTCCTAGTGTCTACTCCTATGAGTGATGTTCTTGAACTGGCCGCCGTCAGTGTTGTCCGGGGAGCCAAAACGCTCCTGAACAAGGTGGACTGGCAGGTCAAGGAGGGCGAACGCTGGGTCATCCTGGGCCCGAACGGTGCCGGTAAGACCACTCTCCTGCAGATTGCCGCGGCCCGGCTGCACCCCACCAGCGGGATGGCCGGCATCCTGGAGGAAATCCTGGGCGCGGTGGACGTGTTTGAGCTCCGTCCCCGCATCGGCCTCTCCTCCGCAGCCCTTGCCACCCAGATCCCTGAGCATGAGAAGGTCCTGAACGTCGTTGTCACCGCTGCCTACGGGGTGACCGGCCGCTGGCGGGAAGGGTATGAAAAGGACGACGAGCGGCGGGCGTTCTCGCTGTTGAACGAGTGGGGCATGGGGCCGCTGCTCAACCGCCCCTTTGCCTCCTTGTCAGAAGGCGAGCGGAAGCGCGTACAGATCGCCCGCGCCCTCATGACCGATCCTGAGCTCCTCCTGCTGGACGAGCCTGCCGCCGGCCTTGACCTGGGCGGCCGCGAGGACCTCGTGCACCGGTTGAGTGAACTGGCCCGGGATGAATCGGCGCCCGCGATCGTCCTGGTCACCCACCACCTCGAGGAAGTGCCGCCGGGCTTCACCCACGCCATGCTGCTCCGCGACGCCAACGTCGTCGCTGCAGGCCCCATCACCGGGGTGCTGACAGCCGAAAACCTGAGCCAGACCTTCGGACTCGACCTGGATGTGACGGTCAACGCGGGCCGGTACACCGCCACCGCACGCCGCTAAGCCGCAGCACCCCGGACGGTGGATCTCCTCGGCAGCGTTATTGTCTTCTTTGCCGGCCTATGGGCTGGAACCATCAATGCCGTCGTCGGCTCCGGCACGCTGGTGACCTTCCCGGTCCTGATCGCGCTGGGTGTCGCACCGGTAGTGGCCTCCATGAGTAACGCCATGGGACTCGTGGCCGGCACCGCGGCCGGCGCCTGGGGGTACCGGAGGGAGCTCAAGGGGAGGGGCCTGCAGCTGCTCAGGCTGCTCCCGGCCTCGCTGCTGGGCGGCATCTCGGGCGCATGGCTCCTCCTCCACCTGCCCGAGACAGTCTTCCACTACGTGGCGCCGGTGCTGCTGGTCCTGGCCCTGCTGATGGTGGTGTTCCAGCCGCGGCTCCAAACCTGGGTGCGCAACCGCGAAGAGAATCCCGAGCATGCCATCCGGGACAAGCGCCACGGAGTGCTCCTGGTGGTCCTCGTCTACCTGGCCGGTGTCTACGGCGGCTACTTCGTGGCGGCGCAGGGAATCCTGCTGGTGGGAATCCTGGGCGTATTCCTCACGGGAACCATCCAGAACGCGAACGCGATGAAGAACATCCTGGTGCTGGGCGTGAACCTGGTCGCCGCCATCTCCTATCTGCTGTTCGCCTTTGACCGGATCAACTGGCTGGTAGTACTCCTGATCGCCGTGAGCTCCACGGTCGGCGGGCTCTTCGGCTCCAGGATCGGCCGGCGGCTCTCCCCGGTAATACTGCGGGCGGTCATCTTCGTCCTCGGGCTCGTGGCCCTGGCCGTCATGATCGCCAATCTGCTGAAATAATCAGCCGGTGACAATCCACTACCTTGAATCTGCTGCGGACCCGCGCGTCTCGGACTACACGCAGCTGACCGATGTGCACCTGCGGAAACTCCGTGAACCCGCCGAGGGCATGTACATCGCCGAGTCTTCGCGCGTACTCCGCCGCGCCCTGGCCGCCGGCCACAGCCCCCGTTCGTTTTTCCTCGCGGAGAAGTGGCTTGATGACCTGCAGGACGTCCTCAACGCCTACCCGCAGGTGCCCGCCTTCATCGGCAGCGCCGCACTGCTCGAGGAGATCACCGGGTTCCACCTGCACCGCGGCGCGATGGCAGCCATGCAGCGGCCCGCTCCCGTGCCGCTCAAGGAACTGCTCCGCGGAGCCCGCCGGGTGGCCGTCCTGGAGGACATCGTGGACCACACCAACGTGGGAGCCATCTTCCGCTCGGCAGCGGCGCTGGCGATCGACGCCGTGCTGATTTCGCCGCGATGCGGCGATCCGCTGTACCGGCGCAGCGTCAGGGTCAGCATGGGTACTGTCTTCCAGGTGCCGTGGGCGAGGCTGGAAAGCTGGCCGGAGGACCTTGCGCTGCTCCGGGACGAGGGCTTCACCGTCGCCGCATTGGAACTGACACCGGACGCCGTGGACGTCGATGAGCTGGCAGCACGCAATCCGGACCGCCTTGCCCTGGTGCTCGGCACCGAAGGTGCCGGCATGAGCGCAGGGACACTCGACGCCGTCGACCTTGCCGTCAGGATCCCCATGCGGGCCGGCGTCGACTCGCTCAACGTGGCTGCCGCATCCGCTGTGGCATTCTGGGAGCTCAGGACCCGTCCCTAGGCGGACCGTGGAGTTCGTCAGCGCCCGCCGCATCAGCTATCATTGATAGCTGGCCGCCCTGCGTCTTCTGATGCAGGAAACTGCCGTCCCATTCATACCTGGCAGCTGGCAAAATCCAGCTGTGCGAACAAAGGTCCCATTATGAAGTCTGATATCCACCCGAAGTACGAAGCTGTTGTTTTCAACGACCTGGCTTCCGGCGTCAAATTCCTGACCAAGTCCACCGTGTCTTCCAAGAAGACCATCGAGTGGGAAGACGGAAACACCTACCCGGTCATCGACGTCGAAATCTCCTCCGAGTCCCACCCGTTCTACACGGGCAAGCAGCGCATCATGGACTCCGCAGGCCGCGTCGAGCGCTTCAACGCTCGCTTCAAGGGCTTCGGCGGCAAGAAGTAACCCACTTCCCCCCAAGGTTCTTTGGAAAAGCCCGCACCGGCAACGGTGCGGGCTTTTTGCGTTTGCTGGATATGCGTCACCGTGCGCCGAAGCTGTTTTGCGGCACGTGTTTTGCGGCAGGATGGAAGGCATGACCCAGCATGAGTCCGGCCCCGTCCCCGGCGACCACAGTTTGCCGCACACTTTCCCGGCAAGCCACCATGGCGAGTACAAGGTGCCGGGCGGCAAGTTGGTGGTGGTTGACCTGGACGTCGTCGAAGGCATCCTCGCTAACGTCTCCCTCAGCGGTGATTTCTTCCTGGAACCCGACGAAGCGCTGCTGGACATCAACCGCGCCCTCACCGGCCTTCCGGAAACGACGACGGCGGCAGAACTTTCCGCCGTCGTGACGGCCTCATTGCCGCCCGCAGCAGCCCTGTTCGGCTTTTCCGCCGACGCCGTAGCCGTCACCGTCCGCCGGGCCCTGGCAAGGGCCACCTCCTGGGGCGACCACCATTGGAACATCGTTGCCCCCACGGTGCTGCCGACGGCCGTCAACGTGGCCCTGGACGAGGTTTTGACGGAGGAAATCGGAGCCGGCCGCCGCAACCCCACGCTACGGTTCTGGGACTGGGAGGAACCCTCTGTCGTGATCGGAAGCTTCCAGTCCGTCCGCAACGAAATAGACCCCGACGGCGTGGCCCGGCACGGCATCACCGTTGTCCGCCGGATCAGCGGCGGGGGAGCGATGTTCATGGAGGCAGGCAACTGCATCACCTACTCCCTGTATTTTCCGCAGACCCTGGTGGACGGCATCAGCTTCGCGGACTCCTACGCCTTCCTGGACGCCTGGGTGATGGCCGCGCTGGAGAAGCTTGGCATTACCGCCTTCTATGTTCCGCTCAACGACATCGCCACGGACCAGGGCAAGATCGGCGGTGCGGCCCAGAAGCGCCTCGCCAACGGCGGCATGCTTCATCACGTCACCATGAGCTATGACATCGACGCCGACAAGATGGTCGAAGTGCTGCGGATCGGCAAGGAGAAGCTGTCCGACAAGGGCACACGCAGCGCCAAGAAACGGGTGGACCCCCTGCGCAGGCAAACCGGCCTGGCCCGGACTGAGATCATCGCCGCGATGATGGAGGTCTTCACGGAAAGGTACGGGGCCACGCCTTCGGAGCTGACCGCGACGGAACTCGCCGCCGCGCGGGAGCGGGTCGCAACCAAATTCGGCACCCAGGAGTGGCTGAACCGGGTCCCCTAAGTCCCGCTACGCCGTGTTGACCTCCGGGTTCGATGCGCAGGGACTGCCCCGGCGCAGTGAGCCCCGGCTTCACTGCGCAGCGGGGTACGACAAAGGCGCAGGTGCATTTAGGAGCGCAGCTGGGCCGTCAGGGCGCGGCGGAGGTGGCTGCGCTGCTCGACAACGATCCTGCGCAGCGCCGGCGGGGCATCTGCATTGGTTTCCAGCCAGGCATCCGTGCGTAACACCACTGGATGCTGCTCCGGCATGGTCCCGGCGGGCAGGTCCTGGGCGAGGGGATAAAGTCCGCGGACGATCCGGCTGGCGATCTCGATGCTTCTCCTGTCCCAGACGTCCCGGAGGCAGCCGAAATAGGGTTCAACGTAGGGTTCCAGCAGTGCACTTGGCGCAGTCATGAAACCGGCGATCGTGGCGCTGAGGAGCTGGTTGGACAGCTCCTCAGACTGGACGGCTGCACGCCAGGCTTCGGCTTTTACCTCTGGATCCGGGCGGGCTGCCAGGGCTGTTGCGTGGCCGGCCCGGCCGGAGGCGGTGGTGTCCCTGCCAAGTTCCGCATCAAGCTCGCCGGAGCTGGCCTGTCCGTTGGCCGCGAGCGCGTGCCAGATGTTCCAGCGCAGCTCGGCGTCAACAGCCAGACCCTCGGCGACGGCGGTGCCCTCCAGGAGGCTTCGGAGCAGGGGGAGGAGGGACGCGTCCCGGCGGCTGACCGACGCCAATGTCCGCGCCCACGCCAGCTGGTGGTCCGAGCCCGGGGCAGCGCGGCCCACCTGGGTTTCTGCGGAGGCCAGGAAGGCTGCCCGTACCCCGTTCCGGCCAGAGGCGGGGGTGTAGCGTTCGACGGCGGTCGAGGCGTTGTCGAGGATGTTCAGCAGGACGCCGATCCCCGTTTCGGACGGGCCGAATGCCCTGACCGCGTCAACGTAACGGGACGCGGGGCTCTCGCCGTCCCGTGCCGAGTTCCACAGCGCGGTCCAGCAGAGCGCGCGGGCCATCGGATCCGTGATCCTGTCCAACGATTTGAGCACCGCGCCCTCGGACACCGGGTCCAGGCGCACCTTCGCGTAGCTGAGGTCGTCGTCGTTGACAAGCAGGAGGGCGGGCCGGGGCTCACCGGTGAGTTGGGGCAGCTGTGTCCGGGCTCCCGCAACGTCAGTTTCCACGCTGCGGGTCCGGACCAGGGCGCCGCCGCCGTCATAGTTGTAAAGCCCCACGCGGAGCCGGTGGGGGCGGGGTTCCTGGCGGCCGCTGACGGGGTCCTCCGCGGCCTGGATGATCGACACAGCGTCAAGGAGGCCGTCGCGTGCTTCTGTTTCCACCGACAGGGTGGAAATGCCGGAGGTCTGCAGCCACTGGGCCGCCCACCCGCCAAGGTCCCGCCCGGATGAGCTGCTCAGAGCCTTCAGCAGGTCGGCCAGGGTGGTGTTGCCGTATGCGTGGTCGCGGAAGTATTGCCGGGAGCCCGCGATGAAGGCGTCAAAGCCCACATAGGCCACCAGCTGCTTGAGCACCGATGCGCCCTTGGCGTAGGTGATGCCGTCGAAGTTCTGCTTGGCGGCCTCGAGGTCCGGGATGTCGGCCACGATCGGGTGGGTGGTGGGCAGCTGGTCCTGCACATACGCCCATGCCTTCCGCTTGTTGGCGAAATTCACCCACGCGCTGTCCCAGTCAGTGGCGCGGTCCACGGCCAGGGTGCCCAGGTAGTCGGCCAGCGATTCCTTCAGCCACAGATCGTCCCACCACTGCATGGTGACCAGGTCGCCGAACCACATGTGTGCCATCTCGTGCATCAGGGTGTTGGCCCGGCCCTGGTACTGGGAATCCGTTGCGCGGGAGGTGAAGATGTAGCTCTCGGTGAATGTCACCAGCCCCGGGTTCTCCATCGCACCCAGGTTGTATTCGGGGACGAAGGCCTGATCGTATTTTCCCCAGGGGTACGGAAAGTCGAACAGGCGGTTGAAGAAGTCCAGGCCGCTCTTGGTCAACGTGAACAGCTCGGCGGTGTCAAAGGACCCGGCCATGGATGCGCGGCAGTAAAGTGCCAGCGGCACCTCCAGCTGCCTGCCGTCGTCGAGCGTCCCCTCCCACCGGTCCTCCGCCTTGAAGTACGGCCCGGCCAGGATGGTGGTGATGTACGTGGACATGGGCAGGGTGGGAGCGAAATCCCAGCGGCTGGTAGCCGGATCGCTGGCCAGCCGGGTACGTGCGGCTTCCATGCCGTTGGAGGCAACTTCCCAGTCCGAAGGTGCCGTGACGTGGAAAGTGAACTCGGCCTTGAGGTCGGGCTGTTCGAAATTGGCGAAGACCCGCCTCGCGTCAGCAGGCTCATATTGCGTGTAGAGGTAGCACTGGCCATCGGCCGGATCCACGAAACGGTGCATGCCCTCGCCGGAGCGGCTGTACACGGCGGTACCAGTGACCGTCACCTGGTTCTCCGCCTGCAGGTTGTCGAGCCGGATCCGCGCACCGTCCACAACATCGGCTACCCGCAGCCCTTTTCCGTTGAGGAAAACGCTGTGAACCCCGCCGCCGATGAAGTCCAGGAAGGTGGACCCGCCCTCGGTTGCGGAAAAGTTGATGACGCTGCGGCTCGTGTACCCCTCGACGTCAGGATCTGCGGCCTGGCGGACGTCCAGTGAGACATCGTAGGTGTGGGTGGTGATCAGGGCTGAACGCTCGGCGGCCTCGTCACGGCGCAGATTCTCATTGGACACCCCGCTATCTAATCACGGCCTCAGGCGGTCACGGCCAGGGCAGCCGCCAGGCCCAGGAGCGCGATCAGCAGCCAGGCGACCAGGGCGGCCAGCAATGCCCGGGAACCTGTGTGCAGTAGCGTCCGGATCCGTACTGCTGACCCCAGCCCGAACAGCGCCGCTCCCAGCAGGATGTCCTGGAACCCGGCCCCCGCATCAAGCCATCCCGGGGCCAGCACGCCCGTAGAGCGGAGCCCCACCATCGCCATGAACCCGACGACGAACAGCGGCACGACAGGCGGAAGCACTCCCTCTGTGGACGCCGCAGCCCCGACACCGCCCGAGGCCGCCCGCTGCGCCGCCTCCTCACGGTGCCGCCTGCTGGTGCTGCGCCGCTGCTGCACGCCCGCCAGGGCCACCATGGGGGCCAGCAGCAGCACGCGCGTGAGTTTGACGACGACGGCGATGCCCAGTGCCGCCGTACCGGCGGTCTGCGCAGTTGCCACTACCTGGCCGACATCGTGGACGGAGGCACCTGTCCACGCCCCGAACGTCCGCGGGCTGAGTTGGAGGGGGTGCACCAGCAGCGGAAGCACGCCGATGGCCAGCGTTCCGCACAGCGTTACGAGCGCCACAGGCAGAACGGTGTCCACATGGCGGATCCGCCGCACGGCCGCCATGGCCCCGATAGCCGACGCGCCACAGATCGAAAATCCGGTGGCCACTAGGAGCGAGGTCTCCTGCGGGAGGCGGAACAGCCGGGCGATGAGATAGGTGCCGGCAAAGCTCACCACCACCACTCCGGTCACCAGAAGCAACGCCAGCCATCCCAGGCCCAGGACATCCACGATGCTGACCTTGAGGCCCAGCATCACGATTCCGGCACGCATGAAATGCTTTCCGGCGAAGTCGAGTCCGGGCCTGGCCCGGCCGGCTATCCAGACAGCTGTGCCGGGCAGGTTGGCCGCCAGCAGGCCCAGGACGACGGCGAGTGTCATGGCGGGCAGGACGGGGACCAGTGCGTGGACCGCGAAGGCGGCGGCCAGGGCGACGGCGGCGGTAAGCAGGCCGGGAAGGAGGCGGTCCGCATCGGCACTCCACCGACCGTGTTTTCCGCCGCTCCGTCCACTAAGCTCTCCGTCTCCGGAGCTTCCGCGGCTTCTATTCACTGGCACTCACCTACTTTGCCGGAAAGGACACGCAATCCACGAACCGGAGATACCCGCCGAACACGCCACAATGGATGGCAGTAATGATTTCGAAACAAAAAGATGGTTGGCTAAAGGACATGTCAGACCTATTCCAGGATTACTCGGAGGCCGCGGGGAGAACCGGCGCCTACGACGAGATGTTCGCCCCAGGCCAGGAAGCGCGCGAGTCGTACGCCCAGGTGGCGGATGCCCTGCGCCGGCTCTCGCTGGCCGATGTCAGCGCCCGGGCGGACTCAATGGCACGGACCTTCCTGGACCGGGGCGTGACCTTTGACTTTGCGGGGGAGGAGCGGCCCTTTCCGCTCGACATCGTTCCCCGGGTGATTCCTGCGGACGAATGGGACGTGCTGGAGCGCGGAGTGGCCCAGCGCGTGCGGGCCCTTGAGGCATTCCTGGACGACGTGTACGACAAAATGAACGTCGTGACGGACGGTGTGATTCCGCGCCAGCTCGTGACTACCAGCGCACACTTTCATCGCCAGGTCCATGGGTTCGAGCCGGCAGGCGGCGTCCGGGTCCATATTTCCGGCATCGACGTCGTCCGCGACGCTGCCGGCACGTTCCGCGTCCTGGAGGACAACGTCCGGGTTCCCTCAGGCGTCAGCTACGTCCTGGAAAACCGGCGGGCCATGGCCAAGGGCCTGCCGGAGGCATTCGGCCAGCAGCTCATCCGGCCGGTGGAAGAGTATCCTCGCCGGCTGCTGTCCGCCCTGCGCAAGACCGCCCCCTCCGGCGTCGACGATCCCACCGTCGTGGTGCTCACCCCGGGCGTCTTCAACAGCGCCTACTTTGAGCACACGCTGCTGGCCGGCCTGATGGGCGTGGAACTCGTCGAGGGCCGGGACCTCATCTGCCGCGGCAACCGCGTATACATGCGGACCACTGCCGGCGAACAGCGCGTGGACGTGATCTACAAACGGATCGACGATGAATTCCTTGACCCGCTGCAGTTCCGCTCGGACTCCATGCTCGGCTGCCCCGGCCTGGTCAACGCCGCCCGGGCAGGAGGCGTGACCATCGCCAACGCCGTGGGCAACGGCGTCGCGGACGACAAGCTCGTGTACAGCTACGTGCCGGACCTCATCCGCTACTACCTGAGCGAGGAGCCCGTCATCGCGAACGTGGACACGTTCAGGCTCGAGGAAAAAGAAGCCCGGGAATACGTCCTCGACAACCTGGCTGAACTCGTGGTCAAACCCGTGGACGGCTCCGGAGGCAAGGGACTGGTGATCGGGCCTGACGCTTCCAGCGACGAGCTCGAGGCGCTGCGCCGGCGGGTCATTGCAGACCCCCGGGGGTGGATCGCACAGCCGGTGCTGCAGCTCTCAACCGTTCCCACGCTCAGCGGTGATAAGTTCGGTCCGAGGCACGTGGACCTGCGCCCCTTCGCAGTCAACGACGGCGACGACGTCTGGGTCCTGCCCGGCGGCCTCACCCGGGTGGCGCTGAAGGAAGGCTCGCTGATCGTGAATTCGAGCCAGGGCGGCGGCTCCAAGGACACCTGGGTGCTGGCGGACTCGCCGCAGGTCCCGGTGGAGAGACTGCCGCGCCAGTCCATTTCCATCCGTGAGCGGGTATCTGTATGGCCCGTTGAAAGCAACTGGCGCGACCGCCAGTCGGAGCAGCAGCAGTGAGCCGGGATGGCATTCCGGCCGTTCCATCCACAGACACTTTGGACCCGCAGGAGGTAGCCGCGAATGCTTAGCCGTATTGCTGAGTCCCTTTTTTGGATCGGACGCTATGTTGAGCGGGCCGACGGAACTGCACGCATCCTGGACGTGCACCTTGAGCGCCTGAACCACCTGCCCATGGAAGAGCGCCGGAGTGTGGCGCAGGAACTGCTCGCCGTGATGGGGGCCCGGCCGGAGAGTGAGGATTTCGGCCTGCCCGAACTGCTCCACGCACTGGCCTACGACAAGACCAGCGCCACCTCAATCGCCGGTTCGCTGGGCGCCGCGCGTGAGAATGCCCGCCGCGCCCGCGAGACGGTGTCCTCCGGTCTCTGGGAGAGCCTCAACACCACCTACTATGGCCTGAGCCAGCACCGCAAGGACGTGGTGGGGACCTACCGGTTCTGCAACTGGACCCTCGAGCGGACAGCGATGGTGAGCGGCCTCGCCGACACCACAGTGAGCCATGACGAAAGCTGGCTCTTCCTGGTTCTGGGCCGGTCCCTGGAGCGCGCGGACATGACCGCGCGCATGCTCTCCACCCGCGATGTCCTCTCCGCCGGCATGTCTTGGGTCAACATGTTGCGCTGTGCAGGCGCCTATGAATCCTTCCTGCGCACCCGGCGGGCGGCTTTCGGCGACCAGCATGCCGCCGAATTCCTCCTGCTGGACAGGCTGTTTCCGCGCTCCATCGTCTACGCGCTGCGGGACGCCGATGAGTGCCTCGCCAAACTGGACCCCTCGGCCCAGCGGGTGGGTTTCATCAACGATGCTCGCCGGATCGTGGGCCAGGCCCGGACCTTCCTCGAGTTCCACCGGACGGACGATCTGATGTCCGAACTGCCGGAGCACATGGAAAGGGTGCAAAAGGCCGTCTCGCAGGCCTCCGATGCGATTTCCCGTAAGTACTTCAATCAGGCGGACGAACTGGCCTGGGTGGGAGAAGTTTCATGACCCGGCTGAGCATTGTCCACAGGACGGCCTATAAATACAACAAGCGCGTCACGCTGTCCTACAACGAGGCCCGCATGACGCCACTGACCGACCCGCAGCAGGTGGTCCTGGAGTCCGTACTCAAGGTATCGCCGTCGCAGGCTGCAGTGAGCAGCTACCGGGACTACTGGGGCACCAGGGTGACGGCGTTCGACATGCAGATGCCGCATGAGCACCTTGAAGTCATCTCCAACATCACTGTCGAGGTGCACCGGGCGGAGAAGATTCCTTCCGAGGCCGACATCGCCGGCTGGGACCTGTTGTCCTCCCCGGAGACCCTGAATACGTTCAGCGACTGGCTCCCGCAGTCCCAGCTCAGCGGGCCCGGCGACGAAGTGCTGGGCATCATTCCGGGCGTGGTCGAAGGCAGGAACCCGCATGAGGCCGCGCTGGCCATCTTCGAGTGGATGCGCGGCGAAATGACGTACATGTCAGGTTCAACGGCCGTCACCACCAACGCCGAGGAGGCCTGGGGGCAGCGGCAGGGTGTCTGCCAGGACCTGGCCCATCTCGCCATCGGTGCCCTGCGCAGCTGCGGCATCCCGGCGCGCTACGTTTCCGGGTACCTGCACCCGCGGTCGACGGCGGACATCGGCGAGACGGTGGCCGGCCAGTCGCATGCGTGGCTGGAATGGTGGGACGGCGGCTGGCGCAGCTGGGACCCGACCAACCACAAACCGGCCGGTGACTACCATGTGACCGTCGCCAGGGGCCGGGACTACCGGGACGTGCCGCCGTTGAAGGGCATCCTGTCCGGTGGCGGCGGGTCGGCACTCAGCGTCAGCGTGGAGATCACCCGGCTCGCGTAGGTTGCGCCGGGAGGCAGCCGCCTCTTCCTCTTACCAGGGGCTGGGCTTGTAGTCCTTCAGGAAGACGCCAAACTGGTCTTCGCCGTGCTCACCCATGACGATCGGATCATAGACCCGGGCCGCGCCGTCAACGAGGTCAAGCGGGGCATGGAACCCCTCCTCCATGAGCCGGACCTTGGTGAAATGCGGGCGCTCATCGGTGATCCAGCCGGTATCCACGGCCGTCATCAGGATTCCGTCCGTGTCCAGCATTTCCTGGGCGCTCGTCCGGGTCATCATGTTCAGCGCGGCCTTGGCCATGTTGGTATGGGGATGGCCGGGGCCCTTGTACGCCCGGGAGAACTGGCCTTCCATCGCTGAGACGTTGACAATGTATTTCCGCCGGGCCGTCGAGCGTTTCATGGCCTCGCGAAGCCTGCTGACCAGCAGGAACGGAGCGGTCACGTTGCAGAGCTGGACCTCCAGCATTTCCAGGGGATCAACCTCGTCCACCACCTGCGTCCAGCTGTTGATGGTTGCGAGGTCCGGGACCAGTCCGCCGGCGTCGATCGCCGTCCCGGAGGCTATCCGCTCGAGCGAAGCCGAACCAGTGGAGAGCGCCAGGGACGTGATGGCGTCGCCGGCAAGGACCGGATGTTCCGTGACAGTGGTGGCCAGAGCGAGGGGGTGCTTGTCGTGCGCATGGCCGAAGGTCACCAGCTCCGGCCCGCCGTTGGCTGCCTCCAGCGCCGCCGGGAGCGGCTCGTCCTCGGCGTCCACCAGCGGCTTATAGGCGTTGCCCGACCTGCGTACTGTCTGGGCCGCGTTGTTGATGATGATATCCAGGGGGCCCGAGGCGTTCAGCGAATCCGTCAGGGCCATCACCTGGGACGGATCACGGAGGTCTATTCCCACGATCCGGAGCCGGTGCAGCCAGTCCCCGCTGTCCTCCATGGCAGCGAAACGCCGCGCGGCATCCTTGGGGAACCTCGTGGTGATGGTGGTGTGCGCTCCGTCCCGCAGCAGGCGCAAGGCGATGTACATCCCGATTTTCGCCCGCCCGCCGGTCAGCAGGGCGCGGCGCCCTGTGAGGTCCGTCCTGGCATCGCGCTTGCCGTGGTTGAAAGCGGCGCATTCTGGACACAGCTGGTGGTAGAAGGCGTCCACCTGGGTGTAGTGCTGCTTGCAGATGTAGCACGGGCGGGATCTGATGAGATGCCCGGCCACCTTGCCGGTGGCTGACGTCTCCAGCTTGTTGCCGCGTGTCTCATCGTCGATGCGGTCCGGAGCGGCCGTGGCTGTCTGGGCTATCACCGCCCGGTCGGCTTCGGAAATCAGGTCGCGCTTGGTCACCCGCCGGTGCCGCTTGACAGCTTTGAACATTTTCCCGGTTGCACGGCGCACCGAGACGTAGTCCGGGTGTTCCTCGTCGTAGGCGTGGATGCTGTTCAAAACCTTGAGGCAGGCCTGGATTTCCTCAGGCGTCAGATCGGGAGAGCTCATTGTCCCGATTTTACAGCCTCAGGGGTCCTGGCCCGTCTTCCCGCCGATATCCGCCGCCTTCTTCGGCCGCCCCTTCGACCTTTTCTTCGACCGCTAAGGGCCTGCGTCAGGAATGCAGCGCACCCTGCGGAGTGTGTGAGGCACCCGCCCGCGCCTCAGCCGCCTGTTCCACCGATTCCCGGGCCTCCGGGTAGTTGGCCGTGGCCGCCTTGACCGCGTTGGGAACGAGGTGCAGGTTCTTCGCCGAGAGAGCGCGTTCCTCGTCTCCAGGTTCCGGGACTTCCTGGCCTTTGGACAGTACCGTGATGCCTGACTCCGTGACCTTGAAGCCGCGGGCCCGGTCCAGGTCCGCGTCCAGCCCGATAGCGGCGCCCGCCGGAACCTTGACGTTCTTGTCGATGATGGCCCGGTTGACCACAGCCCCCTCACCGATATTGACCTTGTCCATCAGGACGGAGTCGATGACCCTGCTGCGGGTTCCCACGAAAACGTCGTGCGAGAGGACGGAGCCTTCGACGATGCCGCCGGAGATGACCACGCCATTAGCCACGATCGAATCCAGGGCGGTGCCGACGGCATCGTTTTCCCCGCGGACAAATTTGGCAGGCGGCGAAATGGTCTGTCGGGTGTAGATGGGCCACTCGGAGTTGTACAGGTTGAAGACCGGGAGCGGGGAGATGAGGTCCATGTGCGCGTCATAGAACGAGTCGATGGTACCGACGTCACGCCAGTAGGTGCGGTCGCGTTCCGTTGAGCCCGGGATGTCGTTGAGGGTGAAGTCGTAGACTCCCGCTTCGCCCTGGTTGACGAAGTACGGGATGATGTCCCCGCCCATGTCGTGCTTGGTGTCAAGGCGCTCAGCATCGACGTGGAGGGCATCCACCAGGGCGTCGGCGTCAAAGACGTAGTTACCCATGGAGGCCAGGAACTGCGTGGGATCAGCCGCCAGGCCCGGGGTTGTGGAGGGCTTCTCCACGAAAGCCGCTATCTTCTGCGGATCGTCCTGGTCCACCTCGATGACCCCGAACTGGTTGGCCATGCTCAGCGGCTGCCGCACAGCCGCAACAGTGGCCTTCGCTCCGCTCTTCACGTGCTGTTCCACCATCTGGGCAAAGTCCATGCGGTAGACGTGGTCGGCACCAACAACCACCACGATGTCCGGGTTCGCGTCGCGGATCAGGTTCAGGGACTGGTAGATGGCATTGGCGCTGCCCAGGAACCAGCTCTTGCCCACGCGCTGCTGTGCGGGAACAGAGGCCACGTAGTTGCCCAGCTGGGTGGACATCCGCCAGGTCTCGGAGATATGGCGGTCAAGGCTGTGGGATTTGTATTGAGTCAGTACCACGATCTGCAGATACCGGGAATTCACGAGGTTGGACAGCGCGAAGTCGATGAGCCGGTAGCTGCCGGCAAACGGCACACCGGGTTTAGCCCTGTCAGCCGTCAGTGGCATCAGACGGTTTCCCTCGCCGCCAGCGAGGACAATGGCCAGGACTTTTTTATTCAACGGCATCTGGTTGCTCCTGTACGCCTTCGTAACTTCCCCAACAGTCCGGCACGCCCGGACTCCTTCACACTAGAACAGTTCAACCGTAACGACTACCTTGGGTATCGTGCGAATAGACATTGTGACTAAAGAATTTCCGCCGGAGATCTACGGTGGCGCGGGCGTCCACGTGGCTGAGCTGAGCAGGGTCCTCGCCAAGCACGTCGACCTTCAGGTGCGTGCCTTCGGCGCACCCCGCGACGCTGACTACCACGGCGCCGGGGTGACTTCCTATTCCGTGCCTGATGATCTGGGAGCTGCCAATGCGGCGGTCCAGACACTGGGGGTGGACCTGCGGATCGTTCCGGACATTGAAGGCGCAGACCTTGTCCATTCGCACACCTGGTACGCCAACATGGCAGGGCACCTGGCGTCCCTCCTGCACGGGATCCCCCATGTGCTCAGCGCTCACAGCCTCGAACCGCTTCGGCCGTGGAAGGCCGAGCAGCTTGGCGGAGGCTACGCCCTGTCCTCCTGGGTGGAAAAGACGGCGTATGAGGCCGCGGCCGCCATTATCGCCGTCTCCGAGGGCATGCGCCAGGACATCCTGCGCAGCTACCCGGAGGTTGACCCGGCCAAGGTGCGAGTGGTCCACAACGGCATCGACGTCGCGCTGTGGCACCGTGATGAAGGCGAAGACGCCGTACGGGCGCTCGGCATCGATCCGCAGAAGCCAAGCGTGGTTTTCGTCGGACGCAACACGCGCCAGAAGGGGGTGCCGTACCTGCTCCGGGCGGCGGCCAA
Organism: Arthrobacter pascens; assembly: GCF_030816475.1. NCBI lineage: Bacteria > Bacillati > Actinomycetota > Actinomycetes > Micrococcales > Micrococcaceae > Arthrobacter > Arthrobacter pascens. The sequence continues at coordinate 2,045,544 of NZ_JAUSXF010000001.1, read as the reverse complement.
ACTGCCCGCGGACGTGCAGCTGGTGCTGTGCCTCGGGGCTGCGGATACTCCCGAGCTCGCCGCGGAAACCGCCCGCCTGATCGAAGAGCTGCAGAGCCAGCGGACCGGCGTCGTCCTGATCGAACGCATGCTTCCGCGGCACGAGCTTATCCAGGTGCTGAGCCACGCCACGGCTTTCGCCTGCCCGTCAATCTACGAGCCGCTGGGCATCGTGAACCTTGAGGCCATGGCCTGCGGTGCAGCCGTAGTAGCCAGCGCCACCGGCGGCATTCCCGAGGTGGTCCAGCACGGCGAGACGGGCCTGCTGGTGGATCTGGAACAGGTCTCGGACGGAACGGGCACGCCCCTTGATGCTGAGAAGTTCGTGACCGAATTCGCCGCAGCCCTGACCGAAGTGGTCTCCGATCCGGAGCGTGCAAGGGCCATGGGACAGGCGGGCCGCCGACGCGCCGAGGAGCATTTCTCCTGGGATTCCATCACCGAAACAACCCTCGAGGTATACCGCTCCGTGCTTTCCTAGTCCGGAAATACAACGGACGACGGCGCCGCCCCGCTAAAGGGGGCGGCGCCGTCGTGCTTTTCCCTGCAAACGTCAAGCGGCTAGAAGCACTCAGCCCCGGGCCTTGCGTGATGCGGCGGCCGACTTGGCAGCAGACGCCGCCGCGGCCGAACGGGCAATGAGGACTTTCTCGTCCACGGGCGCCTGGCCGCTTGCCCTCTGGGACCGGAGGTAGTCGCGTGCCTCGTCCTGCCTGGTCTTCTCAGCGCCGGTGGCAATCGCTGCGCGGACATGGTCCCGGCCGTAGCCGAAGGCTTCCACGAGGTCCAGGGCATGGGGACGGATCTTCACAAGCAGCCGGTTGATGTAGCCGCCCACCGTCCGGGCCCTTTGCATGGAAAGCCGCCCGTTCATCAGGTACCAGGCCAGGTTCTTCTCGATCAGCGAGAGCCCGAAGAGGTCCCGCAGCCATGTCAGCACGATTTTGGTCCCGGGATCGCTGACGTTATGCAGCGCTTCCGTGAAGGCCTCCCACTGCAGCAGCTCGGCGTGTGCCTGCGCGGCTTCGATCAGCTCGTTCTGGTGCTGGTTGAACAGGGCCGCCCCCTTGTCATGGGACAACCTGCCCGAGCCCTTCAGGGCCGCGCCGGCCTCCGCCACCATGGTCTGCACACGGTCAGTCAGGAGGGCCCGCTGTCCGTCCTCATCCCTGAGCGCCAGGGCAGCCTTCTGCACGGAACCCGTATCCGCCACGAACTGCGCCACCTGCCTCAGTCCTGTGCGGTGGATCGCCACGCCTGTAGCCTGGCCGACCACATACCGGGCCAGCACGCCGAAATCGACGTTCCTGAACTCCTTGGCGTAGTCGGCGAGCAGCCGCTTGGCGACCAGCTGGAGCAGCACGGTGTTGTCCCCTTCGAAGGTGACGTAGACGTCCAGGTCCGCCCGCAGTGAGGCAAAGCGGTTTTCGATCAGGAAGCCTGCACCGCCGCACGCCTCCCGGCACTCCTGCAAGGTGTCCAGCGCGTGCCAGGTGCTGAGCGGCTTCAGAGCAGCAGCGAGGGTCTCAAGGTCCTGCCGGTCCTCGTCCGTGTCGTGGGCACCGGAAAACACGTCGTCGAACTTCTGGAGCAACTGCTCGTGCGCGAACCCGACAGCGTAGGTGGTGGCCAGCCGGGTCAACAGACGCCGCTGGTGCCGCTGGTAGTCCAAGAGGACCTCCTCGTCCGTGTGTGACGAGGCGTTGAACTGGCGCCGTTCGGCGGCGTACCGGACGGCCGCCGTGAGCGCGATCTTGGATGCCGCGACCGCCGCACCGTCCAGCGACACCCGCCCCTGGACTAGGGTTCCCAGCATGGTGAAGAAACGCCGGCCCGGGCTCGTGATGGGGGAGGTGTACGTGCCGTCAGGATCCACGTTGCCGTAGCGGTTGAGGAGGTTGGACCGTGGGACGCGGACATTGTCGAAGTGCAGGCGGCCATTGTCGATCCCGTTGAGTCCGCCTTTGACGCCGTCGTCCTCGCCGCCGATGCCCGGGAGGAATTCCCTGGTCTGCGGGTCGCGAAGGTCCACGTAGAAAGCATGGACTCCGTGGTTGACGCCCTGGGTCACCAGCTGGGCGAAGACCACTGCGCCGAGTCCGTCGATGGCCGCATTGCCGATATAGTCCTTCCACGCCGCGCGGAACGGCGTATGCAGGACAAACTCCTGGGCCGCGGCGTCATAAGTGGCAGTGGTGGCGATGCTGGCAACGTCCGAGCCGTGGCCGGTTTCGGTCATCGCGAAACAGCCCGGGATGTCCAGGTTCATGATGCCCGGCAGCCACCTGTCATGGTGTTCCTCCGTACCGAGATGCATCACAGCCGAACCGAACAGGCCCCACTGGACGCCCGCTTTGATCTGCAGGGAAGGGTCTGCGGTCACAAGTTCCTCGAACCCGGCGATGTTGCCGCCGTGGTCATCTGAACCTCCCAGCGCTGCAGGAAAGGCCCGGTGGACAGCTTCGTTGTCCACGAGGTACTTCAGCTGGCTGAAGGTCCGTGTCCGGTGGTCGGTGTGGGTGGTGCCCTCGATCTTGTGGAGCTCCGGCCGCGCGGCCAGGTCGCGGGCCTGCCGGCGGACGGCGGCCCACTTGCCCAGCAGCTGTTCGCCAAGTGCGGCAACATCCACAGCGGGCTTCCCGGCTCCAGGGTTTGAAGCCCCGACGACGGCGGGCTGTTTTTCCTTGCCTGCGGGGCGGTCCACTACTTCAGTCATGTCGATGTCCTTCGCTGATTCTGACAGGGGTGAGTTATGGGTTTGGTGGTTGCTGGTTGCTGGTTGCTGTGAAGCGCACTAACGCGGCCCGGAGGGGTCGAGCTCCGGAGCGATTCCTACGCACAGCCAGGCTGTGATCTGGCGGGCCATTGCTTCCTGGTCCGGCTTCGCGGGCGACGCCGGGGTGCTGAGCCACTGCTCACCGGCGTTCCTGACGAGGCCGATGGCGGCTGTCGGCCAGTATCCGATTACAGCCTCCTTGCCGTCCCCCAGATGGGCCCGCATGGGAGTGGCGATCATGTCTCCGATGGCATCGAAGAAGTGGCCAAGTGCGCCGGAAATGGCTGCCGATCGCTGCGGACTGTCCGCCTCGCCGGCCGAGTAGCGCGTTACGAAGGTGTAGACGTTCGGGCTGGTCTCGGCCATCTGCAGGTACGCGGAGACCATGGCCAGGAGACCTTCACGAGGTGTCTGGGCGCTTTGCACAGCCTCGCGCATGCGGCGCTGCATCTGGCTGAGGACCACTTCCCCGACGGCCTGCTGCAGGCCTGCCTTGTCCCCGAAATAGCGGTAGAAAACGGATTTCGACGTCCCGGCGGCCGCGGCGATTTCCTCCATTGATGCGTCGCTGCCGAGAGCATGCACAGCCCGCCGGGCGGACTTGATCAGTTCCCGGCGCCGTTCCTCCCGGTGGGACTGCCAGCGGGCAGACCTGCCGTCGGCGCTACCGGCCGCGGCAGGCATTGGCACGTGGTGTGGGGGGTTGTTCACGATACCCAGCGTATCAGGTACGCTGGGTATCGGTAACCGCAATGATCAGAGGAGACACCCATGTCCGTTGATGGACAGTCCGTTACAGGACCTCAGGATTCCACCGACCCGGCTGCCCGAGGAGGCGCCCCGGCGCTCCGTCGCGCCGTGATCGTGGGCGGCAACAGGATTCCATTCGCCCGTTCCGGAGGCGCGTACACCAAATCGTCTAACCAGGACATGCTTACCGCCGCCTTGGACGGCCTCATCGCAAGGTTCGGGCTCCAGGATGAGCGGATCGGGGAGGTTGCCGCCGGGGCGGTCCTCAAGCACTCCAGGGATTTCAACCTCACACGCGAAGCTGTGCTGGGCTCGGCGCTGTCCCCGGAGACGCCGGCCTACGACCTGCAGCAGGCCTGCGCCACAGGGCTGGAAACCGTCCTGGGCCTTGCCAACAAGATCAAACTGGGCCAGATCGACTCCGGCATCGCCGGCGGTGTCGACTCTGCCTCCGATGCACCGATAGCGGTCAGCGAGGGCCTGCGCGAGGTGCTCCTGGACCTCAACCGTGCGAAGACGCTCCCGCAGCGGCTGCAGGTTCTCAGCAGGCTGCGCCCCAAGGACCTGGCCCCTGACGCTCCGGGCACCGGCGAGCCGCGGACCGGCCTTTCCATGGGGGAGCACCAGGCACTCACCACCGCCCAATGGAACATCTCACGGGCGGCGCAGGATGAAATTGCGTACAACAGCCACCGTAATCTGGCCGCTGCGTACGACGCCGGATTCTTTGACGACCTCCTCACGCCGTACCGCGGACTCAGCCGGGATTCAAACCTGCGCGTCGACACCACGCCGGAAAAGCTCGCAACCCTGAAGCCCGTCTTCGGTAAGAATCTGGGTGCCGAAGCCACCATGACGGCGGGAAATTCCACCCCGCTGACAGACGGCGCGTCCACGGTCCTGTTGGCCTCGGAAGCCTGGGCTGACGCCCATGACCTTCCCAAGCTTGCCAGCGTCGTCGACGGCGAGGCAGCCGCTGTGGACTTTGTCCATGGCAAGGACGGGCTGCTGATGGCGCCCGCGTTCGCCGTTCCCCGGCTCCTGGCACGCAACGGCCTGACCCTTGAGGATTTTGACTTCTTTGAAATCCACGAAGCTTTTGCGGCGACGGTCCTGAGTACGCTCGCCGCCTGGGAGGACGAGGAGTTCGGTAAGAGCAGGCTTGGCCTTGACGGAGCATTCGGCATCATCGACCGCGCCAAACTCAATGTCAACGGTTCCTCCCTGGCGGCAGGGCATCCCTTTGCCGCTACGGGTGGCCGCATCGCCGCCACGCTGGCCAAAATGCTGCACGCAAAAGGAACTGTGGACGGCCGCCCGGCACGGGGCCTCATTTCAGTCTGCGCCGCCGGCGGCCAGGGCGTCGTCGCAATACTCGAAGCACTGTAGGGGGACCCGATGACGGACAAGTACACGCAGTTGGTTAGCCAGGGGTTGGGCAGGAACATCGCCAGGAAGCTGGGCCTTCCCCAGCCGGCCCTGCTGCGGCGGTACACGCCGGGGGAGGCCCTGATCAGCGGACCCATTCTGATCCAGGGAAGCACTGCCGCCGCCGATCAACTGGCTGCCACCCTGCTTTCCTGGGACCTTGATGTCCGCCGGCATGCGGTGCCCCGTGAAAAGCTCGGCGCCATCATCCTGGTGCTGGACGAGTTGGCTAGTCCCGAAGATCTGGAGAAGCCCGTACTGTCAGTGGCTTCCTCGCTTCGCGACCTGGCCCCGAGCGGCCGCTTCATCACGCTGTCCCGGCCAGCGGACGGGTCCGGAACGCCGTCCGTCGCCGCGGCCAGGCAGGGTGTGGACGGCTTCCTCCGTTCAGTGGCGAAGGAACTGCGGGCCGGTGCCACAGCCAATGGCATCCTCCTGCCGGAGGGGGTTGCGGCGACAAGCCCGAGCGCCCTGGCCGCGCTGCGATTCTTCCTCTCAGGACGCTCGGCTTTCGTGGACGGGCAGTTCCTGACCGTCAGCACAGCCGACGGCCAGCTGCCGTCCGACTTTGACAAGCCGCTGGCAGGAAAGGTGGCAGTAGTTACGGGAGCTGCGCGCGGCATCGGCGCGGCAATCGCCCGCACCCTCCACCGGGACGGGGCCACGCTGGTACTCGTCGATATCCCGGCGGCAGGGGACCATCTCGCCGCGGTAGCCAACGAGGTGCACGGCACAGCCCTTCAGCTGGATATCGCCCGGGAGGATGCCGGCCAGCGAATTATCGACCATGCGATCCAGCGTCACGGGCGCCTGGATGTCGTTGTCCATAACGCCGGTATCACCCGTGACAAGCTGCTGGCCAATATGGACCATTCGCGCTGGAACTCCGTTCTGAACGTCAACATCTCCGCCCAGCTCAGAATTAACGACGCACTGCTGGCATCCGAACATTTCCGCGACTCACCGCGGATCGTGTCAGTTGCTTCCACCAGCGGGATAGCAGGCAACCGCGGTCAGACCAATTACGCCGCCTCGAAGGCAGGAGTCATGGGGATGGTCAGCGCCACGGCCAGCCTCCTTTCTGCTCGTGGCGGCACGATCAATGCGGTGGCACCGGGTTTCATTGAAACTGAAATGACCGCCCGGATTCCGTTTGCCGTCAGGGAAGTGGGGCGGCGGCTCAACTCCCTCCAGCAGGGAGGCCAGCCAACGGACGTCGCCGAAGCAATCGCCTTCCTCGCCAGCGACGGTGCAGGCGGCATCAACGGCGCGGTGCTTCGTGTCTGTGGACAGAACCTGGTGGGGGCATGAACACCGTTCACCCGATCATCCTGGGGGAGATGCCCTCGCTCTCCAAGCTCTACGTCAACGCTGCCGCCCAAGCGGCCCGGCGTCGGGTCCTGGGCACGCACAACGGTTCCAGCCTGCCCGACGCCAGCCATGAAGTACGCGGCGTCAGGGCTGATGTGGCCAACCTCACCGCCTATCAGCATCTCATTGGCGAAACCGCAAGCGACATCCTGCCTGCAGGCTATATCCACGCACTCACCTTCCCGGTCGCCATGAGCGTGATGAGCCGTGACGATTTTCCGCTGCCCCTCCTGGGCATGATCCACCTCAGTAACCGTGTGGAGCAGCGGTCGCCGGTGGTCTTCACGGAGCCATTGGACGTCACCGCCCGCGTGGAGAACCTCCGTGGCCACCGCACCGGCACTCAAGTCGATGTCGTGGCGGAGGTCCGCGGGGCCGGGACACCGGACATCCGTTGGATCGGCGTCTCCACCTACCTTGCCAAGGGCGTGTTCCTGCCGGGTATCGACAAGCTGTCCCCGCACAACGGCCAGCCCGGACATCAGGAGTTCAAGGCACCGGATCCGACGGCGCTGTGGCAGTTGGGTGTCGACACCGGCCGCGCGTATGCCGCCGTGTCAGGTGACTTCAACCCCATCCACCTCAGTGTGCTGTCCGCCAAAGCCTTGGGCATGCGGCGGTCGATAGCCCACGGGATGTACCTCGCCTCGAGGGCACTTGCGGATGTCGGCCCGGCCAAGGGCGAGTCCTTTAGCTGGGGGGTTGAATTTGACGCGCCGGTGTTCCTGCCCGGCCTGGTCGCCTTGGAGATCAGTACCGTGCAGGGCCCGGACGGGGCCTGGCAACGGTCGGACTTTGTGGCGTGGAATCCGCGCTCAGGCCGCAGGCACTTCCGCGGCACGGTGACGGAACTCTAGGACGAGGGCCGCACTGCCTTCAGGATCCTGTGCAGGCTCAGGATCAGGGAGTCTGATGCGGTCACCGCCGTTTCATCCGGATCCCGCTCCGCAGCAGCCGCCATGCAGGCCTTCACCGCCGTTTCCGCGGCACGGTACCGCTGCCTCTGCACTTCAGTGTCGCTGTCCTCGAACGAGGACAGGAGGTCACCTGTTGCCGTCAAGGCCTCAGCAAGCGGGCCGCTGTCCTGGAACGGGATGGTGTACGGCAGGTCGTTTTCCCAGATGGTGTCCGACAGTACTTCCGTCATGTCCTGGATGTGGAATGTCACTCGCTCAAGCTCCCGCAGATTGCGGTAATCAAGATCGACGTCCCGGGGGTGGAGTTTCCGCCGCGGATTGGCGCGTCGGCTCGCGTCGGCCTCCTGGACCAGGTGGCGAACGGTACGGGCAGCTGCGGCCAGGTCGTCTGAGCGCCGCGACCAGTCCTCATGCTCGGGCGGCCACTGCTCGTTCAACGCGGCCCCCATGTCGGTCAACTGCTTTCCGAGGGCCAGCCGGAGCTCGCCCAGGCTGGCCGCTGCCGCGTTGAAGTGCAGGGGAGGAAACACGAGGAAGTTCACGGCGATTCCGACTGCAACGCCGGCCCCCATCTGAATGAGGTATCCGAAGGAGAAATCGTCCGGATGGCTTCCGCCCACGAGCAGAACAAGCAGGGCCGCCGTCGGAATCCAGTCCCGTCCCGATCCAAGCCTGGGCAGGCCCCCGAGCAGCACGCCCAGGCCCATCAGAATGGCGACAGTGAGCGGAGAGGGGTCACCGACGTTGACCAGGAGGAAGGCGAGCCCGATTCCCAGGGCAAGGCCCACGAGCGTCTGCAGGCCCTGCCGGACGGATCCCGCCACGTTGTGGTACATCGAAACCAGGGCACCCAGGGGCGCGTAGTAGGGATATTGGGCCGCGGAGCCGGGCATCAGTGGAGCAATGAGGAAGGCCAGGCCGGCCGCCAGCGCAGCCTTTGACGCCAGCTGAAGGCGCTGGGCCTGGAAGGCGGCGGAGACACCAGCTGCTGCATTCCTGAACACGCGGGCCCCCGTGGCGCGCGCGACAGTCCGCGGTTGACTATTACCCATCCGCCCCACCTTAGGGGCGGGATCCCGCTAGGACAAGGCGGCGGCGGCCCGGCGGACCTCTGCAGCCAGGCGATGTGCCCTGCCGGGAGTCCGGCCTTCCTCCTGCCGCTGCGGAACGTAGCCAAAGCCGAGGCCATAAGCGGGGTCCGCAAAGCCCAGGGCGGCATTTGCGCCCTCGTGGCCGAATGCCCGGTGACTGCCGAAGTTCCTCGAGGGATGGGGCTTCATGAAGACCACGGCAAAGGCGTTGTCCAGTCCGGAGGAGCGGTCCAGCCCCCAGACCTGCTCCTGGGACATCACGGCAACCGTTTCCTCGGTGAGCAGCGGAGCTTCACCGCCGACGCCGGAGATCGCCGCAGCGTAGAGCCGGGCCAGGCCTTCCGCGGATCCTACTCCACCGGCGGCGCTCATCCCGGCGGCCCGCACTGCACGGTGACTGGGGAGTTCCATGATCGTGCTGACCGCGGCGTTGCTGTTGAGTCCGTCCAGGCTCAGGGGATCCAACCATGGTTGCGGGGAATCGACGTCGTACAGCACGTCACGATAACGGGGCTCCAGCTCCTCGGGCAGCCCAAGGAAGAAGTCGATGCCATAGGACTTGCGGATGCGACGGTCATAGAGGTCCTGCAGTGATTCGCCTGCAACCCGCCGGCACAACTCCTCCATCAGGATTCCGATGGTGAGGGAGTGATAGCCGAAGGTTCGGCCGGGGCGCCACAACGGCCTGGCAGCGGCCAGCCGGGCCGCTGCCTTCGGGGTAGTGAACTCGTCCAGGCGGAAGCCTCCTTCCACTCCCACGAGCCCGGCCTGGTGGGACAACGCCTCGCGCACCAGGAGCCGCTCCTTGCCGTGGACCCCGAACTCCGGCCAGTACTCGGAGACCGGTCGGTCCAGTCCAAGCAGGCTGTCCTGGACCAGCAGGGCGATGACCATTGCCGCAACGCCCTTCGAACAGGAGTAGGTCCCCGTTATCGACTCAGGGCTAATGTGCGGTCCTCCAGTCAGGTCAACTACCTTCACGCCATCCTTGTACGCAGCCACTTGGGCACTGTATTCCGGATCGTCGGCCAGCATAAAGGTAAACAAGTCCAGAACGCCTTCAAAACCGGGCGCCACAAAGCTGCGTGAGATCTCCATGGCCCTTATCCTAATCGCTCAGAAATCGCTTTCCTGGCAAGTGCCTAGCTGCCGGCCCCATGCCCCGGGGCTACTTCTTCGCCCGGCATCACCGGGCCGGGCGGCGTCCCGTCCCCGAAGGGCCGGCCGCCCAGCGATTCCCGTCCATGAGCCTCCAGCCACCCCGAGAGATCCGGACCCTGCGGCACAATGCCCGTCGGGTTGATGTCCTCATGCACGATGTAATAGTGCTGCTTAATCTGGACGAAGTCGATCGTGTCGCCAAACCCGGGGGTCTGGAACAGGTCACGCGCATATCCCCACAGAGCGGGCATCTCGCTGAGTTTCCGGCGGTTACATTTGAAGTGCCCGTGGTACACCGCATCGAACCGCGCGAGGGTGGTGAACAGCCGTACATCGGCCTCGGTGATCGTGTCACCAACCAGGAAGCGGCGGGTGGACAGGCGCTCTTCGAGCCAGTCCAAAGCCGCCCACAGCCTCGCATAGGCGGAGTCATAGGCCTCCTGCGAGCCGGCGAAGCCGCAGCGGTACACTCCGTTGTTGACGTCGGTAAAGACCCGCCGGTTGACGGCGTCGATTTCCGGCCGCAGGTTCCCGGGGTACAGCTGGGGCGCGCCGTCCCGGTGGAACTCGGTCCATTCGGTGGAAAAGTCCAGGGTGATTTGGGGAAAGTTGTTGGTTACGACAGCACCGCTGGCAGTGTCCACGATGGCCGGAACGGTGATGCCCCGCGGGTAGTCGGGGAAACGCTTGAAATAGGCGTCCTGGAGTCTTTCGATGCCGAGCACGGGGTCCACCCCGCCGGGATCCAGGTCGAAGGTCCAGGAGCGCGCATCATGAGTGGGTCCGGGCTGGCCGAGGGAGATGGCTTCCTCCAGGCCAAGGAGCCGGCGGACAATGACAGCCCGGTTCGCCCAAGGGCACGCCCGTGCGGCGATCAGTCGGTAGCGGCCGGCCTGTACCTGCCAGCCCGGTTCGCCATTGGCCCCCGGTGCGCCGTCACGCGTGATCCGGTCTTCGATGTAGTTGGTGTCGCGGTCATATGCCCCGCCTCCGGTGACATACGCGCCCCGTGTGCTGTTCTCCGTGCTGTGCTCCCGGTCCGCACTGGTTACGGCCGCGTCAGGCGCGGGCCCTGTCTTATCCTTCATGCGGATAAGCCTAGGCTCCGGCTGCCAGAATCATCGAGATGGGCTGCCAGGCGATGATCCAGGAGCCTGCCACGAAGGCCGCGAACAGGGCGATCCAGATGACGGAGGGGACGGAAGTGGCGCGATAGAGCAGGTAGGCGTCCGAACTCCCCAGCCTGTCCCTGCGGCGCAGGTGCACCTGGGCGAGCTTGACCAGGTCCCGCACCGCGGCGACCAACAGGGCGAGGCCAAGGGTGATCGCCACGTGGCCGGTGAGGGCATGGGGAACCCAGAGGATCAGAGCGGCGCCCCCGGCGATCGCTGCGACAGTGATGAGGATGCCGGCAAGGTTGCGGATGAACAGGAGCGAGGCCAGCAGGATCAGTGTGCCGGAGGCGACGGCGGCAGGGCCCCATCCTGCGAATCCGGACGACACCAGCGCAGCGCCAGTCATGGCAGGAACCGGATATCCCCAGAAGCCTGACCATACCGCGGGAAACCGGCCGCGGCTGTAACTCGTGGTGGTCCCGGAATGGTCCAGTTTGAGACGGATGCCCGCCAGTCTCTGGCCGCTCAGTACGGCGGCGAAGGCATGGCCAAGTTCGTGGGTGGCGGTGGCCAACAGGCCAAAGTACTTCCACGTGGCCTGCGGAACGGATAGAGCCGTGGCGGTCAGCAGCACCAGCAACAGTTCAACGAGGGAAACCTGCGGCACATCCGTCCGGCTGAAGGCTTCAGTGATGCGCTGCCACAGTTCCTGTGTCAGCGGGTTCATGCACTGCCGGTCGGGGAGTAGTTATTGTCGGCCATAGACCTCTACGGTACTAGAGGGACGGTTCACGACCGTTCGCGGCCCCATCGGCTGCCCTACGAATCGAGGAACACATCGTGACCACTTTGAAAGAGCGCCTCCACGCCGACGTCGTCGCCCATATGAAAGAGCGGAACAAAACCGCCCTGACCACCGTCCGCAATGTCCTGGGGGAAATCGAAACCCGTGAAAAGTCGGGAAAGACGCCGATAGTTCTGGATGATGCCCAGGTGACCGCCCTGCTTCAGAAGGAGGCAGCCAAGCGCCGCGACACTGCCCGCATCTATTCCGAGGCCGGAGAGCGGGAGAGGGCCGAGGCCGAAATCGCGGAGGCTGAGGTCATTGAGGCCTACTTGCCGAAGGCGCTGTCCCGCGACGAGGTTGAAACAATCGTCGATGAGGCCATCGAAACACTAAAGGCTGAGGGCCAGGAACTGTCGATGCGCTCGATCGGTGCGGTGATGAAGCCGGTAACAGCCAAGGTAGCTGGCCGCTTCGACGGCAAGGCGGTCAGCGAGATAGTTCGTAGCCGCCTCACCTAACACGAAAGGCACGTCCACATTCTGTGGGCGTGCCTCGTCGTATACCTTCGCTACAAAGGCCTCGGCCCTCGTGGGAAGGTGTCCGGCTGACCGGAATCAGCCTTCGCAGTCCGTGCAGTAGCTATGGCCGTCCTTCTGCCGCGCAATCTGGGAGCGGTGTCGGACCAGGAAGCATGAGTAACAGGTGAACTCGTCTTCGGCCTGAGGGATGACCTGCACAACCAGTTCCTCGGCCACGAATTCGCCACCGGGAACGCCTGCGCCGTCGAGTCCGTCTGCCTCATCCAGTTCGAGGACGACGCTGCGGGCGTCCGGCGCATTGGCGGACTGGAGTGCCTCGAGCGAGTTGTCCTGCGACTCCTTGACATCGGAGCGGAGTTCGTCGTAATCGGTTGCCACTTTAGGTGCTTCTCTTTTCTTTGGTTCTGTCTGTCGCGTATGCAACGTACAGCATGGAGCTGGTATTCCCAAGTGCGCACCGATAATGTCGCGCCGACCGGGCATGCCCAGAGCGGTGTTTTGTGACTAAGGCGCTTCACCGGCTTACACCTGGGGTTCCTTTGAGGCAGCCGAACCAAGGGAGACTCCTGGCCCCTAGGACTCAACTCACATTTCGCCTCCGCGCCGGGAAGGCGACCCGATCAAGGTCGTTCGCGGCCAGCACGTTAGTTCCTGCCGCCCGCGCCCTTGCCTGCCCCACCAGCGGCAGAACATCTTCATAGCGTGCGGAAAAGTGCGCCAGCAGGAGGGTCCCGACGCCGCCGCCGGCCGCCAGTGCACCTGCCTGCCCCGCTGTGAGGTGACGGTATTGCCTGGCGAGTCCGGCGTCCTCGTCGCTGAACGTGGACTCGGCTACAAGCAGGTCCGCGCCGTCGGCCAGCTCTTCAGCACCTTCGCACTCGGCCGTGTCCATGACAAAGGCGAAGCGCTGGCCGCGACGCGGCACGCTCACATCTTCCTGCCGGATGGCACCAAGGTTCCCCTCGCGCTGCAGTCGCCCGATATCGGAACCGACAATGCCCGCCGCGGCGAGCCTGTCCGGAAGGAGGGTGCGGCCATCGGGTTCCACGAACCGGTAGCCGTACGTCTCGATCCGGTGGTTCAGCGGCCGCACCTCCAGGCCCGGAGCCACGATTCCGCTGCCGCCGTGGGGAAGCAGCCGAAGATCAAGGCCGGGAGATGCCAGCGACACAAGGGCCCGGACTACTTCCTCACCCGACGCAGGAAAGTGAAGGTGGACGGGATGCTGTACCCCGTCCAGGACCATTCGGGACAGCACTCCCGGCAGGCCGAAGCAGTGGTCGCCGTGGACGTGCGTGAGGCAGATACGCGTGATCTGGCTGGCGGATACCCCTGCCAAGAGCATCTGCCGCTGAGTGCCCTCCCCGGGATCGAAGAGCAGGCCCTGGCCGTCCCACAGCAGCAGATAGCCATTGTGGTTGCGGGTCCGGGTGGGGACCTGCGAGGCAGTGCCGAGAACGACGAATTGGCGCATGGCATTGAGTCTGCCACGGGCACTCCGTTCTTCTGCAGACAGCCAAACGGGCAGAGACACACTGCGAAGTCACCGGCGAGGCAACCGGCCTGCGCAGTCCTGTTTGCATGTTGGCTGACATATACAGAAATTCTAAGTAAATTCGCCCAATCAATGGACTTTCCGACCCCATAGCGCCGTACGATAAGCGCGTCTCATCAATTTAGAACAATGGGGGAAATTCCTTGAGCCAGCCGCAATACCCGTCCCAGCAGCCGTATCCTTCCGAGCAGCCGAATCCGGCGCAGCAGCAATCCGCCTGGCAGGGCGAGCCGCCGCTGTGGGCTCCCTACTACGGGGCACCGTTCCCGGTTGCAGTCAAAAGGTTCTTCAAGAAGTACGCCACTTTCTCGGGCCGCGCCAGCCGCAGCGAATACTGGTGGTGGACCTTGGTTTCCGTCGTAGTGAGCATCATCCTGAACATCGTCATCAACGCCGGATCAACCGGCTCGAGCCTCTCCGGCACGGCGACGCCCGGCCCGGGTGCCATTTTCGGGACCATCCTGATCGTCATATGGGGGCTGGCGACCCTCGTCCCGTCCTTAGCGCTGACGGTCCGCCGGTTGCACGACGGCAACTTCAGCGGATGGCTGCTGCTGCTCGTCCTGGTGCCGTTCCTGGGCGCCCTGGCGGTACTCGTGTTCACGATCCTGCCGTCCAACCCCGCTGGACAGCGCTTCGACCAGCCTGCCGGTCACTGACCAAAAGTCACTTTTTAACCTGAAAGGCTCCGCCAGTCTGATGATGGCGGGGCCTTTCAGCTGTCTGAGCCTGTCCGGGCCTGACCCGGGAGGGTCCGTCGACATTGTCCCCAGTACGGGGAGCAGTGCAGTCCCAACGGCGTGCCGACGGCGGAGCACTAATGGATCAGGGTGTTGGAACGCTTGTGGTACTTGGCCGTGTGCTGGTTCTGATGGTTCTGCTGCGTGTTCTGAACGCCGTCTGGCAGCGGAATCACCGGCCTACGAGGCCGCCGCGGCATCAGGGAGAGCCTCAATCCCAGCGCCTGCTGCACAGTGAGTCCGCGGGCAGCCTCAGCGGTGTGCGCTGCTGTTGTTTTAGATGCCGAACAGTTGAGCTGCCAGGGAATATATCCCCCACGACCCAACCGCTAACAGGATGCCCAGGTAGGCCAAAACCAGTCGCGTATCGCGGAGGTAACACTTCGATCTCGTCAAGCCCCGCCGTCGCGCTTTCCAATAACCTGCGAATCCGACTGCGGCGAACGCGGCCAGTGCCACCGGACCGGCTGCCCAGCCGAGCAGGGCAACGGTCGCGAAGATGCAGAGCCGCAGCGGATCGAAGGGCTGCGGGGACTGTGGATCCGTGTCGCGGTCATGACGGCGTCCATGCCGGCCTGCGTGCTTGGCGCGCACCAGCTGCGACGGCGGTGGCCCGTCTGCAATGCGCCGGGCATCAGAAGCGGAACTCATCATTCCTCCCTGTCTGACTCAGACCTGGCGGACTGGGAGAAGCCGCGTGCCCGTGGCTGTGCTTATTCGTTGCCTGGCCAGGGCCGGCCACGCCTGAACAGCGCAGAACGGAGCGCACTGGTGATCGCCGCCGTCGCTCTTGGTGCCCACATGGACGCAGCATTGCGTGAGCCGTTCCTCAATCATGGTGGAGATGTCCATGAAGGGCTTGACCATGATGCGAGTGATCCGTTCGGCGAGGAGTCGACGCAGCCGCTGTTGCTGACCTGGAAGCTTGCCGGCAGCCAGTGTGGTGAGTGTGCCGATGCCGAGGTCACACTGCGTGCAGATGTTCTTCCAAAGATCCATTGTCCTCGGGTGGGACAGCGAGGACTGCTCGCTCAGCAGGTCCAACAGGGAAGACTTCATGAGTTTTCGCAGCTCAAGCGGGATCGCGCTATCCGCGATACGGTTGGCGATGCTGTCGGGATTGAGTTCCAGCCAGGCAAGCAGCTGATCGTGCCCGATGAGTGCAGTTAGCGAACGCCAGACGCCTGAGTCGTCCTTCAGCATGTAACCCACGGACGCGCAATGCGGATGTGAGCAGGGGAGTGCTGTCAGGTCGTGCCAAGAGACGACCCCTCCGGTTTGCTCCGCGAGCCGTTCCAGCACGCCCGTGTGGGTGAGCCTGTCCATAGGATCGATGCCGTGGCCGCGCCCCGAACCGAACACCGGCTGAAGTGCAACGCCACCCATGAACGGGGTTTCCAATGCCCTCATGACGACGGCGCCCACCTCACCGTCGTTCACGCCGAGAGCCGCCGTCATCGTCAGGGTGGTGAAAACACCTGCCTCGGACAGGCGTGCGATGGCCATGTCTTTGAATCGGGTCAGGTCGCCCCCTCGGTGGTGGATGGATGCTTCTTTGGACGGCCCGTCGTATTGGAGGTACACCTCCACGCGGTCCCGATGCTTGGCCAGCAGTGCGAGGAGCTCGTCGTCGGTGGCCACCAGCATGCCGTTGCTGTTCACCATGATGCGGACGATCGGCCGAGCGACGAGTTCATCCAGAAGTTCGGCCAGGTAGGGATAAAGCGTGGGCTCGCCGCCGGAGAGCATCAGCACGTCCAGCCGCCCGTTTTCGCGGGCAAGCCGGGTGTCGATATTCGCGAGCACCTCCGTGAGAGGCGCGACTCCCTGCAGCTGCGGGCCGGAGGCGGTGAAGCAGGTGGGGCAGCGCAGGTTGCAGTGCTCGATGATGTCCTGCAGGAGGATGCACGTGTGCTGCGTCTGCATGGCCGGCAGCCCGTAGGCGTAGGCCTCCGGTACCTGGCGGTAATTGTCGGCCTGGTCCGGGATGTGTTGCTTGGTCGGTGCCTGCCACTTCTCCAGGTACCGCAGAATTTCCGGTGACTCGTCGTACAGGGTACTTACGAGGCCGTGATCCGGGCAGCCGCGTTCGAGCCAGACCCGGTCATCGCGGACCAGCAGAGCGCCGGAGAGGCGCCGCACCTGCGCGAGCGGAGGGTTTGTCTCGTGGCATTGTGGACAGAAGGCTGTGACGTACCGGTGGATGCGGTCACCGCGCAGCGGCTGGCCGGGGCCGGGCAACCGCTGCCGGGAAGAGAACGGGGACGGATTCATCTCAGGCTTCTCATCTGTGCGAGGATGCCGACGCAGATCCCGCCGCCGAGCAGTGTGAAGACTCCCAGGCCAATCAGCAGCCCCGCACCCAGCCGGGACGTGGGTGGCCTAACGGCCAGCACAACGGCTACCGCCAGATAGACGGCGATGGGTATGAACGCTGCAGGCCCGGCGAGGAAGGTCTTGTATCCCTGATCCGGTGCGATACCCTGTGTTGTCCCGAAATAGAGGGCATAAAGGGCAGGGGCCCCTAACAGGATGCCGAGCGCCATGGAGCCGCGCCGTGGTTCAGGGGGCGGCCCCTGTTCTTGAGGCGGTGGGGTGTCCTCGCTCATGCCACTCTTCTTTCCAACTTTGGGCGGAGTGGTTTACCGAATACCCGCAGCATCCGCCAGAACAGCAGGGGGAGAATCATCAGGAGGAACCATTGGGGACGGCTCATCCCCAGCCAGAGCACCTCGTTGCCGCGGACGAATTCGACTCCGAACCGGAACAAGGCGTAGGAAGTCACGTAGCAGATGAAGAGGTCGCCAGGACGAGGCAGGCGGTCCCGATAACGCCACATGAGCACGAATGCGGCCACATGGAACACGATTTCGTAGGCAAAGGACGGGTGGAGTCCCACCCCTGGCGGTCCGCCCAACATCGCCGCTTGCGCCGGCGTGAGCGATATCCCCCACGCACCCCCGGTCGGAGTGCCGGGCAGTTCCGTGAGGAGACAGCCCACCCGTCCGATGACCAGAGCTAAAGCAACTGCGGGTGCAAGCAAATCCCCTGTGGACTCGCGGTAACCTGTCAGCCGTTTGCCCAAGTGGACGCCGAACCACGCGCCGACAAGGCCAGCGAGAATGCTGCGGTCGCCGTTGCCCCACCAGTCTGCCAAGGAGACCTGCCGGGAAACATCCCACGTGAGGACCCTTGAACCGATGGCCCCGAAGGCGAGAGCGAAACCGGCTATGGGCCACAACCGTGGGTCGGACAGGCCCCGCCGGCGCTTCTCATAGTCGTAGAACAGCAGGGCTGCGAGGATTCCCAGCCCTAACAGGCCGGCGTGCACCAGCCCGTTTCCCGCCAGGAGAAGCCCGATCATGAGCAGAGTGTAACAGTGCCCCTGCTGGGCCTTTCCGTTGCCGTGCGGTAATACGGCTGCACATGCAAACTCTCAGGGGTCTTCGGCCAGGTCTTGGACATCGAAGGTCTCGCGTGCCTGTTCGATGGCGGGCATGTGCGCTGCAGCCCATTCCAGGAGTACGTCGACGGGGTGGCGAAGTGTCTTGCCCAATCGTGTAATGCGGTACTCGATCGCCACCGGGCGCGAGCTCAGAAGTTTGCGTTCGATGATGCCGTTGCGTTCGAGGCGCCGCAGTGTCGCCGTCAGGGACTTCTGCGACACCGACGGGATCGCACGGCGCAGTTCGCTGAACCGGCACGGCCTGTCACAGAGTTCGTTGAGCACGCTCAGTGACCATTTGTCGAGAACCTGATCGAGCAGTTCCCGGTGTGGCGGGCTAATTTCCAGCGGCTCAGCGGGGCTGGTGGTATCCGGCATGAAACCTGGTCTCGTTGAAGTGTCCTAAATTTACCTGGTATCAAGGATATACCAAGTTCCCTTCTTTCTAAGGAGTCTCATGTCTGTTCAGCGTTTCAGTCCGGAAGGCCTGTTCCAGCCCACCACGTACCACCACGTCGCCGTCGGCACTGGCACCCGTCACGTTCACGTCGCGGGCCAGATCTCGCGCCTGGCCGATGCTACGCCCGTCGCGCCGGGCGATCTGGCCGGCCAAGTTGCCCAGGCTCTCCGTAATACCGCGACCGGGCTTGCCGGCGCCGACGCGACCTTCGACGACGTGGTGCGTTTGACGTTCTACGTCACCGCCTGGGCTCCGGAGAAAATCACCGCTTTCATGGAAGGTATCGAACGAGTGGCCGCAGAGATCGGCATGCCCACGCCGATGCCGCCGTCCTCTCTGATCGGTGTCGAGTATCTGTTCGAGCCTGACGTGCTCGTCGAGATCGAAGCAACCGCAGTTCTGGATTAGCAAGATGAAGTGCCCCGGCAGGCCAAGCCGGGCGGGGCACCTCAAAGGTAGGCGGAAGAGCCTGACATTCATGGGGCCCCCTTCGGGCCGACCTTCCATGAAGCTGGTTACCTGACAGAGCCGGCAATGGTTGGTGTCAGCGACGGTCGAATGGTTGCCACCATCGATGTCTGCAAAAGATCGACCCCAGGCGGCACACAGTTGGCGCCGTCTATAAAGGGACCGGAACGCTGGATTCGCCGGCATCCGCCCCCAGACTTCCAGCACTGAGAGAACCACCCTGTCTGCTTCGTCTGTGATTGGAAGCAATGTGGCATCGGGATGCGGTCTTAAGATCCATGCCACGGTGAACACACCGGACAGAAGGACTGCCAGCGCGCCGGCTATAAATGAGTAACGGCGGGCTCGTGTCGCCGTGAGACGTGTCGTCGGCCCACGGGCAGCTGGCTTTGTTCTCCGCCGGTTCCCGTAAGGTAAGTAGGGTGACTAAAAGCATCAGTCCGGCACAGGCATGGCAGCGCCTGCTTGATGGCAACGCACGTTTCGTGTCCGGTGAGGCCCGGCACCCCAATCAGGGTGCTTCAAGGCGCAGCGAGCTGGTAAACAGCCAGAACCCGTTCGCCGTCATTTTTGGCTGCTCGGATTCCCGGCTGGCCGCTGAGATCATCTTCGACCTGGGACTTGGCGACGCCTTCGTGGTCCGCACGGCCGGGCATGTGCTTGACGACACCGTACTCGGATCACTCGAATACGGCGTCTCGGTTCTCAAAGTTCCACTGATCGTTGTCCTCGGACACGACAACTGCGGAGCCGTCACCGCCACAAAAGAAGCGCTGGACACCGGGGAGATGCCCCAACGCTTCATCCGCGACCTCGTCGAACGGATCACCCCCTCAGTGCTGACCTCGCTGCGGGATGGCAGGACTGAGGTCAACGATATGGTCGTCGACCATGCCAGGCTTACAGCGGAGCGGCTGCTGGAAAGTTCCCCGGTCATCGCGGCGGCGGTGCATGATTCCTCCACCGCCGTGGTCGGCGTTGCATACCGGCTCGCGGAAGGCCGCGCCCAGCTGGTGACAGACTCCGTCCTGCTCTAGCCCGACGAGCAGCGCACCCTTCGGGCCGCTGTGTACCCTGCCGGGATGGGTGCGGTGGAGCAGGGCAGGCTGCGAGGACATCCAAGGCAAGGGGGAGCACGATGAACTGGCTCGATTGGCGTGTACTGGAAGGCCTCGGTTCGCAACAACTGCTCCGTGGCAATCGCTTACGGCCGCACATACGGTGTGAAAATGCACCGCCAGAACTTGATCGCGAATTACCCGTCGTACGGCCCTGCCCCGCGCGGCTACTACTCCTTCTACGCCGGACCGGTCTATACAGCCACCAGAAGGTCGGGGGCCAACACATCATCTTGGTCTCGAGCTTCGGGCCTAGCCCAACCGACCATTACAGCTGGGTGCCGCGCACTACAGCCCGGTTCCCTGCTGTCCTGACCTTTCGCCCAAATCATCGATCAGGCCCTGTAGCGGGTCGATCCAGGACTGCGACCTGAACTACGTTGCCCGGGCAGCCCAGCAGGCGAAGGCATCTGCAATGCTGTTCAGCATGACGATCACCTTTGAATGGCGCGGCCTGGTTCGGAACGAAGAAATCAACCAGCTGCACGCAGAAGGCTTCGATCATGCACCGATTGAAGTCGATTGGACGGATGTTCTCTCGCGGCTGAGTCTGGGCTGGGTCACAGCGCGTGACGACAATGGCATCGTAGGCTTCGTCAACGTGATCTGGGACGGGCACGCACACGCGTTCATCGAGGACACGCTGGTGGCATTCAGAGCGCGTCGTCAGGGGATCGGGAAACAACTCCTGGCCCTCGCAACAGAAAGATCAAGGGATTCGGGCTGCGAGTGGCTCCATGTTGACTTCGACGAGCACTTAAGGAGCTTCTACTTGGAGGCATGCGGTTTCCGTCCAACTAGTGCTGGTTTGATTCAACTTCGCTAGATGGCCCCCGGTCAGGCAAGGCGTCTGCTTCTTCAGGCGTGTAGACGAAGCGTGTCTGGACTGCCGCTCCTCATGGTCAGCTTGATGGCCGTCTCGATTTCTGCCCGGCCCATGTACAGGTGGCAGCCGCCGCGCGTGCCTGGGCGCGCTTGCTCTTGCTCCCGCCAACGTCCGGGAGTACGGTTCGCCTACGGCCTGCTGGCGCCTGCGTTGTCGCATTTCCCGCTAATCCGAAAGTAATGTCCATGGTGAAGTCAGCGAAGTACTGCGCAGCCACCCTCACACTCAGCCTGCTGCTGGCCTTGGCATCTTGCACCTACGACGACTCCACCGATGGCCCCACCCAACCGGCCACTACGGCAGCTGCCGGCATCAAGGTTCTTCGCATCGGCACGCAGGACGACGCGAACGTGCCCACCCGGGGCCAGATCGAGGAATTTGCCCGCCAAGTTGGGGAGCTCTCCAACGGGGCCCTGATCATCGAACCGGTCTTCAGGGCCGGCGGCGATGCGGGGAAGGCTTGGGACCAAGTGGTTGCCCACCGGGTGATGAGCGGAGACCTGGAGATGGCTGTCATTCCGGCCCGGACCTGGGATACCGAAGGCGTGCTGTCCTTCAGGGCGCTCTCCGCCCCCTTCCTGGTGACATCCAGCGCCATGATCAGGGAAGTAGTGAAACCGGAGTACGCACAGGGGATGATGGCAGGACTGAAGGACGTGGGGGTCACGGGGCTGGCGCTGTTCCCGGACGGACCACGGGTGCTGTTCTCCTTCGCCACGCCGATCCTTTCACCGGGTGACATCAGGGGAATGGTGATCAGGGCACCCTTGTCCGCCACCAATTACGAAGTCCTCGAGTCCTTGGGCGCCATACCTAAAGACCTGGGCGACCAGGAATTCGGTGATGGAGTTGAAAGGGGAACGGTGGGCGGCGCGGAATCATCGATGGCCTATGCCGCCAATTTGCCCGGAGCCCTGAACAAGACGGGGCACGCCATCGCCACCGGAAACCTGGTGGTCCACTCGAAGCTCAGCACCCTCGTGATCAACGACAAAGCCAGGGCCAGCCTCACGGCGGAGGAACAACAGATTCTCCAGGACGCAGCAAACTTCACCAGGGACTGGGCCTCATCCCTCCTCTCACCACTCTCGGCGGAGGCGCAGAAGTACTGCGAGGAAGGCGGCGCGGTGGCGACGGCAACCGAAGAGCAGCTGACTGCCTTCCGCGAGGCCGCCTCCCCTGTCTACGCCGTCCTCGAACAGGACCCGGACACCAGGAGCCTCATTGCACGACTCCGTGATCTGGCTGCCAGAACCCCGGCCGAAGCCGCGGTGAAACCCTGCGATTACGACACCTACTGACGCCCGGGCTGCCCCACCCCCGTAGAGGGAGGTTTCCGCATGTCAGAGACAGAGGCTTTCGTGGAAACGAGGTGTGACGGCCACAACTGCATCCTTACCTTTGGCCTGCAGCCGACTCGGGTAACGTGAATCGTTCCGCCCTAAATATGAGGACCATGAAGATTACTCGCTTCCCCGCCACCAAGTCCCTGACCGTCATAGCCAGCCTTTTCCTTGCCGGCTCCCTGGCCAGCTGCGATGCTGCAACCCGGGCCGGAACCAAGATCGCGGAAGCTATCCAAGGCGCCGCCTCCAGTATCGCTGCGGAGAACCCTGCCAGCCCTGTAGTCAACCCGGCAGAGTCTGCCGCCGCGATTGCGCTGTTGGAAACCATCCCGGTGAAGGGGAAGGCCCCGAAGACCGGATACAGCCGGGAACAGTTCGGGGCGGCATGGTCGGACGTGGACCACAACGGGTGCGACACCCGCAACGACATTCTCCGCCGCGACCTGACCGAGCTCACCGTCAAGGCGGGAACCAAGAACTGCGTCATCGCCTCCGGCAAGCTGGCCGACAAGTACACCGGCAAGACCATCAACTTCACTCGCGGGGAGGACTCGGCCGACGTCCAGATCGACCACATCATTCCGCTATCCCTGGCATGGCAGACCGGCGCCCAGCAGATCAGTGCGGAACAGCGGCTCCAGCTCGCCAACGACCCGCTGAACCTGATCGCGGCCGACGGCTCCGCCAACCAGCAAAAGTCTGACTCCTCGGCCGATGCGTGGCTGCCAGCGAACAAGGCATTCCGCTGCGAATACGTCGCCCGCCAGACTGAGGTGAAAGCCAAATACAAACTCTGGGTCACGCAGCCAGAACACGACGCCATCGCCGGAATCCTGGCCAACTGCAAGTAAGCCAACTTCTCGTAACGCCAGTGGACAGATCCAGACTAAGAACCTGAAACCGGCATCGAATGAACGCCCTTGTTGTCTGGGCATGACATGACCTGACGGCGCGAACGGGCTAGTATCACTGGGTGGCGCCGCTTGCGCACGCAGTACTTTGAGGAGTGTAGTGATGGATCTGGGGGCCACACGCGTCGAGGTTTTCGCCGATGGCAAGATTACTGTCGGTGGTGAGCCGATTGCTCCTCCTTCTGGAATGGATCCGTATTCAGCAGCTATCGCCGTTCTTGCCGAATACGCACGCAGTTCGGGTGCACCAGCTCTGGCACATGCCGTTGATCATTCGAAGGGCCAAGAGGGCCATTTCCAGGTTCTCCCCGACGGCACGGCAGAACCTGTCGCGGATGCCTCCGGGACCCCGGCCCCTGAGGCTGTCTCTGTCCCTGATGCGTCAAGCGGGACCGTCTCAGAAGCTTCCCGTGTACCGATTGAAAGTGTCCCCGGGCCGGATAGTCCAACTTCTCATTTGCCGGCAAGAGGTGAGTTTCCCCAGATGGTTCAGGTTTCATCACCAGGGGTTCCGACGGCGGCGCCGCCTGTGAGCGGACCCTCACCGTACGGGGCACCCTATGTGGAGACGCAGTTTGTCAGGCCGGACCGTCCGCGGCCAACCACTGGCGTAAGGGGCGCACTTTATTCAGCCACGGGCGGGTACGTTAATCTCGGCCCCAGCGCCCGTGATCAGGACGATGCTGAGCTGGAACGAAGGATTGCCCGGCCGCTGTCAGGTAGCTTCAACACCGCCGTTCTCAGCCTGAAAGGCGGCATTGGCAAGACGTCCACGACTGTCGGGGTCGGCATGATCCTTGCCGAGTACCGGGGCGACCACCCCTGCGCCATCGATGCCAACCCGGACAGTGGTGACCTGGCCGAGCGCGCTCTAGGGGAGATGCTGTACCAGAAGGTCAAACCCCGCACTGTCACAGACATTGTCAGGGACATCGATGCGATCAACTCCCTGACCGCCCTGACGGACTACATGCATCACGCCAACCGGCTGCACCTCGTAGCGGGGGAGCAGGATCCGGCATTATCCGATGCCCTGACTGCCGCCGAGTACTCCAAGATCCATCATCTTGTCTCCCAGTACTATGCGGTGACCTTGACGGACTGCGGAACAGGGGTGTCCCACCCGGCCATGGCAGGGGTGCTTCCCAGAGCCACCAACCTTGTCATAGCCTCCGGGTACGCCGTCAGCGGAGCGAAGCGTGCCCGCAACACTTTGCAGTGGCTGGCCGGACACGGGTACGAGAACCTCGCCCGCAACGCGATCGTTGTGGTCACTGACAAGGACCAGGTGTCCAACCGGGTGGACAAGCGCGCCATTGAAGAGCATCTGGCAGGCTATTGCCGCAAGCTGATCACGGTCCCGCATGACCGCGGCGTTGCTGACGGAGACAGGATTTCCCTCGAAAAGCTTTCCGGAAACACCCGCCGAGCCTATAAGGAGATCGCTGCCGCGATTGTCGACGGCTACCTGTAGCGCAAACGCCTTGGCTGTTGACGCTGCTTTATGTCGTCCTGCTTAGTCTGTCTGGAACAGTTCCTGGCGGAGCTCCTGCCCATGGCCGTGGTCCCAAGCAGTCACCATCGGAAACCTTATGGCCAGGTGCTGGAAGGGGGGTGTCCCCAGGCTTTCCACGTCCACACCCTCAATGGACCGCCGTCTGAGGTTGACGGATTTGGCAATGCCTGGCCCTGCCAAGGCTGCCAAAGGTACTCGAAATCCGTCGGCGCCTGGGTGTACACCCATTGGATCTGCCCCGAAGTGGTGCTCCAGGCTGAAATCCGTGGAATTGAGCGCGGCGGCTTTCTCCAAGGCTGAATTCCGTAGTGTTTCGCTCACCGGCGTACCAGTGGTTACCAGGGCGTCGAACGACTCCAGCACTCCGGATTCCGTCCGCACTGCGGTCAATAAACCCGTCACGTTGGGGCCCGAGAAGATCAGGGAGGCCCAAGGCATTTGCGACCGGAACCAGTGGCTATTCGCCACAGTATCCCAAGGCCAGCTGAGCGGCTCAGTGTCACCCGTCCTCAGGGGAACCACGTGAAAGGGCTCCAGCATCCGGGCGGTGTGCTCGCCAATGCGCGTGCCGTGGGTGGCTGGGTGCAGGACGCTTCCGGTCATAGCAATTCTGCCCAAGAGCAGGGGTGCGGTATTTTCCGGGTGAGCGGCCAATGCATTCTCAAGTTCCTGGTCGTCTTGGGTGGGCCTGAGCCACGGCACGCCAGTGGCTTTGAGAAAGGCGACTAAGCCGTAGCTTGGCTGGGCCTCCCGGAGCATGGCCACAGCGGGAACGGCACCGGCAGGAACATCGGCGAGAGCCCTGGCCAGGGCATGGGTTTTCCAGGGCCGGGCAGAGGGAACAGGGATAATGTGCAATGGCAATCCCTGATTCATTGTTCCAGCGCATTCAGGATTTCGTTGGATTGTGGATCGATAACAAGTCCGCGGGTTTCAGACACGGTAAGCATGAGGAATGTCCGGGCGGCTTCAGCGGTGTCTTTGTCTTCCGGGCAGTTCACTTCGGATACCCAGGCGCTTCCGCCCAGCTGACTGGCTACAGCCCAGCCAAAGACCCGGAGCAGTTCGTCATTATCGATTTGGCTCGGCTTGGAGATCAGGGCCAGCTGTTCCTCTCCCAGCGTCAGGATGAGATGCCCGGTATCGCCGGCCTCTTCCAGCCTGCATTTGTCCTCGAGGAGCGTGCATACTCTGGTGAAGTCTCCCTGCCGTGGGTCCGGTGCGGCAATGAGATGGAAGTCGTAGCTCAAGCTGATTCGTCCTTGTCCTGGTGAAGGAAGGTTTGTGTTATCAAGGGGCGCCGGCCAGGGCGCAGAATGCGTGCGCGGCCAGTTGGCAGATGGGTGGGGCGTTCGCCGTTTGCGATTACGCCCTCTGACCTCTCACCTGAGAACAGGGCAACGGGGCCGCCGGCTGCCCGGATGGCGCTGAGGAACGGGTCGTGAATCGCGACGGCGGCCCCGCTGATCCTGCTTGCCACAACGGCATGGAGTCCGGCGTCCTTGCCTGCCGGAAGGTGGGCTGACAGTGCCCTCAGGGGTTGGTTCCCGGCCGCAGAGAGAATGTCGTAGTCGTCAACTAGGAGAACGATCCGGGGAAGCTTCAGGGCAGGTTTACTGCCGTCCCCCCCCATCCGTTCCTGGATCTGGGCGGCAACAAATTCAGCAAGCTGCGTGGCCAGGAGGGGGTTGGACGCGTATTCGCCGAGGTACTCATCCGGAATGAAGTTCCGGAGGTTCTGGCGCGGATCGAAGACAGCAAGAATCAGCTCACCGGGAGCATTGGTCTGGATCAGCTGGGTGGCGATGCTTTTCAACAGGTTCGTTCGGCCGGTTTCGGGGTCCCCGAAGACCAGCAGGCCCGGGTCGGTTCCGAAGAGGTCCAGGATTTCAGTTCCCAGGTCCTGCTCCCTCAGGCCCAGGCCGATGCCGGGCCCGGCATGTGTCGATGAACGGCGCGCGACGACGGCCGGCAGTACCCTGACAGGGGGAGCGGAGGCTGTGGTGTTGTTGTCAACAATCTGGCAGAGTTGCTCGAGTTCGACAGCGGCCGCGTCCGGGTCGGGATGGTTCTCCAGGGAAGTGAGGGCGAAGTGCCCAATGGTCTTCTCCAGAGTGAGCGCCCTGCCCGGCCGGCCGGCGCCGAGAGTTGAGGCCAGCCGGCGGTCGATGGAGTCCGCCGGATCGGAGATATGGAGTTCAATCCGGTTGCCGATCAGGGATTGCCGCGTCATCCTGATTTCAGACCAGGTCCTGACCGTGACAACGACGTGGACGCCGAAGGTGCTGCCGCGGGTCATGATGTCGTGAACCAGCTCCTCGATCTCCGGGAACTCGGAGGTCATGGCACCGAAGCCGTCGATAAAGAGGAACAGATCGGTGCAGCTCAATTCTGTGAGCCCGCCACGGGCTCTTGCTGTCCGCATCGCCTTGACCGTGTCGATGCGGTGCGCTTCGAAAACGTCCTGCCGTGCGTTGACCAGCGAATGGACTTCTTCGACGGTCCGGCGAAGGTATTCACGGTTTCCACGCCCGGCCATGCCCGCGCTGTGCGGTAGTGCGGCCAGACCAGCCAAGGAGTTGCCGAGAAGGTCGATGCCGTACAGGTTTACCTCCTGCACGCTGTGGCTGAGGGCCAAGGCGCCGGCAATGGTGCGAAGCGCAGTGCTGCGACCACTCTGTGGGGCGCCGATAACTGCCAGGTTGCCGCCCCTCGCCGTCAGGTCCAGGTGCCACGGTCCCTGCCACTGGCGTGAAGGGTCGTCCAGGATGCCCACAGCCGGGCAAAGGTAACCCGGTTGTTCCAGGCGCGGTCCGGCCGAGGTTAAGTTCAGCGCCGCCCCTGTCTGGGACAGGGAGACTGAAACCGGCAGCGGGGGAAGCCAGACCGGCGGTGTCATCGCGTGGGTGCTGGAGGCAAAGCCCACGAGTGTCGAAAGGATGGTGGGGCTGTCCGAAGCAGCCGCGGATCCTGGGGCAGCAGACGTGGGGAGGGCCGCCGTCGGCTGTTCCACAGTGACTGGGCGGCGAAGGCCGAAGACGCTTACTAGTGGCGGTGCCTCCGTTGCGGAGGCGGTGTCCTCTTCCCCGGCTGCCAGGGGCAGTGGACCGGAAACGTACGATGCCTTGAATCGACGGAAGACGGTAGTGTCTACCTTCAGGATTCCGTGGCCCGGTGTGTTGGGCAGGTGGTAGGCGTCCGGTACGTCAATGACCGTGCGGCTTTCGCTTTCTGAATTGGTGTGCAGCGCAATCCGGTAGGCAAGGTAGGTCTCCAGCCCTCGAAGCATCCCTGATTCGACCTTCTGGCTGGACAGGAGCAAATGGATGCCGATGGAGCGTCCAATGCGTCCGATCGAGAGGAGGAGGTCGATGAAATCGGAGCGCGCTGTGAGGAGTTCACCGAATTCGTCAATGCAAACGAACAGGTAGGGCAGGGGAAGCCGCAGCTCAGGATCCTCGGGATTGCGGGCGCGGGCATTGCGGTAGTCGTCAATATGGGCGAAGTCACCGCCGGACTTGAGCATTTCCTGTCGGCGTACTACCTCGCCGGACAGACTCGCGTAAATCCTGTCAACCAGACTGGCGTCGCTGACGAGGTTGGTGACCAGACCGGACACGTGGGGCGCCTCAGCGAAAGGTGCGAATGTTGCGCCACCCTTGTAGTCCACGAGCACCATGTTCAGGTCCTCGGGGGAGTGGGTGGCCAGCAGGGACAGGACCAGTGTCCGGAGCAGTTCGGATTTGCCGGACCCGGTGGCCCCCACACAGATGCCGTGGGGTCCCATTCCCTGCTTCGCAGGCTCTTTCAGGTCCAGATAGACGGGTGAGGAATCCTCGTCCATTCCGATCGCAACGCGCAGGAAGTCAGGACCTCGCGGAGTTCGCCAGAGCTGGTGAATGGCTTCGGCCGTGTAGCCGGTCAGTCCCAGGGATTCAGCGTAGCTTCGTGATGCCTTGTGTTCGCCAAACTCATGCGACAACTCTGAAAGACGCAAGGGGGCCAGAGCGCGGGCAACGGATTCAGCAACGGCGGAAGGGACCTCATCCGCATGGCCTGCTATGGCCTGGCTGCTCGAGGTGTTGACCAGGGTGAGCTCGCCGGAGGCGACGGTGAGCCGCAGGTCCACGCTGTCCGGCTCCTGTTTCTGGTCCGTCAGCAGATGAATGCAGGTCACGGCCAGGTCTGAGAGCGACATGTCGGCCGGCAGGCCAGGGAGCGGCCGGGCGTTCTCCCCGGGCAGATCAGTGATGATCACCAGCCGTGGAAGCGCTTCAGCGGGCAGACGCTGGAAGTTCCTTGCCGAGCTGGCTACGGCCGCGGTACGGACATCCAGGCTGGCGCCCAGAAGCCGGGCCATCTCCTGGTGATTGGCGGCTTGTCTGGGTTGGTTCGACCGCTCCAGGACATGGGGAAGCCACTTGATCCACTCCCAGTCGGCACGGAGATCGTCGGCAACCACAATTGCCAGTTCCACATCCTCGGGGGAATGGGATGCAGCTATCCGGATCAGGACGCTTCTGCAGACGGCGAGCGTCGTTTCCCTGTCTCCGATGATGGAGATGTTCGAGACGTTGGCCAGGGGCAGAGTCAACGGCATATGTGGACTTGATGCGAAACGCTGGCGAAGCTGTTCAGCCTCGGCGAGCATGAAAGTATCGGGCCGTTCAACGGCGTCGCCGCTGTCCTGAACAGAGATGGTGCGTTGCGGCACCACTCCGGTGCCGAATCTTGTGACAAGGAAGTCAGGGCTGGTACGACGCCTTTCCCATAGCCGGTGCGGGTCCTCAACCACCATTTCCAACAGTTGGTCAGCAGGCGGGTGGCTGCGGTTCGCGGAAACTCTGGCCAGGCGCTCCTCGGCCTCGAATTCCTTATGCCGGCGGCGCAGGTAGTCCATATAAAGGCGGCGCTTCTGGCCGCGCTGACGGGCAGATCTTCCGCGTTGGGAAAGCATCAGGGCCAGGGAAGCCAAAACGGTGACGACCATCATGATGGCACCGATCCCGGCAAGGGACGACCCACGGAAAAGCATCATGACCGTCACCGACGTGGCGGCCCCGAGCATGGGGACCAGCGCGAGCATGTTCATGCCGCCCCCGCCTGTGGGCAATTGTGGAGGCGCGTCCAGTACTGCCGGCGAGGCTAGTGTTTCGGGAAGGGTAGTGCGGGCCGGACGGTGAATGATCCTGGTACTCATCGGTCACCGGCCGTTGGCGGCGGCTACCGCGAGGCCGGCGATCTCAGTTGCCGCTATACGGGTCAGCGCCCCGAGCCGGCTGAGCCTGATGGGCCCGCCGGCAGCAAGGTGTCTGTCATAGGGCATTCCGGCGGAATCGCCAGAACCGTTGATCTCCTGGTTGATCCGAGTGCGCACCGTGACCACTGGAATCTGCGGGTGAGAGGAGGAGAATACTGCCCGGACGGCTGCTGCCCTTTCATCACCGAAGTCCGTGTCCGGGGCGACTACGACGATTGCGTGGGCGGTCCCCAGCAGCGCAGCAGTCTGCCGGGAGCGGGGGGACGCTCCGGCGTCGACGACCGTTACTGCCACGAACCGCGAAAAAATTGAGGAAAGATCTGCCCACTCGGAGGCGCCAATGGGTGAGTCCGCGCCGGCAGACACGTCCCGAACGGCCAAGGGCGTACAGCTGGTTACCGCAGGACGCCGCCGGTTCGATGACCTCGGGCAGGGTCCGGACCGGCTGGGACCTCAGTTTCAGGGAGGCCTCGGACAGCAAGGCGTTTTCGCTGGCACCTGTGTATCGCAAAAGCCGTCCGGTTTCGTCGGTGGCCTCGATGGCCATCACCGCTTCCTGCCGGATGCTGCCGAACAGTTTGGCTGAAAGTGCTGCCACCGTGGTGGTGCCTACCCCTCCGGCTACTCCGACGACGACGATCCTCCGCCCGGTAGTGATTGGAGCCTCCACCGCTGAGGAAGCCCGTACGAGGCGGTCCGAAAGGCTGCCGGACGTCAGGGCATCAGAAATTTCGAACCGGAGACGTTCCCACCAGGTGTCACCTGTCGGTTGGCGGGTTGGTTTGGCAGGAGGCCGCCGGCGCCCAAAATTTGGCATATCCATCGGGGGATTGGGCCGCTCGTCCTGACCGGCTGTCCTTGGTGGAGGATCAAGTTGCTGTTGGGGCGGAGCCATGCCGGGAAAGCCCCTAGCGGGCTCGGCACGGACATTTCCATCTTCTCGTTCCGAGGCTTTCTGCGGGGCGAAGGGGAACCCTGTGCGTGGTTGCTCAGCCAAAGGTGTGTCCTAGTTGTTCGTATGCTCCTGTTAGACCAAGTGCCAGGGGAATGGTGGCCAGGACACACGCTGACTCTGTGCGCGCCGCCATGAGCCGCAGCCTGGCTCCCGATTGCTCGCGGACCGACCCTTGAGCCGCCACGAGTACCGCCACGCCGACCGCGGCGGCTACCAAGAGGTAGGCGGGCTGGTGCAGCTGAATCGAAACGA
The DNA here is from genome assembly GCF_030816475.1 of Arthrobacter pascens. Taxonomy (NCBI): domain Bacteria; kingdom Bacillati; phylum Actinomycetota; class Actinomycetes; order Micrococcales; family Micrococcaceae; genus Arthrobacter; species Arthrobacter pascens. The sequence continues at coordinate 2,014,658 of NZ_JAUSXF010000001.1, read as the reverse complement.
CGGCGGTAATTCCCACCAGGCCCGCGGCGGCAAGCCCATACACACCGGCCCGCTGCCAGAACAACGGCAACGACAGCCCCCGAAAAACGACCGAGCCCAACAGCGCGGCAGCCAGCAACAAGGACCACACAGCGCGGTCCCATGCCAGGCTCAGAACCACGGCAGAAAAGGAAGCTGCAAATGCCGACACCAAGGACCAGCCGGTGAGCGACCGGTGCGCCCCGTGAAAAGCGTCGATGGTCCGCTGCCGGTTGGGGCGCACCCCCTGGCGCTGGTCGTCGTCGAGCCCGTTCAGTCCGGCCACAATGGTGGCGAGCCTGGGCGCAACTCCGAGAGTGAGAACAGAAACTATCCCCGCGACTGCGGCAGCAAGCGCTGTATCACCGGCGGCTTGCTGTGCAGCCACCCAAACTGTCCCGAGGGCCCCGAGCAACCCGGCGGCAGCGATAAACGGGACATGCTGACGGGTGCCGAAACCCGCCGCGGCAAGGGCCAGGACGCCGGTTATCACCAACAGCGGCCCGGAGGGGAGGCCCTGGGCTGTAAGCGCTACGGGGAATCCCACGATCCAGCCGGCGGTCAGGACCGAAACACCTGCCGGTACGGACCGGAAGCGGCTGACCAATGATCCTGCCAACAGCAGGGCGGCAACCAGCAAAACCCCAAACACGGTCCCGTCCCGCTGCTGCAGCACGGCTGCACTACCGCTGCCGGCAAGCAGCAAACCCGCGACGGCGACCAGGCCGGCAGTGCGGACATGACCAGCCCACAGTGCAGGGGAGCGTTCCGTCGATTCAGCTGCGAAAGATGCCACGTCGTACACCTCGGGCGACGCCGGGATGGCACTCTGATCCCGGAGGTACAGGCGCGCGCCATCGGGGACGGCGGAATCCCTCAACGTCTGGGACGCTTCAACGACCACGCCAACAGCCGTCGTCAGAACGGTAGCTGTTGACGGAGTCGCGCGGTCTTCGGCGCCGTCGAAAATGAGCTCGCGAAGCTGGGGAAGCAGAGACGCCACAGGCTCATCGGAGGGCACACGTAGGTCTACGTGTCTGTGGTCGGCGATAACTGTGATCCGGGTCAGGGCGTTGGTCATACCGGAGTATCCGTCCAGAAGGTGAGCATTGCAGCGGCGACAGGAGCACTGCGTTCATTGAGCAAATGTTGAACAAAGCTGAAACCAACGCAGACTGCAGCTATCAGGGCGGCAATGAGCAGGGAGTACATCAGCCTCATGGTGTTGGTCGAATAGCTCCGCTCCTGGACATTCTCACCAAACAGCAGAGCATCATCGAGCCGGTGCTTCCGGACCTTCGCCGACTCCAGCAACCGGGCATCGTAATCTTCAGCCACGCGCGATCCCGCTCCCCTCCACGGTCAATAACGGCACAGACAAACCTACCCCGGAAGACAACGGCCCTTGCAAGTCAAGTAGCTTCGCTTTTCAGGTTTGGTAATCGACTGGACTTATCTTGTCACTTTGTGCAAGCTGGTATTTCGGTTGCTATCTGCAGCCAGTAATTCAACAGCCAAAATGATGGTGGGGGATCTCGTGGCTATTTTTGACATGGGCGCAGAGACTGTCGGAAACCTTAACAGGCAGACTGACTCAGCGAACCAGGACCTTGGTGCACTCGTGCGTCGCTTCGTGGACGCCGTGACTCCGCTGGAGGGCCGCTTCAGCGGCGCCGGCAAGGCAGCGTTCGATAATTTCAAGAACCGCTCGGATCTGGTGGCCTCCGAACTTAATGCTGCGCTGGCAGGCATCGTTCAAGGCCAAAGCGGGATGAACACCGCGTTCCAGCAGGGCGATTTGGCCGCGAGCGACAACGCCCGGCAGAGCGAGGGTTCAGCGAACTTTGACGGCGCCCGCTTCCAGGGCCGCGCCTAGCTACTTCTTTTGTGCAGTGGAGACTGTTTAGTCTCGCCGTGCATTTGCTGTTCAATCTACGGAAATGGAGTGGGAGCCAGCCAGGCTCTGCTAAAACATGAGTGCTAACAGAATTGCTTTCGATACCAATGTCTCCGCCCAGGTCCAGGGCGACATCCAGGCACTTGCAGCGCAGCTGGAGTCCCTGATCGGCCAGCGCCAGGCCGATGTCAGCCAGGCAATGGCTGACTTCCGGGCCGACAGCGTTGACTCCGAGTACCAGGCAGTCGAAGCACGCTGGAACGCTGCAGCCAATGAAACAAAGGCCATCGTTGCGCTCGTCAAGAGCACCCTGGGACTCAACGACGAGACGGCCTCAACGGCCATCAGCTCGGCCCGGAACGCAGTTCAGGGCATCGGCTAGGGAGACAGCATGAGTGGCAGTTGGAACATCGACGTGTCCTCCACAGTCTCCACCATCAGGGCGACGGCAGCTCAGGCGGAGAGCGTGGAACCTGCCGTTGCCGGGATGGAACAGGCCCTGTTGCTCGCTGCCTCATCCATTCCTGGGGGAGTCGTTGTAGCAGCTCTGAACGACGTCGTTACCAACCGCTTGGGGCCGAACGCCAGGGAAGCTGTGGCGAGAACTGGAAGCATCGTTACTTCGACAGTGCAGGCCTTGAGCTTTTACGTCCATGGAGACCTTGAGATGGCCTCAAGCGCCCAGCGAAGCGCGGCTCGGGCAGGGGAGCCATCGTCACTTCACGGGGCAGGACACCGGCCATTGCCGCTATAGAACTACCTAAGAGCTTGAAGGGCTAGAGCATTATGGCTTTGTCACCAGAGGTTTGCGCACAGACAGGGTCTTCAGGACTGGACCCTTCCGGGGGGTTCCGGCTGCCTGACGTCGATTCTCTAGACATCGCAGCCCGCGATCTCACCACACATTCAACCGCATTCCGAAGTGGCATCGACGCGGCCGCTCAGACGTGGTCGGGACTCGGGTCCTCCTATGTCTCGGAGGAATCCCCGACCGTTCTGGCTGCTTTTACAAAGGTTTCGCCTCTGGCTGCCAAGGTCTCCGATGACGCTCAGATGACCTCCGAGGCATTGTGCACGTTTTCTTCCACCTGTCGGGACCTGCGGCAGCGTCTTGAGGCCTACGGTCGCAGTGTCGGCAAACTTGACGCGGACATAGATGCTTTTCCGACTTCCGTTGAGGAAACGACGATGGTCAAGGGCGAGCAAATCACGACCCGGGTCCAGCAGCACTGGGGCAGTGACTCCGACCTGACCGCGCGTCACAACGCATTGGCGGCGGAGGTTCAGGCAGTCCACAATGATTACCTGGCCGCTCAGGATACTTGCGCGGCGGCGCTGGCCGGGGTTTCCGGCGGGGAGACCTTCACCGTAGAGCATCCTACGCCAGTGGATCTGCGATCGGGGTCCTGGATTGATGAAGCGTTGTTTGTTGCCGGGACGGCTACGGGAATTGACCATGGCGGAGATGAGAACCCGTGGGGTAAGCAGACCGTCCCATACCGCCCGAGCGGGGTAGCGGGGTTGCTCCAGGGCATGGGCGCCGGCGCAGTGGAGCTTATAGATGGGATCTGGTCCCTGACTGGCACCGGGAACGACGTCAAGCGGGAGCGGGCGTGGGGCGGCATGAACACCATGCTGGGGAACGCGGGCATGTTGGCATCTGTTCCTATTACTTGGGCTTTCAACCGGCAGCAGTGGGAGAGGGATAAACCCGGAATACAGCGGGCCTTGGACGATAACGGTGCCATGCTGGCGGCATTCACCCATGTTGAAGATCATGAAGGCGGCAACCAGAACCCCGGTCGAGATATTGGCAACGCATCGTTCAATGTTGTGAGCACGATCTTTGGTGGGGGAGCTGGAGCGGCCCTTAAGACTGGGGCATTGGCAAGCAAAGCCGGGCTTGCGGCGGAACGGCTGAGTATCGCCACGATGGACACCACCCGGCTTGGTGGCCTTTCTTCGGCCCTAGGTAGCGCGTCCAAGGGACTGTGGACGACAGGGACGTTCCTGTCGAAGCCGGGGTCCTTGGCCCTGAAAGTCTCGGACATTGTCATGCCCGAAACGACAGCCAAGGTCCTGGATTCTGTAACCAAAGCGAGGGTCGGTGTTTTCACCATCCTGGACACTGCTAAGTCCACCACTATGGAGAATCTGACCGGGGCCCGGCGCGGAGTCGCTACTGGAATTGCCTTGACGGCTGATGGCATCCGCACCGTAGATGATGTGCTGCCCAGGACCGATTTTGCTCTTGCCCATGGAACAGCGGCCCATGCCGGCGGTCCAAGAGCGGCTGACTGGCTGGACAATAAAGCCGCCTCAATCCGGGAAAACAACCCACCCGCTTTTGTTCCGAATAAGCCTTCGACGGCAGGCACAGCGTCGACCCTGACGGACCTAATCAGGACCGAGCCCTTCACCCGACCTGACCATGTCACCAACACTGTTGTTCTCCGGCACGGCGACATTACGTTCCCGATCCACCGCAAGGAGAACTTCGCCGCCCGGGTTGAGCTGAAGCCCAACACCGAGTACATCATTGAACACCGCAGTCTGATGAAAAATGAGTCAAGCGTGGTGGACAGGAACACCGTCGAGAAGTACTACACGGATGAGACCGGTACCGTCACCCGCGTAGACACCTACGCCGGAGTCAAAGGTGCATGGTCCCCTGAACTTAACAAGCCCCTCCCCAACGTCACCTATAACGTGGTGGCGCAGGTAGACGGCGGGCTGCAAAACACTTTCACCCTCGTCATGGACGGCAACGGACACCTCGCGTCGGCGAAAGGCCACATCACCTCAACGCTTGTTGGGGACATGAACCGGAACAAGTGGCAACAAATAAAGGCCGGCCGGCTTGGCGGCAAAGGTTATGACGGCGGTCATGCTGCACCCTCCGCCCTCGGGTTCCTCGGCGAGCGGGCTGGCCTCTTTCCGCATCACGAATGGCAGAACCGCAAAGCAGGCACCGAGAACGATGCCGTCAGCTTTCACGACACCGAGATGGACGTCATCGAGAAGGTCAAAAGACGACTTACCAACGACGCACCCTTGGACTTAACTTGGGAGATGCAACTAGTGCCCGCAAATACACGCGGTCTGCCGGAGACTACGAGGCTGCTGTACTTCTTCGACAACGACAAGCCGTTTATCCGTGACTTCAACAATCTTCCCGATCCAAAGTAGGCTGAAATGGTGAATGCGCTGGACTTGAATGCCGATCCTTTTGTTATCGCTGGTCTAGAAAGACTGTCGAAAGAGGCTTTTGGAGCCTCCGGTTTTGCTGTCGGCACGGATGAAGTGGTCCACGTGCTCGTGCATCGCAGAACTAATACTTTGGGCTACGGTCACAAGGTTGCAGGCAATAAGAATATTCACAAGGGACGCAGCTTCGAGGACGACTTTTCACATGAAGCACTCAACCGATGGTTAGATGCTTGCCGGGACCTCGCCTATCGGCCAGGACTGGGAACATGGACCACTGCTGAGATTCACGTCTTTCCGGATAAGCCAGGCCGCATAGATTTTTTCGACGAAGAGCGCCTTGAGCGGGACTCCGACGGGGAATGGTATGCAGGGGGTCGCCCGGCTGACGCTGCTATCTGGGCGCAACAGTTGTTGGCCTATCCGCGAACATTGGACAACATTCCGGACTGGATGTGGCGGATCTTTCAAGGGGAGGGAGTAACACCTCCTGTCTACAACGCCGAGCTCAGGTGCGTTGACTGGAATAATAAGCGGCGCCCCGTGACGGACCGAGGCACTGACTTCTCTGTTGAACCCACGATAATTGATCCCTCTTTGGAGCCGGGCCTATTCGCAAAAATCGGGAAAAAACTCTTCGGCAGCTAGATCTGGTTGTGTTGCCATTGACTGGCTCACCTGAGGAGGGATCCATTTCTGTTGCCGCGGATGTCCGCCTCCGGAAACAAGGCCTTCGGCAACTTTGAAATGCGAATGGCAGTAAAGCCGACGAAGCGCCCTCGAAGGGTGCTTAGGTAACCCCGGCAGACGGCGGCGGACGACCACGCGTACGAATGGTTTCTCACTCATCCCGCTCCACGCATCCAGATGACCTGGATTACTTCCCGTACTCCGAGATGCTCGGGGAGTAAGCCGCAAGGACCAACCAGCTCACCACGGAGGGCTGATGGTGCCTGGTGACTCCGAAAGGACACCTATATCCAGACGTCCTTGGTGTCCTTTTCGGTGTCCGCGGGCTTCTGAGCATTGGCTGCGTCCTGCTCCGCCATGATCTTCTGGACACGCAGCTCCAAACGGCTCGGGGCACGCGGGGGAGCGGGCGGGCGGAGCCTGAGACGGTGCCAGTCCAGCGTCTCGATGTCGGGGGCTGCGCGCAGGGTGTCGATCAGGTCCTTGCTGCCGAACACCCTTGTGCCCATGAGGTCGTAGTCGGTCAACACAACCCAGGCCCGGTCGTCAGGCCACCAGAGCTCCGGGGTGAACTCCTGGACCGGGTGGCCAGCATGGAGGACAGCCGGTGTGCGCTGCGAGGATCGGAACGAGCGTCTCCAGGTCAGCCTTACCCAGGGAGCCTTCTGTTGGCCAGAGCGAGTCGTCAGGGTGAATGCCCGGGTGCACGACCACGTAGCCGGCATCGCTCTCGTTCAGCAGGGCTGACCAGCAGTAGGCCGGTGGAATCTCCAGTCCGCTATCCCCGGCGGGGCCCTGCAGTGGAACGCCTTTGTGGGGGGCCGTTTCAGCCCAGGTGATTCTCTGCCACCCATCAGGAGCGTGCGCGCCGAACCCGAAGCCAGGCACTTCGTTCACATCGTCGGGTCCGGGCTCCGGCGGAACCTCAGGCGGCCGGAAGAACTGGGCGTGGAGAATCCAGGTGCTCTCGGTGAAGCCATTGGGAAGCGGACCGTCCACCGGATCCTCCAGGAAACCGTCACCCAGCGACCCCAGCTCCGGACCGGCCTGCCCTTCCCAGGACCATCCCTCGGGCAGCACCCGCAGCTCTTCTGATTCCCCATGGGACGAGCGTACCCGTGGTGGTGACCAAAGCGCGGGCACGAAAAAGGTGCGCCCCGTTCGCTGAGCGCACCCTTCTCGATTACCCCTCACACCGGATCCCCATCCGACTGCAACCATAATAAGCATGCTTAGCATTGTGTGCGCAAGCCCATTGCGTTCTTGCAGTGCTGGAATAGTCGGGGGCCCAGCCGACTAACGGCTGCCTGCTGGCATCTCTCCTTGAAGTGTGCGTCAATGGTTCCGTCCTCGCTCAAGGTGCGCTGGCTCCGGATGACCGCACCCATATTTGGAGAGGGTGGCAGCCTGTTCAAGCCAGGCCGGGTCCGGAGGCCCTGCGATAGCAGGGCCTCAAGCCTCTCCTCGTCGCTGGCTCTAAACGATGGCCGCATCATCGAGCCGCAGGCGCCGGGAGCGGCGGGGGAGGCCCCCGGCCCAATACGCAATCATCAGCCCTGCCGTGGCCGCCCCACCGGCGTGAACCCACGGCGAGCTATATGCCCCCTCCGCGGTGGGAATCGCGAAGGCCAGCACGACGGCGGCCACACCCAGGAAAACCTCCACCGTCGCCTGCAGTGGCTTGGCCCGGTACTCATGGTAGGCCAGTCGGACGAAAAGGGATCACCGGCAGCAAGAACAGGCCTGGGCTGAAGACCGGGTAGATGGCGTTGAACGTGAAGATCGCTGCGCCCAGCACCAGTAGGCCTAGGAACTTCAGCACGCGCCCCACACGGAGCGGGTTCCCCGGCATCCATCGACTCACCAGCATCGGTGACGGGCCGCAGATTCTTGCGTGCTCGTCCACGTGATCAACGGAGTTCTCGATGAGCTCGAGGTCTACCGAGAGGATTCAGGTGCTGTTGTGGTCGCCCCTGCCGACACTTCGCAGCTGGAGGTTGAGAACTTGGCGCTCTCCTCGCTGTCCATCTTTTGAGTCATCCGCGTCTTAGTATCCGGGTCGACCCACCGGATGTAGCGGGTGACGGATCCGTCTTTTCGTTTTCGCTTCTCTATGCAGGCCACAAAACCACTATGCGGCGATCCCCCTTGCGGGTGACGCATTTCAGCACTCACGTGGTTGGAAACGGGCCTCGCGTGGTTGGAGACACAAAAAAACCCCGGTTTCCCGGGGTTTTTTCAGTGCGCGGAGGGGGACTTGAACCCCCACCCCCTTTCGAGGACTAGCACCTCAAGCTAGCGCGTCTGCCATTCCGCCACCCGCGCAGGTGGTATTTCGGACCACGTTTCCGCCTTTCAGCGGTTCGCTTTTCTCCGAAGCAGCGAGAAAAACTCTAACACGAACCTTGGCGAAAGATGGAATCGGGGCGAGTGGGTAGGCTGAAGGCAACCGAGACGGCCCGGGTTCTTAGCAGCCGGCCCCTGCAAGAGGAGTAATTTATGTCTGACGTCCGCCCCGAGGATGAAGTTGTCCGCATTTGCCAGGAGCTCATCCGGATCGACACATCAAATTATGGCGACGGCTCGGGGCCGGGGGAGCGGGCCGCCGCCGAATACACGGCAGGACTCATTGAGGAAGTCGGACTCAAGGCCGAGATCTTCGAATCCGCGCCGGGCCGGGCGAGCGTGGTCACCCGGATGGCCGGCGAAGACCCGTCCGCCAGCGCACTGGTGCTGCACGGTCACCTCGACGTGGTTCCCGCCTTGCGCGACCAGTGGTCAGTGGACCCTTTCGGTGCCGAACTGAAGGACGGCCTGATCTGGGGCCGGGGCGCCGTCGACATGAAGGACATGGACGCCATGATCCTCTCGGTCATGCGGAGTTTCGCACGGACGGGGCGGAAGCCCAAACGGGACATCGTCTTCGCCTTCTTTGCCGACGAGGAAGCAGGCGGCGAGTACGGGGCTCGCTACGCCGTGGACAAGCGACCGGAACTCTTCGAAGGGGCAACTGAAGCCATCTCGGAGGTAGGCGGCTTCTCAGCAACCATCGGAGGCCAGCGCACGTACCTCCTGCAGACCGCCGAGAAGGGTATTTCCTGGCTCCGCCTGGTAGCCCACGGACGGGCCGGACACGGCTCCCAGATCAGCACAGACAACGCCATCACGCGGCTGGCCGCAGCGGTTACGCGGATCGGTGAATACAAATGGCCCATTGAACTGACCCCCACAACACGCCAGTTCCTGGACGGAGTGACCGAACTCACCGGCGTCGAGTTCGATCCCGACAATCCGGACGTGCTTCTGAGTCAGCTCGGGACAGTGGCACGCTTTGTCGGCGCAACACTGCAGAACACCACCAACCCAACCCTGCTGAAGGGCGGTTACAAGCACAATGTCATCCCGGAGTCCGCCGAAGCCCTGGTGGATTGCCGGACGCTGCCAGGCCAGCAGGAGCACGTCCTGGAGATCGTGCGCGAACTTGCCGGCTCCGGCGTCGATGTCAGCTACGTGCACCAGGACGTGTCGCTGGAAGTTCCGTTCGCGGGAAACCTGGTGGACTCCATGATTGATGCGTTGCACAAGGAGGACCCGGGCGCCCAGGTGCTCCCGTACACGCTTTCAGGCGGCACCGACAACAAATCCCTGAGCAGGCTCGGCATAACCGGGTACGGATTCGCTCCGCTCCAACTGCCGGACGATCTCGACTTCACCGGCATGTTCCACGGCGTGGATGAACGGGTCCCCGCTGATTCGCTCAAATTCGGCGCCCGGGTGCTGGACACCCTGCTCACCAACTACTGAGCTGGCCAGGACGTGACGCCCGAAGAGGTCCTGCCCGAGAACCTGCTGGCCGGTATCCGGAGCCGCGCGGCCGGCTACGACCGTGACAACGCGTTTTTCCAGGAGGACCTGGAGGAACTTACCGAGGCGGGCTATCTGAGGCTCTTTGTGCCGGAGTCCGACGGCGGCATAGGACTTGGGCTTGAGGCGGCCGCACAGTGCCAGCGCAGGCTCGCAACGGCAGCCCCTGCAACCGCGCTGGCCGTCAACATGCACCTCGTCTGGACCGGCGTCGCGGATGTCCTGTCCGCGAGGGGCGATCACTCCTTGGACTTCGTCCTGGAGGAGGCAGCTCGGGGCGAGGTCTTTGCCTTTGGTAATTCCGAAGCCGGGAACGACTCCGTGCTTTTCGATTCGCGGACCGATGCCACCCCGTCGGCCGACGGCGGATACAGCTTCAGCGGGACAAAAATCTTCACGAGCCTTTCCCCTGCCTGGACACGGCTTGGCATTTTCGGCAAGGACCCGCAGGCACATGAGGGAGAGGGGGAACTGGTTCACGGATTCATCACGCGGGAAACACCCGGCTACACGATCCTGGACGATTGGAACGCGTTGGGCATGCGTGCCAGCCGGTCCAATACCACCGTGCTGGAAGGTGCCCGCGTCCCCGCGAACCGGATCTTCCGCAAACTGCCCGTCGGACCGAATGCAGATCCGCTGATCTTCGCTATCTTCGCCTGCTTTGAGACCCTCCTCGCCGCCGTCTACACGGGAATCGGGGAGCGGGCACTGCATCTGGGTGTGGACGCGGTGAAGCGCCGCACCTCGTTCAAGAACGCCGGCCGAAGCTACGCGCAGGATCCTGACATCCGCTGGAAGGTGGCCGAGGCGGCTATGGCCATGGACAATCTCTACCCCCAGCTGGCTGCGGTGACCCGGGATGTCGACGCACTGGTGGATCATGGTCCGCAGTGGTTCCCCAAACTCGTTGGCCTGAAGGTCAATGCCACGGAAACAGCACGACGGGTCGTTGACCTCGCCATCAGGGTCAGCGGTGGCTCAAGCTACTTCCAGGGCTCAGAACTCGAGCGGCTGTACCGTGATGTGCTGGCGGGGATGTTCCACCCGTCGGATGATGAATCAGCGCACAACACTGTGGCCAACGCGTGGCTTGGACCATTGGAGGGCTAAGTGGGGCTTGGGAGGGGTCAGACGGTCCGCTGGACCTGCATTACCCTGCGGCGGAGCCAGAAGCGCCTGCCGCCACCCAAATAGAGCTTGCTGCGCTCCAGTTCCCACTTGCCATATTCGGAATGTTCCACGAGTCGGCGCCTGGCCTCAGGCAGTGAATCGTCAGGGCTGACCGTCAGTACGAGGTACTCGTACTGCCTCAAGTAGTCCCGTTCCCGCTGGACCGAGCTGGTGAGAAAATGTTCCTTCATTGCTCTCCATTTTCGTCCTTTTCCAGCTAACGTGAAGTCATGAGCATCGATCCGCGTGTCGCGCTTCAGTCCTTGACCGCCGCCTTGGAAGAACACCTTATCGCAGCGTCCAACCGGCGTGGTGATGGTGACCCCGCTGTGGAGGCGGCTTTTTTTGCTGTGGCGGATGCCTTCGAGGTCTACGAGGACGCTCTCTACGAGGCTTACAACGAAGTGACACCGCTTCAGGTCTTTGAAGACGAAGAGGATGAAGAGGAAGACGGCGATGTTGACGACGACGAGGACCTGGAAATCCTGAAGGATTGACGTGCAGGCCGGCAACGGCAGGCCGGCACCCCATGATCAGGCCGGTTGGGAGACGTCCTCCAGCGCACGGGCAATTTCCGGAGGCAAAGGGCTCAGCTGGGAGTCCAGGATTTCCTTGAGTTGAACCGGTGTCCGCGCACCCACAATGGCCGTGGCCACTCCATGCTGCGACAGCAGCCAGCTCAGCGCCACGTCAAGTGGTGTGCGTCCCAGACCCTTGCCCGCCATCGTGACAGCCTCGACAACCCGCGACGGCCGCTGCGACAGATAGGGCTCCACGTACGGGGCAAGGACGGCATGGGCCGCGCGGGAATCCCCAGGGATGTTGCCGCGGTACTTGCCTGTGAGGACACCACGGCCCAGCGGACCCCACGCCATCAGGCCGAGACCCGCGTCCTCGACGGCCGGAATGAGTTCAGCTTCCGGCTTGCGCTGAAGGAGGGAATACTCAGCCTGGGCAGCCACCAGCGGAAAGCCTGCCACTGCCGCCGCCTTGGCTGTCTGCCAGCCGTTAAAGTTTGAGACACCTGCATACCGGGCCCGCCCGCTCCGCAGGGCGAATTCCAGGGCGGACAAGGTTTCATCCAGCGGGACATTGCCGTCCCAAGCCTGCGCAAACCAGACGTCCACATAGTCCGTGCCAAGTCTGGCAAGGCTGGCGTCCAGCCCGGAGAGCATCGCACTGCGCGAGGTGTCCACCGTCCGCCGGCCGTCCGACGTCGTCAGTCCTGCCTTGCTGGAAATGGTGACCTCCGTGCGGGAGACGATGTCCCCAAGCATGGATCCGATCATCGCCTCCGACCGCCCGTCGGCGTATGACGCCGCGGTGTCGATGTGCTTGCCCCCTGCATTCACGAAGGTGCGCAGCAGTTCAGAGGCGTCCTGTTCATCTGTTTCGCCGGCCCAGGACATGGTGCCCAGGGTGAGGGCCGAGACTCGCAATCCACTGTTGCCGACGTAACGCTGCTGCATAGCTGCAAGCTTACGGGGAATCCTCAGGGTCCATGACGTAGGGTCTTAGCGTGAACTGGTTTGAGGCGGCCCTGCTGGGCCTAGTGCAGGGACTGACCGAATTTCTCCCGATTTCATCAAGTGCACATCTGCGGATCGTAGGTGAATTCCTGCCCAATGCGGCCGATCCGGGTGCCGCCTTCACGGCCATTATCCAGTTGGGTACCGAAACGGCCGTGCTCGTCTACTTCTGGCGAGACATCGTCAGGATTGTGAAGGCCTGGGTCGGTTCGCTGGCAGGCAAGGTCTCCCGGCAGGATCCGGACGTGCGTATGGGGTGGCTCGTGATTCTGGGCAGCCTGCCGATCATCGTGCTGGGTCTCCTGTTCCAGGACCAGATCGAATCCGTTCTTCGGAGCCTCTGGATCGTCGCCACGACCCTTATTGTCTTTGGCCTCGTGCTGGCCGTGGCAGACGCCATCGGCAAACAGGAACGGGACCTGACCTGCCTGACCTACAAGCACGGCATTTTGTACGGCTTCGCCCAGGCCATGGCACTGATTCCAGGAGTCTCACGGTCCGGTGGCACCATCACCGCCGGCCTGCTGATGGGCTATACCCGGGAGGCAGCCGCCCGGTATTCCTTCCTGCTGGCCATTCCCGCAGTGTTCGGTAGCGGGCTTTACCAGCTGTATAAAGTGCTCTCCAAAGAAGGCATCACCGGTCCCTATGGACTGCCCGAAACGGCACTGGCGGCCGTCATTGCGTTCGTCGTTGGTTACGTCATCATCGGATGGTTCCTCAAGTTCATCTCCACGCGCAGCTACCGCCTCTTCGTCTGGTATCGGATCTTCCTGGGGCTGGCGCTGTACCTCCTGCTCGGTTTCAATGTCATCAACGCCTAGCACTAGGCTTGGCCTGTGAAATCCTGGATATCCCGCCCTGTTCCCGCGCTGCCTGGCATCATGCCGGCCATCCGGCTGTTCGACACTGCCCAAGGCAGCGAAGTAACGCTTCCGGCCGACGGCGAGCAGTCGATGTATGTCTGCGGGATCACCCCCTATGACGCCACCCACATGGGGCACGCGGCCAGCTATGTCGCTTTTGACCTGCTCAACAGGGCCTGGCGGGATGCCGGACAGCGCGTGTCCTACGTCCAGAACGTCACCGACGTTGACGATCCCCTGCTGGAACGCGCCACAGCCACCGGCGTCGACTGGAAAGAGCTCGCCGCCAGCCAGATCGAGCTGTTCCAGACGGATATGGCAGCCCTGAACGTGCTTCCGCCGGACAACTACGTCGGCGCTGTGGAATCCATTCCGTTGATCGTCCCGGAGGTCGAACGCCTCGTCCGGCTTGGGCTTGCCTACAAGGTGCCCGGCACTGCGGGGGAGCCCGACGGCGACGTGTACTACGACGTCGAAGCCGCCGGGAAGCAGTCCGTCGCCGCCGACGCCTGGACCCTTGGCTCCATCTCCGGACTCGGGGAATCCGAGATGCTTGAGCTTTTTGCCGAACGGGGCGGTGATCCCGGCCGGGCCGGCAAGCGGCAGGCCCTGGACCCCCTCCTGTGGCGGGTTGCCCGTGAGGGAGAGCCCAGCTGGCCCGGCGGAGAGCTCGGGGCCGGCCGGCCTGGCTGGCACATTGAGTGCACCGTCATCGCGCAGAAATACCTCCCGGCTCCGTTCACCGTCCAGGGCGGCGGCACGGACCTGATCTTCCCGCATCACGAGATGGGTGCCGGTCACGCCTATTCACTCGCTGGCGTCCCGCTGGCCCGGCATTATGCCCACGCAGGCATGGTCGGGCTGGACGGGGAAAAGATGAGCAAATCCAAGGGCAACCTTGTCCTCGTGTCGAAGCTGCGCGCGCCGCAGGGGAGGAGCCGGCAGCCATCCGGCTTGCCATCCTGGCCCACCATTACCGGTCGGACTGGTCCTGGACTGATGCCGGCTTCAGCGAGGCCAAGGAACGGCTGAGTCTCTGGCGCACCGCCGCGGCCGGCGCCCCGGAGGGATCTGCCACGGCGCTCCTTGCCCAAATGCGCCAGGCACTGGCCAGGGATCTGAATGCCCCTGCCGCACTGGAGGCGGTGGACAGCTGGGCCAAGCAGGCACAACAGTCAGCGGCCGCAGGCTCCCGGCAAGACCAGGCACTGGTCAGGGACGCACTGGACGCCCTTCTCGGCGTCGGACTCTAAGGCCGGCGCCCACCGGGCTTGCAGTCAGGGCCTGTCCTGGCCACGGCGCTTGAGGTACCTCTCAAACTCGCGGGCGATGGATTCGCCGCTGGCCTCGGGAAGGTCAGCGGTATCCTTGGCCTCTTCCAGCTGGCGCACGTAGGCTGCGATCTCCGGGTCCTCGGTGGCCAACTCGTCCACGCCGCGCTCCCACGCGTCGGACTCCTCCGCCAGCTCATGCGTGTCCAAAGGCACCTGCAGGAGTTCCTCGATCCGGTGCAACAGTGCCAGCTGCGCCTTGGGGGACGGAGCCTGGGCCACATAGTGCGGAACAGCTGCCCACAGGGACACGGTGGGTATGCCGGCCAGCAGCGACACCTCGGACAGGACTCCCACAATGCCGACAGGTCCTTCGTACTGGGAGGCTTCCAGGTTCAGGCGTTCACGGAGCGGGGCGTCATCTGACGAAGTGCTGACCGGGATGGGCCTGCTATGGGGAACATCGGCCAGCAGCGCTCCGACCAGCACCACATAGTCCACCTTCAATGCTTCCGCATGGACCAGCAGTTCCGCCGTGTAGGCACGCCATTTGTAGGAAGGCTCGGTGCCCTGGACAAAAATGACATCGACGTTGGAATTCGGGGCACTGGCCTTGTAGATCCGGGTGGACGGCCATTTGATCTTGCGTTCACCGGCCGCGTTCCGGCGAACAGTGGGGCGCGTGAACTGGAAGTCGTAGTACTCGTCCGCATCTATGGACGCGACCTTCTTGCCGCCCCAGAGCTTGTTGAGATAGCGGAGCGAGTCGCTTGCCGCCTCCCCGGCGTCGTTCCATCCCTCAAAGGCGGCCAACATCACAGTGACGCGTTCCCCGTCAGCCACTGGGAGCAGGAATCGGTCCGGCTCGGGCTCGGCACCCGGTTCCGTGGTGTCTCCGTCGAAGCTATTCATTTCTTCACCCTACGTCCAAGAACAGGCGTGATGCATCGAATGAAGCGCCAAAAAATCAACAGAGGCTGCCTTGGCGGTGCAGGAACCCTCCATATTCGCCGAGGGCGTATCGCAGGGCTGGCGCACAGTGTGGCACCGTAGACTGAAGCCATGCGACCGTCAGCCACCGTTTCCCCGCTCAAGGCCGTTCTGTGGGACATGGACGGCACGATCGTGGATACAGAGCCGTATTGGATCGAGGCTGAACACGCGCTCGTGGCGGCCCATGGCGGCTCATGGTCCCACGAGCAGGCCATGCAGCTCGTCGGACAGTCGCTGACATTTTCCGCCGGGATCCTTCAGCAGGCCGGCGTGCAGCTCACAGTCCGGCAGATCATCGACACCCTGACCGCGGAAGTCATCAGGAACGTGCAACGCAGGGTCCCCTGGCGGCCTGGTGCGCGCGAACTGTTGGAAGGCGTCCACCGGGCCGGTGTCCGCTCCGCCCTCGTCACCATGTCCGAAGGCCCGCTGGCACGTGAAATAGTCGCGAGCCTTCCCCGCCCCTACTTCGAGTTCCTGGTCACCGGGGACACCGTAACCCGGGGAAAGCCGCATCCAGAGGCGTATCTCACGGCCGTTGAGCTGTTGCGGCAGGCCGATCCCGGGCTCACTATCGATCATTGCGTGGCGCTGGAGGATTCAGCCCCGGGCGTGGCCGCTGCGGTTGCCTCCGGGGTTGCAACAGTCGCCATCCCGCATATTGTCCCGCTGCCCGAAGACCCCAGGCACATCACATGGGATTCGCTCGAGGGCCGGACCGTGTCCGAGCTGGAATCTATAACCGCCCACCGCCAGGCAGGAAATACCGGCGCCGCAACAGTGCCCATATCTGCTTCGAGGAGCCTGGCAGTTGACTGAGATCGACACGAACACACCATCCCGCCGGGAAGGGATACCGCTGGGCAGAATCGCAGGCATTCCCGTGATTCTGGCCTACTCCTGGTTCATCATTGCCGCCTTTACCGTGATCGTCTACGGCCCTGCCCTCCTGGAGCGGAACCGGGCTCTTGGGAGCGCCGCGTACTGGGTGGCATTTGCCTATGCCGTGCTGCTGCTGATCTCGGTGCTGGTCCATGAGCTGGCCCACGCGCTAACGGCCAAACTCTACGGCTGGCCCACCCGCAAGATCGTCCTTAACCTCTGGGGCGGACACACACAGTTCGAGAACTTCACCGCCACGCCCGGTCGCTCCGTCCTGGTGGCACTGGCAGGGCCCGCGGCGAACTTCGTGCTCGCCGGCGGTGCCTGGCTCGTTCTGGCCTCAGCCGACCTGGCCGGAGTGGCTGACATCCTGACCAATATCTTCATGTGGGCCAACCTGCTGATCGGTATTTTCAACGTACTGCCGGGACTCCCGCTCGACGGAGGCCGCCTCGTCGAGTCCGCAGTCTGGAAAGCTACCGGCAGCCAGGCCAAGGGGACCGTCGCGGCCGGCTGGGCCGGACGAATCATTGTTGTGGTGCTGGGCTTCTGGTTCCTGCTCCGGCCTCTCCTGAATGGAGAGACGCCGGACTTCAGCATGCTCATGATCACCGTCCTTGTCGGCAGCTTCCTCTGGATGGGGGCATCGGCCTCCATCCAGCAAGGAACGTTGCGGAGCCGGCTGCACCTCGTCAGCGCCGCGGCCTTGGCAGTGCCCGCCGTCGGGGTTCCGGGCACGGCAACGGCGGCCGATATCCTGCGGCTTTCACCGGCGGGAACACCCCCCGTCGTGGTCTGCGGTCCGGACGGGCGGCCGCAGGGCGTGGTGGATCCCGGAGCCCTTGCGGCAGTCCCGGCCGCCGCTGCCTGGTCCACGCCCGCCAGCGCCGTGTCCTATGCCCTTGGCGCCGGAGCCTATGTCCCTGAGTGGTCAAAGGGGCAGGAGCTCATCCAGTACCTCGCCCAGCTGGAAGGGCGCGAATATGCTGTCGTGGACCACGCCGGGAGGGTGACCGGCCTGCTCGGCCAAAATGCTGTGGTAGCCGCGATGACGGGCAAGGCGATCCGGCCCAATAGGTATCCGCAGGGCCAGAACCGGTAGAGTTACCTGCCGGTCGTGCATCGCCGCCGCATGTGGCCGAAGAGGCCCGGCGCCGCACCCGGACGGCCTGCAGCGGGCGGCCAACAGTTTTACAGGAGCGAGGAAAATCATGAGCAGCGAAATTGCCGCCAACGAAACCACAGCAGCACCCGACGCCGGTCCTGCCGGCAATGGCCTGCAGCCGGTGGGCGCGGCCCGGCGCCGGGGCCCCTTTCGCGAAGGGGAGCGCGTCCAGCTGACCGACGAACGCGGCCGGATGAACACGATCACGCTGGAAAGTGGCGGCGCCTTCCACACGCACCGTGGCTTCCTGAACCACGATGAGATCATCGGCAGGGTCGACGGCTCGGTTGTGGTGAACAACGTCGGCCAGCAGTACCAGACCCTCCGTCCGCTGCTTTCCGATTTTGTCCTGTCCATGCCACGTGGCGCTGCCGTTGTTTATCCAAAGGACGCGGGCCAGATCGTGACCATGGCCGACATCTTCCCCGGTGCCAGGGTGGTCGAGGCCGGGGTGGGTTCCGGCGCATTGTCGATTTCGCTGCTCCGCGCCGTAGGGGACAACGGCTACCTGCATTCCTTCGAGCGCCGCGAGGAATTTGCTGACATCGCCCGAGGCAACGTGGAAACCATCTTCGGCGGCCCGCACCCGGCGTGGAAGATCTCCCTGGGCGACTTCCAGGACGAAGTTGTCCGCAGCGAGGCACCCGGTTCCGTTGACCGGGTGGTGCTGGACATGCTGGCGCCGTGGGAATGCCTCGACGCCGTGGCCACAGTGCTCGCCCCTGGCGGCGTCTGGATCAACTACGTTGCCACTGTCACCCAGCTGTCCAGGACCGCGGAAGCCATCCGCGCCGACGGCCGGTTCACGGAACCTGATGCCTGGGAGTCCTTGGTCCGCGGCTGGCATTTGGAGGGCCTGGCAGTCCGCCCCGATCACCGGATGGTGGCCCACACCGGTTTCCTGCTGGTCACCCGCCGGCTGGCCGACGGCGTGACGGGCATCTCGGTCAAGCGGCGCCCGTCGAAAACTGATTTCAACGAGGCCGACGTCAACGCCTGGACCCCTGGAGCAGTGGGCGAACGGCTGGTCTCAGACAAGAAACTCCGGCGTGCTGCACGGGATGCGATAGCCGGCACCAACGTTAAGGATGAGCCGGAGATCACGAACTAGTCCACATTTCGGGAGTCTTCAGCTGTACCTGCCAACTTGGGGCTAAGGTCTTAAGAAGAGCAGGAAGGGGCTGATGCATCATGGAGACGCCGAACCAGGACTCCGGACGCACACCGGCAGAGCAGTCTGCCAACGATCTGTCCGTTGCGGACCGGCAGGTGAACATCCTCCGGGACAAACTCCGGCACATTGACCGCCAACTGGCCGCCGCCACGCAGAACAACGCCAAGCTGGTCAGCATGCTGGAAACCGCGAAGGCGGAGATCCTCCGGCTGAAGAACGCACTGGACCAGGAGGGGCAGCCGCCCTACAGCTTCGGCACGATAGTGCAGCTCAACCCGCGGCGCCAGCCTTCGGCCGGAAGCAGCGGACAGGCGGCCACGGAGGAATCCGCGGACATCTTCAACGCCGGCCGCAAAATGCGCGTGGGCATCAGCCCCCTCGTCAACATCAGCCAACTGGCCGTAGGCCAGGAAGTCCTGCTGAACGAGGCATTGCTGATCGTTGCCGGCCTCGGATATGAACGGGCGGGCGAGCTCGCCACTCTTAAGGAAATGCTCGGCCAGGACCGTGCACTGGTGGTGGGCCGCGCGGACGAAGAGCGTGTCATCCGGCTTTCCGGAGCCCTGCTCTCGGAAAAACTGAGGGTGGGCGACGCCCTGTCGATTGATTCCCGCACTGGCTATGCCTTGGAGAAGGTCCCCCGGTCCGAGGTGGAGAACCTCGTCCTGGAGGAAGTCCCTGACATCACCTACGAGGACATCGGCGGTCTGGGTCCGCAGATCGAACAGATTCGCGACGCCGTGGAACTTCCGTTCCTGCACCCGGACCTCTACCGTGAGCACGGCCTGAAGGCACCCAAAGGCATCCTCCTTTACGGACCGCCGGGTTGCGGGAAGACCCTGATCGCCAAGGCCGTGGCCAATTCGCTTGCGGCCCGCGCCGCCGAACGGTCCGGCAACGTGGATTTGAAGAGCTACTTCCTGAACATCAAGGGCCCTGAGCTGTTGGACAAGTACGTTGGCGAAACCGAGCGCCACATCCGGCTGATCTTCTCCCGCGCACGGGAAAAGGCCTCGGACGGCAGCCCCGTAGTGGTGTTCTTCGACGAAATGGACTCGCTTTTCCGGACCCGGGGAACGGGTATCTCCTCCGACGTCGAAACAACCATCGTGCCCCAGCTGCTGAGCGAGATCGACGGCGTCGAGCGGCTGGACAACGTCATTGTGATCGGTGCTTCCAACCGCGAGGACATGATCGATCCCGCCATCCTCCGCCCGGGCCGGCTCGACGTCAAAGTCAAGATCCATCGCCCGGACGCAGAGGCAGCGGCTGACATCTTCAACAAGTACATCACCACTGACCTGCCGTTCCATGAGTCCGACCTCGCCGAGCACGATGGCGACGTCCAGGCCACGGTGGACGCCATGATCCAGCGCACGGTCGAAGCCATGTACTCCACCGAGAAGTCCAACGAGTACCTGGAAGTCACCTACGCAAACGGCGACACCGAGATGCTCTACTTCAAGGACTTCAACTCCGGAGCCGTGGTACAGAACGTGGTGGACCGGGCCAAGAAGTACGCCATCAAGGACCTCCTGACCCTCCATCAGAAGGGGCTGCGGATCGAACACCTGCTCCGCGCCGTGGTTGACGAGTTCCGCGAACACGAAGATATGCCCAACACCACCAACCCTGATGACTGGGCCCGCATCTCCGGCAAGAAGGGCGAACGGATCACCTACATCCGCACCATCGTCCAGGGCAAGGCAGGGCAGGAACCAGGGAAGTCCATCGAAACGATGCCGAGCACGGGGCAGTACCTGTGACGCCAGCACAGCAACCCGCCGCAGGGGGAGCGCTCCCCGCCGGCGGGGCAATGCGTGTTATGGGGGCGGAGACGGAATATGGAATCCATGCCCCGACAGCCCCGAGTGCAAACGCCACCATGATGTCCGCCCGCGTGGTCCAGGCCTATGCCCAGGTGACGCGCCAGCGCGCCGCGGGCGGCGCGGAGACACGGTGGGACTACACCGACGAGGAACCACTTCACGACGCCCGCGGCTGGACCCTGGAAAGGGGAGCGGCGCACCCCAGCCAGCTCACCGACCAGCCTCCCGTGCTCGATGCTGAAGCGGTGGCGCTGGCCTACGGACGCGAGGAACTGGAGCTGGACGGCCAGGATGAGTCAGGCACGCTCCTGATGAACATGGTTCTGGGGAACGGCGCCCGCCTGTACGTGGACCACGCGCACCCGGAGTACTCAAGCCCTGAGGTGACGAATCCCCGCGACGCCGTGACCTGGGACGCCGCGGGCGACCTCGTGGCGCTGGCCGCCGTGCGGCGGCTGGCCACCGACCCCGAACTGCCGGCAGTCAACCTCTATAAGAACAACACGGACAACAAATCCGTCTCCTACGGCTCCCACGAGAACTACCTCATGCCGCGTTCGGTCCCGTTCGGTGACATCGTGCGCGGGCTGACGCCCTTTTTCGTCACCCGGCAGATCATGTGCGGCGCGGGGAGGGTCGGCATCGGCCAGGACAGCTCGACGGCCGGTTACCAGATCAGCCAGCGCGCGGATTTCTTCGAGGCCGAAGTGGGCCTGGAAACCACCATCCGCCGGCCGATCATCAATACGCGCGATGAGCCGCACGCCACCGCAGACAAATACCGGCGGCTGCACGTGATCATCGGCGACGCGAACCTGAGCCAGGTCTCGAACTTCCTGAAGTTCGGCACAACCGCCATGGTGCTGAGCCTCATCGAGGCCGGCCTCGCACCGAAAGTGGAGGTGCACGAGCCGGTCTCGGCCCTGCAGGCGGTAAGCCACGACACCTCGCTGAAGGCCACACTGAGGCTGCTCGACGGACGTCGGGTCACGGCCCTGGACCTGCAGTGGATGTACCACGAGGCAGCATCCAAGCTGGCGCAGGACACAGGTGTCGGGGACGCCATCGACGGCGATGGCCACACCCACCAGGTCCTGGAACGTTGGGCGACGACCCTCACGCAACTCGATTCCGACACTGCCGCCGCTGCCACGTCGGTGGAGTGGCTGGCCAAGATGTCCCTCCTGGAGGGGTACCGCGACCGGGACGGCCTGGCCTGGGACGACGCCAGGCTTGGCCTCGTGGACCTGCAGTGGGCGGATATCAGGCCGGAGAAGGGCCTGTACTACCGTTTTCTCGCACGGAACCGCGTGCAGCGGATCGTCGACGACGGCGACATCGCCGCGGCGGTGACCGAACCGCCGTCGGACACGCGGGCATTCTTTCGCGGCCGCTGCATCAGCAGCTTCGGCAAGGACGTAGTGGGCGCCAGCTGGGATTCGGTCATCTTCGACGTGCCAGGATATGGCCGGCTCCAGCGGGTGCCCACCAGGGAGCCTCTGCGCGGCACCAAAGCCCTTACCGGTCCCCTTTTTGCCCGCCACCGCACGGCCGGACCTTTCCTCGCGGAGCTGCTTGGCCACACGACTCCTCCGCCTGCGGCGTAAACCGCGCCAGCTGGCCTAGGTCGTGGCAATATGGGCGTATCGGAAGATCCGTCCGGATCGGATGACTCAGAAAGGGAGAGATCACAATGGCAGGCCAGGAGCAGCAGCAGCCACAATCGCGCGACAGCCAGGTCGAAGAGGACATCCCGGAGGCCCCTCCTGCGGCCCCTGAAGCCCAGGCTTCGGCGTCCACTCAGGGCGTGGACGACCTCCTTGATGAGATCGACGGCGTCCTCGAATCCAATGCCGAAGAGTTTGTCCGTGCGTTCGTTCAAAAGGGTGGTCAGTAACCCGGGTTCCGGATGCTGGCGGTAGCCGCGGCCGGCCGGAATCTGTACAGACGTTGAAGTACCAGTTCAAGGAGTGCATCAGTGCAGGAATCAACCGCCAACCAGGTAGCCGGCAACGCGACGTCGTCATTTTCGGAGCATCTGCAGCGTGACCGGCCGGAGCTGCTTCCGTACGGCCGCGCGCTGCCGGCCGGTTCCGGCCCGGCCACTCCGCTGCAGGTCCCTCATGCCACCACCATCGTGGCCCTGAGCTACGGCGGCGGTGTCCTGATGGCCGGGGACCGGCGGGCGACCATGGGCAACATGATTGCCAGCAGGCACATCGAGAAGGTATTCCCTGCGGACCAGTACTCCGTGCTTGGCATTGCGGGCACCGCCGGCATAGCCATCGACCTCACCCGGTTGTTCCAGGTGGAGCTGGAGCATTACGAGAAGATCGAAGGTACGCCACTGAGCCTGGACGGCAAGGCGAACAGGCTGGGAGCCATGATCCGCGGAAACCTGCCCATGGCCCTTCAGGGGCTTGCGGTGGTTCCCCTCTTCGCCGGTTATGACACGACGGCGGGGATAGGCCGGCTGTTTTCATACGACGTCACCGGCGGCAGGTATGAGGAGCGCGAGCACCATACTGTCGGGTCCGGTTCAGTCTTTGCCCGGGGGGCCCTGAAGAAGCTCTGGCGGCCCGGCCTCACCGAGGCCGAAGCTGTTTCAGTCGCCGTCGAATCACTGTATGACGCCGCCGACGACGATTCCGCCACCGGCGGTCCCGATCCGGTCCGTCAGTTGTGGCCGGTCGTATATACCGTCAACCGTGGGGGCGCCCGGCGCGTACCTGAATCTGAGCTCGCGGCGGTCGCCGGAAGCATCATCGAAGCGCGGTCCTCCGCACGGCGGGAGGCCTGATATGACCCAGCAGTTTTATGTATCGCCTGAGCAGTTAATGAAGGACCGTGCGGACTTCGCACGGAAAGGCATTGCACGGGGCCGGTCGGTGGTAGTTATCAGCTGCGAGGACGGCATCGCCCTGGTGGCTGAGAACCCGTCGCCGTCGCTGCACAAGATCGGCGAGATCTACGACAAGATCGCCTTTGCCGCGGTCGGCAAGTACAACGAATTCGAAAGCCTGCGCCAGGCCGGGGTGCGGTATGCAGACGTCCGCGGTTACTCCTATGACCGGGACGACGTTACAGCCCGGGGCCTGGCGAGTGTCTACGCGCAAAGCCTCGGAGCCGTGTTCACAGCAGAGCAAAAGCCGTTCGAGGTCGAACTGGCGGTCACAGAGGTCGGCTCCAGCCAGGAGATGGACCATCTCTACCGGCTGACTTTTGATGGTTCCATCGCCGACGAGAAAGGCTTCATCGTGATGGGCGGCCAGGCGGAGAAAGTGTCATCCGCCATCGCCGAAGGCTGGCACGCTTCGCTGCGGTTCCGGGACGCGATCCGCCTGGCGATGCGTGCGCTTGTCACTGACACGGAGACTGGCGCGAAGCCCAAGGCATTGCCGGTCCAAGCCGTGGAAGTTGCAGTGCTCGACCGGACGTCGGAGAGCTCCCGCGGCTCCCGGCGGGCGTTCCGGCGACTGAACGAGGCGGATATCACGGCGCTGCTTGCTGAGGAGGACTGAGATGGACAAGAGGATCTTCGGTATTGAGACCGAATTCGGCATTTCCTATTCGAGCCCGGATTCACGCCCGCTGGCGCCCGAGGAGGTAGCCCGCTACCTGTTCCGCAAAGTGGTCAGCTGGGGACGGTCATCCAACGTCTTCCTCACCAACGGTTCACGCCTGTACCTCGACGTCGGCTCGCACCCCGAGTATGCCACCGCGGAATGTGATGACCTCGCCCAGCTCATCGCCCACGACCGCGCCGGCGAGCTCATCCTCGACGACCTCGTGGAGGAGGCACAGACGAGGCTGGCGGCCGAGGGATTCAACGGCACCGTCTACCTGTTCAAGAACAACACTGATTCAGCCGGGAACTCCTACGGCAGCCACGAGAACTACCTGATTCCGCGACGGGGCGAATTCTCCAGGCTCGCCGAAATCCTGATTCCGTTCCTGGTCACGCGCCAACTGGTCGCGGGGGCAGGGAAGATCCTGAAGACGCCGCACGGGGCAACCTACGCGTTCTCCCAGCGCGCGGACCACATCTGGGAAGGCGTCTCGTCGGCCACCACCCGCTCGCGCCCCATCATCAACACCAGGGACGAGCCGCACGCCGACGCCGAGTTCTTCAGACGGCTCCACGTCATCGTCGGTGACTCCAACATGTCCGAGACCACGGCACTGCTGAAGGTGGGAACCGTGGACCTCATCCTGCGCATGATCGAGGCCGGAGTGATCATGCGCGATATGCGGATGGAGAACCCCATCCGCAGCATCCGCGAGATTTCCCACGACCTGAGCGGGCGGGCACTCGTCCGGCTCGCAAACGGCCGGCAGCTGACTGCACTGGAGATCCAGCAGGAGTACCTGACCAAAGTCACCGCCTTTGTCCAGGAGCACGGGGCACACAACCCCCATGTGCCGCTCATCCTCGACCTCTGGGGCAGGACCCTGAAGGCCATCGAAAGCGGTGACACCAGCTCGATCGACACCGAAATTGACTGGGCCATCAAGAAGAAGCTCATGGACAACTACCGCGAACGCCACGGGCTGGGCCTGGACGCCCCGCGGATCGCCCAGCTGGACCTCACTTACCATGACATTTCACGCAGCCGTGGACTGTACTACCTTCTGCAGTCCAGGGGCGCGGCCCGCCGCATCGTGGACGACACCGTGGTCAAGGACGCAGTGGACGCCCCGCCACAAACCACCAGGGCAAAATTGCGCGGTGACTTCGTCCGCCGGGCGCAGGAACTGGGCCGGGACTACACCGTCGACTGGGTGCATTTGAAGCTGAATGACCGGGCACACCAGACCATCCTTTGTAAGGATCCCTTCCGCAGTGTGGATGACCGGGTGGATGCGCTTCTGGACTCTATGGGCTGACACCCAGCTTCAGGGGCTATTCTTGATAGGGCCGTTCCTTGGCCCTGCGGCGGTGCCGAGTGATTTTCTTCGGGCACCGCGTCCACCCTGCCCCGACGAAAGTTCTCTTACGTGCGCCGAATCCTAGCAATCATTATCCCCGGTCTGCTGATGCTTACCGCCTGTGGCGGTTCTCCCGCAGCGGCACCGGAGCCCACCAGCCAGTCCGCTGGCGATACTGCCAAGTTCGACTCCCTGAAACTGACGGACAACGGGGACAAGAAGGCTCCCGGCGTCGATTTCGCCAAGCCGCTTGACGTCACGGAGCCCACGGTCAAAGTGGTCACCGAGGGAAGCGGCGATCGGGTCAAGGCGAACCAGGTAGCGAGCCTCTCGATCCTCGCACTGAGCGGAACCGACGGATCCACCCTGGAGGATACCTACGCCAAGGATCCTGAGCCACTCGAACTCAACGATGAACTCAAGACCGGCAACGCCATGATCTACAACGCGTTTGTGGGTGCGAAGGTCGGTTCTAGCCTCGCCCTCGCCATCCCGGGCCAGCCGGCCGCCGAGGGCACGCCGGCCCAGCCGACACAACTACTCGTCATCAAGCTGCTCTCCGCTGCGGACGTTACCCCGGCTCTCCAGAAGCCCGAAGGCGACGTCGTTACCCCGCCTGCCGGCCTCCCCACCGTCAAGGAGAACGACAAGGGCATTCCGGAGATCAACGTCGATGGCGTTGCGGCTCCGACGGCACTCGTGTCGCAGGACCTGATCAAGGGTAAGGGTGCGGAGGTCAAGGCGACCGACACGCTCACCGTCAACTACGTGGGCGTCACGCTCGTGGGCGGCACCAAGTTCGACTCGAGCTTTGACCGCGGACAACCTGCCAGCTTCGCGCTGACAGGAGTCATCCCGGGCTGGACCCAGGGCCTGACAGGTAAGACCGTCGGCTCCCGTGTCCTCCTGGTGGTTCCCAAGGACCTTGCCTATGGTGACGCAGGCCAGGGCCAGGCCAAGGGCGACCTTGTCTTCGTCGTCGACATCCTCGCCGCACACTAGCGGCAAACAAAGCATCCGATTCCAGACATCACCCACCTCAATCAAAGGAGCAACCATGTCATTTGGTCAGCGCAATTTCGACCGCCAGAAGCCTGAAATTGACTTCCCCGAAGGCGATGTGCCCACCGAACTGGTCATCACCGACCTCATCGAGGGCGACGGCGCCGAGGCCAAGGCCGGCGATACCGTCTCCACCCATTACGTGGGTGTCGCCTGGTCCACCGGCGAGGAGTTCGACGCTTCCTGGGGCCGGGGCGCCCCGCTGGACTTCCGGGTCGGCGTCGGCCAGGTCATCCAGGGCTGGGACCAGGGCCTGCTGGGAATGAAGGTCGGCGGACGCCGCCGCCTGGAGATCCCCTCAGAGCTTGCCTACGGCTCCCGCGGCGCCGGCGGGGCAATCGCACCCAACGAAGCGCTGATCTTCGTGGTTGACCTCGTGGGCGTCCGCTGACCTTAGCCGCAAGAGGCGGAGCCACCTAATTCGGAGCCGCAATAGGCACGCCAGCACCGGAGGCGCGGTAACTTTCAGGATCTGTTCCTGTAGTTTCCGCGCTTCCTGCGTTCCTGCGGGGTTTTTAGTAACGTTGCAGAGTGTCCGCATCCCGTACTGAACGCCTGCTGAATCTGCTGATCGCACTCCTGAACACCAAATACGGCCTGCGCCGCAGTGAGCTGCGGGAAAAGGTCTACCACGACACCTCCGGCAACGATGTGTCGTTTGGCCGGATGTTTGAGCGGGACAAGAACGAGCTTCGGCAGTTCGGGTTCGAGGTGGAGACCGTCACGGACCTGGGGTGGAGCGAGGACGATCCCGCCACCACGCGCTACCGGATCGGCAAGGAGTCCAACCGGCTGCCGGACGTACAGCTCAGCCCGGGGGAGTGGACCGTGCTTCTCCTGGCATCTCAGTTGTGGGAGCGCGCCGCCCTGGGCAGCGCCGCCGAAAACGCCCTGCGGAAACTCCAGGCCTCCAGCGGCCTGGCCGACGTCGAACTTCCCGTCGGCGTGCAGCCCCGGATCAAACCCGCCGGCCAGGCCTTCGATGACCTAGTCGCCGCCATGCATGCCCGGCACCCGGTCAGCTTCCCTTACCTGGCCGGTACGACGGGCAGCGAAGAACAGCGGACTGTGGAGCCCTGGGGCCTGGGGAGCCGATTCGGCCAGTGGTATCTTGCGGGCTACGACCGCTCACGTCAGGCGCTGCGCCATTTCCGGCTTTCGCGGATGACCCGCGCCGTCACCGTGATGGACAAGGAGAAATACTCACCCCCGTCGAATTTCAATATCCGCGAAGACCTGGACGCCCTACCCGAACTGCCGCTCCGCGCCGCCGTCGTGGATGTCCGGTCGGGGCGGCTGCTGGGACTGCGTCAGCGCGCAATTCCCGTGGACAGCCCGCGTACGGACAAGCACGACGACGGTTTTGATCGTCTGCAGCTTAACTTCAGGGATGCAGAGGTGCTTGCCGAGGAATTAGCCTCCTATGGCCCGAACGCGGTCGCCGTGGCGCCTGAGGAACTCGTGGCAGCTGTGCGCCGAAGGCTGCGTGAAGCCGCCGATTTCTGCTCGGCTCCCATCCCGGCATTCGACCTGGCCGATGCCTCCCACGCCAGGACAGCCCGGAAAAGGACCTCCGAAGATCAGCTCAAGCGCATGCTCCAGCTGGTCCCGTTCCTGGTCCACAACCAGGGACTGCACATCCAGGAGGTTGCCGGGCGGTTCGGGATCACCCGCAAGGAGCTCGAGGAGGATCTGCAGATCCTTATCTGTTCCGGGCTGCCGGGCGGATACCCGGACGACCTGCTGGATATCCAGTGGGAAGACGACCACGTCTACATCACCCAGGACCTGGACCTCAACAGGCCCGTCCGCTTCACTGTGGAAGAGGCCTGCGCGCTGCTGACGGGCCTGGAGACACTGAACGGGCTGCCGGAACTCGCTGAAGGCGGCGCCCTTGAATCCGTCACCCTGAAGCTCATGGCGGCCGCCGGGGAAGAAGGACTGCGCGCCGGGGCGCTGGCAGCGCCGGAGGTCAGCCCTGCCGATTCCGCCATCCTGGATACTGTCCGTCACGCTATCGGCAGGCGGGCGCAGCTTCACCTCGTCTACCTTTCCCCGCAGCGTGACAAAGTTTCGGAGCGCGACGTGGACCCGCTGCGCCTGTATTCGCTGGACAACACCTGGTACTTTGAGGCCTTCTGCCACTCTGCGCAGGGGCTCAGGAACTTCCGGCTTGACCGGGTGCAGGAGCTGAAGCCAAACGGCAGGCAGGTATCCTCCCGGCTTGCTCCCGCCGAAGGATTCCCGGCCAAACTGTTCACCCCGAGCGATGACGACACCATTGTGACCGTCCAGCTCACCAGGCAGGGCGCGGGCCTGGCGGACGACTATTACGCGGAACGGACGGCGGGTCTTCCGGACGGCGGCCTGGTGGCTGAGATCCGCTTCGGCAACACCGCGTGGCTTCCCATGTTCATCGCCCAGCACGGGGGTGCCGTGCGCATCCTGGAGCCGGCGGAACTGGCGGAATCGGCACTCGAATGGATCGAAGCGTCATTGGCCAGGTACGGCGGCTAGACTTCTCAGCATGCCTTGGTGGACTTGGATACTAATCTGGATAGCGCTCGTTGCACTGTCCCTGCTTTTTTACCTCCTCTTGGGGATCCGGCTGTTTCGGCAGTTCATGGCAACGGTCAAGGACCTGGGCGCCGCGGGAGAGAAACTGGGGCACCTGGCCCCGGCATTGCCGCACGTCGACGAGCCCCGGTCGGCGGATGCAGCACAGCCCGGTTCTGCCGTTTTTGCCTCGCCCGCCCGGATGCGTCATGATTACCTCACATCCAAGTCATCCCGCCGGGAAGACCGACGCCTACGCCGGGTCCTGCGCAGGACCGACAGGGGACAGCCGCAGTCGCTTGGCGATCTGGACTTCACTTAGACGTAGGATGTATTAAGAGGAAAGGACTTCCCGTGGGAAAACTCTTTGATGGCCCCTGGCCAATCGTCATTATCATTATCGTGGCTTTGCTGCTCTTTGCCGCGCCCAAGCTTCCTGCCATGGCGCGCAGCCTTGGCCAGTCCATGCGGATCATCAAGTCCGAGGTCAAGGAAATGAAGAACGACGGCAAGACCGAGTCCACTGACGCAACGGGGCCGGTGGAGGGCAGGGTCGTCAACCACCCGCAGGCCAAGCCCGCCGAGCCCGCTGACGGCACCGACGTTCCGCCGTCGAACCGCGCCTGACGACAGGTGGCACTGACGAGGGGCCGTAAATCCAACCCTGAGGGTCGGATGGCTCTTTGGGACCACCTCAAGGAGCTGAAAAACCGGCTGATCAAGTCCGGCATCGGCATCCTGATCGGCGCCATCGGCGGCTGGATAGTCTACAATCCGCTGCTGGCGGCGTTGAAGGAGCCCGTCGACCGGATCTCCCAGCAGACCGGCGGCGTCTCGTCGGTCAATTTCTCGAACATCGGCTCAGCGTTCGACTTCCAGTTGCAGATGTCGCTCATCATCGGGCTGGTCATCTCCAGCCCGATCTGGATCTACCAGCTGTGGGCGTTCATTACACCTGGCCTCACCAGCACTGAACGCCGCTACACCCTTGGCTACATGACGGCCGCCGTGCCGCTGTTCCTGACCGGAATCTGGGCGGGCTGGCTCGTGGTGCCCCAGGTTGTCCGTGCGCTTACCCAGTTCACGCCGGCCGGGTTTTCAAACATCATCGATGCCCGCGACTACATCGACTTCGTCACCCGCATGGTGCTGGTCCTCGGCTTCGCCTTCCTCGTTCCGGTAGTCCTTGTGGGCATCAACATGGCCGGAGTGGTCAGGGGCCGGACCATCCTGAAAGCCTGGCGGATTACGGTTTTCGTGGTGTTCGTTCTATCTGCCGTTGCAGCCCCCGGGGCTGACGCCATCTCGATGTTCATGCTCGCAGGTCCGCTGCTGGTCCTTTATTTTGCTGCCATCGGCATCTGCATCATGAATGACAAACGACGCGATCGGCGGGTGGCCAAACAAACCGCTGAGACGGAGGCGACGGCGGACGTCGCGACGCCGGGCAGCGAACTGAAGAACCTCTAGCCCGGGGCACTAGGCTTGGTCTATGTCCTCTATTTCCGGGCCGCTCTCCTCGGGGCCATTCCCTGCCGGTCCAACTGATCCAGCACCCCTGTCGCCTGCTGAGAGATACCGGGCCAGTGCGGAGCGGACGGCCGAGGCCGGCACGTACCTGGGCGGTTTTGTCCGCACCCTCGACTTTGCCCTTGACGACTTCCAGCGCCAGGCCTGCCTTTCCCTGCAGGCCGGCAGGGGAGTCCTGGTTGCCGCACCCACCGGCGCGGGGAAGACAATCGTGGGTGAGTTCGCCATCTACCTGGCCCTGGAGCGGAATCTCAAGGCCTTCTACACCACGCCCATTAAGGCGTTGAGCAACCAGAAGTTCACTGAGCTTTCCGATAAGTACGGGCCGGAAAATGTGGGACTGCTAACCGGCGACACCAGCATCAACGGCGACGCCCCGGTGGTGGTCATGACCACTGAAGTGCTCCGGAACATGCTCTATGCAGATTCCGACACGTTGGATGACCTTGGCTTCGTCGTGATGGACGAGGTGCACTACCTCGCGGACCGCTTCCGCGGCGCGGTCTGGGAGGAAGTCATCATCCACCTTCCCAGTGAGGTACAGGTGGCGTCCCTGAGTGCCACGGTGTCCAACGCTGAGGAGTTCGGGGCCTGGCTGGACACGGTGCGTGGCGACACGGACATCATTGTCTCCGAGCACCGGCCCGTGCCGTTGTGGCAGCACGTCATGGTGGGCCGGGAGATCGTAGACCTGTTTGCCGGCGAAACCACCTTCGATGAAATCGCCCCGCCGGCAGAAACTGAGGACGGCATGGCTTCGGCTGTGCCCGTCGCCGTCGGGGCCCGGGACAGCTCGGCAGGACGGGGGTTTGAGGTGAACCCGGACCTGCTGGCTATGGCCCGGAGCGAAAGCCAGCAGAGCTTCCAAGGACGCTTTGGCCACGGGGGACGGAGCCAGCGCCGCCAGCACCGCCAGCGCGGCGATGACAGGGGTCCCCAGGGGGCCCAGCCTGTCGGCGTACGGAGGGCCAGCCGTCCCCAGGTGATCGCCAGCCTGGACCGGCAGGATCTGCTGCCGGCCATCACTTTCATCTTTTCCCGGGCCGGTTGCGATGCGGCCGTGGCGCAGTGCGTTTCATCCGGGTTGTGGCTGACCACGGAAAAGGAACAGCGGATTATCGCTCAGCGCGTTGACGAGGCCGGCCAGGACATTCCGTCCGACGACCTGGACGTCCTGGGGTTCTGGACCTGGCGTGACGGCCTGCTCCGGGGTTTCGCCGCGCACCACGCAGGCATGCTTCCGACGTTCAAGGAGGTGGTGGAGAAACTCTTCGCCGAAGGTCTGATCAAGGCTGTTTTCGCCACTGAAACCCTGGCCCTGGGAATCAATATGCCGGCCCGTTCGGTGGTCCTGGAGAAGCTGGACAAATTCAACGGTGAAGCCCATGTGGACATCACCGCGGGGGAGTATACGCAGCTGACCGGCAGGGCCGGGCGGCGCGGCATCGACGTCGAAGGCCATGCAGTGGTGCTCTGGCAGCCTGGCACTGATCCGGCAGCTGTGGCGGGCCTGGCGTCAAGGCGCACCTATCCGTTGAATTCAAGCTTCCAGCCCACATACAACATGAGCATCAACCTCCTGGCGCAGTTCGGACGCACAAGGGCCAGGGAAATCCTTGAATCCTCCTTCGCCCAGTTCCAGGCGGACCGTTCAGTGGTTGGCCTCGCCAAGCAGGTCCGGAGCCGGGAGGAATCCCTGGCCGGCTATGCGAAGTCCATGACATGCCACCTGGGCGACTTCACGGAGTATGCCAGGTTGCGCCGGGAACTGTCCGACGCCGAGAATGTCACGTCCCGTACGAAGTCCCGTGCCCGGAAGTCCCTCAACGACGATTCCCTTGCGCGGTTGCTTCCAGGGGACGTGGTGGATGTGCCCGGCGGCCGGGCCCCAGGACCTGCCATTGTGCTCAGCTCCGACCACAGCAGCCGTGAGCCCCGGCCGGCTGTCTTGACGCTGGACAACCAGCTCCGGCGGATCGGCACGGACGACCTTGAAGGGCCCATAGCACCCCTAACGCGCATCCGGATCCCGAAATCCTTCAACGCGAAGGTCCCCAAATCCCGCCGCGACCTTGCGTCGTCGGCCAGGAACGCACTCCGGGAGAACCGCCCGCCGGCGCCGACCAGCAGCCGCAACAACGACTTCGGTCTTGCAACCGCACTGCCGAACCAGGAAAAGCGGATCGCCGAACTGAGCCGCGCACTCCGGGCACACCCCTGTCATGGCTGCAGCGAGCGTGAGGACCATGCACGGTGGTCCGAGCGCTGGTGGAAGCTGCGGAGGGAGACCGACGCTTTGGTCCGCCAGATCCAAGGCCGGACCAACACCATCGCCAAGACGTTCGACCGGGTCTGCGATGTCCTCTCCACGTACGGTTATCTGGAACCCTCCGCGGACGGCCGGCTTGTCATCAGCGCGGACGGACAGCGGCTGCGGCGCATCTACGGTGAAAAGGACCTGCTGATTTCGCAGTCACTCCGGCTCGGTGCCTTCAATGACCTGGACGCCGCCGAAGTGGCCTCCCTGGCGAGCATCCTGGTGTACCAGGCCAAGCGTGAGGACCGTGGGCTCAGGCCAAGGATGCCCAGCATTTCCCTTGAAACGTCGGTGGACGTGGTCATCCGGGAATGGTCCGCACTGGAGGATGTGGAGGAACAGAACAAGCTTCCACTGACGGGCGAACCCGAGCTTGGGCTGGTGTGGCCCATGTACAAATGGGCCCGGGGAAGGCACCTCCAGGAAGTGCTCAACGGGACTGACCTGGCCGCCGGTGACTTTGTCCGGTGGGTCAAGCAGGTCATTGACCTCCTCGACCAGCTTGCCAAGATCCCCGGGCTTGAGCCACGCCTGGCCAGGCTGTGCTCCGAAGCCATATCCCTGGTGCGGCGCGGCGTGGTGGCATACTCCTCCGTCCTGTGATTCGCCCGTCCTGATTTCCCCCTGCTCTCTTTCACCACCTACGCTGAGGAGTTCTTGCCAGCATGACCCATGCACCTTCTTCCGATCCGACCTCGAACAAGCGGAATGTGGTGCTCTACCGCAACGGTTCGGTTTACACCGCCGCGGACCCGTTCGCCACTGCCATGCTGGTCGACGGCGGCACCGTCGCCTGGGTGGGCTCGGAACAGGCGGCTTCATCCATCGCCGACGATTCCATGGAGATCATCGATCTCCGCGGAGCACTGGTGGCGCCGGGATTCGTCGACTCCCACCTCCACCTCACCGAAACAGGCATAGCGCTGGATTCGCTGCAGTTGGGTGCGGTGCGCTCCGCCGGGCAACTGCTGGATGCCGTGGCCTCGTCAACGTCCCAGGGGCCTGTGTTGGGGCATGGCTGGGACGAGTCCACCTGGGATGATCCTGCCCTGCCAAGCGCTGACGAGCTCGAGCGGGCTGCTGGCGGCAGGCCTGTGTACTTATCCAGGGTGGACGTCCATTCGGCATTGGTCTCCTCCTCGCTTGCGGCCAGCGCGGGCCTTGCGGGCCTCGACGGCTTCTCTGCCGGGAGCCAGGTCAAGCGTGCCGCCCACACGGCAGCACGCCAGTCCACACGCCGCCTTCCCGATGATGCCCTGCGGGCGTACCAGAAGCGGGCGCTCGGGAACGCCGCCGAGAACGGGTACGTTGCCGTCGTCGAAATGGCGGGACCACACATCGGCGGGCTATCCGATCTCCGCATTGCTGCTTCCTGGAACCTCGGGCATGACGACGGAGCTGTGCCCGAAGTACTGCCGTACTGGGGGTCCTTGGTCGGCAGCGAGGAGCACGCCCGGGAAGTCCTAAATGGGCTTGGTGTCAGCGTGCAAGGCCTTGCCGGCGATTTGAACATAGACGGCTCTATCGGCTCCCGGACGGCGGCCCTCCGGTCGGACTACAGTGATTCACCGGGGGAGCGCGGCACCCTGTACCTTTCCGTGGAAGAGGCCGCCGCGCATTTGGCGGCCTGCTCGCTGCTTGGCGTCCAGGGCGGATTCCATGTGATTGGCGACGCCGGCCTGGACGCGGCGCTGGACGCCCTTGACCTCGCTGCAGCCGAAGTTGGTGACCAAAGGATCCGTGCTGCCGGTCACCGTTTTGAACACGTCGAAATGGCTGATGCCCGCGCCGTGGAACGGCTCGCACACTATTCGATCACAGTCAGTGCCCAACCCGGATTCGACGCTGCCTGGGGTGCGGTCGGCGGGCTCTACGACCAGCGCCTTGGCAGCCGAAGCCGGGCCATGAATCCGTTCGCTTCCTTCTACTCGGCAGGAGTTCCCATCTGTTTCGGCAGTGACAGCCCGGTCACGCAGCTGCTGCCCTGGTCCAGCGTCCGGGCATGCCTCGAACACAACAACCAGGAGGAGCGGATCTCGGCAAGGGCGGCATTCCTTGGGCACACCCGCGCCGGGTGGCGGGCCGCGAAGTACCATAATCCGATGGCAGGACAGCTCGTCCCGGGTTCGCTGGCAAGTTTCGCGGTATGGGACGCGGAGGAACTCATGGTCCAGGTGGCGGACGGCCGGGTACAGTCCTGGAGCACAGATCCCAGGGCACGCACACCCCTGCTGCCGGCCCTGGACACGGGCCGCGATCCTGTCTGCCTTCAGACAGTGCGCGATGGCGAGGAGCTGTTTGCCAGTCCCGCATTACGCTCCTGAGGATGCCGGGCAGGGCATCACCCTATAATAGGTAGTTGCGCCTGTCAGCCAGCCCACCGGCTGTGCATCAGTCGCTCCGACCGCTCCCATCCAGGAAAGGCTCCCAGTGCGCGTCCTTACCATCATTCCCACTTACAACGAGCTGGAATCGCTGCCCAAGACACTTCAACGCCTCCGGGCGGCGGTACCGGCGTCGGACGTTCTGGTAGTGGACGACAACAGCCCGGACGGCACCGGCCAGCTGGCTGACGGCATCGCTGCCGAAGACGGCCAGGTCCACGTACTGCACCGCAAGGGCAAGGAAGGCCTGGGCGCCGCCTACATCGCCGGATTCCGCTGGGGATTGGACGAGGGGTATGACATCCTCGTGGAAATGGACGCGGACGGTTCACACCAGCCCGAGCAGCTTCCCCAGTTGCTGGAAGCCGTGGAGCAGGGCGCCGACCTGGCCATGGGCTCCCGCTGGGTGGCAGGTGGCAGCGTGGTGAACTGGCCGCTTTACCGCCAGGCGATTTCCCGGATCGGCAGCACTTACGCACGCCTCATGCTCGGCCTGAAGATCAAGGACGTGACAGGCGGATACCGCGCCTTCCGCAGGACCACTCTCGAGAAGCTGAACCTGGACCAGGTGGACTCGGTGGGCTACGGCTTCCAGGTTGACCTGGCGTGGCGCGTGGCAAAGATGGGGCTCAGGATCGAGGAGCGCCCCATCACGTTCGTGGAGCGCGAGCTCGGTGCCTCCAAAATGAGCGGCAACATTGTTGTCGAGGCGATGATCAATGTGACCAAATGGGGCCTCGCGGCCCGCTGGGCCAAGTTGACCGGCAAGAAGCCTGCCGACGAAGCGTAACCCAAGCTAAAAGGGCCGCCCCTGCACCGTAACTATGGTGCAGGGGCGGCCCTTTCAGTTGCTGGGGCTGGCCCGGTCAAGCGTCAGTTGAAGGTCAAGCGTCAGTTGAAGACTAGGCGCTGCGCCGTTCGCCACGGCGTTCACGCAGGATGGTCAACCGGTCCTCAAGGATCTGCTCAAGCTCGGGGAGGGATCGCCTTTCCAGCAGCATGTCCCAGTGCGTACGGACAGCCTTCTCATTGCTGGTGTCCGGGCGTTCACCGTCAACCAGGAGCGCTTCCTTGCCGGTCTTGGAAACCCACACCGGCGGGATTTCCGCTTCCGAGGAGAAGGTAACGAAGACCTGCTCGCCGTCCTCGCACCTGTACTCGACACGCTGACGCGGAGCCGGCTCAACGCCCGACTCGGTCTCCATGCTCTGCGCGCCAAGGCGCATACCCCGCAGGCTGCGATCGCTCATGTTTTCTCCCTCTGGTCGGTTCGCGGAGCTGGGCTCCACGCTAGCCGGCAGCGACCAAACGCCGCCGGACTACTGTGTGCACTGTGCTGCATCATAAGATTCAACGCATTGCGAAGCATTGTTGTTCCAGCGGATCTGCTCCCGCCGGACAAATACCCAATTATACGGGATTATGGACCTGGAGACAAAATTTCCTGCCCGCTCAACCCGCGGGACGTCTCGGGCCAAGAGCGGCAGAAACAGGGGAGGGGGCCTTCACCCAAGTGAAGGCCCCCTCCCGATCTGTCCAGACCGGGCTCCGCTGTCGGGATTACGGCTGGTTGACGGGTTCGTCGTCGAACAATCCGCCGCTGCGCGGATCAGGGTTAGTGCCCCCCAAGGCGTTTCCGATGCCTTTAAGGGCCTCGCCGACCTCGCTTGGAATGATCCACAGCTTGTTGGATGACCCCTCGGCCAGCTTGGGAAGCGTCTGCAGGTACTGGTAAGCCAGCAGCTTCTGGTCGGGGTTTCCCTTGTGAATGGCGTCGAAGACCTTTTGGATGGCCTGCGCCTCACCGTCGGCGCGCAGGATGGCCGCCTTGGCATCACCCTCAGCGGCAAGGATTGACGCCTGCCGCTGGCCCTCGGCAGTCAGGATGGCTGACTGCTTCGTGCCTTCGGCGGTAAGGATGGCAGCACGGCGATCACGCTCGGCCCGCATCTGCTTCTCCATTGAATCCTGGATGGAGTGCGGTGGATCGATGGCCTTCAGTTCAACCCGTGAAACACGAATGCCCCACCGGCCGGTCGCCTCGTCGAGAACCCCCCGAAGCTGCCCGTTGATCTGGTCCCGGGAGGTCAATGCCTCTTCCAGGTTCAATCCGCCCACGACGTTACGCAGCGTGGTGGTTGTCAGCTGCTCCACGGCCTGGATGTAGTTGGCAATCTCGTAGGTGGCCGCACGGGGATCGGTGACCTGGAAATAGACCACTGTGTCAATCGACACCACCAGGTTGTCCTCGGTGATGACCGGCTGAGGTGGGAAGGACACCACCTGCTCCCGCAGATCCAGGAGCGGCAGGAGCCGGTCCACAAAGGGGATCAGGATGGTCAGGCCGGGATTAAGCGTCCTCTGGTACTTGCCCAGCCGCTCAACAACTCCGGCCCTCGCCTGCGGAATGATACGCACGGAGCGGACCAGGACAATAATCACGAACACAATCAGGACCACCAGCACAATGGCCACCGCGGCACCTCCAGCGTTATCCATACATCTCCTTATTCCCCAGTTGTTAGTGAAGCTGTATCTAGGACGGGTTGGCGGTTTCCGGCCGGGCGGAGACGACCGCCGTCGCTCCGTCAATTGCTGAGACCACTACCTTTTGGCCGGCGGCCAGGGCGCCGCTTTCGGAGCGTGCACTCCAGACGTCGCCGCCGATCTTCACGAGGCCGCCCATCGGGCTGACAGGCTCCATCACGAGGGCCTGCTCGCCGATGAGCCGGTCCACGTTGGTGCGTTGCTCGGAAGGTCCTTTTTTCAGGTGGCTGAGGGCCACCGGGCGGACAAACGCGATCATCAGCAGGGACACGACACAGAAGACGATGATCTGCAGCCAGAGGTCCGCTCCGGCAAAATCCGCGACGAGGGCAGCCAGCGTTCCGCCGCCGAGCATGATGAAGAACAAGTCGAGGGTGATCATCTCGATCACCGCGAAAGCGAGGAAAACAGTGAGCCACAATGCCCACCAGTTTCCGCCCAGCCATTCAA